>CAJTXE010000025.1 GCA_910580225.1 uncultured Acetatifactor sp.
TACATTTTCCTACATATAAATCTTTTTGGCAAGGGGGTTTGTCAACAGCTCGAAAGTAGACACAAGTTGACAGAGAAGCCTAAGCGAATCACTGTCCGGGACAAGATGTCCAAACGGTTTGGCATCAGCACGGCAACCTTGAGCAAGTACAGGCGAATCATTAAGCTACCGTACAGTCTGCTCCAGTCCATTGCGCAGCTGCTTGATGAAAAAAGAATCATATTTGAGGCCGCCTACACAATCGCTAATATGCGGAATCAGGATATCATATGGCTACTAGAGGGACTAGAGCGACATCCTGACAGGATACCCGACCTGAAGAAGCTTAGAGGGCTGCCTCATAGGAATGACGAAAAACCAGATGAAATACACCCAGTATCTAGGAAGAAGGTTCTGGCAGCATTGGTGTTCCGCCCACCCAAGATAAGATAATATGATTATATCAGCCCGAAATACATACTTTGAATTAGATAACCGTATCCTATTTTCTGCCAGCCTATTGCAGTAACTCTGAAAAGTGAGCTTAACAGAAAACATTCTACAATCACTTTTTCAACATTATCTTTGCGCAAAACTATTTGGTATTATACATTTATGGAGGAAAATATAGATGTCTGAGCTTATGAAGAAATTTTACACAGAAATGTTATTGTATAATGGTGTCGATATCCATAACAAATATTACAAAACATCTGAGGAGTTTATCCGAATCAAAAATAGCCGAATGATTGGTCCTGGTAATGGTATGTCGTTGGAAGAATTTATCGAACGTTTTCTATTATCCGAACAAGAAGTGGAAGATACATATGACAGCATTTATGATATGGGAAACCCGCACATATTAACCGATGATGAATGTAGTGATATCTCTATTGCAGAAGATATCGAAGAAAATATATACGAAAGAGACTCTATTGAAATTATCCAAAGCTTTCACAGAGCAGGCGGCTTAATAGCACGCTTGAAGACCTATCTTGATTTTGATTTAGAATTATTTGATAAAAACAATAGACAATACAACGCTGAAAGATGTAAAATTCTATATATGTTTTATATGTTAGAACACAGATGTTTTCCTAAAACCAATATTTTGATGCTACTTAATAAACCTTCAATGGAAAGTATTGATAATCTGTGTATAGGTATAAAAACTCCAACTGGGATAATTTTAAAAACAATAAAAGACATGCTTGAAAAAGAACTATCTTTACAAGCTAAAGAGAATATCAAAAACTTAGTAGCAGAAATCGTGGCTAAATGGGATAACATTATAGAAAATGCTTACAAACTGGTGGATTTTTTTAATGAGAAAGATTACAAATATGATTTTGATGATACAATACGCAAATTAACTTCTGGCAGAAAAAATACTGATTGCGGAAATAGTAATAGATGCAAAACCCAGTCTCCAATAGAAGCATTATATTTGAAGATAACTCAATATGAATACTTAGGCAATATAAAAGATATCTCAATAATAAACAGCATAGACAAAAGCTATGAACATAATATATCACCAGAACTTATAAGAGAAATGAAAAAGCTGCACTACAAGTCCATCGATATTAATAATATTGAACATTATGTATCAGAAAATGCAAAACGCTTATCAAAATATGTGTATTTGGACAGAAATGCAAGCAGTGATGACATAAAAAGAATCCGTAATGCAATACATAAAATACCCAAATGGTTCGATTTCTGCTGTCGTGCAAGGTCATTATTGGATATTAAAGAGATTTCTAATGAGCTGCAAGTAGTATCTTTTCTACAAGCAGTTTTACTAGATGATCCGAATGAAACCTTTGATTATATTTTTCATGGATATCAAAAAAATAGCAAGCATCCCAAACGAGTTAACGCAGCGTTAAAAAATAACGATTATGTTCCTCAAGCTTTGCAATGTTATTGGGTGCGTAAAGTGGTAGACCGATGGTATGCTAATATAGGTAATTCTACCGCAAGGATTAATGGAAGAAAGTTCGAGAAAGTCTGTGATAATATACTTTTGGAAATCTTAACTGAATCATCCCCAGATGAGATGCTGGAAAGGCATTGGTTCTATCTAGATAGAGTGAACAATGAGTTGCTGACTACCCATTGGCAGATTCAGGCTGTTCAAGAATTAGAACAATATCTGCTTGACCTAGGATTTAAATATATTGATCACTACTATTTGATACGCTATATTTTTTTATTTCCGTCTGAAATTAAAAATACATACAAGGTACTGACTCGATTAATCAAAGATACAATTGTCTCAAATAAACCCGTGCTGTCAGTAACTGTCGAAGCATCTTCTGCAAATGGCCAGGATAAATTAGAATTTCGTTTTAATCTACATTTTATCCGGCACGAATGCATCCTTCAGTCTTTTGATTTTAATCCAATAGAAATAAGATAAATGAATAAACGATGGTTGGGAAATTCTGGAGTGTCCTGTGATTTTATGGGACACTTTTTTTATGTTATACCTATTAAGCCGGCACAAAATTTTTAGCGTAAAGGAGCAGCTTATGGACGATAACAATTTTATTCCTTTGTCCCGTAATAACTCTGATATTGATTTCAACGAAATTTACGATTGGTGGGACAAAGACTATGAGGCCAAACGGAAGAAAAAGAAACGGAAGAAAAAAAAGAAACGGAAGAAGAAAAAGCAATCCAAGCGAGATTTTCAATATCGCATGTTGGAAAAGACGGCAGATATCACCTTGCACACAATCTCCGATGTTGTAAAACTCTATGCGGAGAGCAAGCTGCGTTCTCCAAATTGAGTTGAACAGTATGGTACTCTCTGCCATGTATCACAGAGAGTACCATACCCAAATACCGTTTTCTCGTTTCGTTTCAATTTTTTGTGTATCATAATTAAACTTTTTCATCTAAAAAACAGGATTTGTTATAACGAACGAATGAACAAACGTAATCCAGGAGGGACAACATGGAAAGTCATCTTAAAAGAGCAAAATTCATAGCACTAAACATCGTAAAATATTACAGCAGTCTCAGTATAGATATCTTCATAACCCACGTAAAGATTATCACCCATATGAAAAGGTACGTTTTTAGAATAACGCTCCTGCCAGGAACCAGAGTACATCTTATTTTCTCTTACGCACCAGATATACAGGCGGCATTGAAATTGTATTTATTCTATCCGTTTAAAACTGGAACAGACATTTTCATAGCGGTCTCTGAATTTGATAATAGAGAGAATAACCTCTTGAATATGCTAAATAGCCAAGAATTCTCTAATAGCAAATTTCAGATACCAATAGCTCTCGGATACGATTTCATGGGAGATTTTTACTTTGTTGATTTGGCAAGGCTACTGCATTTGCTTGTTATTGGTCCTAGTGGAACTGGTAAAAGCGTAGCCCTACAGTGCATTGTCTTAAGCATCATCACAAAATGTTCAGTTGAATCAGTACGATTGATACTTTTTGATATTGGAGCTAATAGTTTGTCTTGCTTCTCCAGTGAAAAGCATTTGTATGCTCCTATCGTAAAAGATACTGGAACAGGAATCACTGTTCTGGAATCCCTTGTTGCCGAAATGGATAGGCGGCTCTCCCTACCTGAACAGAAATGCTATGATTTTCCATATTGCATATGCATAATCGACGAATTTGATGATACTATCGGGAGCCTTGAAAATAAAGTTGATTCCAGAAGATTCATATCTTCAATCAATAGCATAATACGAAGAGGGCGTAAAGCAAAGGTCATCTTAATTCTTGCGTCCCATGACTCCACATTAAAAAATACACGTGTTAATGTGAGCGGAATAATATCCAGGATTGCTTTTCAATGTGCAAGCCATTACAACTCTTTAGCAGCACTTGGAACTACCGGCGCACAAAATTTACCTGGCAATGGAGCCATGCTTTTTAAATCGCAGGATGAATGTAGCCCTATACCGCTTCAAGGCGCATTTGTAGAGCCTGCCCAAATAGAAAGAGTCCTCAACAGTGAATCTAGCAGAAATAATGATATTGATATGCTTGAAATAAAAGAGACTCAAGTTCCAGGCAATTTGCCTCTTTCCTGTGCATCGGCTGATAAAGGGAAAAAAGAACTGGCGGATATTCTCCTTTGGACTATAGGCCATACTACAGTTTCAATGCTTCGGTTAAAACATAAATTCAGATTAGGAAACCGAGTCAGTGAAATAGTGGATATCCTTTACGAAATGAAAATAGTTGGAGAAAAGTTTTCCAAACAGCCAAGACAGGTTATACCCACTTGCCTTAACGATATGTCTTCAGAAGCAATAAATTTGCTGAAACTCTATGGTCACACTGAGGCAGAAATTGCAGAACAATTCGAGCGGCGAAAATAAAGGTATAAATTATGATATGCCTTGAATCACTGGCAAATCAGCACTCGAACAAATGTATTGGCATTCATATCTGACCATTATACCGTTATATATTCTTACTCAAAGGAGGTAAACGATATATGACCAAAAGCATCTTAAAACTCGAACCATATAAGGACAATAGCCATCCAAACGGCTTCAGAACCATCTTCAAGACAAAGCATGGTCGGATTGTGTTTCTGGCGCTCTCAATTGACGGTACTGATTGTACCATAACGGACTGCTTTTACATCGACCGCAACCAGGGAAGGACTGGGGCAAAACGCTGCAGCTCTAAACCCCAAAAAATGCAGACATTCCAATTCGGCATAGATGCTCTTCTCTCTGTAATAGAATCCGAACTGGACAAAAAATTTTACAGTGTGGAGTACATACAGGCAAGCGACTCTGCTCTCCCGCTCGACCATTATCTGCAGCTGAAATCAGAGCGTGCCTTCAACAAGTACCATTTCCTGATTATGATTGGAGACGGTGAACAGCACAACGGACTGCCTGCCAGGCTCCGTACCCGACTGAAAAATAAGCTTCATCGGTCAATCTATGTAGAACTGGCCTATTACAAAAATGGGCAGGGAGTTATCAGTCAATGCTACTACTATGACCGTATGTACAAAAGGAAGGGAATCAAAGTCACCCCGCCGATGCTGACAAGCTGTTTCTTTCCGTACACACAGGAGGAAATAATAAATCTGCTGAATCATGAAATTTGCTGCGACTTCACTCATATGATTGTAACGGATGGAATCGACATAGATTCCAACAAAACACCCCTTTGTGGAGCACTATAATCCTACACACTACAGGCAGCAGAACTAAAACCAGAAATGGAGGTATTATCATATGGCAACATTGACAAAAGAATACACGGACATTAAGGACATCAGGCATAATGTGGAGCACCTTATGGTGCCCGCCAATGACAAAAGACACAGAGACCAACTCCTTGACGAACTCTTCCATGCCCTGATAAAGCCAAAGAAGCATAATCAGGCCTAGGCTCATCAGGAAATCCCGCTGTCAGAAATCTGAAATTAGATCATGATTCTGCCAGCCAAAATCTGCCATGAAAGGAGGTGTGTCAAATGGCAATCATTCTCTACGCCCGGAAATCTGTAGAACGGGAAAACAGCATCAGCTGTGAGACCCAGCTGGAATACTGCCGTTCCGTCATCAAGCCGGATGAACGGGACGAGAAAGTCCTTACCTTCGTAGATAACGGGTTCTCGGGAGGGAACATCAACCGGGACGGTTTCCAGAAAATGATGAAGCTCGTCCGACAGGATAAGGTCAGCAAGGTAATCGTATACAAGCTGGATCGTATGAGCCGCTCTCTGGCGGACTTCGTGAACATCCTCCAGGAATTCAAGGCCCACAACGTAGAATTCGTGTCTTCCCAGGAGTCCTTTGACACATCCTCCCCTTACGGAGAGCTGATTGTGAAAATCCTGATGGTGTTCGCCGAGTTTGAACGGACATCCACCATCAACCGGGTCACCCAGGCTTATGCCCACCGGAGTGAAATGGGATTCTACATGGGCGGCAGGCAGCCCTACGGCTTCGAGCTTGTCCCTACCGTCATCCACAATATCAAGACCAAGAAGCTGAATCCCATTCCCGACCAGGCAGCTCAGGTACAGTACATATTTGAGGTTTACGCCCAGGAAAGCGTATCCCTCAGACGACTGCAGGATATCCTGATTGCAGAAGGCAAAAATCCTCTGAACGGGAGCGCCTGGACCACAGCAAAACTCTCCGCGTTGTTGAAGAATCCCATCTATGTCAGGGCGGACTGTGACATATACGACTATTATGACCGGCATGGCGTTCAGATGATAACCGATGCCGCAATGTTCACCGGGGAATACGGCGCTCAGCTCTATGGGCGCACCAAGCATGAATCCGGAAATCCGGACTGGTCCGACATGAAGCTGGTCCTGCTGACCCACAATGGTATCGTTGACTCCGACATCTGGCTGAAATGCCAGCGGAAGCTGGAAAAGAATAAACAGATAACGAACAGTTACAGCAATCCAACCAGCTGGCTGGCCGGTAAAGTGATCTGCGAAAAGTGCGGTCACACGATGACTACCATAAAAGGGAAAACAAATAAAACCGGCGAAATGCGCAGATATTTCAACTGTACAGGCAAGTCACACAAAAAGCTCTGTACAGGGCCTAAAGTATCCATCTATGCTGAGGATCTGGAGAATATGGTCTATGACTGCATCTCTGAGAAGCTTTCCGACCTGGCCCAGACAAATCATCCTGCTCCAAAAGCCCATATCGGGGAAATCAATGACTGTAAGCTGAAAATCAAATCCATTGAAAAAGAGGAAAGACAGCTCTTGGACACCATGCTGGCGGGAGGCTTCAACGAAGATCTCCTTACCCTTGCCAACCAGAAAGCCTCACAGCTGAAAAGAGACCGGCTGGCTCTCTATGAGCGTATGGAAGAATTAAAGAGTTTGCATTCCGAGACAAATAAAGCGATAGACCTGGCTAAATCCTGGAAGACGGCGGATTATGACCGAAAAAAAGCTGTCGCAATGATAATGATTCACCAAATACGCATCAGCGAAGACGGAAACGCCAAAATAGTCTGGAACCTGTAACTGGCTGTCTTTGGAGAAAATTCTCCAGAGACAGCCTTTGAAATCGTCTGCTGAGACAATCTTTTGTGCCACTCCATTCAGGCTCTGGCTCCTATCGCTTTTCCAGCCGCTCTATTACACAGCTATGATGTTTATTGGCATCGTCCCTGTCATAATTTATACCCACAGTCAATATCTCGCCCATATATCCCTCCAGCGCCTGGGTGTAATGCCTGTCCTTTATCTGCTGGATAGCCGCAGTGACTGTCCTGTCATATTTCAGTTCTACCACCAGCGCCGGTTTCTTAACCGAAGGCAACGGAAGGAATACCACATCCGCATAGCCCCGGCCCGAGGGGAGTTCCCTTATGAGCCTGTAGTCCTTTCTGGCACTGTAATATGCGAGCCCGATTGCACATGCAAGGGAGTTCTCATCATTGTAAGTCAAAATAGAGGCCGCCTCCATGTGTGCCTGGTCAAGCCCTCTCGCCACACTGTCCGCATCGCCATCCAAAGTATCCCTGAGAAGCTTATCCGATGCCTTTAAAATACGCATGATTTCCGGCCAACCGCTGACGCTCATGGCATTCTCGAACTCCCCCACAATCTCCTTATTGGGGATGAATGCCTCCTGGCTCTCGGAATCATATGCCAGATATCCCAGATGAATCAGGAGCGTGAGCACGTCGTCCTTTGTCCTGAAGTTCCGCATGTCGTTCTGGAAGCTCCGCGTGTTGACCCTGGCGCATCCGCCTCCGAGCATCTGCACGATGTTCGAGCGGAGCCCGTCGAAGTCCATGTCAATATAGATTTTCAGGGCATCGTAGGTTTCAGTAGCAGTCCAGTAATTGGACAGAACATGGCTTTTCATTGCCGCAACTACAGACCTGGGATTATAGATATGCCGGAACTGCCGGAATCTGTATCCGTCATACCAATTGCTGGTCTGTGCAAAATCCATATTGTATTTCTCACATAATGCTTTTACCTCATCCTCTGTAAAACCGGTATATTCCTCAAGAGCAAACTGGTCTGTCATGGAATATTCCCAGAACATATTCAATGCTGAATGCTGGCCATACTTTTTTACGGGCAGGATGCCTGTCATGTAGACAAGGGCGACATACTGCTGGTCTTTTAAAAGATTCCTCAGAAAATCCAGATACTGTTTCTGCAGCGCTTCCGACTCCTGCCGTTCCCTCATGACACAGTCCCACTCATCTATCAGGAATATGAACTGCTTGTCCGTTTTTACATAGATTTTCCTGAGCGCTGCGGCCAGCCCCATGTCCCGTCTCTGTAGGATTTCCCCATACTCTTCTGCCAGTTCCTCCACTACTTCCTGTTCCAGATACTCTGTCACCTTTCCTGACGCCGCCTCAATCAGGAACTGCTGCATATTCAAATAAATGACATCATAATGATTCAGATGCTTTGAAAAGGATTCATCGCTTTCTATCTTAAGGCCTGTAAACAGCTCCCGTGAATCACTGCCGATGCTGTAATAGGCAGAAAGCATCTTCAATGCCATGGATTTTCCGAAACGCCTGGGTCTGCTGACACAGATAAACTTCTGCTCTGTATTGATGCAATTATTCGTTTCTGTAATCAATCCTGTCTTATCAACATAAATCTCGGAACGGATGGACTCCAAAAAGCCCCTGTTTCGCGGATTTAGATAAATTCCCATAAATGCTGCCATCGCCTCCCATTGTCTTTACAATAGTCACTGTTTCTCTGAGACCATTCTAACACAGAAGCAAAATCAATGCAATCAGGCTATATGCCGATTTTGGCCTGAAACCGCCTGAAATCCACTTAACTTTGCCCGGTTCGCTTCACCGAACCTCTGGAAATGCACAATCTCCCGCATGCGCAGGAACTTTATGGGTTCGCACACATCCGGCTCCTTCACCAGGCGCAGAATATTGTCGTAGGTGGTGCGGGCCTTCTGCTCTGCCGCCATGTCCTCCATCAGATCCGTAATCGGATCTCCCGTCACCTGGAACTGCGCAGCGGTGAAAGGGAATCCGGAAGCCGCCTGGGGCCACACGCCAACGGTATGATCTACATAATAATTCGCAAAGCCGCACTTTTCAATCTCTTCCATGGACAGGTTCCTGGTGAGCTGATGCACGATGGCAGCCACAATCTCCAGATGGGCCAGTTCTTCCGTACCGATATCCGTCAAAAGTCCCGCCACCTCCCGGTAGGGCATGGAATATCTCTGGGACAGGTAGCGCATACTGGCCCCCATCTCGCCGTCCGGTCCTCCGTACTGGGAGATGACAGCCTGTGCCAGCATGGCGTTTGGCTCCTTGATGTTCACGGGGAATTCCAGTCTTTTCTCATAACTCCACATTTACGCGCACTCTCCTTCCCAGGGCAGAGGAGCCTCTCCCCATCTCCATTCCTTACTGCAGTCAGTGAGCCTCAAATTCAGAGGGAAATATTTCTGGGAAAATTCCTTTTCCATCTGATTTTTTATCCGATTGTAATGGTTGAAATATTCCATGGCCCTGTGGTCATGAGGATGGGTATCCAGAAAAAGCGCCAGCTCTGTCAGCACAAAATCCGCCATCCCGATATCTCTCAACAGCTGTTCCCTCTCTCTCATGATACACATCTCCTTCCCGTGAAAGGCTTATCCAGTTCGGGGAATATGGTTCCCGCACAGTACGCCTTTTCCAGATCGTCATACATCCCGTTAAATTCCTGCCAGGGTACATAAGCCATGGCTACGGGAAATTTATCGCAGTCGTTATCCTTAAAATGCTCGTGCATATCGATCCCTTTCCGCAATATACTTTCATTTGGTTTATGATATGAGAAAGAAGAAAATGTGTGAGAAAATTTCAATTAATTCCTTCAGAGGGCTTTTTTTCTGATTTGCAGCAGCAGAAGAACGAGGCCGGTTCCCAACAAAATATGGCCGATTCCTGAAATTCCGGAAATCGATGCGTCCGCTGCAGTGCTCAACTCTGTCCCCCATACCTGCGTTAATCCTCTGATGAGAAACCCAATACCGGTAATATTTAAGCCCAATTGATAAACAATTAAGACTTTTCCCGTATTCTTCCCTGAAAAGGAAAGGGATTTTTCAGCAAGCATAAGTACAAGAAAGAAGAACATGCCCAATAAAAAATAATGTGTATGTATCACAGACAGATTGGTCACACCTATAAAATGGCTGAATTTCGTAAACTCTCTGTAAAAAACACCAAAGATGATGGCGATGAGAGCATAGATTAACGCCATATTTGCATATCGTTTTGTCATTGTATTTTTCTCCTTTTATGGGATTTTCACTTATTTTTGGGATACCTTGTATCACTGTGGGCACATCGAAACAGGCCGGACTACTGGGGCAGCAGAATTTCCGTCGTAAATGCCCCTTCTTCGCTGTTTCGATTGAGATAGCCCTGGTTCCGCTCCACGATGGTATCCACCCGTACCAGACCATAGCCGTGTTCCCGGCCTTTGGTAGTGCGGAATTTCCCGTCTACCTTCTTCTGCTTTCCCTGCGCCGTGGAATTGGTAAAGGACATGTATAACTGGGTATTCTTCATGTCCATATAGATGCGGATCAGCCTTTTCTCCTCCGGCAGCTGCATACAGGCCTCTATGGCATTGTCCAGCAGATTGCCCAAGATAATGCACAGGTCAATCTCCGAGGTGGTCAGCGATACCGGCACCTGGGCGTCCGCCATGACGGTGATGTTCCTTGATTTTGCCAGGGAAATTTTGCTGTTCAAAATAATGTCCGTCATTTTATTTCCCGTCCGCAGCGCAACGTCCACGGTATTCAGGTCTATGCTTAACTCCTTCAGATAGGAGCGCAGGGCATTCAGATCCCCCATCTCCGCATAGCTGTCCAATACCTGGATGTGATTGCGGTAATCATGCCGCCATCCCCGGATCTGGCGGTACATATTTTCCACTTCCGCATAATGGGTGGCCAGAAGATCGCTCTGGTATGCGGCAATTCTTTTATCGATGATTTTTTCCAACAGGCGCATCTTTCCTCCCTCCGGCCCTGCCAACGGTGCGCCCCAAGATCAGCCCCCGGTCTTTTTTGCCCATTCCGGGACTGTCCGACGCAGGACTTTTTCTTAGCGCAACTCAAAAGTAGTGGATCAAAGCCTGGTTCAGTCCCTCGTACATTTTTCTGGAAAGAGGCAGCGCCGTGCCGTCCTTTAACGTCACTTCCGTTTTGGATATTTTTCTGATAAACCTTAAATTGACAATATAGGAACGGTGGATCCGATAAAAACTGTCATCCAGTTCCCCGGCCAGATCATTCAGGGTCCTTTTTACGCTGTAATCTTCCTCCCCGTGGATTGTGACATAATTTTTCAGCACATCCAGATACCTGATCTCATACAGAGGAAGCCTTACCGCGCCGTCCGGAAGGGTCAGAAGCAGGGTATGTTCCCGGGTTTTCAGCCGCTCTGCCGCCCGGTTCAGCACGGCGCTCATTTTCTCTTCCGTCACGGGCTTCACCAGGTAGTGGAGCGCTTCCACATCATACCCTTCCGCTATATACTCCATATATCCCGTGACAAACACAATCTGCAGCCCTGCCCCAAGCCGACGCAGCTTCTTCGCCAGTTCCACCCCGCTGATTTCCCCCATCTCAATATCCAGACACAGTACGTCGAAGGAAGGGTCCTCCTCATAGGCAAAGAGAAAGGACTCCGCTGAAGGATATCTCTCCACTGTCACGCCCATTCCTGCGGCCCTGCCCCATCTCTCAATCAGGGCAGCCACATAGGCTCTGTCCGCCGGATTGTCATCACATACGGCAATTCGATACATCATTATCACCTAAACATTTCCCTATTTTGTGCTGCCGCCGATTCCACAGCTATGTTCTCCTATAGAAACTGTCCGCCTTATCTGCTCTCTAACGGGACTCCCCCATAAAGAACAGGGCTATGGTGCCCGGCCCGGAATGGGCGCCTATGGTAGGGCCGATATGGCTGATAAGGAAATTCTGAAAACCGAATCTCTCTTTGATCAGATCCCGCACATACGCCGCGTCCTCCAAAGCATCCCCATGGCTGATAAACACACAGTCTTCCTTATTTTCATCCGCCCAGGAGCCCATCTTCTCTTCCATATAGTCCACCAAAGCGCTTAAGGATTTCTTCCTGCCCCGCACCTTGCCGATGAGAATCAGGTGCCCTTCATCGTCTACGTGGAGCTTTGGCTTGATGGAGGCAAGCGTGCCCAGAACCGCAGCCGTCCTGCTGACCCGTCCGCCCCTGTACAGATGAAACAAATCATCTACCGTAAATACATGAACTACATTCCGCGCATGCTCTTCCAGCCACTCCGCAGTCTCTTCCATGGATTTTCCCTGATCACGCATCCTCACGGCCTTATGGACAAAAAGTCCCTCCCCCATGGAGGCGGCCAGGCTGTCCACCACCCGAATCTTCACCTCCGGATGTTCCTCCATGATCTCCTCTGCGGCCATGCGGAGATTGCCGCAGGTGCCGCTTAAACCGGAAGAAAAGGCAAGATACAGAATTTCCCTGTTGGAACCTATGTATTGTTCAAAATATGCCCTGGCTTCTTCCGGGTTGATCTGGGAGGTGGTGGGCATCTTGCCCTCATTGCGCATCATGGCGTAAAATTCCTTCCAGTCCAACTCCCTGTCCCCTCCGTAGGTGACATCGTCCAGAATATAACTGATGGGAATGCATCCTATATCGTGTTCCTTCAAATATTCTATCGGTAAATCCGCAGTGCTGTCCGTTAAAATCTGATACACCTGTGATCCCTCCCTTAATGTTCTTTTCTTTTTCTTTCTGATAACAGGACTCTGCTTCCTGCCACCACAGAAGCGTTTCATACATGCCGGTTCCCATCGAGCAGGGGTGATTTACCCCTGCTCGCCGCGCGGCCCCTGCGCCGCTTTAGCGGCAAATTTACAAGTGCGATAAGTCACACTTTATACGCGGGCCTGCGCATAAACAAACAGGTAACCGACGCACCGGCACCGGTTACCTTTTCATTCTATTATAAAATACTGCAAAAAGCAAACAAATTTATTTTGCCCCGGGAAGCCTGGTGCGGATAAGCCTGCTCTTGAGTTTCTTCCAGTCAAAGGGAATCAGGGGATAGATAAAGCTGCGGTGGGATACCGTCCGGTTACAGCACACCGCCAGTACAGAAAGCAGAATTCCTCCCACATAGCCCCAAACCCGGAACCACTGGGTCAGCAGCAGCGTAATCATCCGCAGGAATTTCAGCGCATAGCCCAGTTCGTAATTGGACTGGGTATAGTTGGCAATGGCTACAAACGCCATATACAGCATAACCTCACTGGAGAACCAACCGCTGTTCACCGAAAATTCCCCCAGTACCAGAGCCGCCATAACACTCAAAGGGGTGCTCAACATATTCGGCGTATTGATGGCCGCCAGTTTCAGCCCGTCTATGGCCAGTTCCAATACCAGGAACTGCCAGATCAGGGGAAGGTTCGGCTCCTCCTGCAGCATAATAAAAGAAAACTGCTCCGGAATCCACTGGGGATTGTTCATCAGCAGCAGAAATGTAGGCGTCACCAGATACGTCAGCAGGGAAATCAGAAAACGGGTAATCCGCAGATAGGTCCCTGTGATGGGCGGAAAATAGTAATCGTCCGCCTCCTCCAGTACATCGAAAATCGTGGTTGGCAGAATCATGGCAGAGGGAGAATTGTCCACCAGTATCACGATATTTCCTTCCAGTACCTGGGCGGCTGCCGCGTCCGGACGCTCCGTGTATTTGAATTTCGGGAAAAAATTGTACCACTTCCTGCGGTACAGACATTCCGCCAGGGATTCCTGGTTCATGGTCAGGGAGTCCGCCCTGATATTTTTGATTTTCCCGCGGATTTCCTCCAGAAAGGCTTCATCTGCGCGGCCTTTCATATAGCAGAGGGCAATGTCTGTATGAGAACTCTCCCCTGCGGTAAGCATCTCCATATGCAGGTCTGCGCTGCGGATTCTGCGGCGGATCAAAGCCGTGTTGGACACCAGAGTCTCCACAAAACCATCCTTGGAACCCCGCAGGGTCTTGTCCTTCTCCGGTTCCTCCACTCCCCTGGAGGGATAGGTTCTGGCGTCGATTACCAAAGCCTTCTCATAACCGTCAATGAGCAGCACAAACATCCCTGAAAGCAGAGACTGAATTAACGTATTACAACTGTCATCTATGCTCACTTCCACATAGGGGGTGCACTGCTTTGACAGCTCGTGCATGTCCTTTGGCAGCTTCTCCGGAGTCAAATCCATGAAATACTGCAGCAGCTTCTGCACCAGATCATCCTTGCAGAAACCGTCAACAAGGTACATGCAGGCTTCCTTCCCGCCGATCCGGATGACCCGGTAGATAATATCGAAGTTTTTCTCCACATCCAATATCCGGTTCAGATGGGTCATATCCGTCTCCAGAGTGCCGGTGATCCGATCCACGGGCTGCTTCTCTTCCCCCGGCGCCCTCTCCTCATCCCGGATTGCCTTGTTTTCTTCCCAAATCCAGTCCTTCTCTTTTTCCATTGTCCGATATACTCCTTTTCAGCCATGCCAGGCAGCGTCTCCTGTTTATCATGGCCAAAAGCGGCATTTTTATGCCGGTAGAATATATCTTTTTGCAGTCAGTTCCCGCCGGAAATGACTTTTCCCGCCAGGCAGTATCTTTTATAAAGCCATTGCAGAATGTCAGCCTCTGTATCACTGCCGGCCTTCCATCTGCCCTGTGGTGCTGCCCAGTCCGCCGTTGCGCACGCCTTCCGCCTCATCGTCCACCGTGATTCCGTACTCGATAAAAATCCCCTGGGCAAAGCCTGTGCCCCGGGCGATTTCCACGGTCCTTCCCTCATTGGTGTCATTGGTCATTTTGATGAAAATATGCCCTTCATTGTCGGAATTGAAATAATCGCTGTCAATGATTCCCACCGTATTGTTCATCTGCAGACGGTATTTGAAGCCCAGACCGCTTCTGGGGTAAATCTTCAATACCCATTCTTCGTCTATCTTAACACGGATTCCCGTTGGAATCTTGATGGTTTCCCCGGGGTTCAGGGTAAAAGAAAAAGGCGCAAGGAAATCATACCCGGCGCTGCCCCTGGTAGCCCGCCTGGGAAGCCTGATTTCTTCATACATTTCCTCTATGTCGGCATCCGAAAACCCGGGGAAATCCCCTTTTACCGCCTCCGCAAAATTCGCAAAGCCCACCTTAAAAAACTGCGCCACTCTCTTCATGTATGCCCCCGCGTCCTTTCTCTTCTCCCGCCTGCCTCTGCTGCAGCTCAGTCACAGCACCCGCAGATATTGTCCGGTTTCTCTGTCACCGTATATTCCTGTGCGTAATTTCCGCAATGCAGCACCGGTACGGAAGGGTCCTCCTGTCCCAGTGATTTCTGCACGTCAATAACCCGCTGATTGGCGCTGCCCTTCCACTGAAGCTTTATCTCCTTCTCTTCCTCATGGAATTCTCCGTCCACCAATACATCGATATACTGCATAACCGGATAATGATAGATATCCTCCCAGCTGTCTCCCGTATAACACCAGATGGTCTTCTCGGGATACTTCTTCCGGATCTCCGCCATCAGCTCCCTTACATCCATTCTGTTGGCGGGATGCAGGGGATCTCCCCCGGAAAAAGTAATGCCGGAGATGTAATCTTTCTCCAGTTCCGCAAACAGCTCCGCCTTCGCCCTGCCGTCAAAAAGCAGCCCTCCGTCCGGGTCCCAGGTGACGGGATTGTGACAGCCCCTGCAGCAATGGCTGCATCCTGCCACCCAGAGCACCACCCGGAGTCCGTCTCCGTTGAGCATATCGTCAGAGGTTATATTGTGATATCGCATGGCATCCGCCTCCTGCCTGTTTTCATTCTGCCGTCTCTCCCCGGTCCGTTTTTTCGCCTCACATACTCTTCCGTTCCGCAATCTCCGCCATCTTTGCGTCATTGAGCCTGGTATCCCCGTGAACCCGGGAATAGGACAGGTATCCGTTCATCCTGTCGATCTTGGTCAGATTCCGGCTCCCGCACTTGGGGCACACGTCCATCTCCAGTTCCTGGTGTCCGCAGTCGTCGCAGTAAGCCAGGGACAGATTCACCCCCTCATAGAACCCCAGGTCCATGGCCCGCCGGATCAGCGTCCGGATGGCGGTGATATTGTAGTCAATAGGATACTTCACATACTGAATCTTTCCGCCGTTGCTCAAATCCCAGAAACGGTCTTCCAGATCCTGCTTCCGGATGGGCGTAATGTCCTCCGTCACATGACAGTGAAAGCTGTTGCTCACATATTCCCTGTCGGAAACGCCCTCAATAATGCCGTACTTCTCCCGGAACTGCTTCACCTGCAGGCCGCAGAGATTCTCCGCAGGCGTGCCGTAGATGGCGTAGAGATTGCCGTCCGCCTCCTTGAACTCGCTGATGCGCTTATTGATGAACTCCATCACTTCCAGGGCAAACTGACCGTCCTCCACCAAAGATTTCCCGTTGTACAGCTCCTGAAGCTCATTCAGGGCCGTGATGCCGAAACTGGCGGTAGCGGACTTCAGCAGAGGCTTGATCTTGTCTGTCAGCTTCAGATGCCCGCCCAGGAAACCGCCCTCACAGTAGGCCAGGGGATTGGTGGACGCCCGCATCTCCCCCAGATAGGCATAGGTGCGGATATGGAGCTGGCGGATCAGATTCAGGTAGTAATCCAGTACCTCATAAAAATCCCGGCTCTCCTTCCTGGCCTTTGCCAGAATCATGGGAAGATGCAGGGATACGGCGCCGATATTGAACCGCCCCACAAACACAGGCTTGTCCTGTTCATCCGCAGGATGCATGCCGCCCTGTTCATACCAGGGAGAGAGAAAGGCCCTGCAGCCCATAGGGGACACAATGCGCCCGTACTGCCTGTACATACTTGCCACATAGCCCTTTCCGGTAAGACTCAACCAGTCCGGATACATGGTCTTGGCAGAGCAGCGCACCCCTTCCTCAAACACATCCTCCAGGGGCTTTCCCGGGCCGTGAAGATTCTCGTCATACAAAAAGACAATCTTGGGAAACAGCACAGGCTTCTTATGCTCCTTCTTGCCCTGGCCTCCCCTGCGGACCTGCAGCATGGTAATGGTGGCCAGTCTTGCAAACCGCCCCGTTCCGGTGCCTGCCGTCACAGTGATAAAGGGATAGTCCCCCCGGCTGCTTCCCACGGTATTGAATTTATACTCCCATCCCTGAAAGCCCTGCCTGTACTCCCTTACCACATCGCTGTAAGCTTCTTCCTCCGCCCTTTCCGGCGCGATGCCAAGCTTTTTGTATTTTTCAATATAATACCGGTAGGATTTCTCCGCGTAAGGCTCCAGAATCAAGTCCACACTGGGCACCGTAAAGCCGCCGTACTGCTGACTGGCCGCGCTTAGCACAATATCCCCGATAACGTCAAAGGCCACGTCCAGGGACTTTGGCTCGTTATACCACACATTCCCCATCTCAAAGCCGCCGCTCAACACATTCTGCACGTCAAAAAGACAGCAGTTCATGGTATCCCTTCTGGCGGACATATCGTGGACATAGATATACCCGTCCCGGCAGGCCTGAATCTCCTCCGTGGTCATGAAAAATTTCTGATACAGTTCCTTGTTCAGCTGATTGAACACCAGGCTCCTCTTGGTGGCCACAAGCGCAGAGTCCGTATTGGCGTTCTCCTTGTCCCCGATATACATGATGGACTGGCTCTTCTTGTACACATCGTCCAGCATCCGCACAAAGTCCTGCTTATAATTGCGGTAGTCCCGATAACTCTTGGCCACCACGGGCTTTACCTGCTCCAGAGCACTCTCCACGATATTATGCATCACGGGAATGGGAATCTCGTCCTGCTCCATCTCATTGACCTTATCAATGACATCCCGGCAGATACGGCGCTCGTCCTCCGCAGTAAACTTTGTCAAAGCCCTGTAGGCGCTCTTGGCCACCGCATTGATCACCTTCTGCACATTGAAGTTCTCCCTGCTTCCGTCCTTCTTTATCACCCGTACTTCTCTTACAGGTCTGAAATACTCCCCGTAATTCACTTCTTCCCTGGCTGCCTGATCAAAATTACTGCTCATATATCTCATTCCCTTCCGAAACAGAATCACTGTCCAGACAGCCTTCCGGCAGCCTGGAACGAAACTTGTGTTTTTCTCCGCCTATATCAGAGAAAACATACTAAATATAGTGTACTTCTCCCTTGTAGTTCCATATATTGTGGAGGGTACTTACCAGTAAAAAAAAAGAAACGCCTGTTTGTCAATGCAGTCTTTTTCCGCTTCCCTGCCGTCACCCCGAAAAATCCGGGCTGTTCGATTCCTCTTTTTCCGCTTTCGGCTCCTGCTTTCCGGTTTCCTGCGGTTCCTGGGAAGCCAGGATTTCCGACAGCCACTGCCGGTACTGTTCCCGGACGGAGGCAGGGCTGATAATAACGGCATCCCGTCCGATTCCTGTCAGCCAACCGTAAAACTGCCCGCTGACCATGACCTTGGCCCGGATTCGGAACAGCCCTTCCCCCATCTGCCGGATATCCGCGTCCCTTCCGAAGCGGTCCAGTACAACCCCAATAAGCCGGTCCGGAAACTGTATGGTTACAATCTCCTCCCGGCCTCCGTACATTCCGAAGATCTGATTGGTATATGCAGCCAGATCCACCTTCTGAAACTGCTCCATGCCTGTCCTGGCTTCCCTGCGCACCTCAACGCCGCCCATTTTGTCCACACGGTAATGCTTCATGACCCCGTCCACATCATCATAGGCGGCAAGATAATAATTCTCGTCCTGCCAGATCATGGCCCAGGGGCTGACCCGCTTTTCGCTGTTCACCCTGGGCACAAGCTCTTTCTTCAGATTCCAGTCCAGATACTGAAAGGTAATCTGCCGATTCTCCTGTATGGCCCGGTGAATGGTATCGATGCTGTAATAGATGCTCTCGTTTTCCGTTTTGATCCGCCCCGCCACATACACCTGACGCTGCAGCTTTCCGGCGTCATGCTTTCCCGCCATCTGCTCCAGTTTCCGGATCAGGCTCCTGGATTTCTTCATGGTCAGGAAGCGGGATGACTGCACCGCGTCCACCAGAAGCTTCAGCTCCGCCAGTTCGAATTCCCTGCCTGCCATATAGTAGCCGCCGCCCTGCCTGCTGTGAACCTGAATGATATCATAGCCAAAATCACACAGTTTTTCCACATCATCATAAACGCTTTTCCGTTGAGAATGAATGTCGTTGGCTTCCAGATAGGCAATAATGTCAGCCGTACTGGCCGGATGGTGTTGGTCCGTATTTTCCGACAGGAATTTTATAATATACAGCAGCTTCAGCTTCTGTCCAGATGATTTTGCCATTCCCAGAAAACCTCCAGTGCGCTTGTTTACAGGGAAGGAAACTCCATCCCCACAAGATCATATATCTGATGCAGATCGGCAATGACGAAATCCGCCTGATTTTCCGCCCCGCTCTTCTCCCCTGTCCGGTACCAGCAGGTGGCAATCCCCGCCTCCATGCCGCCTTTTATGTCGCTGCTCACGGAGTCGCCCACAATCAGAATCCTGGATTTGTCCTTTTCCCCGATCTGCGCCAGACAGTGATCAAAAAAACTGCGGTGGGGTTTCGGGCTGCCCACTTCCTCGGAAATGAAAACACCGTCCAACACCTCCGCCAGTCCGGACAGCTCCAGTTTTCTTCTCTGGGTATAAGTAATGCCGTTGGTGACCGCATACTGCTTTACCGCCTTTTGCAGAGTCCGGCAAATCGTTAGTGCATCATCGTTAAACCGAAAAGTATGGGCGAGTCCGTCCTGATACTCCCGGCAGAATGCCTCCACGTCTATCCCGATCAGACCCAGCTGCCGGAAAAATACCGTAAAACGGCCGGTGCGCAGCTGCTCTCTGGTCACCAGACCCAGTTCCAGTCGCCTCCAGTAGTCATTGTTAATCTGCCCGTAAAGACAAAGCTCCTCCTCCGTGATCTCTCTTCCCAGAGAGCGGAAACATGCGGTAAGCGCCTGCCTCTGGGAATAAGAGAAATCCAGGAGTGTATCGTCCACATCCCACAGAATCGTGGTAAATCTGCTCATTTGGACTCGCTGCCCGCAGCTTCAGCCCCTTTTTTCTTCGCCATGGTAATCCCGATTGTGGTGGCTGCCCCTGCTACTACGGCAATAATGATCAGCACCATCAGGTAGGACATAAATGAATTCAGAAAACTTACTAACATATTCTTTCCCTTCTTCCGTCAGAATCTTTTTGGATTGATATGGCTTTTCTCCGCCTTTAGTATACCAGATACGGCGGGGCTGCGTCAAGTCAGGTTTTCATCCCTTCCAGGGTAAACTCATGCTTTAGGTAACAGTTCAGACAGCCCCTCTCGCGAAGTCAAAATTGCGCTCTATGCAATTTTGCGAGACTTGCGGGCGCCAAAACGCATTCTTTTCGCGTTTTGTGTGCATTCTCGTAACAGTTCAGTGCCCTGTCTGAACTGTTACTGCTTAAGATTACTGTTCCCGGCGTTCACGGCTTAGCATTCAGCCGGCCGTCATTCCTGATCTCGCTTAGGACAAAACGCAGCGGTACACGGAAAGCAGGAGAACAATCCGCTGTCAATTGACAGCAAGTATCCGCAGTAAATACTGCGCTTGAAAACACCCGGCAGCAGATGTATAGTTTCATCCTCTTTTGCTCAAAATATTTGTGTATCGTTGTGTATTGTTCTTGACGTATTGTGTATTGTTATGTATAATATTCTTATAAGGAGGACGTCAATGAACCCACGGAACACAGCGATCAAAGACCTAAATAACAGCGGCTATCAGTTTAAACGGAGCGGAGGAAACCACGATATCTACTACAATCCGCAAACAAAATATTCCATTCCCCTGAAGCGCGGCCACTTCGATGAAGATGATCTCCGATACATACGCAAAGAAATCAAACAGGGCGGGAGGTAAATTCTCCCTGCCGCCAGCAAAGGAGGCTGAACAATGAAATATATCTATACCGCAACATTCGTACCAAATGAAGACGGAACCAAATATTACTGCAGAGTGCCTGATCTTCCCGGATGCATTACAACCGGCAGCAGTATTGATGATGCCATTGAAATGATTACCGATGCCGCCAGCGGATGGCTCGTTGTGGCAGAGGATGAGGGGAACGAAATCCCGGCTCCCACTCCCCAGTATAAACTTGATATTCCAGAAAATGCCATCTGTTCCATTATCCGCATTGATACATTCGCATACCGGGCGGCAACCGACACCAGAGCAGTCCGTAAAAATGTCTCACTTCCTGCATGGATGGCCGCCCTGGCAGAAAAGCGTGGGGTAAACTGCTCCCAGGTTCTTCAGGATGGACTTATGCAGCTGCTTAATGCCAACCATGCAGGATAAGGCCGCTTTGGAAAGAAGACGGCACTGGTTATTCCTATATTTATAAAACGGTTACAGCTGATGCAATGCAAATTCCGGACGGCCCCTTGCTTAGAGCCGTCCACCTCTGTAATGCTCTAGCGCAGGCGGAATGTTTTCACCAGCTGCCTGAGCAGACCGGCCTGGCCGCTGAGTTCTTCACTGGTAGCCGAGCTTTCCTGGGCCGTGGCGGAATTCGTCTGGGCAACGCTTGCGATCTGGCTGATCTGGCTCTGGACCTGTTCCATGGCCTCCGCCTGGGTCCTGGCATCCACGGCGATATCGTTGATGGTTCCCACGATTCCCTGGGCCTGGGTAACCGCGCCCTCCAACTGCCTGGCCGTTGCGTCCGCAATCAGCGCTCCCTCTCCCACAGCGGCGATGGAACGCTCGATAAGAACCGCCGTAGAGCGGGAAGCTTCCGCCGTCTTGCCCGCCAGGTTTCTGACCTCCCCGGACACCACCGCAAAGCCCTTGCCTGCCTCTCCTGCCCGGGCAGCCTCCACGGAAGCATTCAGCGCCAGAATATTGGTCTGAAATGCGATATCCTCTATGGCCTTAATGATTTTCCCGATTTCGCTTGAACTGTTGTTTATCTTCTCCATGGCAGCCATCATTTCCTGCATTTTCTGATTGCTCTCCGTCAGCTGCCTGCCCATTTCCCCGGCCTGCTGCTGCGCCTGGCCCGCATTGTCCGCCGTCTGCCTGATCCGGCCCGCGACTTCCTCCATGGCGCTCTCCAGCCCTTCCACCGCGCCTGTCTGGGCCACGGACCCCTGGCTCAATCCCTGGGCCGCTGCGGACATCTGGGCCGCCCCGCCTGAAACGCACTCGGAGCTGACCACAATCTGGCTTATGGTTTTGTCAAGCTTCCCGAGAATGTCGTTCAGGGAAGTACGGATGGCAGCAAAATCCCCCACATATTCCTGATTGCTCTGAACCGTCAGATCTCCCTCCGCTATGGCCTCCAACATTTGGGAAATCTCTCCTATGTAGCTGCGCAGACGGCTGATGGTCTGGTCAAAGCTCTTCGCCAGAACGCCGATCTCATCATTGGAATAAACGCCTGCCTGCATATTCCGGTTCATCTCAAGCCCCAGATTCCCCTGCTCCAATGATTCCGCCAATACGGTCAGGCGGTAAAGCGGCCTGGAAACCGTCTTCTTCAGGTAAGCGCCTACCACAAGAATTCCCGCAATAATCAGCGCCATGCCCACGAGGAAGGACAAAAATATCGTGAGATTGATCTGCCTGGCCACATCCGCCATGGAAATCCCGGCGAAGATCAGCCCGTTTATCCTGCCTTCCCCGTCCCTTGTGGGCACATAGGAACATAAATGATTTTCACCCAGAATAGACGCCTGGCCCACATATGCCTGCCCCTGCTCCAATACCACCCTGGACAGCTCATCGGAAAGCCTGGTGCCCACGGCCCGCTGTCCGTCCTGTTGGATTGTGGTATAGGCCCTCTCGTCTCCGTGGAATATGGTAAATTCACATCCCATCTGGCTGCTGAGGGCATCCAGAAGCTCCGTCTTGTCCTCCGGCCCTGTATAATTCTCCAGTTCATAGGCCAGTACATTGGTTCCGCTTACACATACATCCTGCATCATGGACATGGTAAGCCGGTAAAACATCAATACACAGAGCATCACCACTACGATTATGCTCACTCCAAGCATCAGCGCCACCAGGTTCCCCACCTTACGGCCGATTCGTTTGCCTTTCCGTACCGATTTAGAATGATTCTCGTCCATCTCTACACTCCCCGTCTAATTATAATTGAATCCCCGGAACCCGCTGCCTTTCTCCGCCCAAGGTTCCGAAAGGTTTTCCGCGCTTCCGCACGGATATCCCCGGGTTTTTGCCGTTCATGGCTCTAAAACACTTTGCCGGAAACTCCCTCTCCGGCCCGGCTCCTGTCCGCATTATCCGTTTTTCATCTTTTTATTTCTCCTTTCCCGTTTATTCTTCATAGATATCCCCCCAATAAAACACCACAAAAAACAAGGCTTCCGCCCTGTTTTCCAGATGTGGCATTTTTATGATGTTGAGGTCAAAGTCTGTATGCCACATAGGAACCTACAATCTGTCCGTCCTCCATTTTTACAGGTGATATGGTAAATCCGTTTTTCACCCAGAGCATGTGGGACGGCAGATTGTTCATATCACAATACGCCCTGACCTGATAGCTACCCTGTTCCTTTGCAGTCTCCATGCACTTTTTAATCATCAGACTGCCTATCCCTCTGCGCCTGTTCTCCTCCCGAAAGACTTCCACTACGTTGACAAACTCCTCTGTCTTACCCACAGGAACCGGGATTTCTCTTCTGAAGGACCAGCAAAAACCCTCTATTTCACTGTTTTCAAGGGCAATGACCAAACTGCCTCCAGAGCGCATTACCTGGGAAGTATAGGGATATTTTGTTAAAATCAGTTCTTTTTCTTCATCCGTTCCCATTCTGACATCCATTTGACTTACCTCCATACGTATTTTCTTTTCTTTTACGATGTTGGGGGCAAAAAGTGTTTTGCAGGGCCTTTTGACCCTGATATCTTTTTAACAGTATATCACAAATGCCTGTTCTGTTGCAATATTTTGCTGCAAAATACCTCCTCCAATACCTCATCTCAAAAAGACAAAAGGCAACAGTTCAGGCCGCCTCTGCTTGTTGCTTTTTATTGACGTGCAGAATTTCCCGTGGTATCCTTGATGGTGGAAGGATAGTAAAATACACAATGACGCAAGGCGATCGGGTAACCAGGCCTGGATGAAGCATGAATCTTGTTCGTTGTGGTTAAACTTAGAGCGTTTAAATCTTTGAAGGAGGTATTTACTATGGAATATGTTATCAATTTCACATGGGACAATGAATCTGGTGTATGGATTGCCACCAGCAACGATATCCCTGGCCTTGTCCTGGAATCAGGATCATTTGATGCACTTCTGGAACGTACAAGGTTTGCAGTACCTGAACTTCTGGAGCTGAATGCAGTTTCCGCCCAACCCCTTTCCCTGACTTTCAGGTCAGAGCGTCACGAAAGGATGGTAGAAAATGGCTGAATATGAAAAACAGGTACGCAATATCCTCTCACAGAATGGATGTACCTTCGTCAGACATGGGAAAGGTGACCATGATATCTGGTACAGTCCGCTGTCAGGGCGGCATGTCACTGTTGATACATAAATCAAGTCACGGCATACTGCGAATGCTGTCTTGAAGCAAAGCGGAATAAATTTCAAGTTTTGAAATTTCAAGTTTTTAACCAACCAAAAGGCAGCTGCCCTGCAAGACAGCCGCCTCTGCTGCATCCTAACGCAACACATGACTTTTCTTTTCAATCATTCTCTCCACACCCCGGAAGCCACAAAATGCTCCGCCTGGGCCGAAGCCCTCTGAATCACCGCCTGGTCATACCCCATCAGCTCCAACAGCCTGATGGCGTTCCTGGTGGTGGCCTTCCCCTCCTTCAGCCTGTAATTGAAGAAAATATCCCCTTCCCGCACCTCTTCCTCGAAGTGATAATTGTCAAAATCCTTCTGCAGCAGTTCCGTCAGCTCAATGTCATGGGTGGCCGCAAAGCAGAGGATTCCGGAACTGCCCAGGGACTTCAGAATCTGCGTGGAAGCCGCGATGCGTTCCACCGTATTGGTTCCCCGGAGCACTTCGTCCACAAAGCAGAGAATCCGCCCCTTCCTCTGGGCCGCCGCATCCAGTATACGTTTCAGCGCTTTTATCTCTACGATATAATAGCTCTCCCCGGAACCCATGTCATCCCGCAGAGCCATAGAGGAATACACCTGGAAAAAAGGCGCCCTGTAGCGCGCAGCAGCACAGGTGTGAACGGTCTGGGCCAGAATGGCATTCAGGGCAACCATTTTCAGGAAAGTCGACTTGCCGGAAGCGTTGGAGCCGGTGAGCAGCACGCCCCTCCCTGCCGCAATCCCGTTCTTCACCGGGTTGTTCAGCAGGGGATGATATCCCGCTTCCAACACTATCTCTTCCTCCCCGGTAAATTCCGGCACACACCATTCTCTACCGGCTTCCCTTAACTCCCCATTCCCCTCTCCGTCCTCTGCCCCGGATGCCTCCAGGGAGATCCGGAAAATACCTACGGCAATGGCTGTCTCCACATATCCCATCACCTGAATCAGCGTATCCACATCCTCCTGATGCCCTCGCAGCACCTTCAGCATACCGTTAAACTTGATCAGATCCACATGGAAAACCATACGGACATAGTCCATGAAAATAGCCAGAATATCCCCGGAGGCATTTCCACGGTAGGGCGACATAACCCAGCCGGAATTGCGTTTCATTCCCTGAAGTCCCGCCCTGGCCTTCCGGATCCGCTCCCACTCCCGACTGCACACAGGCGCATGAACTTTTTCCAGGTCCCCGCAGCTTTGCATCAGGCGCATAATATAGGAAAAACTGGTGATATAGGGATCGATCTCCCCTTTTTCCTTAAAATACGACACGATATTGTAAATAACCAAAACCGCTATTCCCAGGATTGCAGTGGAAAAATTCACCCACAGCAAACCGATCAGGGGCAAAAACAAAACATCGCAGAGAATATGCTTTCTGCTTGACCGCTCACCCAGAAGGTCCAGATTGTCAAGGTAATCATAGAGGGAATACTTTCCCGTGTAACCCAGTTTCCTGGCTGCAAGCTGCACCTTCACCCGCTGATCCGGATGCTCCATGAAGAAACATATGGTCTCCTCCAGATGCGCCAGTTCCTCCCCGCTCTGCCGCAGCGTCCGCAGTGTATAATATAAATACTCCTCCCCGGAAGCGGAAAGGGTATAATTCATTCGTTTGAAAATTTCATCCATCCCCAGGTCATTCCAGGTGATATCGTCCAGCTGTCCTCCCGTCTCATGTCTGCGGAAATAGCTGTCCATCCTGGCAAACCGTTCCAGGGCATACTCTTTTTCGTTTAAACTGCAGAAATCTTCCCGCAGCCTGGCGATAAACCTCTGCTCTTCCTTTCGGGACCTTACGGCCTCCATCCCAAAAATCACCGCCACAAAAGCCAACATGGCAGCCATGAAAACCAGGTATTCCATATACCCCTATCCTCCCGTTTCTTCCATTTCTTCCATATAAAATATACTATAAAATATATCGAACTAAAGATACCGTTCAGACCGTACGCTGAACCATTCCCATCCCCGCTGCTGCCCCGTCACGCCAATGCGACGGCGGCCCGTGGTCTGCCTTTGTTCTCTTAAAAGTAAATTTTCTCCTTATTTCACCATACAGCAGAATTCACTTGATATTACGGCCTGCATAGTGTTACAGTCTGCATGACTGCCTGCTCCACTGATCAAGATTACTTACTTTATCCACCGGCAGGCGGTGTCCGGCTTTTCCGGCTTCACCCCGTCAAAAGAGAAGGACCGGCAAAAGCGCGCCGGCCCTTTTCCCGCCTACAGGAAAATATACTTGAGAATAAACAGCACCGTCAGCACATACATCAGGATGCTCACTTTGCCCTTGGCCTTTCCTGTGCACAGATGCAGAATCGTCCAGGAAATCACGCCCATGGCGATACCCTCGGAAATACTGTACATCAGCGGCATGGAAAGAATGCACAGAAATGCGGGAATGGCTTCCACCATATTCTCCCAGTTAATCTTGGCAACGGAGGCGATCATATAAAATCCCACAATGATCAGGGCCGGAGCCGTTGCAAAGGAAGGAATGGTGAGAAACAGGGGAGAGAAAATCACGGACAGCAGGAACAGCAGTCCCGTAGTCACTGCGGTCAGTCCGGTTCTTCCGCCTTCCGTAACGCCGGACGCGCTCTCCACAAAAGTGGTGGTGGTAGAAGTACCCAATACCGCTCCGGCACTGGTGGCAATGGCATCCGCCAGAAGTGCGCCCTTGATCCTGGGCAGTTTGCCGTCCTTATCCAACATATTGGCCTTGGAGGACACACCGATCAGCGTGCCAAGGGTATCGAAAATATCTACAAATAGAAACGCAAAAATGACCACGATGAATTCCGTCACATTTTTCAGCGCCCCGAAATCCGCCTTGAATACCTGCCCGAAGGTTTTTCCCAGAGAAGAAAAATCAAAGGAGACAAATGCCGTCGGGATTACGGAATACATGCCCAGTTCCGGATTGGGCTGATACAGCCCCGCAAGTTCGCAGACAATGCCCAGAACCCAGGTCAGCAGGATACCGAAGAGAATGCCTCCCTTCACCTTCTTCACCAAAAGGAATCCGGTGATCAGCACGCCCACAAGCGCCAGAAGCGCACCCATGCCCACGGAACTGAAATCCGCCTTGAAGTTCTGGTAGCTCACCAGTGTGGAATCATTGTTTACCACAATCTTTGCATTCTGCAGGCCGATAAAGGCAATGAACAGACCGATGCCTGCGCTCACCGCGGATTTCAGCGTCATGGGGATGGCATTAAAGATGGCCTCCCTGACATTGGTCACCGACAGCACAATGAAGATCAGACCTTCCGCAAATACAGCCAACAGGGCAATCTGCCAGGAATACCCGTAAGTGATGACCACCGTATAGGCGAAATAGGCGTTGAGACCCATTCCGGGAGCCAGCGCAAAGGGGTAATTGGCAAGCAGCGCCATCAATACGGTGCCCAAAAAAGATGCCAGTGCCGTTGCCAGCAGCACTGCATTCGCATCCATTCCCGAAGCGGAAAGGATACTGGGATTCACGGCAAGAATATACGCCATGGTCATAAAGGTAGTGATACCCGCCATAACCTCTGTCTTCACATTCGTGCCGTTTTCCTTCAGTTTGAAAAACTTCTCCAACATGTTTTTCCCTCCTGTGTAGTTTGATATAACAATCAGCAACATATCATAAAACGCATATCCCACACCCGGACCCTGCCGGAAAAGCCTGCTACGTGTGTAATATACGGTTTACAATCCTCTCACACCTGGCGTAAATATCCTCCCGGCTTTCCCCTACATGAAATTCACCGTCAAGGTACAGAATCCTGCCGTTTACCATGGTCATGCGGATATTGGACTTGCTCCCGCTGTACACCAGATTCTTGGGTATATTGTGAATGGGCTGCATATTGGGCTGATGCAGGTCAACCAGAATCAGATCTGCCAGCTTTCCCGCTGCCAGCCGGTCCGCCTCCTCAAGCCCCATGGCGCCTGCGCCTCCCGCCGTGGCCATGCGCAGCACCTCCGCCGCATCCAGACTGGCCGCATCGCCCTCCCTGATCTTGCTCAAGCCAGATACCAGGAACATTTCCCGGAACATATCCAGACAGTTATTACTGGCAGGCCCGTCCGTGCCCACAGCCACGGGAATGCCCCTGTCCACATACGCCGCAATGGGCGCGATTCCACTGGCCAGTTTTACATTGGAGGCCGGATTTGTCACCACATACAATCCGCGCCGTTCGAAGACATCCATGTCTTCTTCCGTCATGTGGACACAATGGTAACCGCCCCCGCCGTATTCGAACATCCCAAGGCTGTCCAGAAACACCGCAGGCGTCATCCCATAACGCAGCCTGCATCCCTCCACCTCCGCCTTCGTCTCCGCCAGATGGGTAAATACCGGCTGCCTGTATTTACTGGCAAGGCCCGCCACCCCCTTCAGCAGCTGGGCAGAACAGGTGTATTCCGAGTGAAAACCAAACCTGTAGCTGATCAGCGGATTCCCGTCATTCCATTTCAGATATTCCTGCTCCTGCTGCTCCAGGGAGGAGGTAAAATCGTTCAGGCCGCTTGTGAGCACACACCGCATCCCCATATCCACACAGGCCCTGGCTGTGGCCTCCGGCTGCAGATACATGTCAAATATGGCGGTAATCCCTGATGTAAGATACTCCAGAACCGCCAGTCTCACCAGATGATACATATCCTCCCCGGACAGCCTGGCTTCCATGGGAAACACCTTCTCCTGAAGCCACTGCTGCAGCGGCACATCGTCTGCATAGGAACGCAGAAACGTCATTGCCGAATGGGTGTGGGCATTTTTAAAACCCGGCATCAGCAGATCGCCCCTGCAGTCCAGTTCCAGATCCCAGGGAATCTCCGATATCCCGGGAATCTCCGAGGCCCTTTCCCCCACATCCGGCCTGTCCTCCGTCACATACACAATCCTCTCGTCCCTCACCCACACTTCTCCCCAAAACACGCCCTCTTCCCCTGTCAGAATACGGGCATTGTACAGTCTGGTCCTCACCTGATCGACTCACCTCCAAATCCGAAAGGAAGCAGCTCCTGAAATTCATATGCCTTATAATCGGAAACGCTCCTCGCCACCAATACCCGGAATCCCTTCCCGGCAAACTCCTGCATCACCTGCCTGCAGATACCGCAGGGATAAGCGTACTCCTCCGGCGCGCAGCCCTCCATGCCCCCTGCGACGGCAATGGCGCTGAATTTACGCCTGCCCTGGCTCACCGCCCTGAAGATGGCAGTCCGCTCCGCGCAGTTGGCGGCGCCGTAGGAGGCATTCTCGATATTGCCCCCCTGGAAAATCTCCCCCTCTTCCGTCAGCAGCGCAGCCCCCACCGCATAATGGGAATAAGGGACATACGCCATGGCCCTTGCCTCCAAGGCAGCCTTCACCAGTTCCTCATCCCGGGGATGCCCGGCCCTTTTCTTCTCTTCTCCGCCCATATTTTCACCTCTGTCCGGACTCACCCGGCTTCCTTCCCCTGCATTTCCGAAAACCCCAGTCCCTTCCTGATTCCGAAGGAAACGGTTCCGCCCTGTCCGGCCTGCTATGCCAGTTCCTTCACCACTTCCGTCACCAGTTTTTTGAACTGGGGCGCCGCCAGGTCAGCCGCCTCCTGGACTTCCTTATGGCTTAGGGGATTTGCCGTCATTCCGGCCGCCAGATTGCTGATACATGAAATACCGCATATCTTCATGCCCATGTGATTGGCCGCAATAGCCTCCGCCACCGTGCTCATTCCCACCGCGTCACAGCCCAACATCCGGAGCATGCGGATATCCGCCGGGGATTCATAAGAAGGCCCGGTCAGCTGCACATAGACCCCTTCCTGAAGGAAAATCCGGTTTTCCCTGGCCTTTCTCCGAATCAGCTTCTGCAGATCCCTGTCATAGACCTCACTCATATCAGGAAACCGGGTTCCCAGTTGGTCTATATTGGGTCCGATAAGCGGATTGGGGGCAAATGCCGCGATATGATCCTTGATCATCATCAGATCCCCTGCCTGGAAAGAGGTATTCACGCCTCCCGCCGCATTGGTGAGAAACAGCGTCTCCGCCCCCATAAGCTTCAGCAGCCGGATGGGAAGCACCACATCGCTGATGGGATATCCCTCATAATAATGCACCCTGCCCTTCATACAGGCCACGGGCACGTCTCCCACATAGCCGAAAATAAACTTTCCCGCATGTCCCGGCACAGTGGAAACGGGAAACTGCTCTATGTCCCCATAGGGCAGCTCATGCTCCACCCCAACCGTCTCCGCGAAATCCCCCAGGCCGGACCCCAGTACCAACGCCACCCTGGGCACAAACTCCGTCTTCCGTCTGACATTTTCATAACACCTTAACAGTTTTTCGTACACCTCGCCCATCTCTCTCCGTCCTTTCCCCGAGTCAGACCCTACTCGGCACTCATCTTTACAATAACCATGCCGTCCACTGCCCGGACACTGCCCTCCGCCGGCCAGGACGGCATCTCCGCGCTGCGCGCCAGGGCGTCTCCCATCCATTCCTCCGGGATCTGGATATAATCCGCGCCCAGTGTGTGCAGAAACCCCAGAATCCGCCTGGTACTCCAGTAAAATTCCGGCTCCACCCTTCTGTCATGCTCAAAAAAAGAAATTCCGATAATTTCCCCCTTGACACAGGCATGGTTTCCCGTAAATTCCCGGCTGCCCACAAAGAACACCGGCAGCTCCGCCTCTTCCCCTGCGGTCTCCGCCTCGATTTGTGAGATCACCGCCCTGCCCAAAGCGGCATCCTGCTCATAACGGCATCTGTCCGTATAATACAGCTTCCATGTCACCTTCGCCTGCTCCATACCGCATACCAGGGAAACCGCCCCAATACAGAGCAATGCCGCACGGAATATGCCTTCCCTCCGGACACGGCCCTTCTGCAAAAGGACAAGCTTTATCCCAAGCCAGCCCAGGAAGCCTGTCAGCGCCGGAAGCGCCAGTTGGGAACGCATGGCCGGCGTCCCCCCCAGAAGCACGGACATGAGAAAAGGCGTGGTCAGCAGCGCCCCGTAAAAAAACAGGACCACACCCCCGTTTTTTCTCCCTTTCCTTCCGGACCCCTTCAGGAACCACAGCAGCAGCCCCAAATCCGCCGCAGCCAACAGCCCAAGCCCCCAATGATAAAAAACGGAATCATACCCGGTAAAAGCCTTCACCACATGGCCTGCAATACCGTGCAGACAGTCCTTCACCGAAGCATGCCCCCAGAAAATCTGATTCTCCAGATAGCTTGAGGAACCGAAAAAAAGCCTGGTAATCAAAGTATTCAGCAGAAATGCCGCCAGAAAAAGACCGCAGTGAAGAGCCACCCGCCTGACATAGGCGCCTGTTCTCACCTCCGCTCCCTCCGAAGCCTCCCGCAGCGCCTGCAGCAGCAGCATTGCAACGATTCCGAAAATATACATGACTACAAACGATTGATAAACAGAAAAAACCAACAGTAAGATACCCACACTTCCCAGGGCATACCTCCATGCATGCCTGTCCACCCATTGGAAGGACAGATACAGGGCTGCCGCTGTGAGAACCATGGCAAGACAGATTTCCATGCTCTGCAGCGAAAAATAAAACTGCTCTGCCATGGCCGGATGGGAGATCCAGAGCAGGCTGCCGCAGCCCCATGCCAGTCCCTCCTCCGCCTTCCCGCCTGTCCGGTCCCACAGCCACAGAAATGCCGCCACCGCAGCCCCGAACAGAAGCAGCGTCATACTCCCGGCAAAATAAGGATTAAAATGAGCGTTGCCCAACACATATTTTAAAAACACAAGCCCCTGCCGCCCCGTATGCAGCCATCCGCCGTAAAAATCGTCCTGCAGATGCAGCAGGTCCTCCGTGTCAATACCGATTATACCTGCATTCAGCTTCGCTCCGTGTACCAAAAAGGCAAGCAGGCCGGTGACAAAAAGACAGCTGCGGTATTTTTTCAGATTTTCTTTCACACTTGCCTTCCCTTCTTACCCTTCCTTCTATCAAAGATAAAAACTATCAAAGACAAAAAGCTATCAAAGATAAAAAACTATCAAAGATAAAAAAACAATAAATATAAAAAAAGAATAAACACATTATACAAAAATATAACGGAAAAAGCAATTCAATTATAATATTTTTCCAATATTGTCTTTTCTTCCAACACGGAATATGATACTATGGACTCGTTCTAACAAAGCCGAAGACTACAATGGTTAATAAATCAGAAATATGCAGGTAAAGGAAATGAAACAGAAAAACAGAATCAACACCGCCATTACAATATGTTACTTTGCCCTGTACCTTGTCCTGGGGCTTTCCCTTCTCATCAGACAGCCCTTCGGCAATCCCCCGGATGAATACAACCGCTATCTCATCCCCCGGTACATTGCGGAACACGGAACCCTCCCCAACGGTTACGAGGAGAGTATCCGCATCCCCGGATACGGCTTTTCCTACGCCTTTCAGCCCATCCTCCCCTACATGTTCCAGGGCTATGCCATGGGGTTTGTGAATCTGTTCACGGATTCCCAAACGGCCCTGCTTTACACGGCCCGGGGCGTTGACCTGCTGCTGGGACTTCTGATGGCCCGGGTGGTTCTCCTTCTGGCCGGACAATGGTTTCAGGATGCGCGTTTCCGTTGGATTTTCGCTTTTCTTGCCACCTTCCTGCCCCAGGGCATCTTTGTACACACTTATGTCAACACGGATTCCTGCTGCATGCTGTCCATTGCCCTGATGCTGTACGGGCTGACCCTGGGCCTGAAGGATGCCTTCACGGCCCGTTCCTCCCTGATCATGGCTCTGGGCATTATCCTCTGCGCCCTGTCCTATTACAATGCCTACGGGTATATTCTAAGCTGCATTTTACTCTTTACCGTATTTTTTTTATCTGTATACAGAAATAAGTTCTGTTTTGATTACAAAAATTTTCTGAAAAAAGGCGTCTTTATCTCCGCTGTCGTCCTCTGCGGAATCGCCTGGTGGTTTATCCGCAGCGCCATCCTCTATGAAGGGGATTTCCTGGCGCTCCGCACCCGGAATGCATGCGCCTCCCTCTATGCGCAGCCCCAGTTTCACCCGGATACCCGGGCAACCTGGATGAACCAGGGGTTCTCCCTGTTTGATATGGTACGGGATTCGGACTTTATCTCCCTCTCCATGCTTAGCTTTATCGGTATGTACGGTCCCATGACAATGGTTACCTCCATCTGGGTTTATCGTTTTTATAAAGCGCTGTTTGGCCTGGGGGTGCTGTTCTGCGCCCTCCTCCAGGGTCCTGCCGCCCGGAGCAGTGACAGGATGGAACCGGGCCGCAGATGGTTTCGGATTTTTTTTCATGTGAACATGGTATTCTGCATCCTGATGCCCCTGTTTTTAAGCCTGTATTATTCCTATTCCACAGACTATCAGCCCCAGGGACGCTACCTGCTGCCTGCGCTGCTCCCCCTGTGCCTCTATACGGTCCGGGGCATGGAAAAAATGTGCCGCCTGATCCTGTCGTCCCTCCTTCCCGGGAAGAAACGGCAGGAAATCCTTCTCACGGCCTTTTCCCTTGTACTCTGCGCCGTCATTGCAGCAATGCTGATCCTGACTGTATATGGCTATGCCTTTCCCTTCTATGACGCGCTTCCGGCGTCCTCCTGATCTTCCGACTCCGGAACAGGCATGCCCGCCCTGGCGGATGCCGCAGCAAAGGAACGCCATTCATGCACACAGTAAGGCATGCCGACGCAGCCCTGAAGAATGCCGCAGCAAAGGAACACCATTCATGCTCTTGGCAAGGCATGCCGACACAGCCCTGGCAAATGCCGCAGCAAGGGAACGCCATTCATGCTCCTGGCAAGGCATGCCGACACAGCCCTGGCAGATGCCGCATCAAGGGAACGCCAATCATGCTCCTGGCAAGCAGCCCTGGCGGACGCCGTCAGTTCTGCCGATTGGGAATCAGATGATGATACACACCATGCCCCCGTTGCTGTCGTTTACAATCTTCTGCATGGTATCCTGGAGCTTTAACTGACTCTCCTCCCCGATTACCGCCACCTTGGCCGTAATTCCGTCATTTACCAGTTGCTCTACCGTCTTTCCGAAAATATTCGTCTCCCAGATTCCCTTCTCCATATCCGCCTGATTGATGAAATGAATCAGGTCATTGGCCTGTTCCTGGGTTCCCACAATGGGAGCGATCTCCGTCTCGATATTGGCCCGGATCATATGGATGGAAGGACTGGATGCCTTGATCTTTACCCCGAACTTGTTGCCGTGCTTGATCAGTTCCGGCTTCTCCAGGCCGATCTCGTCCCTGTCCGGCGTCACCACTCCATATCCCTTGATGCGCACCATGTTCACCGCATCCAGTACCTTGGCATATTCATGCTTCATGGCCGCAAAGCTCTTCAGCTTACTGATGAGCTGATATTCATCGGTGATGGTCTCCCCCACCATGTCCGTGAGCATTTCATAATAATAGGATTCCTCCACATCCAGGGTGATGCGGATCACACCGTCCGAAAGGCTCACCGTGTCTGTCTTGCAGCGTTTTATGTACTCTCCGTCCATCTCCACCGGCTTCTTCAGCACATCCCGGATGGTGCCGTAGTCCTGCATCAGCCCCTTCACCCTTGTGATAATATCCTGCTTCATCCGGTTCTCCCAGGGCAGCATTTCCACCCACTTGGGCATGTAAAATTCCATGGAGGAGATGGGAAATTCATAGAGCACATTTTCCAACAGCATATGGATGTCTTCCTTTTTCAGCTGCTCGCAGTTTACGGTCACCGCGGAAACGCCGTATTTCTCGGTGATCTCCCCTGCCACCCGCTTTGCGTCCTCGGAGTAGGGCTTCTGGCTGTTCACCAGGACCAGAAAGGGTTTGCGGAGTTTCTTCAGCGCCTGAATGGTCTTCTCCTCCGCCTCCAGATAATTCCCCCTGGGAATCTCCCCGAAGCTGCCGTCTGTGGTGATCACCAGACCGATGGTGGAGTGATCGTTCATCACCTTATCCGTGCCGATTTCGGCGGCCTGGGTAAAAGGGATCTCATAGTCAAACCAGGGCGTCTTTACCATCCGCTCCACGTCCTCCTCCATATGCCCTGCCGCCCCCTCCACCATGTACCCCACACAGTCAATGAGACGCACGGACACGGGAATCTCCCCGCTTAAGACTACACTTGCAGCTTCATTTGGAATAAACTTCGGCTCCGTGGTGGTGATGGTCTTGCCCCCGGCGCTCTGGGGCAGTTCGTCCTGTGCCCTGTTTCTGGCATGCTCATCCTCCATATAGGGCAGAACCATCTCCTCCATGAAACGCTTGATAAACGTGGACTTACCGGTGCGCACAGGCCCCAGTACCCCTATGTAGATCTCTCCCCCTGTACGGTTCTTGATATCACTGTACAGATCATAGGTATTTATTGTATCATTCTGCATAGAAAAACCTCCTACATATACTGCTACATGTATATGTAGGAGGCTCTGTAATTATGAAAGGGCGGCAGAATTTCCTGCTCTGTCTGCCCCTGCCCTCCGGGGCATCCGTTTTTTCCTGAATCCCCAACCGGCAGAAATCCTTTTGTTACTCTTCCTTATCCGAATTCTTATCCAGATTGTCTTCCAGTTTTTTCAAAGTATGGGAAGCGAAATCTCTTCCGCCCATGCCGAAGGCAATGGCAAAAGCAACGGCAACAGCAGCCAGAACCAGTTTAAACGCGGCATTTACGATCTCTGCAGCAATGCCCAGCTGACTCAATACCATGAACACGCCCACTGTCAGCACCGCGCATTTTGCAATGGTTCCATAGAGGGCAAAACCATTTTTCCGCAGGCCCTTCTCCGCCGCGGAACCGGCCACAAAGCAGATGGCCAGAATCAGAACCGCGCTAAGCACTGCAGGCATGTAGCCGATCACAGCCGTACCGATCTCGGTCAGCACATCCAGTTTCAGGACATTGATTCCCTCCACCGCAAAGAAGATGACCACTACCGCATACACCACATTTCCAACCAGTTTGGAAAGGCTGAACTGATACTTGTCATTGTCAATCAGCGCAGTAAGCTTCGCATCCAGTCCGGCAGAGGCAATAAGCCGGGTCACAATCTGGCCCACAAATTTGCCGATCATACAGCCTATAATGATAATCACAAGGCCCACAAAAATATTGGGGATAAATCCGAAAATCTGGTTCAGCATATAGACTGCAGGCTGTGAAATCACATCAATGTTCAGCACGTCCAATGCCATCACAATCATGGGAATCAGAATCAGAACATAGACTATGTACGCCAGGGTTGAAGAGAGCTTTGCCGTACTGGTCACTTCAATGCCTGCCTTTTCCTGCAGCTTATTCACGTTCAGCCTGTCAAACAGGGGTACCAGGAGCTGACGCACCATCTTTGCAATAAAGAATCCGATTATCAGCACAATCACTGCCGCCACAATATTGGGCACATAGCCCCATACCGTATTCAGCAGGTTCGTAATCGGCGCAGACACATCCCGCATCCCCAGTGCACTGAAGATCCCCGGCACAAAGAGCAGGAACACCAGTAAATGAACCAGTTTGCCGATGAAATCCCTGGTGCTGCCGCCTCCCGGCGAGTCCATCTTATCCAGAATCTGCCCTATCCTGCCCTTCCCCAACAGCTTCACCACTGCGGACTTTACCACAGCCGCCACCACAAAGGCAATCACCAGAATCAGCAGGGCGCTGACCACTGACCACACCCCTGACGCGATCGTCGCTGCAATCGTAGAAAGAAATTCCATATCTTTTCCTCCGTAACTGATTTGTATTTCATAGATAACTATGATGGTTTATTCTAGCACATTTTGGGCATTATCACAATAGGATAAATAAATTATCTGACAGAATATCTTTTTTCGGCAGGAATCAGAGCTGTCTCCCGAATATTTTAGTTGAATCTTCCATGCTGTTCCGATATAATAAATCTGTACTGAAAGTTAATTGTGCAAAATATACAGCAACATATATCCTACTCTCCGGCTTCCCGGATAAACGCGAAAGGATCCAGGGCACAGCCCAGAGCCATCAACTCATTTCGGGAGCGGTCACGCTTCGCTGCCAGAGCATCAAATTCCTCCTGCAATTCCCGGTCTATCCGGCTTGCAGCTGAAAGATACGCTTTACTTTTGATACAAAAAGATCTATAATGAATCCCATTGTAACAGAATACATTATGAAAAGGAGAGTATTTAAAATGAAAAAAATATGTTTACTCATATTTATGACCACAGTATTGTGCCTAACCGCCTGCGGAACAGATAAAAAGGATGAGGCATTGGAAAACAGCAGTTCTATTCTTGAAGCTGAAACACCAACAGACACGAAAAAGGATCCGGAAGAAACGTCAAGCGAAATGGAAACAACCGGTTCGGCGGAGAATGAGCAGGAATCCCTTCCCAAAACAGAAATAACCTTTGAACTTACAGAACAGGGAAAAAATTTTCTCACACAAATGTGTATAAAATTGAATGACTTCAATTCCCAAACAACAATGGATGACACATTTTGGCGGGATTTCTTATTTTATTCTTACACCGGCGCATATGAAGGTGTAGAAACAGAAACCGTACCTCGTGATGGTTTTGATGAAACAGTTGTTAAAATTAGTCTGCAAGAAGCAGAATCCTATGCGAAACTGGTGTTTGGCGTTGACCTGCCAGATGTACAGCCTTCTTTTGAAGATATGGAACAGGGACAAACCTCTTTCTATTATCAGAATGGTTACTATTACATTGGTGTTTCTGATTATCCGGATTACCATTATACATTTGCCGATTATGAAGAATCCGGTGATTCTATTACTGTAAGATATACCATTGATTTTGAGGATGAAAGCAATGTTGGTACAGTAACTTTTGACATCGTGCCGGAAGACAATGAAAACGGTTTTATCATTACTTCTAAAAGCACTGAACTTTAATGGGCATGGCTTACCAGAAACTTCTTCTGGTTCTGTATGCTGTTGCTCTCGCCGCCGTCCCTGTCCTCATCGCCTGCTGCCGGATCTAATTCCGTTTGAGTTCCCGGAAATGTTTGAAAAATAAATCGTCATCCAAGAATAATCAAGTGGTTTTGTAATCGGCTGCTGCATTTAGGACAGGGAATGTCGGTAAACCTGTCTTTTGTCCCATAATAGAAACCCGGATCAGCTTCGCACATCGTCATATTAATCGGAGCGCGAAAGCCGCTCCTCTCATTCCTCCCGGCCTGCCTGATTCAGTATCCCCATAAATACCGGAACGCCGGATTCACAGTCTATGATCATATAGACAAAGGGTCTGTCCAGATACACAGAGCGGATTTCATCTTCCATCATCGCTCCGCTCCCTTCCATCATCACTGCCGTGGCGGCACCTGCCTTCGTCCCCTTCTCATCCACAGCGATATAAGATTTGTGCAGCACGCGGCTGATAAAGATATTGCCGTTTGCGGAATGGCCTATCCCGGAAAAATCGGCCCTGGAAGAATCAAACCCATCCCTGATTCCCATGTTCTGCAGTATATCCCCAAGTTCTGCGCTGTAGCTGCTCTCATACCTGGGAATCCAGGCCTGCACATGGGCCTCCACCGGATTTGCCAATATCCGGCAGAGCCTTTCCCCGTCCAGGGAGAGCAGGTATTCTGCCGCATCCATTCCCTCCTCGGGCAGAAGCGCCGCATAGGCATATTTCCGTCCTGCATAATATTTCAGGAATCCGGAGACATGTTCGTCCTGCAGATATTGATTTTCCTGGGAATACATCATTTCCACCTGCTGAACAGTACCGTCAGCCCGGGTAAATTCCCCTTCCCGCACCTGGTCTTCCCGGTAAATTTCCTCCCACTCCCCTTCAAAGGCCAGGGCGTTCACCAGGTACATGACTGCATCCGGCGAGATCCTGTCCAGAATCTCCGGAATCATCCCCTGTGTCTTTTCCTTCACCCAATTGTTGATCTCCTGTAAAGTCTTATCCTGAAAAGGAACCCTCCGCACCTCCGCGTCGAATAAAGAGGCACATTCCTTCAGGAAATCTTCCTCCACGGTAAAGCTTTCATCCTCTGTAAACCAGATACCGTTGGCCATGTTCAACCGGCATTTTCCATCCCCCCATGCGCCGCCCTGGGCAGACAGGTATGCGGACAGCTCCGGCACTGTTATCCCAAAAGCCTCTTCCATCTGTTTCAGGGTCTCCCCTTCCGCGCCGTACGCCGCCATATTCAGCGCGGAAAGTACCGAAAGCGGCGAGACCACCGGATTCTCCGTTTCCTGTCCTTCCCGGCCTGCTGCCTCCTGTTCCGCCGCCGAAACGGTCCCCGTATCGCCCACGCATTGCTGCAGAAGCCGCAGGCCGAAATCCGTGACGGCTGCTGCCCCCTGCTTTTCCGCATCTGCCATCGCTGCGCCGGGGCTGTCCTGGGCTTCTCCGTTCGGAGTCCGTCCGTTTACCTCCATATCCGCCTCATCTACCCCATGATTATCCACTGCTGACTCATCTGCAGACCTGTCTGCCGACTGGTCTGATTTCCCGCAGCCGGAAACAGCCGCCAATAGTCCTGCCAACAAAAACACCCTCAAAAACCCTGCAAATCGTTCCTTCCCTTTTCTCCTTTTCTTAGCCATAAAGATTCCTCCCTTCTCCAGTACACCGATGCCTTCATTCCCGAGCAAGCAGTACCTGATGTCCGCACCAGGACAAGTAATACTGCCTCTATGTCAATAGAAACGAGAAAAAGGGAAAAAAGTTCTGCAAAAGATCAAAACATTCCAAAACAGTAAAATTGTTGCTGCCTCTTATATAGGGACTTCTAAAACAGAACAGAAATGCAATGCGGTTCCGGAAGTTTCCTATACACTTCCGGACATACCTCATGCTATGTCAGTGTCGTGGGAGACGGCGCGAATAATCAGGATGAAACAAGCAGCGCATTGGCAAACCATTCCCCGGCGCAGGGAATCAAATCACATTCCACCCCTTCCGCAATTCCTTCATAGATAATCTCTTCCCGGACAGAACTGAAATACTTTCGATGGACTGTCAGCAGTTCCTCGCGAAGAAAGATTTTCTCTGCGCCTTCCATTTGATTTTCCGCAAAGTATCTTGCAGCCTTTCTTGCGCCTTCCGCATTTTTCTCCATGTATACAGGGGAATTGATGAGCGGCGCACCGTCCTTCAACACCCGGGCCGCCTCCCGAATGCCCTTCTCCATCAGGTCCATCATATTGGTGAAACCGGCATAGGTGCAGACCATGTCAACACTGCCATCCCGGACGGGAAGGTTCGTGGCGTCACAGGCAATATAATTCACTTTCACCTGCGGAGCAGTCCGTTTTAATGCTGCCCGGTCAAAGGTCAGTACACGAAAACTCAAATCAGTGGAAATCAGATTGACATCAGCAGAGACCGTCTTTACCAATTCCCCCAGGAGTATCCCTCTGCCGGAGGCCACATCCAGAAGAAAGCCGGATTTCAGTTTTGCGGCCTCCCCCACAATTGCGTGCAGAAAGTCTCTGTCTATTTTCTTCTGCTTCTCCGTTTTCCGGGCCTCAATCTTCTGCCCGAGATCATCATAGCCCTCTTCGCCAATATACTCGCTCCAGGAATTAAGGTTTTCCTGTTCCTGGGACTGAAAATCAAGAATTCCCTGCCGGATACAAAAAACATGTCCATTCCCGCAGGCGATTTTGCCCTCCAGAATCTCTTCACCCTCTTTCCCGGCTGCAGTCAGCTCAAATTCTCCTCCGCAATGAGGGCATCGCAAGACAGACAGAATATTTGTATACATTTTCATTCTCCTTTCAATGAATTGGCGCAACACTGTTTTCATATTATATCAAAATGCCCAGGGGGATACAAGTACGATTGACACTGCCAATCCCTGTCTGTATAATAACGTTATAAAAAACTAGAGGAGCCTTTTCCAATGAAAAAAACATATTTTATAAAACTGTCCCTTATCCTGTGCCTCCTTCTGCCGCAGGGCATGCCCGTCCAGGCAGAGCCGCTGTCGTCAGCTTCTCCGGATTTTTACAGCAACAACGAAGTCGTTGGATTTATCGGGGACAGCATCACCTATGCTTCCTACACGCCCCTGTCCTACATGGACATTCTCAATCTGTTTTACTTAAGTCTTTTCCCTGACCGACAGATAGAATTCCGGAATATCAGCGCAGGGGGTTATAAAATCAGCGATATACTGAATATTTATGATCAGGATCCCGCCTTTGACGGGCTTGACAAAGCGGTGATCATGTTGGGCACCAATGAAGCCATTCTGGGAATATCCACAGAAGACTACATAACAAATATGGATGCTTTGATCGGAAGGCTGAAGGAAGACGGCCTGGAAGGCAGTGATATCCTGCTGCTCTCCCCGCCTGTTTGCGACGAGAACTGCTCCCTGAACTTCACCAAAAACGGCAGCAGAAAATGGGCCTTTGAAAGCAGGGTTCTGGAATACATGGATCAACTGGAAACAAAATCCGCCCAATGGGGAGTCCGTTATCTGGATCTGCATACTCCTATGGCCGCCCTGACGGAAACCATGCAGCAGGAAGACCCGGGAAACACCCTGACTACAGACTGTATCCATCCCAATGCCGCAGGACAGGTCCTGATTGCCTGTTCCATCCTCCAGGCCCAGGGCGCAGACCCGGAAGTCCTGTCCCAACTTCATGTACCGGAAGACGGGGAACCTCAGACCCAGGGAAACCCCATTTCGGATTTTTACCGCGGAGAAAAAGGCCTCTGTCTGACTCTGGCTCCGGAGGTACTGCCTCTGGCCAACCGCAGCGAATTTACGGCATTCCGTGAATTGATGAACCGTTACACATCCTCCGGCGCCCTTCTCCAACAGAGGTTTTCCATCCAGGGACTTTCGGAAGAAGATTCCTACTGTCTGCGGGCAGGAGATGAAGAACTGGGCAATTTTACCGGAAAAGAACTGGCAGAGGGAATTGACATGGGCGCACTGGAGACCAATCCCCGTCAGCAGGCCATGCAGCAGGCGGCTTCTCTGTGCAGGCAGCGGCATCGGGAAGTGGTGGAGGCTCGTGATATGTGGATTGAAGTGATGATGCAGCGGGCTTCCTTTACGCCGGAACAGATTCAGGCTGCCTATGAAACCTGGCGGGCCAAAGACGACGCCCTGAACAGTGAAATTTATGCGATAACCGGAAAACTGGCTGACGATGTGCTCCGCATCACCGTCACCGCCCAGGGATATCTTCCGGAAGAACTGGAACAGGATGCACAGGAAGCAAAAGAAGCCGCAAGGAAGGCTCAGGAGGAACAGGCTGCAAGGGAGGCCCAGGAAGCCGCCAGAAAGGCCGCGGAAGCCCAGGCCGCAAAGGAGGCGGAGGAAGCTGCAAGAAAGGCCGCCCAGGAACAGGCCGCAAAAGAAGCGGAAGAAGCCGCAAGAAAAGCCGCAGAAGCTGCCGCCCGGGAACAGGCTGTCCTGGAATCCCGCAAAAGGCTTTTGCTGTGGGGAAGCCTGGCAGGCAGCGCATTGCTGTTGTGCCTCGGAATCCTGGGAATTTTCCTCCGAAAGAAAAAGCGCCGATGAAGCGTCAGAATTCTCCCACAGCGTCAACGGCTCCTGTTCTTAATCCAGTCCCTCAAATATCTCGCCCAGGGTCATCTTAATATGCGGAAATGCCCTTAATGAGATCTCTGTGTCCCCATTATACTCTTCATCCTCTTTATCGTCCTGGAGCATATAGTTCTGCTCCAGGACATATTTTCCATTCTGGAGATAATAGATTTCCACGGAACGCTGGGGCGAAACAATCCAATATTCCTCCACCCCCGCCTGCTCATAGATATCCTTTTTCTCCGTTTTATCCCTCTTGGCAGTGGAATGACTTACGGTTTCGGCGACAAACCTGGGCACTCCGCTGTAAGAGCCGCCTTTCAGATACTTTCTGTCACAGACAATCATGATATCCGGGCACAGATAATCATCGTTTACTTCCGGGTGGTATTTAAAGTCCAGGTTTTCCATGAAGACCAGGCAAAGGCTCCCTTTTAAGCCTGCTTTTATAACCGTATTGATATTATTGTTGATAATTCCATGCCGAAAACTCGGAGACGGGGACATATCATAAATTACACCGTCTATTTTTTCGTCTCTCCAGTGCTCGCCTGCTGCCAATACTTTTCTGCCGCATCCTTTCCTCTTAAAGAAGCCTTTACACCTTGTTCCCTGTTAAGGGTTTTGCTTTTCTGTGCACAGCGCACAAAACAGCTCCCTGCCTTAGTTCATTATGATTCTCTTGTAATTCTTCTTGCCGCGTCTGACTACAATTCCGTCTCCCGCAAACTGTTCCGGCCGGTATGCAGTCTTGATATCGGCAACCTTCTCTCCGTCTACCGTGACTCCGCCCTGCTCCACTGCGCGCCTGGCCTCGGAGCGGGACGCGGTAAGCCCGGATGCCGTCAGTACCCCCAGGATATCAATAACGCCATCCCTGAAGTCCTCCTCCTTCAGCTGACTTGTGGGCATTTCGGCCCCTTCCGCAGCGCCGGAAAACAGCGCTCTGGCGCTCTCCTGGGCTTTCCCGGCTTCTTCCTCGCCGTGAACCAGTTTGGTCAGTTCGAAAGCCAGAATCTCCTTGGCCTGGTTCAGCTGACTGCCTTCCCACTTGTCCATCTCGTCAATCTGCTCTATGGGCAGGAAAGTCAGCATCCGCAGACATTTCAGTACATCCGCGTCCGCCACGTTTCTCCAGTACTGGTAGAACTCAAAGGGTGAGGTCTTGTCAGGGTCAAGCCATACCGCCCCCTTCTGGGTCTTGCCCATCTTCTTTCCTTCGGAATTCAGAAGAAGCGTAATCGTCATAGCGTATGCATCTTTGCCCAGTTTCCTGCGGATCAGCTCCGTGCCGCCCAACATATTGCTCCACTGGTCATCGCCGCCGAACTGCATATTGCAGCCGTAATTTTCATACAGCTTCAGGAAGTCATAGCTCTGCATAATCATGTAATTGAATTCCAGGAAGCTTAAGCCCTTCTCCATGCGCTGTTTGTAGCACTCTGCCGTCAGCATCCTGTTTACGGAAAAATGCACCCCGATATCCCGGATAAACTCTATATAGTTCAGATCCATCAGCCAGTCCGCGTTGTTCACCATCAGGGCTTTGGAGCTGCCCTCCTCCAGGCGATCGCCGAATTCAATAAAGCGGCTCATCTGCTTCTTAAAGCACTCGCAGTTGTGGGCAATTGTCTCTTTGGTCATCATTGTCCGCAGATCGCTTCTTCCGGAGGGATCTCCGATCATGCCCGTGCCGCCGCCGATGAGGGCAATGGGCCTGTTTCCTGCCATCTGCAGCCTCTTCATCAGGCACAGCGCCATAAAATGCCCTACATGCAGACTGTCCGCCGTGGGGTCAAATCCGATGTAGAAGGTGGCCTTACCATTGTTGATCAATTCCTTAATCTCTTCCTCGTCTGTCAATTGCGCCAGAAGGCCTCTGGCTTTCAGTTCCTCAAATACTGTCATTTTTCCTTTCCATGCCTTTCCTGTATCATTTTGTAAATTCTGATGGCCTTGAGCCTACTTTATAACCCCCAGATGATATTTAAATAATCCTGTCTTTGATCTACCACTGCACATATGATTATTTCTTTCTGACATTCATTCACTTTGTAAAAAAACAAATCCTTTTCAAGAATCAATACTCTGTATCCCTGCCTTCTTAACACAAGATATCTGGGTTTCGTCCCAATATCAGGGTTATCAGCCAGAGCAAGAATGGCATTTTCCATATCATCCAGTTTCTGTAGCGCCGCATCGCTGCCAAATTTTGCAGCTATATACAAAATGATGCTCCTGATTTGGGAATCCGCCATATCTGTCCGAACAATGTTATACTTCAACGCGAGCCCTCCCGCAGCATATTTCTCAAATCATCAAAGGTCTCGTGTACAGGCGCTACCCTTCTGTCCCTCACATCGTTTTCTGCCTCGGCAAGAATTTCAAGAAGTTCTATTCTGGCTTTCATGCGCTTGTATTCTTCATAAGCCAATGAAACCGTATCTCCTCTTCCGTTCACCGTTACGATTACTGCTACATTGTCTTCCCTGCACTGCTTCGATATTTCATTATAGTGATTTCTTAAGTCCGCCGATGGCCTGACTGTTTCCTGCAATGATAACATATAAATGCCTCCATTTATTTTTATAGACATATTATATCCTTTTATGTCTATATTTTCAAGACATAAACTATTTTGCTATTTATCATGTTTTTCCCGCAAAACTATGGTCGTCACCTAAGCTTTTTCACCAGGCAGAGGGTCAGTTCATCGGAATTCCGGCACACCGCATTGGTTCCGCACACCTTCTCTTCATAATAGCAGCCCTTTCCGTCAGGGATATAGCCTCTTTTCGCGTACAGTCTCTGGGCGCTGCCAAACTCGCTGTTCAGCCCCACATCCAGATATACCAGGCTGCTGTATTCCGCCGCAATCTGCTCTGCCGCATCCATCAGCATGTGGCCGATTCCTCTTCTGCGGAATTTGTCCCAGACATATAAATCAACCACGCCAGAATAGCCCTGATTCCCCATTCCGCCCCATTTACATTGATAATAAAGATATACGTATCCGGCTATTTCTCCCTGGCAGACGGCGATCAGGCCTGCGCATGCCTTTTCCCGGATATGCCCGAACTGCTTATCGAAATAGCGAATATTATCTTCTGATTCATCCCCATCCGCCCTACAGATGCCGGAAACGTCCGATTCTTCCATATCCCGGATGAGGATATCTTCTCCCTGCCAGTAAATCATTACTCTCCTCACTATACTTTTTCTCTTCCGAAGATGCATCCCGTCACTGTCAGCGGGCTGACATCAGTTTCTGCATGGCCTGGTTCAACCCGTCCACTGTCAGCTTGTACATGGGAAACAGTTCCTTCACCGCAGTCTCCGCCTCCCGCCAGGGTGCCCGGCCGGGAGCCATCTTGGGATTCAGCCACACGACTTTCTTATATTTCTTCTTCATCAGCTGCAGCCATTCATAACCGGACAGGCCGCCGTTGGGGCCTCTGTAGTTCCCGGTATCGGAATAAAGCTCCTCCGGCGCCATGGCCGCGTCCCCTACAATGATCACCTTGTAGTCGCTTCCCACATTGCGGAACATCCACTCCGTGTCCACCCAGTCTCCGTTCTCACACTCCGGAGTCTTGTAGAGCTTGCTGTAGATACAGTTGTGGAAATAATAGGTCTTTACGTCCTTGTAGTGATTGGACTTATGAATGGCCTGGAATAAATCGTTCAGCAGGCTGCTGAAGGGAATCATGGTACCGCCGGAGTCCATTAAAAGCAGCAGCTTCACTGCATTTTTCCGGGGCTTCTGCATAACAATCTGCAGACAGCCGCCATTGTTGCAGGTCTTGTCCACGGTGCCGTTAATGTCCAGTTCCGTCTCCGGAATGTCCAGTCTGCTGGAAAACTGCCTTAATTTACGAAACGCCATCTGGAACTGCCTGTTGTCCAGGACTCTGTCGTCCCGAAAATCCCGGTATTTCCTGGCCCCAACCACCGCAAAAGCGGACTGATAGCCTGTTTTACCGCCCACCCGGACGCCGCCCACGTTCCCGCCGGTATTGCCGAAAGAGGTCTTGCCCATGGTACCGATCCAGAAGCTTCCGCCATTGTGCTCGCTGTCCTGGTCTTTCAGACGCTGCCTGAATTTCTCCTCCACATCCTCCTTGTCGATCTGGAGATCCTCCATTTTATTCATATGATCCCTGGCCTCCTCGTGAGCCAGTTCCATCATGTCAGACTTATCCAGCCAACGGAGCATCTCCTTGCCCACTTCCGTCTCCCTCTGGGCCGCCTTGAAGCACTCTTCAAAAGCCATGTCAAATTTATCAAAATCCGTCTCGCTCTTCACCAGTACCATCCGGGCCGTGTAATAGAACTGGGTCAGGGAGCTGCCGCAAAGCCCCTTGTCCAGAGCCTCCTGGAAGGTAAGCCACTCTCCCAAAGTAACCCGAAGCCCTTTTTCCCTCAAGACCTCAAAAAATTTTATAAACATATCCTATCCCTTCTCCTGCTCCTCTCGGCTTTCCTCTGTTTCACCGCTTTCTTATCCGTTTCACTGCTTTTTATTCGCTTCACTGCTTCTTATCTGTTTCACTTTTTTCTATCCGCTTCACTGCTTCTTATCTGTTTCATTGCTTTCTATCCGTTTCACTGCTTCTTATCCGCTCTTTTCTTTCCCGGAAATTCTTTCTCTATGTAACAATGTTCCTGTTCTGCCCACAGCTTATTCCCCTGAAAGTCAAGTTCCATAATATACGGCATCCAGTCTATAATCCGCAGAAAATCCTTACACCCAAACTCCGGATGGTAAAAATGCAAAATGGTGCTAAGGGCCGTCCCATGGGTTGCAATCACAATCCGCTTCCCCTTATTTTCCTCCAGTATTTCCGTTAGGGCCTCTATATTCCTCCGCTGCACCATGTTGAGTGATTCGCCCTTTTCCTCACAATAATCATGATCTGCCCAACGTTTTTCAAACATGCCATGTTCATTGCCGTTGATTCCCTTTTCTCTCTCCCGCAGTCTCTCGTCCGTAACAATATCCTTTCCATAACAGGCCGCAGCTGCCGCAATTGTATCAAAACTTCTTCGATAGGGACTGCTGTAAAACACATCTATCCCCTTATCTGCCAAAAAGTCCGTTACCATCCTGGCATCCTGCCTGCCTTCCGCAGTTAAGGGCCTTGTTCTGTCATCCTCCCACATATGTTCCGGCTGTGCATGACGCACAAAATATACTTTTGTTATTTTCTCCAGTGCTGTCATACTGCTCTGATTGAATTTATGCAGATCAATTTCTGCCGATGGATTGTTCAATTAATATCCTCCTGTTGATAACACATTTTTTGATATAATTTTCAATTGCGAAGCAGAACGTTACGAGGCTCATACCCCTCCGTATTTTTCCATTATTATTTTTCCTATTAATTCAGTTTCCTTCATTGTTCTTCCTGTAGTTTGCACTACCACACCATACCCTTTGTCTGTCCAGGGCAAAACAATTTCGATCAATCCCTCTCCGCGTATCTTTTTGATAAACCTTCGTTCATGAGAATTAAAAGGTAAAGAATTAATCACACTTACAACATAGGGACATCTTATCAAACGTTTTGAGAACTCCATCAATATATCTGCCCCATGGTCATCCCTCAAGGAAATCTTTTTATCTTTTATTTGCAGACCACTTTCCACCAGTTCCGTTTCCTGGCCTGCCTGTATCTGTGGAATATGTATATCAACATGCTGTTCCGTACTAATATTTCTAACAGTCTCTGCGTTACCATCTTTTGTAACATCAACAAATGCGTCACACCAGCCGTCTTCACAGATACTTAAAGCCGCTGATTTCAATATAACGGCTAATGGTAAGCCAATGCACGGTTTTCCATTATGAAACCACTCATGTTCAAAATATTCATTTTGTTCCTTTTCTACATTATCAGACTCATATGGAGCGCGAAAAAAGGCGAAATAAAAATTTCTTATGTTTAGAAAATCCGGCATATTTTGAATCATTTCGTGCAATTTTTGGTTATCTTCAGAAGCAATTCTACATGTCGTTATTTCATATTGTCTCAGGGAACGGTAGACTCTAACTAACGATATAGCAGAATCCTTTCCTATACTCTTTTTCCCTTCTATCGAAAGTTCATTAAAAAATAAATCCAATTTTTCTCCTGCCCTTCATGAATCTGGTCTCTCAAGGGTTCCGCCATCCTAAATTAACTCTGTCATAAGAATGCCCCATTCATCCAACAATCCAGATGGATAATCACTCAAATTTCCTTTTTCGTCCACATAAATATTGTCCACTTTTGTTTCCTGGTCTCTGTTTTTTGAAAAGAAAGAAATTCCTACCTTTTTATTGTTTATACACCTGTTCTTTACAGCAACTCTTACTCCATTAATCACATGGTCACTATGAGATTCACAAATAATCTGGCACCCATGATCAGCAGCTAATGATATCAGTTTTGCCATCATAGTCTGCCCTTTGGGATGAAGATGCGATTCCGGATTCTCAATCAGTAAAAGGCTTTCTTCACCTGAAATAAGTAATTCCACAACAAGAGGCAAAACATACGGAATTCCAAATCCAACATTGGCTGGCAGAAATGCATCAGAAACCAATCTGTCTCCACTATAACGAATTGCCAGTTTTGCCTTCTCAATTGTTGGAAGCAATTCTGCAGATATCCGGATCCCCGGAGATATTTCTGCCATCCACGCAGATACTTGATCAATTAAACGGTTTGTTTTTCCGGTTTCCAGACACATCTCATCAGGAACCCGCATTTTTTCTCCTTCAAGCGCTAAAAATGGAACTACATATTCCCCCATTGTTCCCAATCGCGCAACACCGTTTTTTTTCCAGTTTTCAGTGCTGTACTGTTTTCTCGGGCCAATATGTTCGGCACCTAAATATGAAAATTGATCCGAAAATAAGGATACTGCATAACTTTCATTTTTTTCTGCTCCAATCCTCATCAGCTGGTCACTGTCCATCTCATCAGCTTCATATTTATAGCAGCAATCATAGGTTAATTGCGCACCGAATTGCAGAAAGAATCTTATCATGTCAGAATCTGCACTCTGGCAAAAAATATCTTTGCTTGTTCCCAATTGTATCATCTCACCATTCGTGTACAAGCAATCCAAACTTGATTTATAATTTTCCCAAAAACTTTGTCTTAAAAGTAATAGCGCCTGTATCACAGAAGATTTTCCCATACCATTCATTCCGAAAAACAGATTCAGATTCTCTAATGGCAATGCCAATTTCTTTATTGACTTAAAATTTTCTATCTGCATATAACTAATCATCTTCTAATACCTCTTGAAATAATTTACAGATTACACTATGTCTATTCCTGACATTATCTACAGCAGCCGTTCCGCTTGTAATCATACCTGTAAATTTTTTATCCATTAACAGCGCAATATATTTTTTCAACACTTCCTCTTTCTTTTTCAATAAATTTTTACAATCCTGCACACTCAATTTTGCCAGGTTGACTGTTACTGCATCATAAAGCGGCTTATTTATCATTCCGTACCTTTCATTTGCAGTAATTTTTCGAAAAGCGATTTCACCAAAAATGCAGGCAGCATATTTCATCGCCTTTAAAAAATCGACACGGCATTTCTTAATTGTCGCTTTTGACTCCTTCTGCAATCGAATCATTACATCATTCAAATAATCTTCTAAATTACCCGAATAGTTTTCTGTTCCCAACAAATAAAAAGCCAAAAAGCGATTCACAAATTCACAATCCAACATTCTCCTGGAATCTATTTTATGCCTTGTTGCCGTTTTAAATTCTTCGGAATATGCCAGTTCCTTTAACAGATTAGCAGCTTGTCCTCTGTAAACAGAATTTTTAATTTCTGCCGGTTCCAGAGTCAGACCTCCCGTATTAATTCTCGTAAAAATACTTGTCCGCACTTTATCCGGAGTTCCCGGCCTGATCACATAGGTATTTAATGCCTGTGTTTTTATTCTTCTCTGCATATTGGGTGGAAGTTCCTCGAATTTTTTCCCTTCATACTCCTTTAAATACTCTAAATCAGTGAGCTTCAGGCGCTTCTCATCCTCTTCACCAAGTACCATAAATCTTTTAATAGCATATAATCTTTGCAGTCCGTCTACCACGATTAATTTATCATCTTTTGTACTATCAAAATAAAATGTTGGCAGTGGAATACGAATCATCAACGATTCAATCAACCTACTCTGTTTCTTATCATTCCATAAATCAGGATGTCGCTGAAAATCCGGTTCCAAAAGAATATCTCCACATTTCAGCTGCTCAATGATGTTGGAGATTACCATTGTTTGAGAAATAATATCCACATCCTTAGGGTTAAATGGTTCTGTGATTTCTCTCTCATAAGTTCCGGAATATAATTGTTCCTCTTCTATGTCATTGTTTTCATTTTTCATATACTCAGTTCCCCATGACATTCATCATATATTGAGCTGTTCGTTCACCCTGTTTCGTCTTGTCAAATCAGACATCCACCCTCCGGATACCCCCGGCCTCCCGAAGCCCCCCATTTGCATTGGCAGTAAAGATACACATAACCGGCTATTTTCCCCCGGATTCGTCTTTTTGGGCCCGGCAGACTGACGCGATGTCCGCCTTTTCCATATCCCGTATCAAGACTTCATCCTTCTGCAGATAAATCATTCCAATCTCCCTTTTGTGCTGTTTTGAGCTGTTTTTGCAGATTCCGGTCCTTTATTCTGCCCTTTACTTTTCCTGGAATTCCTTTTTTCCTTAAGCTTCTCCGCCATTCTGCAACACCACTCTGCAAGCATCTGGTTGGCAATCTGTCCCATCTCTCCGCCTTTCCTGTCAGCGTCTGTCTCCATCCTTTTCCTTCCCAAACTGCCGCAGGAGAATCCGAACTTCTCATAAACGGTTTCCTGTCTGGAAAAGCTGTTTCTCTAAAATGCTCCCGAAGCATGTTTCCATCGGAAAAGCAAACCATAATCCGGCTGTTTACAGATTCGGCTCCTGCCGCACCAGCTGCAGATCCTCGTCTTTTTTCACCACTACCCCCACAAAGGGCAGGGCCTTTCGGATGGTATCCGCGGGAATTCCCCCGATCTGCAGGGCATTCACCCAGTCAATCAGCTCGGAAGTACTGGGCTTCTTGCGGATGTCCCGGATCGCCCGGATATTGTAGAACACCTCCATGGCATTCTTCAGCAGATTCTCCTCTACGTCGGGATAATGCACCCGCACGATCTCCTCCATCAACTCCCTGTCCGGGAAATCGATATAATGGAAAATGCAGCGCCGCAGAAACGCATCCGGCAGCTCCTTCTCCGCGTTGGAGGTAATGATCACAATGGGGCGCTGCTTTGCCTTCACGGTGCGCTTTGTCTCATTGATATAGAACTCCATCTGGTCCAGTTCCCACAGCAAATCGTTGGGGAACTCCAGATCCGCCTTGTCGATCTCGTCAATGAGAAGCACTACCTGCTCTTCGCTGTCAAAGGCCTCTCCCAGTTTGCCCAGTTTGATGTAATGGGCAATGTCGTCCACACCTTCCTCGCCGAACTGCCCGTCATAGAGACGCTGAATGGTGTCATACACATACAGCCCCTCCTGGGCTTTTGTGGTGGACTTGATATTCCAAATGATCAGCCGCTTACCCAGGGCTTTGGCCACGGCTTCCGCAAGCATGGTCTTGCCCGTGCCTGGTTCTCCCTTGATCAAAAGCGGCTTTTTCAGCGCAATTGCAATATTCACACTGGCCATCAGCTCCTCGCTGGCCACGTATTCTCCGGTTCCCTGAAATCCCTGTTTTTCCATGCTGTACCATGCACCCTTGGCTCTTCTCCACAGTTATGATTCCTCCGGGCTACCTCCCGACGGACTTTTGTTGCCTTTCAAGGCATTTTTCTCTCTGTGAATCGGGGCCACCTTTCCCTTGAAATGAATTCCTTTTTATGTTACGATATTTATGTCCTAAAATCAAGCAAAAATAAGGAAATCAGGTGATTTTGTCATGTTAAAAGATATATTTTCAAAAAAAAAGACGCTTTCTTTTGAAGTGTTCCCCCCGAAAAAAGATGGGGAATTTGAAGCAGCATTTGAAATACTGGATTCTCTGGGAAAACTGAAACCTGACTTTATCAGCGTCACTTACGGCGCAGGGGGCAGCCGCTCCGGCAAGACTGTGGAGATCGCCTCCTATATCCGCAATCAACTGGGCATTGATGCGGTAGCCCATATGACCTGTGTGGGCAGCAGAAAAGAAGACCTTCTCCTGGTTGCAGAATCTCTGGGGGAGCACCATGTAGAATACGTACTGGCGCTGCGGGGAGACCGCCCCAGAGACATGAGCGATGAGCAGTATGCCTCCCGGGACTTTGCCCACGCCAGTGATATGGTGGAATTTTTAAAGAAAAATACACGGCTGCGGATGGCCGGGGCCTGTTATCCGGAAAAGCATTACGAATGCTTCAGCATGGAATCCGATCTGAACAATCTGCTGAAAAAACAGCAGGCCGGAGCCGAATTCCTCATCAGCCAGCTTTTCTTTGACAATGACTACTACTATGCCTTCATGGAAAAGGCCTGTCGGAAAGGAATTACCATCCCCATCTGCGCGGGAATCATGCCCATCACAAGCGCCAAACAGATCGGCACCACAGTCAGCCTCTCCGGCTCCAGTGTGCCCAAAGCCCTGGCGGATCTGATCGCCAACTATGGTGACAATAAGGAAGACATGCGAAAGGCCGGCATTGATTATGCCATCCGGCAGATTCGGGATCTTCAGGAAAACGGTATAGACAATATCCATATTTATACAATGAATAAACCCAGAATGGCAGGGGAGATTTTAAACGGAATTTACCGAAACGGAAACTAGAGCGACCCTGCCCTGTCAAGGACCAATGTTATGGTGAATGTCTCAGGCATAGCAGGCCCGATCCGGAAAGACTGCATCGGCTGATTCATTCACCTCTCTGACAGTTACCGTTCATTGCCAGGTCCTTAACCACTTCCCCTGCCAGAATCAGCCCTGCAGCCGATGGTACAAAAGACACACTTCCCGGAATGCGCTTGGGCAATACGCTGCTCCCATCCTCTTCCTGCGCATCGGCAACCGGACAGAGAGGCGCTTCCTCCGAATACACCACCTTCAGCTGATCCACACCGCGCTTTTTCAGCTCCCGCCGCATGACCTTGGCCAGGGGACAAACTTTTGTCTCATAAAGGTCCGCCACCCGGAAGGCAGTGGCATCCAGTTTATTTCCCGCCCCCATGCTGCTGATAACGGGAACCCCGTATTCCCGGGCCTGCATGACCAGTTCCAGTTTCGCCGTCACCGTATCCACCGCATCCACCACATAATCATATTCTCCAAAAGGAAAAGAATCTGCATTTTCCGGCAGAAAAAAGCAGGGATACACCCGCACTTCTGCCTTCGGATTGATCTCCAGGATACGCTCCCGCATCACATCCACCTTATACTTTCCAAGAGTCTTCCTGGTGGCAATGATCTGGCGGTTCAGATTTGTGATGCTTACCCTGTCATTGTCGATCAGATCAAATGCCCCCAAGCCGCTTCTGACCAGCGCCTCGCAGACATAACCGCCAACACCCCCAATACCGAATACGGCTACCCGGGATCTTCCCAACCTTTCCATCGCTTCGCCTCCGAGAAGCATATGTGTTCTTGAAAATGATTCCTGCATATTCGCTTTTTCCTCCTTATCAGAGTCTGATACCAACGTCCATACCTGTAATTTCGAGCTGCCAGATCGCTCAGTCAAACCCCTAACGGCGAAATTCCAACACTGTGATACACCTGCCCAGCCTTCCGTCTCTCTCCACTCCATCTGCAGCCGGCCCGGCATGCCATACCTTGCGGTGCATTCTCTCAAACAGCTTCTCTGAAAATGCAATGCCGGCATTCCCCACATACACAGCGGAGCTACCGGCATTGTACCTGATATCAGCACAATTCTCAACAAAACACCAAAACTTTATCCCTTGACGATCCTCACCCGGAACACACCCGGAATCTTCTCCAACGCCTGAACCATCTCCGCTGCAGGTGTCTCTTCCACATCCAACATGGTGTATGCTACTTCCCCACGGGATTTATTGGTCATATTACTGATATTGATTCCCTTCTCACCAAACTCTGCAGTAAACTTTGTAATCATATTGGCAATGTTCTTGTGAAAAACCGCCACACGTCCCACAGTGGTACATATACCCATGTCGCAGGCAGGATAGTTCACGCTGTTGCGTATATTACCATTTTCAAGATAATCCATCAGCTCCTGAACAGCCATCACTGCACAATTGTCCTCTGACTCCTCTGTGCTTGCACCCAGATGGGGAATTACGATACAGCCTTTCTGACCTGCTGTAATGGAATTCGGAAAATCGGACACATAGCGTGCAATTTTTCCGCTCTGCAGGCCTGCCAGTACAGCTTGCTCGTCGGCCAGCAGATCTCTGGCAAAATTCAGCACAACGGCACCATCCTTCATCTTCTCGATGGCTGAGCCGTCAATCATGCCTCTGGTGGCATCCATCAGCGGTACATGAATGGTAATGTAATCGCACTGCTCATAAATATCATCCACATTGGTCACATGATGCACAGCCCGGCTGAGGCTCCATGCCGCATTCACCGACAGATAGGGATCATAACCATACACTTCCATATCCAGTGCCACCGCAGCATTTGCCACCTTGACACCAATCGCACCTAAGCCAATAACACCCAGTTTCTTCCCCATGATCTCTCTGCCTGCAAAATTCTTCTTCTCTTTCTCCGCAGCCTTGGCAATATCCCCGTTCTCGCTGAATTTCTTCACCCATTCGATTCCACCTACCACATCACGAGCTGCCAGAAGCATTCCGGCGATCACAAGTTCCTTCACACCATTGGCGTTCGCCCCAGGAGTATTGAACACTACCACCCCATGTTCCGCACATTTATCCAGGGGAATGTTGTTGACGCCTGCCCCGGCCCTGGCCACTGCCAGAAGATTTTCCGGAAGCTCCATCTCGTGCATGGAGGCACTTCTCACCAAAATGCCCTCCGCTTCCTTTACTTCAGGCGTTATTTCATACTGATTGCTAAAATTTTTCAGCCCTACCTCTGCGATAGGATTCAGACAATTAATCTTATACATGGTCTCTCCTGTTCTTGATGCATAATCTTTCCCAGAACATCACACCCGGAAACGCATCCATCAATTCCCCTGACTCTCTCCCCACAATTTATGCCGGAATCGCCTGGTACCCTCTGTGAATTTCCTTCCCAACAGTCTACAGGACACATTTTACGTTTTGAAATGTCCTGACAACCCACAGGGCCCGATTCCCTGCCGTCCGCTCTGGAACACTCATCGGACAACCCCATTCTCCGCTTCAAACTTCCGCATAAACGCCACCAGCTTTTCCACACCTTCTATGGGCATGGCATTGTAAATACTGGCACGCATGCCGCCTACACTTCTGTGTCCCTTCAGATTTTCAAATCCAGCATCCTTTGCCTCCTTCACAAATTTGGCATCCAGTTCCTCGCTGCCTGTTATAAAAGGCACGTTCATCAGAGAACGGTCTTCCCTGCGGACAGTCCCCCGGAACAGTTTACTCCCATCCAGAAAATCGTACAGAATGGCTGCCTTTTTCTCATTATATTCCTTCATGGCCTCCAGACCACCTCGTTTTTTCAGCCACTTAAACACTTTACCGCAGATATAGATTCCGTAGGCAGGCGGTGTATTATAAAGGGAATCGTTGTCTGCATGGGTTTTGTAACGCAGCATGGTAGGCGTGCCGGGCAGTACCTCCTCTCGAATCAGATCCTCTCGGATAATCACAATGACTACCCCGGCCGGCCCAATATTTTTCTGCACACCGCCGTAGATCACACCGTATTTACTCACATCCACCGGTTCCGACAGAAAGCAGCTTGACACATCCGCCACCAGGGTTCTGCCCTTGGTATTAGGCAGAGTCTTAAATTTGGTCCCATAGATTGTGTTATTTTCACAGATATACACATAATCTGCATCCTCACTGACGGGCAGATCCGAGCAGTCCGGAATGTAGGAAAAAGTTTCATCCTCGGAAGACGCAATCTTGCGGGCTTCGCCGAAAAGCTGTGCCTCCTGGTATGCCTTCTTTGCCCACTGCCCGGTTACAATATAATCAGCCTTCCTGTTTTTCATCAGGTTCATGGGAATCATGGCAAACTGCTGACTGGCACCTCCCTGCAGAAACAGTACTTTGTAATTGTCAGGAATCTTCATCAGGTCACGCAGGTCAGCCTCCGCTTCTTTGATAATGGTATCATATGCTTTGGAGCGGTGACTCATCTCCATGACCGACATGCCGGTCCCCTTGTAGTCAAGCATCTCATCCGCTGCTTCCTGCAATACCTCCTCCGGCAGGACCGCAGGTCCCGCGGAAAAATTATACACTCTGGACATTTTTTCTCCTCCTCTGCCTGGTTTTATTTGGAAAATTCCGTCCCATAATCTGTAATCTCTGCTCTATGAAACACTTTTTCGATAAACAACAGCATAACCGCTTCGGACACTTTAGTCAAGTACATCGTTAAAATATTTGAAAATTATTTTTTGTACATGTATTCCTGAATTTGCGTACAACTAACAAAAATACCTGGCAGTAGAGACAAATAGACAATATTCTGCCGCACGGCTTCCATTTCAATAGAACATGATCACCGGTGTTCCCACCTCCGCCAGTTCATAAAGCTGTGACATGATATCTGACGGCGTATTAATACATCCATGAGAACCATTGGTTTTGTAAATCTGACCACCAAATTTGGTCCGCCAGCTGGCATCATGGATTCCTACATTTCCCTTTACAGGCATCCAGTATTTTACGAAAGACGCATAGTCTGCCCCCCGGAGTGTCCGGTTGCGTTCTTTCGCATAGACGAAATTAATCCCCTGGGGCGTCCCCATCCGCCTGCCGGTATTTCCGGTAACCACATCAGTCTCCAATGTCAGTTCGCCGTCCGCATAATAATACATTCGCTGCTCTGTCATATCTATTTCGATGTAAGTATCTCCAATGTCATCCAGTCCCCGAACATATCCCTGCTGACTGTATGCGGGAACATGAAGCATAGACCCTGCCTCATCTCCTTCCCCTTGAAGGACTTCCAGAAGATAGGCCTGTTCTGCCTCTACATCCAGTTTTGTCCCGTAAGTCACATATTTCACGGTGACAATATCCCCTCTGGTGGCAGCAAACTCCCGTTCCGTGCCGCAGGTGTCATATCGGGCAGCCAGATTTTCCACCCACTCCTGAACTGCTGATTGGCTTACTTTGATCCGTCCCTGTTCATCCACCATTGGATAACTGCCCCCCGGCGCTGTCTCCAGAAAGGCCGCCGCCATATCCGGAGAGATCTCCACTGTTTCAGCGCCCATATCATACCTGATCCGACCGCATTTTTCCGTAAAATCACAGATCTGCCCCCATATTCCGCGCTGATATCTGTCTTCCTCGCTGTCAGGCAGATCCTCATAGCAGTCTCCATTTTCCATCCGTATCATGGTCTCACCCCTGGAAATACAGTCTCTTAAATAGGAATAAGCCTTCTCCGGATTCAGGTGTCCCGAATTATCATCCTGCAAATAGTAGCCATCCTGGGAACGGCAGATATGTACCCCTTCCACCCTTTCCCGTTCCGCTACAACAAAGGGGAGCGTTTCAAAATATTCCCGAAGCTTCCCCTCATCCATCACATACTTTTCCGGCCGAAGTTCACTGTACACAGGCTCCTGCAGATTTTTCAGCCAATAAATAGAAGCATTGCTCTTTAAATAACTTTTCAGCCCGGCGGTAAAGTCAGGCCGGATCCCTGTACCGGAAACGGGAATATCCCATTTTCCTCCCTCCGGATCCACCAGACAGAAGGAGATCTCCGGCTGTGTGTTTGCCAGTTCCTCATTGATCTCCTCCACAGTCCTGCCTGTACAATATACACCGTTAATCCATGTATTTACCGGAAAAGAATTTTGGTAATACACCGCCAGTGCCAGGAATAATCCTCCGCCCAGCAGCAGTCCGCCCAGCAGAAAAAACATCAGAAAACGACCTATCTTTTTCATACGTATTACGAATTCCTATCATTCCTCTTTTTTAGCCAGATCATCCCCATCGAAGACATCGGCAATGGGCGCCCCCGCAGGAACCATGGGGAATACCTTATCGTCCTCTGGAATCATACACTCAATCAGCACTGGCCGCTTCATGGCAATGGCTTCTCTGACGGCAGGTTCCACCTCTTCTTTCCGGGTCACACGAATTGCGCCGCACCCCAGACCTTCCGCCACCTTGCAGAAATCCACACTGTCATTGAGCACGGTCTGGGAATAGCGCTTTCCATAGAACAATGTCTGCCACTGACGAACCATGCCCAGCACATGATTATTGATGACAACCTGTATGATGGGAATATTATAACGGCTTGCCGTAGCCAATTCATTCATATTCATGCGGAAACAGCCATCACCGGCAATGTTGATACACAGCCTGTCCGGCTGCCCTAACTGGGCACCGATACAGGCTCCCAGACCGTAGCCCATGGTTCCCAGGCCGCCGGAGGAAAGAAAGGTACGGGGCTTTGTGTAGCAGTAATACTGTGCTGCCCACATCTGATGCTGTCCTACATCTGTGGTGATCAGTGCCTGTCCCTCTGTCACCTTGTCAATGGTCTCCACCACATAAGGACAGGAGAGACGGGACTCATCATATTTAAGAGGATATGCTTTTTTCAGCCCCGCTATCTCCAGCATCCATTCCTTATGCTCCTGTCTTGCCAGACGCCTGTTCAGATTCTGCAGCACCAATTTCAGATCCCCTACAAGACTCACATCCGATCGGATGTTTTTATTGATTTCTGCCGCATCTACATCTAAATGGATAATTTTAGCATTTTCCGCAAATTTTTTGGGATTTCCGATGACACGGTCCGAAAATCTGGCCCCAAGAGCGATCAGCAGGTCACAACGGCTCACTCCCAGATTGGAGGTCTTGGTTCCGTGCATGCCGATCATACCTGTGTAGCGCGGACTCCTGCCGTCGAAAGCACCTTTTCCCATGAGGGTATCGCACACCGGCGCATCGATCAGCTCAGCAAATTCCGCAACTTCCTCACAGGCTCCCGACGCAACCGCACCGCCTCCAAGATAGATATACGGTCTCTTTGCTTCCATAATATGCTTTGCCGCCTCTTCCAGTTCCTGTTCCGTACACAGATACCTGCATTGGGGTTCCTCTGCCGGCATGAAATTGTATTCACAGACCGCTGCGGTCACATCCTTGGTGATATCCACCAGTACAGGCCCCGGTCTGCCGCTTTTTGCAATGGTAAAGGCATGCCGCAGGGTGTCTGCCAGATCCTCCACGTTTTTCACAATATAGCCATGCTTGGTAATGGGCATGGTTACTCCTGCAATATCCACTTCCTGAAAGCTGTCCTTACCTAACATGGGGAGCGTTACATTGGCAGTAATTGCCACCACAGGAATGGAATCCATGAAAGCCGTGGCAATTCCGGTTACCAGGTTCGTGGCTCCCGGGCCGCTGGTAGCCATGCACACGCCAACCCTGCCGGTGGCCCTGGCATAGCCGTCCGCCGCATGAGCCGCTCCCTGTTCGTGAGAAGTCAGAATATGCCTGATCTCATCGCTGTGGTCATATAATGCATCATAAATATTCAGAATTGTACCGCCCGGGTAACCGAATACGGTGTCCACTTTTTGCTCCAAAAGGCACTGTATTACAATTTCTGCTCCAGTTAACTGCATATTTTATTCTCCTATTTTAGTTCCGCAACTGCCCTGCCCTGTACCTTTCCTGGCATAGGAGTAACGAACGCTTAAATGCTGCGTCCGTTTCTCCTATGTGTACTGGGCCGGGCGTTGCTGTCTTTTTTAGTTCCGCAACTGCCCTACCTTTCCCGGATTAGGACTTCCGGACGCTTAAATGCTGCGTCCGCTACGCCTATGTGTACTGGGCCGGGCCGCTGCCGTGTTATATTGTTACTTTCGGATCTCCAGGACAGCACCCCGGTTGCCGCTGGTAACCATCTCCCGGTATCTGGTAAGGTAGCCTGTGGTCACTTTCGGTTCCCTGGGCTGCCATTTCGCGCGTCTTTCCGCCAGGATTTCATCGGAAACCAGGATATCCAGTTTATTCTCCGGAATGTTAATGCTGATAATATCCCCCTCTTCCACCAATGCAATGGGACCGCCTACGGCAGCCTCAGGGGATACATGGCCGATAGAAGCGCCTCTGGAAGCGCCTGAGAACCGTCCGTCGGTAATCAAAGCCACGGAAGAACCCAGGCCCATACCTGCAATGGCAGAGGTAGGATTCAGCATCTCCCGCATGCCCGAGCCGCCCTTCGGGCCTTCGTAACGGATCACCACCACGTCTCCTGCCACAATTTTGCCGCCCTTAATGGCGTCAATGGCATCTTCCTCGCAGTCAAACACTCTGGCAGGTCCCTGATGCACCAGCATCTCCGGCACCACTGCAGAACGCTTCACCACCCCGCTGTCCGGAGCCAGATTTCCTTTCAGAATGGCAATGCCGCCGGTCTCGGAATAGGGATTTTCCATCGGACGAATCACCTCCGGATTCAAATTCCGGCAGTTTTTAATATTTTCGCCGATAGGCGTACCGTTCACGGTCATGCAGTCCAGATGCAGCAGATTTTTCTTTGTCAGTTCGTTCATCACCGCATAAACACCGCCTGCCTCATTAAGGTCTTCCATATAAGTAGGGCCTGCGGGAGCCAGATGGCACAGGTTGGGAGTCTTTGCAGACAATTCATTGGCAATGTCCAAATTCAGATCCACCCCGGCCTCATTGGCAATGGCAGGCAGATGGAGCATGGAATTGGTGGAACAGCCCAGGGCCATGTCCACTGTCAGCGCATTCATGAACGCTTTTTCAGTCATAATATCACGGGGCTTGATATCCTTCTCCACCAGCTCCATAATCTTCATGCCTGCATGCTTGGCCAGGCGGATGCGCTCGGAATACACTGCCGGAATGGTGCCGTTACCCCCAAGTCCCATACCGATGGCCTCTGTGAGGCAGTTCATGGAATTGGCGGTATACATGCCGGAACAGGAACCGCAGGTAGGACATACCTTTTCCTCATACTCACACAGTTCTTCCATAGTCATGGTTCCCGCAGCCACGCTTCCCACAGCCTCAAACATAGAAGACAGGCTCTTCTTCTGTCCATGGATGCGGCCCGCCATCATGGGGCCGCCGGACACGAAAATCGTAGGAATATTCACCCGGGCCGCCGCCATCAATAGACCCGGCACATTTTTATCACAGTTGGGAATGCACACCAGACCGTCGAAGCCGTGTGCCAATGCCATGCATTCCGTGCTGTCCGCAATCAAGTCCCTGGTCACCAGGGAATATTTCATTCCGATATGTCCCATGGCAATGCCATCGCACACCGCGATTGCTGGAAACATGATAGGAGTGCCTCCGGCCATAGCCACCCCCATCTTCACGGCCTCCGCAATCTTGTCAAGGTTCATATGGCCGGGCACGATCTCATTATAAGAACAGACGATACCGATCAGGGGGCGCCGCCTCTCCTCCTCTGTATAACCAAGCGCATTGAATAAGCTTCTGTGGGGCGCCTGGGCGGTGCCCGTCTTTACCGAATCACTTCTCATCTTTTCTCACCTTTCTGAAATATAATCACTTTATAGACGTAATTCTATACTAAATTTAATTCTTTGTTATAATATCATTCTTTAGCTTACTTTTGTGTAAGGCGTTGCTGCCGCATCTTGTTTCAAGCTATATACGCTGTATTCATTTTCATATTCCCATTGGGATATCCCTGCAGCATACTCATGTGTCATCGTACTGATTGTATATAACATGAACTCCCATTCTTCACATTTTTACATGCCAGTCCGGATTTACCGAATCCGCTCCGCAAGCAAATCTCCCATTCTGCTGCAGCCCACCTTCTCACAGCCCTGGGAATAAATGTCCCCGGTGCGGTAGCCGTCCTTCAGCACCTGCTTTACCGCCGCCTCTATAGCGTCAGCCTCTTTATCCAAGTCAAAGCTGTACCGCAGCATCATGGCAGCGCTTAAAACCGTCGCAATGGGATTGGCAATGTCCTTTCCTGCAATATCCGGCGCAGAACCATGGCTTGGTTCATAAAGACCGAATTTGCTGTCGTTCAAACTGGCGCTGGCCAGCATGCCGATAGAACCGGTGACCATACTGGCCTCATCGGAGAGAATGTCCCCGAACATATTTTCCGTCAAAATCACATCGAACTGGGCCGGATCCTTCACCAGCTGCATGGCACAGTTGTCCACCAGCATATGCTCCAATGTCACATCCGGATAGTCCGCCGCAACCTCTTCCACCACCTTCCTCCAAAGCCTGGAGGAGTCAAGCACATTGGCCTTGTCCACACTGGTGACTTTCTTCCTGCGCTTCCTGGCGATGTCAAAGCCCTTTATGGCAATGCGGCGGATTTCGTTCTCGTCATAGGTCAGCGTGTCAATAGCCTTCCTGATCCCATTTTCCTCAACGGTTTTCCGTTCTCCAAAGTACAGTCCTCCGGTCAATTCCCGCATGATCAGCATATCGAAACCCGCCTTGCTGATCTCCTCCTTTAGGGGACATGCGGCGGCCAGTTCGTCATAAAGAACCGCAGGACGTAAATTCGCAAACAGATTCAGTGCCTTGCGAATGGCCAGAAGTCCCGCCTCCGGACGCAGGTTGGGCGGCAGTTTGTACCAGGGAGAGGTGGTAGTATCTCCGCCGATGGAACCCATCAGCACTGCGTCCGCGGCCTTTGCTTTGGAAACCGCTTCTTCTGTCAGGGGAACGCCGTGAACGTCAATGGAAGCTCCACCCATGAGGATATCTTCAAAAATCATTTTGTGCCCATAGACTTCCGCCGTCTTCTCCAGTATTTTTTTCGCCTCCGCGATAATTTCCGGTCCGATTCCGTCTCCGGGAATGCATGTAATCTGTAATTCCATACGCCTCAATTCCTTTCTCCTGCCCGCGGCAGCGTCTCACTTATTTCTTCTGTTTCCTGCACGATCTGCTTTTGATACGTCAGCGTGCAAAAGTATTTCTTATTATAATAACTGATATGAAGGCAAATAGCAATAAAAATAATTCATAAATCCACATCCAAATCCGCATCGGTCCTCTTTTTGATAAAAGGGCATACCGTTTTGGCAGTGTTGCTGTCTTTTTGTGTCTGCCTGTTCTCTGTATACAGCAAAATGCCGTCTGAAATAGTACATGTTCGAGACGGCAGTACTCTCCAATCCCCAAGTACATCCCTGTATAATATCCCATGAAATCTATTATACAAGGAGGCTTTTACAAAAGATGAAACAAATGAACACAAATCCTGGACAGAAACCCGTATTGGAAGAAATGGATCTGCACTTTTCGCAACGGTATCCGTATGGTAGTAAATGCGAATTGTCATGTGATACCATAAAGATGCTTTGTCAGGTCTGGCTGGAGGAGCGGCATGGCAATGTCAAGAAAAGTACCTATGCAGGATACTACTATTGTTTAAAGCGGCATATACTTCCTCACTTTGGCGTATTGCCCCTGTGTGCACTGAATGGAGAAAACATTCTCGCATTTATTGACAAAATGCAGCAGAAAGGACTGGCAGAGACAACAGTGCATTCTGTTATCGTGGTTTTTAAAGCAGTTTTAAAGTATGGCATTCAGACACATCAAATTGGAAGAGAAGTCTTGGTGTACTGTTCTGTCAATTTTCGGAGGGCAGAGTCAAAAGTACTCACCCTACAGGACAGTGACCGGATGAAAGAATATCTTTTGGAACAAAATACTGTTTTTGCGATTGCAATTCTTCTATGCCGCGGAACCGGAATCCGCATTGGTGAATTATGTGGTCTGAAGTGGGAAGATATTAATTTTTCTACCAAAACCATCATGATTAAGCGGACCATATCCCGAATTCCGAATCCCAACCAGTCTGAAGGCGAGCCTAAAACCGTTCTGTATATACGCACACCCAAATCACATACATCCATTAGGGAAATTCCGATTCCGCAATATTTAATAGCACCATTGCAGGCTATGAAACGAGAAAAAAACAAGTATCTGCTTACTGAAAAGGAAACCTGTACAGAACCGCGGAATGTGCAGAAAAAGTTTAAAACCATATTAAAACATTGTGAAATGCAGGACTGCAATTTTCATGCCATGCGGCATGGATTTGCTACAGCCTGTCTGGAGAAAGGCATTGACTGTAAAACTGTCTCCTCTATTTTGGGACATGCCTCCACACGCACTACCATGGACTTTTATGTGCATACATCCCTTCGCCAGAAGCAGGACTGTATCAATGCCATTACATAAAAGTCCGCCTTACCGACACTAAGCAGAAACCTTTGCATTCAACTGTATCCTTCCGATTGCAGACCCGATTCAGAACTTGGTTAAAATGTCCGCCGGAAACAACATAATAAAAGGCTGAGTCAGCTCTTTTGATTGACTCAGCCTTTTTAACAGTTCTATTATAATGTCTCAAAACACTTCCGTTCACCGCCATACTCAATTATCGCCGGCTTTCTCCACACGGCTGATGGCGGATTTCTCCATAGGAATACGGCAGTTTTTATTGCTGCCAAACTCCACTATCACCATGTCATCTTTGATATCAATCACAATTCCATAGAATCCTGATGTGGTCAAAACGCAGTCCCCTACTTCCAACGCCGACAACATGGCGGCCACCCGCTTTTTTTCCTTGCTCTGGGGCCGCATCAGGAAAAACCACATCGCTCCAATCACAACGGCATACATAAGAAGCATGCTGATCAGACTGATTCCTCCTGCTCCTGCCACCGCTGCATCTGCTTCTGTCAATAAAATACCCATCTTTCCTCCATTCTGACGTCAGACGTCTGTATTGTACCTAAACCATCTAAATAACTATGATACACAAAAACAGACAGTTGGTCAAGTTATAAATCCTGTTTTTAGCACCTTTTCGCCGCAGTCTGCCGGGATTCCCGGGGTTACACAGGTTGATTTCAGCCCGCCTGCATACCCTCCAGCTTCCGGCGCTTATATGCCGCAAACTCTCCCTTGTCCAATGCATTGCGTATCTCTTCCATCATAGTATTGTAGAAATAGAGATTATGCAGTACACACAGTCGCATGCCCAGCATTTCCTTCGCTTTCAGCAGATGGCGAATATAAGCTCGGGAATATCGCCGGCAGGCAGGACAGCTGCATCCCTCTTCAATAGGACGCTGGTCCAGTTCATATTGTGCGTTAAACAGATTGATCTTGCCATGGTTGGTGTAGAGATGTCCATGCCTTCCATTTCTGGTCGGATATACACAGTCAAAAAAGTCTATGCCCCGCTCCACCCCTTCCAGAATATTCGCCGGTGTGCCTACTCCCATGAGATAAGTGGGCTTGTCCTTGGGCAGAAAAGGAACTACCTCGTCCAGGATATGGTACATTTCCTCATGAGTCTCTCCTACAGCCAACCCCCCTACCGCATAGCCATCCATATCCAATTCTGATATGCGTTTTGCATGTTCGATTCTGATATCAGGGTACACAGCCCCCTGGTTAATGCCAAAAAGCAGCTGTTGCGGGTTGACAGTATCTTCCAGTTGATTCAGCCTCTGCATTTCCTGCCTGCATCGTACCAGCCATCGAAAAGTACGGTCTACGGATGCCTGAACATACTGCCGGTCCGCCTTACTGGGTGCACATTCATCAAATGCCATAGCAATTGTGGATCCTAAATTGGACTGAATCTGCATACTTTCCTCCGGTCCCATAAAAATATGCCGGCCATCAATATGGGAATTAAAATACACACCTTCCTCCCGGATCTTGCGAAGCCCTGCCAGTGAAAATACCTGAAATCCTCCGGAGTCTGTCAAAATAGGCTTATCCCAGGACATAAACCTGTGGAGTCCGCCCAATTGTCTGATCACTTTATCTCCGGGCCTTACATGAAGATGATAAGTATTGGAAAGTTCCACCTGGGTTCCGATCTGTTCCAGATCGGAAGATGCCACTGCTCCCTTGATCGCCCCGGCAGTTCCCACATTCATAAACAAGGGGGTCTGAACGGTTCCGTGGACAGTGTCAAATACCGCTCTTTTCGCCCGACCTTCCTGTTTCAAAATACGATACATATTACGCCTCCCGATGATAAAACTTTACAATGGAATCCATTCTGGCAGACAGATTCAGCAACATGGCATCCAGTACAGTGAGTGCAGTCATACACTCCAGCACCACCACCGCTCTGGGAACAATAACCGGATCATGTCTTCCTTTAATATTGACTTCTATCTCTCCGCCGGACCGGTTCACTGTCCGCTGCGTACGGTAAATGGACGGGGTTGGTTTCACATGCGCACGAATATGTATTGTATCTCCGTCGCTGATGCCTCCCAGAATACCGCCTGCATGGTTTGTCGACTTGACTGGTACACCATTTTCCATCCGGAAACCGTCATTATTTTCGCTTCCTCTGCGTGCCGATACCAGACAACCGTCTCCAATCTCCACGGCTTTCACTGCACCGATGGACATCACGGCTTTTGCCAGGTTTGCATCCAATTTCTCGAAGACAGGCTCCCCGATCCCGGCAGGCAAACCTTCAACTACACATTCCATACAGCCCCCTGCAGAATCCGTAGCCTGTCTTATCTCTTCCAGATATTGAAGGGCACGCCGGTCGGCTTCCTCATCCGGCATGGCCGTAACCGTTTTTCTGATTGCCTCGGCATCAAATTTGTCCAGATTCGCTTCCACAGGACCAATAGACCGTGTATAAGCGCAGACACTCACACCCAGCTGCTCCAAAACTTTACAGGCAATCGCCCCTGCTGCCACCCGTCCCACAGTCTCTCTTCCCGAAGAACGACCGCCTCCCCGATAATCACGAAAACCATACTTTTCGTCAAAAGTATAATCTGCATGCCCCGGACGATAATAAGATGCGATATCACTATAATCCCCGGAAATCTGTGCGGTATTGCGTACCATCAGCGAAATAGGGGTTCCCGTTGTCCGTCCCTCAAAGACACCTGACAGGATTTCTACTCTGTCCGGCTCTTTCCTGGATGTGACAGCCGCACTGGTACCAGGCTTACGTCTGTCCAGATAACACTGGATATCCGCCTCTTCCAGCTCCAGTCCTGCCGGGCAGCCATCCACCACCACTCCCAACGCTTTCCCATGGGATTCCCCCCATGTAGTAATTTTAAAGACATTCCCATATGTGGAACCAGCCATTTTTACACCTCTTTTCCTTAACTACTGACACATTTACATGGTACTGTTCCAAATACCCGGCAGCAGCCACCCCCTCGCAGTCGAGTAGATCAATGCCCTGGCCCGCCCCTGTCTCTGCAGTATTATCCCCACATGCGCAAAAATAGGCTCCGGATTCCTGAATATCCGGAGCCCACTCCATAACATCTTATAATTTATGGAAGGTAATACAGTTAGGCACATCTACCCGGATCGGAGGACCATTCATGATCATTGTGCCGTTCTCCACATTTACATGGAAGAAAGTCATATCATTTGTCTCATGGTTCAAAGAGACCAGAAATTTATTATTGGGGAATAAACTTGCATCCTTGGGGTATTCCCCCCCTACAGGAAGACAGAAGATCTGGGAAAGCATCCCTGTCTCCTCGTCCACATGATAGAGCACCACCGAATTATCCCCGGCATTGGAACTGAGAAGATACTTGTGATCATCAGAAAACTCCAATGCACTGGCCGCATTGTAGCTG
>CAJTXE010000026.1:0-19980 GCA_910580225.1 uncultured Acetatifactor sp.
CCAGGAACAGAACGCCTGCTATCTTCCACCCCCGGGTGCTTTTTGCGCCCGGGCTCTCCACTGTATGTTTTTTCATGCTTTTACCCTTTACGCGCTTTAACGCGCATACCAATCAATCTTTCTGACACTGAAATCCTGCATCCGAATAATGATATCCATGCTCTGGAAAAAACCAAAACACAAAACAACCGGATGTTTTACTCTTGTTAATTATAGTCATTATAACGATTATAGTCAAGTAAAAGATTATATTGGAATTTAGTTATTACACTGGTAATTTTAGACAATGGTTGAAAATAGCCGAATATACTGAATTTTCAAACGAAATAAGAGGAACCTTTATTCACAGAATCAGCTTAAAATATACTCTAATTGAATATTTCGATCATTTTCGCCAGAAAAAAGAGAGAAAGTTGTACAAATCTGTTGTTGATAATTACGCTTAACGGAATATCACCTTAAAACAGCTTTCACCATCCTGCAATTTCTCCATGGTTTCATACAATACAATCTGCAGAACATCCGGAATCTCTCCGTTTCTGAAGATAACATATCTGCGGATCGCCTCTGCTGTATGTTCCCGGCAACATGGTCCCTCCGCAACCACTGCGGTCAGATACACTGTGGAATATCCGGAACCGCTGCCTGTGATATAATGAACAATTTCAACAGCCTTCATAATTTGTTTATACTTATAATAATTGCTCCCAATGGAAACTGTCAAAATCATCACCGTCAACAGTATCCCAAAACCAATCTTCTTTTTCATGTTCCGTCCCCTTTTGCATCTGTCTGATCCACATCTGCCTTACACTGAAAATGCCGTTATTCAATCGTCACACCTGAATCCTACTTTATACTACTTTATGCGATAATTCAATATGGAATCTCATAAAATGCTATAGTAATAAAAAAGGGAGTTAAGCCATGAAACAACTAAAGAAAAAAGTAAGTATTACGCTGGATGCAGATGTGATTGATGAAATCAGAAGATTTGCAGAAGAGGATGATCGTTCCTTTTCCCAATACATAAATCTCGTCCTAAAGGAATACCTGGAAAAATACGAACCGCAAAAACAATAAAAGAAGCGCCGGGCTTCCCGCCCGGCCTGTTTCAACGTCATAAAATTGTTTTTTCAAGACCTGTGTAACAAACTGTTTATCCAATGTCCACACCCAGGCTTTTCAGCTCCTTTTCTGCCTGCTCTTTGTCTCTGAAGCAGATTCCATAAATGCCAAGCGCTTCCGCCGCTTTCACATTCCTCATGGTATCGTCAATGAATACGCTTTCCTCAGCTTTTAAAGAATATTTCTCCATCAGACGTCTGTAGATTTCTGCATCCGGTTTGATGACCTGCTCCTGATAAGACAGGATCCCCCCATCCATATAGGGCAGAAAATCAAGTGCATCCTTGCATTCCACATATACCTTATACGAAAAATTGGACAGAAAGTAGACCTGGTATCCTTTGTTCCGCAGTTCCTGAATCCAGGGAATGGCATACTCCCGCTTAGTGACAATTCCTTTTACATTGCCGTATGCCCTGCGGATTTCCGGTGCAATCTCCGGATCCATCCTGCAGAATTCCTGTATCAGTTTTTCTTCCTCCCACACCCCGCGGTCCACCTCATTCCAGAGCGGCGTCAGGACAGATGCCTGTGCAATCCGCTCCACCATCGCTTCATCGAAGCCTTTGTCTTCCAGGAATTCTCTCCAGCGAAAATCTGTCAGTACATTACCGATATCAAATATAATATTCCGAATCATTGTTCTTTCCTTCCTATATTTATATGTTACATCCTTTGCTTTGCCTGTTATAAAGTTTCCATAAAGCAGGTCCTCATACCTTCTGACATTCTAATCTCTCCATCCGACATGACGAAGAGAACTTCTGCTCCGTATTCCGCCGCCAATTTCATCCCCTGATCCGGTCCCAGGATAAAGCATGCCGTGGACAACCCGTCTCCAAGGAGTCCGTCCTTCGTCAGAATCGTCACCCCCCGCACCTCTCCCATGGCCGGACAACCTGTCTCCGGGTCCAGAATATGATGATACCGTACGCCGTCTGTCTCCACATACCGTTCATAATCTCCTGATGTGGAAACACACCAGTTTCCTTCCAGGGACAGAATCCCCACATTGGATGAGGTATCGAAGGGATTTACGATACCCACTTTCCAGTTACTTCCGTCTGCTTTTCTCCCATAGGTCAGGATACTGCCTCCAAGCGATATCACCGCCCCCATGATATCCGCCTCTTTTTCCAGCAGCGGATAAAGCCGAGCCTGGGCCAGCCCTTTTCCGACGGCTCCCAAGTCAAGCAGCATCCCTTCCGGAAGAAAAAGACAGGGCTCTCCGGCATCTGTCCGGAGGATCCGCAATCTGTCACTCCCGCACAATGCCAGAGCCTGCTCCACTTCCTCCCCGGATGGTATGGAAAAGACATCCTCTTCCCCGCCTGCCGCCCACTGATCAATTTTCCATAACCTGGTCAGAGGCCCAAGCGTCACGTCAAAGGCCCCCTGAGAACGCTCATGCAATTCTACACAGGCTTCCAGCAGTGATGCCATCTCCTCTGTAATCCGGAATCCCTCTTTCCTGCCGGCAGAAGCGTTGATCTGATAGACCTGGGATGTCTCCAGCCTCCAGGACAGTTCCTCCTGCTCTGTCTCCTGCAGAAGTTGTCCTGCCTCTTCAAAAAAACGCTTTGCCGCCTCTTCGGAAGCGTACACTGTCTGCTGCACCACCGTGCCCATGGCTGTATCCACGGACTGCCAGACCTCCTCCCCGGACTGCCCTGCATATGTTTTCGGTTCTTCCTCTGATCCCTGTACTCCAAAATCTCCTCTCCCACAGCCGCAGCAGAAAAAAACTACCGCTATAAACAATGTCCTCCACAAAAAATGCTTCATTTTTCCTGTCCTTTTTGCTATACTTACCTTATTGTCCTTCCTGCAAAGCTCAGATATACGCAGGCGGACTCGTTTCCAACGAAAAACAGAAAGGCCGCCTTTATGAAAAAATTCCGCATTCCCAACAAAAATGCCGCCCTGCTTACAATATTCCTGGCTGCTTTATGTGTGGGAAGCCTGGTCTGTCTCCTGCTTCCCTCCGAAAGCAGTGACACCTATATCGCAGAAATCTATCAAAACGGCAATCTGCTTATGAGTATTCCGCTGAATCATAGGCAGACAGAAACGCGTACCTTTACCATCGAAGGAGAAAACGGCTGCTTCAATGAAGTGGAAATCCGACAGGACAGCATCCGTATCCTTTCCGCTGATTGTCCTGACAAACTCTGCATTCGGCAAGGCTTTATCCACAATTCCAGACTGCCCATTACCTGTCTGCCCAACCGACTGGTTATCCGGCTGCGGCCTGTTTCCGACGATGAAAGCAGAGGTTGGACACCGGATACGGTTACCTATTGACCCACGTCTGACGGATATCCCAGCTGCCAGTCTTTCCTCATGATAAGCTCTTCCAAAGCGGAACTGCCCCAATGTAAGAGCTTTCAAAACCGCTGTCTGAGAAACGGGAGCCAATCTCAATAAAAGAAGATTCCTCAGGAGGCCGCACATGCCCATCAGAAAACTTACTTTATTAGCCCTGTTTACCACTTTGTCACTGGCAATTTATGCTGTCGAAAGCGCCGTTCCTCCTTTGGTTCCCATTCCGGGAATCAAACTTGGGCTTGCCAATATCATAACCCTATTCCTGCTGCACCGCGCTTCCGCCAGAGATGCCCTGATTGTGCTGTGCTGCCGGATCCTGCTGTCCGCCCTGCTGTTCGGTCAGGTCCTTTCCCTGGTGTACAGCATTGCCGGCGGTCTGCTCAGTCTGACAGTGATGGCTATTACCGGAACACTTCTACACAAAAAACAGATGTACCTCACAGGTGCCCTGGGTGGTCTGACCCACAATCTGGGGCAGCTCCTCACCGCATATATCATCACTGCAACCGCCGGCGTATTCTCCTATCTGCCCTTTCTGATCCTCAGCGGAGTCTTCACAGGACTCTTTACCGGCCTGTGTGCCGGCTTCCTGAACCGCTATCTGTCCGCGCATCTGCCTTTTTGACTACAACTTCTACGCCATTCATTTTTCCCGATATAAGTACTTTTCTGTATTGGCAGTCAGCCTGTGCATCCATGGACATGCTCCATGACACAGAGATTCGTTTCATAAGCACTGCTTTCTTCTATGATTTCAGCTCTTTTAACAGAGACATAGCGGTTTTACCTGTCACAGGATGCCGAAAGTAAGGTGCAATCTCCGCCAACGGCTCCAGAACAAAGCGGCGATTTTCCAGATCCGGATGAGGAATTACCAAATGCTCCAATTCCACTACAATTTTATCATAAAACAGAATATCCAGATCCAGCGTCCTGGGTCCCCAATGCACAAGCCTCTCTCTTCCTGCCGCCTGCTCCATGGTTTGCAGCGCATTCAGGAGCTGTTCCGGATTCATAAGAGTCTCAACTTCTGCCACTCCGTTGAGAAAGTCCTCCTGCTCCACCCCGCCGTAAGGCCTGGTAACCAGCAGCCTGGAAACTTTTCTCACTTCCATCAGCGGATGATGTTTCATTGCCTCCAGCGCACCGGACAGATATCCTTCCCGGTCTCCCATATTGGACCCCAAGGCCACATAGGCTCTGTGCCAGCCCCTGCAGACACTGACGGAAATCTCCCCGAAAGGCAGTTTGACCGGCGCAAAAGGTTTTACGATCTCCAATGTAACGGCAGACAGCCTCCGGTATTGCAGCAATAGGGCCTCCGCCAGTCTCCCTGCCACGGCCTCCAGAAGCTTACAGGTATTGTCCTGCATCCATTTTGTGATAAAGCGGCTTACTTCCCCATAATTTACGGTATGTTCCAGCTCGTCGCTTTTGCCTGCTCTGCTGGTATCGGTATGCAAAACCGCATTTACGTAGAAAATCTGTCCATCCCTTGTCTCCTCCGGATAGACGCCATGATGTGCAAATACTTCCAGCCTGTCAATATGAATCTCATCTTTTGCCCATTCAGAATACATCCTGATCCTGTCTCCTCTCTGTCCCCAGCATATTCTCTCACATCTGTCTCCCCGCCGGCTTCTGATCTCCTCAAAATCAGCTGATCCCCCGGCTTCTGATCTCTGCGAAATCGGTTTATCTCCGCCAACCTCTCAGGCCCTCAGGATGGCCTCTGTCATCTTCACTGCTCTCACGTTTGCTTTTACATCGTGAACTCTCACAAACATGCAGCCCTTCATAACCCCAAAAACCGTGGTGACAAGGGTTCCCTCCAGCCGCTGGTCCACAGGCAGATCCAGAGTAAGACCAACCACGGATTTCCTGCTGCACCCCAAAAGCAATGGATATCCCAGGCTCTCCAGCTCTTCCAGATGGTTCAGAGCTTCCAGATTATGCTCATACATTTTACCGAATCCGATGCCTGGATCGAGGATAATGCTGTCCTGCCTGATCCCGGCTTTCCTGGCCAAGTCAAGACTTTCCCGCAGATCTGCGGTCATATCCGACACAAGAGAACGATATTCCGTTTTTTTTCTGTTGTGCATTAGACAACATGGCACTCCTCCTGCAGCAATGACTCCTGCCATTTCTGCATCATACTTTAACCCCCATATATCGTTGATCAGATCCGCACCTGCCTCAATGCCCGCCGATGCCACCCGGGATTTACAGGTATCCAGGGAAACAGGCACATCAAAAGCTGCTTTCACGGCCTCCAGCACCGGAAGAACTCTGGCAATCTCCTCCTCTTCCGGCAGCACCGTATACCCGGGGCGTGTGGATTCCCCTCCGATATCGATGATATCTGCCCCCTCTTCCACCATTTCCTCCACATGCCGAAGTGCTCTGTCACGGTCATTCCACTTTCCGCCATCGGAAAAAGAATCCGGAGTTACATTCAAAATACCCATTATATAAGTGTGTCCTTTTGTCTGAAATTCCTTATTTCCTATTTTCATGCGTTATTTCTATTCCTTTCCTGCAGTTCCAGCATGCTGCAATCCCCCGGAGCAATATACAATTATGAGCCATGACCTTTTCCCGGCGAATACAGGCTCTTCAAACACACTCTAACCGAACACCTGCCCCTACGTCCTCAGCATCCGGAAAAAGCGATCCTGCAGCAGCGCATTGTCTTCAAATATGCCCCGGGCAGCTATGCTCACCGTCCTGCTGCCTGGTTTCTTCACACCGCGCATGGTCATACACATATGCTCCGCCTCCAGAATCACCATCACTCCCCTGGGCGCCAAATACTCCATCAGGGCATCCGCAATCTGCTCTGTCATCTGCTCTTGAAGCTGCAGCCTGGCGGCATAGATTTCCACCGTCCGTGCAAGCTTGCTCAAGCCCAGTACCTTTCCGTCCGGAATATAGGCAATATGCGCCTTTCCGTAAAAAGGCATCAGATGATGCTCGCACATGGAATAAAAGGTAATATCCTTTTCCAGGACCATATCACTGTTTTGCACCGAAAACACTTTTCCCAGGGGGACTGACGGGTCCGCCTCCATACCGGAGAAGATTTCCGCATACATCCTGGCAACCCGGTCGGGTGTGTCGCGCAGCCCTTCCCGGGAGGGTTCTTCTCCGATCCCCTCCAGAAGAAGGCCCACAGCCCTTTTTATCTTTTCCTGATCTATCATCTTCCCCCTGCTTCCTTTCCCTTTCTGTTTTCCAGGAAACGCATCAGCTTTCCCAGATAAGACAGAGAACCAAACGCCACAATCACATCCCCTTTTCCCGCCAGCAGAAGCGCCATTTCTACCGCCTCCTCCAGACTGTCCGCCCCAGTCACATTCTCATGAACTTCCGCAATCTCCTGTGCCAGTTCATACGCGGAAAGCGCTCTTGGATTTTCAGAAGCCGTCACCGTAATGATCTGATCGGCCAGCTCATGGGTCAGGGCGATCACTTTATCATATTCCTTATCCCTCAGCACCCCCATAATATAAAGGATTCTCTTGTCAGGAAAATAATACCGCAGCGACTCTGCAAGCCGCCTTGCCCCATCCTCATTATGTGCGCCGTCCACAATAAACCACGGTTTCCTGCCCACAATGGTAAATCTGCCTGGCCATTGGGCACTGGCCATTCCCCTGCGCAGCTTTTCCCCGGAAACCGGAAATCCCAGCTCTCCCAGAATTCTCACCGTCTCCAGCGCCACCACAGCATTGCCGATCTGATAACGCCCTCCAAGGGTAATCTCCATCCCTTTCCAGCCATCGTAATCAAACCGCTGCTTTTCCATGCCGTAATGTACATGAGACACCTCTTCCTCCTCCGCAGTCACCAGGGGGCACCCCAGGTCAGCGGCTTTTTCCCGGATCACCGCCATTACTTCCGGCCGCTGGGCGGCTGTCACCACATGACACCCCTTCTTCAGGATTCCCGCCTTCTGGGCTGCAATCTCGGTCAGCGTTCCCCCCAGAAACTTCATATGATCCATACTGATAGATGTGAGGACCGCCGCACAGGTATCCTCCACGACATTGGTGGCATCCAGAAGGCCTCCCATCCCCGTCTCCAGTACGACGATGTCGCATTCTTTCTCCCGGAAATACCAGAATCCCAGCGCTGTCTCCATCTCAAAAAGAGTGGGATGGGGCATGCCTTCCGCCGTCATCCCGTCACAGACTTCCCTTACCAAATCCATTCCGCTGCATAGAGCTTTTTTCGAAATCTCTCTCCCGTTTACCTGTATTATTTCTCTGTAATCAAAAAGAGCCGGGGAAAGATATCTTCCCACCCGGTATCCCCCGCATTTCAGCACAGACGCCACAAAGGCAGACACGGATCCCTTGCCGTTGGTTCCGGCTACATGTACGAATTTCAAACCTTTCTGCGGATCACCAAGCCTTCTGCACAGTTCGCGGATATTTTCAAGCCCCGGCGATATCCCATACTGTCCCGCCTGGCCGATATATTCCATTGTCTCTCTGAAATTCATCTGCCCCTACCTGCTTTCCCGATTGTTTCTCCCGGAGCGTGTATAAAAAACAGCTTTCTGTAAAAACACCGCATAATTTTCCTCTTACCTCTCTATACTATCTTACATGAATTCTGAAAAAGGGAGAGTCAACCATGAAACAGAAGCTGCATTCATTTACGAAAAACTTCCTCAAATGCGGGCTTGCCGGCTGGTGCCTGGAAATCATTTTCACATCTCTGGCCTCTCTGCGCCGCCGTGATCTGACCCTGAAGGGAAATACTTCTCTGTGGATGTTCCCGATCTATGGCTGTGCCGCCGTTTTGGCTCCTGTAGGACGTCTCCTTGCCCATAAACCGGCCTGGCGGCGGGGGCTGACCTATATGGGACTGATCTTTTCCACGGAATATCTCTCCGGCACTCTGCTGGCCAGGCATAAACTCTGCCCCTGGGACTACCGACGCAGCCGCTGGAATATCTGCCGCATCATTCGACTGGATTTCGCCCCTTTCTGGTTCTGTGCAGGATTATTGTTTGAACGGATCTTATTCCCCGCCCCCGATCCCTGACGGCCCCCCGCCTCAAGCACAGTGTCAGCGTTTCCTCACCGACACAGCGGCAATTCCCGTTTCAGCCCGAAGCCTCCAATCGCGTTTACTCTCCCATTTACAGCGCCCTTCAGTCCTCTCCGTCCCCCAACTCGCCTGTATCACCGGAACCGATATCCAGCATATTTACCGTACGTCTCTTCAATCTCGCCTCCTCGGACTCTTTCAAAATAAAATCCTTCACTTCCCGGGAGCGCTTGATATGCTGCAGGAGCAGCTGCGGATGGGTGGTGTCACCGGTATAGCAGATCACGGTTCCCAGACCAAACATCTTCTCGATCAGGCTGACACTGCGGGTCACATCCTGCACTTTATACATATAACAGTCATTTTCTATGGTCCTGATCAATCCCTCATCTATGGTAATCATGTCTTCCTTTATAGTATACTTCGTAAACGTAAAGGGAAGCCCAAAAAATAACCACCTTTTTCTCTCCACATATTCCATCTTCAGCACCTGTCCTTTCCTTGACCGAAATCTGATCTATGATTCTGTATTCCCATTCCTCCCCATTATAGTCTAATCCTGTGGAATATGCAAATCTTTTGTGAGAGGGCCTTATTTCCTTTCTTCTTTTTTCAAGATTTCATTGAAACTCCTTCCATAACGTGGTATCATAGTACCAAAGCATTTTGTGACACTAAAAAACGCAAGGAGGTTCCACAGATGACTGCAAATGAGTGTATCAGAGGACGCAGAAGTATCCGCAAATTCACTGACCAGCCTGTATCTCATGAACTGCTGGCCCGAATCGTCGAGACCGCTTCCTATGCTCCCAGCTGGAAGCACACCCAGATCGTCCGCTATATTGCTGTAGAAGGCGAGAAGAAATCCGCTCTGGCCAAGTGCACATCCATCTTCCCCGGCAACGGAAAAATCATGGAGAACGCACCTATGGTAATGGCTGTCACCATGATCAAAGGACGCAGCGGCTATGAAAGAGACGGTTCCTTTTCCACACCCAAGGGAGACAGGTGGCAGATGTATGACGCAGGCGCTGCCGGCGAAGCCTTCTGTCTGGCTGCTTATGAGCAGGGACTGGGCACTGTAATCATGGGCCTGTTTGACGAAGAAGAAGCCTCAAAGCTGCTGGAGATCCCTGAGGACAGAGAGCTGGTAGCTCTTATTCCTGTTGGATATCCTGATGAAACCCCCGCCGCTCCCAGACGCAAGGCGGTAGAAGAATTATTATCTTTTCAATCATAACCAGGAGTCGAAGAGTTTTCTCTTCGACTTCTTTTTGGGTAGGGTTCGGATGCGTACTGACCGGCTCTCACCCGCACCCCTTATCAGCCCCTTTTCAAACCGGCGGCATTTACAAACAGTACGCAGAAATGAGGAAACCAATGAGACATTTGATGCGCCCCCTGGATTTTACAACAGAAGAACTTGACCGGCTCTTCGACCTGGCAAACGACATAGAACACAATCCTGTCAAATATGCCCATGCCTGCGACGGAAAGATTCTCGCCACCTGTTTTTACGAACCAAGTACCCGCACCCGTTTGAGCTTTGAATCCGCAATGACCCGTCTGGGCGGAAGGATCATGGGCTTTGCCGATGCATCCTCATCCTCCGCCACCAAAGGTGAAAGCGTGTCCGACACCATTCGTGTGATCTCCTGCTATGCAGATATCTGCGCCATGCGTCATCCCAAAGAAGGTGCTCCCATGGTAGCTGCCGAGAAATCCGGCATCCCGGTGATCAACGCCGGAGACGGAGGCCACCACCATCCCACTCAGACTCTCACCGACCTTCTGACCATTCGCAGCCTGAAAGGTCGCCTGGGCAACTTTACCATCGGACTGTGCGGCGACCTGAAATTCGGCCGCACGGTTCATTCTCTGATCAACGCCCTGGTACGTTATGAGAATATCCGCTTTATTTTCATTTCCCCGGAAGAACTGCGGGTACCTGATTATATTACGGATATGCTGAAGGAAAAAAGCATTTACTATAAAGAGGTAATCCGCCTTGAAAATGTCATGCCCGAGCTTGACCTGCTGTACATGACCCGGGTGCAGAAAGAACGGTTCTTCAATGAGGAAGATTATGTCCGGCTGAAAGACTTCTATATCCTGAACCCTGACCGGATGACCCTTGCACGGAAAGATATGCTGGTGCTCCATCCTCTGCCCAGGGTCAACGAGATCTCCGTGGAGGTGGACGAAGATCCAAGGGCAGTGTACTTCAGACAGGCCCGGTACGGCGTCTATGTGAGAATGGCGCTGATCCTGACTCTGCTGGAAATTCATGTACCCTGATTGCTCCGGTATCCGTGCCGGACTGCACATGTGCATTTGCGTGAATCACTTATCAAAATGACCGAAACCGAAAGGAATACTGCGACATGCTGAATGTAGGAAAAATCGAAGAAGGATTCGTACTTGACCATATTAAGGCAGGGAAAAGCCTGGATATCTACGACCATCTGCAGTTAGACAAGCTGGACTGTACCGTGGCCATCATTAAAAATGCAAGAAGTGACAAAATGGAGAAGAAAGATATTCTGAAAGTGGAATGCAATATCGACATGCTGGATCTGGATGTACTTGCTTTTATCGACCACAGCATCACCGTCAATGTAATTAAGAACGGAGAGATTGTGGAAAAAAAGGAGCTGACTCTGCCTGATCGGATCAAAAATGTGATCCACTGCCACAATCCCAGATGCATCACCTCCGTCGAACAGGAACTGCCCCATATCTTTTACCTGGCAGACGCTAAAAAAGAAGTGTACCGCTGCAAATACTGTGACGAAAAATATGTAACATCTGCAAAATATATCTGATGTTCCGCAACCTTACGCGGTATCAGGCTTTGTTGCGGAATTGGGAGGAATCTTTTATAAAAGCGCCACATCATTTCCTGAGTAAACTCAGTCATGCTGTGGCGTCTTTTTTAGTCATTACAGAAGTTCTCAGAAACCCTTGATTGAAAAGGAGCATTAGGGATATACAGAGTAAAGCGGAAAGCTCAGCACTGCCTTAAACAGATCTCCGTCAATCACAATCTCCATCTGCCCCTTCTGCAGCTCCACCATGCTCTTTGCTATGGACAGCCCCAGGCCATTCCCTTCCATATGCCTGGATTTATCCCCTCTCACAAACCGTTCCTCCAGCTCTTCACCGGAGATATCCAGCGGATATTTGGACATATTGCGAAAAATAATAAACACCCGCTCTTCTTTCGCCTCCATGCTCAGATATACCCTTGATCTCTCCTGTGCGTATTTGCATATATTATTTAATAAATTTTCAAACACTCTCCAGAGCCGTCTGCCGTCTGCCAGAATGGTTACAGCAGCTTCCGGCTGTCGAACAATGAGCTCCAGTTCCTTTTCCTCCATTTTCTGCTGATACTCTCCCACAGCCTGCGAAAGCAGTACCCCCACCTCACAAGGTTCCAGATTCACCTCCAGATTTCCCGTGGTAGCCTTGGAAGCCTCTACCAGATCATCCATCAATTTCTTCAGCCGCCTGGACTGGCGCAGCAGTACCTCCGCGTACTCCCTCACCTTAATGTTATCCACGGAAGTGCCGGAACCGACCGCCCCCATCCCGTCCTGCTGCTCCGGGAAAGCATCCTTTGCAGTCATATCCGGATTTTCACTCCGGCCTGTTTCTTCCCAGATCAGATCCGCATAATTGATAATAGATGTGAGCGGTGTTTTCAAATCATGTGACACATTTGAAATCAGTTCTGTCTTCATTCTCTCGCTCCTGGTTCTTTCTTCCACCGCTTTGGAGATCCCCAGTGCCAGGCTGTTCAGGTTTTCCCCGTGCTCTCTGAACACCCACATCATTCTGGACGTATCTACCTGATAATTTCCCTGTCCCTCAGCCAGAGCCCGACTGGCCTGCAGAAGCTTGCGAAACGCCAATGCAATGTACATGATCACAACCAGCAGAATCACTTTTTCCAGTACCCACAGCCAGAATCCCTCACTGTGTCGTGAATACTTGATGACGCCGATCAATTCTACAATACATATCCCGAAATAAACGTTTAAAGTGGTAACAATCAACGGAAGTCCGCTGATCAGTCCTATCAGTTCTCTGCCCAAAAAGCGCAATACCCGTCCCAGCCACCGAAGCATAATAAAGATCAGGCTGTACCTCCAGCATTTTCCCATCTTAACCCGCACTGCAAAATCCATGCAGTAAAAAGTCAGCCACACTGCCAGAACGGCTCCCCCTGCTGCCAACAGGGCAATCATTGCCGCTACATTCACTATGGATGCCGCTTTCAGAACACACATGCCAAAAATCAGAGCACCTCCCACAAAAAAGACTGTCAGCACATCCAGATGAATGGTGGTCAGTGCCCCCGGCACGATTCCCCTCCTGCCGTTTCTGTGACCGGCTCCGCACATTATAAAGACAAAGCATATCAGACACAGAAGAATTCCCCCGGCTGCCAACCCGGCCGGCACATATCTGTGCTCATATAAATAAACGGTTATGTCCGCCATACGCTTCAGATTGTCTTCCCACGGAAAATCAGGATCCACTTTAATCCTGATCATATAGCACCCTCCGTCCTCCAGTGTGGTTCCGTTGATACGAACCGTATTTTCTCCTTCCCAGTAATTTAAATAGTAATCCACGATGATCCCTGTACTCTCACCCTTCCACGTACTCCAGATCACATTCCCCCCGCCTTCTCGCAGTTCTATGAATTCCATGTCCAGATTCCGCTCCCGGAACAGCTCCTTTGCCCCCTGTATATTTCCCTCTTCAATGTAGGTTTCTGCCAGGCGTGCCACATTCAAACATTCCGACCGCATCACATTCGTCATAAAAGTATCCAGATTTTCCGTATAGCCGCTCTGCACCCCTATATACATGCATACAAGCCCTGCTCCGATTCCCACCAGGCTGGAAGCCGCCAGAAGGAAAAATGCCACAATCCTGGCCGCCATGGAACCTGTCAGCCGATAATCCTCCCGCCCACGTTTTCTTCTGCTGCCGATGTTTTCTATCCCAATGTCTTCTGTCCCTCGGTCTTCCCTTTCCCCCGTTTCCTCCCATTTTGCTGTTGTCTGTCCGTTTTCCGCCTGATTCTCCTCCAGGCATTCCATCCGCTTCCTGTTTCTGATACCCATTTTAACCTCCTGTCCGCACTGAACCCGAATTTCATCCTCTCCTGTAAATTGCCGGATTACTTTCCTTCACATTTATACCCCTGCCCCCACACCACCTTCAGATATCGCGGCTCCGCCGGATTGATCTCCAGTTTCTCCCGGATATGCCTGATATGCACCGCCACCGTATTTTCACTGCCGTAAGGCAGATCGTTCCATATCTTCTGATAAATTTCCCGGGGAGAAAATACCTGTCCCGGATGCTGCATCAGAAGCTTCAGAATTTCATATTCCGTAGGCGTCAGAGATACTTCTTCCCCATCCAGCAGCACCTTTTTCTGTACATCATCCAACTCTATACCGCCGCAGCGCAGCACTTCCTGTCTGACGCTTCCCGCTCCCAGCTGCATATATCGGCGCAATTGGGATTTTACTCTGGCTGACACTTCCACCGGGTTAAAGGGCTTCGTAATATAATCATCCGCCCCCACTGTCAGCCCCAGGATCTTATCCGCATCCTCGGATTTCGCTGTCAGCAGGATCACCGGCACATTGCTTTTCTCCCTGATCTTCACCATGGCTTCGATACCGTCCATCTCCGGCATCATGATATCCATCAGCACCAGGTGAATGTCATTCTCTCCCACGATCTTCAATGCTTCCCTGCCGGTATATGCCGCAAACAAGCTGTAATTTGTATCATTCAGATAGATTTTCAGGGCATTCACAATATCCCGTTCATCATCGCAGATCAAAATATTATACATCGCCAGTATCCTTCCTCTTTCAAACCGTCTGAAATTATTTTATCAAAATCTCTTTTAACAAAAAACAGGGGAATTCTTTAAGATTCGTTTAAGATTACTACATTTTCTCCAAATTTGCAACTTTGATCTTTTCCATAGCCTGTTGAATAAACGCGAATTGCCTGCGCGGGGAAGATCACCTAGTCCCTGTTGCCTACTATACAACAGGAAAACCTACACCTGTTTGATGAACCAAATTGCGGAGTTGGAAGAATGGAAGAACAGAAAACTCCGAGGAAAGGATAAAATCAACTAATAACCGCGGCTTTGCTGATTGCAGCAATCCTGAATTATATCAAAAAACATAGTAAGTAAAGCCGCCCTGCTCCTGGCCGGAACAGGCAGCTTTACTTAGCAAATATATTCGCCTGGACGAATAGGACCAATCTATTTATGAAAGACCATCAGTGACAATCAGCGATGGTCTCTCTTCTCACAATTCATAGGGCGTCATCTGGTAGACGTAATAATTCAGCCAGTTGCTGTATAGATTGTTGCTGTGAGACCGCCACTGCAGCAACGGTTTCGCTTTCGGATCATCGTCCGGATAATAATTGTAGGGAATCTGGATGTGAAGTCCCTTGTTCAGGTCCCGGAAATACTCATTGTTCAGCGAATATCTGTCATATTCCGGATGTCCTGTGACAAAGATCTTCTTCCCCTCCTCCGCAATAGCCAGGTACACCCCCGCCACCGGAGATTCTGCCAGAACAGTCAGCTCCTTACAGGCATGGATGGCCGCCGCCGGGGACTCTGTATGCCGGCTCTGCGGCGCCGGAAAGATATCGTCAAATCCCCGCACCAGGGGAATCTTCCGGTTATGTACTCTGTGATCATATACGCCGAACAGTTTCTGCGGCAGTTTCTCCTTGTCAATGCCGTAATAATGGTACAATCCGGCCTGAGATGCCCAACAGATATGGAGAGTCGAGGTTACATGAGTCTCTGCCCAGTCAAATATATCGCAGATCTCCTGCCAGTAATCCACCTCCTCAAAAGGAATATCCTCTACCGGCGCCCCAGTGACTATCATTCCATCATACTTTTGATCTTTGATTTCATCCCATGTAACATAGAATTTATTCAGGTGGTTTGCGGATGTATTCTGGGACAGATGACTTCTGGCATTCATAAAAGTCACATCCACCTGAAGCGGTGTATTGGACAGAGCCCGGAGAAGCTGCAGCTCCGTGTCCTGCTTCACCGGCATATTATTCAAGATCAGCACCTGCAGGGGCCGGATATCCTGATGCATGGCACGGAACTCATCCATGACAAATATATTTTCATTTTCCAAAATTTCCTTTGCGGGCAGATCCCGCTGCGTTTTGATCGGCATTTTCCCTCCTGTTCCGGTTTCGCCCTTGGGCGAAACCATCCGTTTTATTCCCGTTCCAACCGGGAGAGCTCTCTATTTTACCTCTGTCTCCGGTTTTCTGTTATTCTCCGGCCTTTCCTGTCTTCAAATCATACTGCTTCAGAAACTCATCCTCGGATAGAACGGGAATTCCCAGATCCCGGGCTTTTTTATTCTTGGAGGAAGTAGAGGTCACCTCGTTGTTGATCAGACAGGTGGTCTTGCCTGTAACGCTTCCCGTAACTTTTCCTCCCTTTGCCTCAATGGCCTCCTTCAGCTCATTCCGACCGGCAAACCGGGTGAGGGAGCCTGTAATGACAAAGCTTAGTCCGGAAAGCGTCTGACTGCCCTCCTCCACCTTCGGAACCTGGATCACAAGTTCCCTGGTCAGATTCTCTATCTTCCGCAGATTGTCCTCATCCCTCATATAGGTTACAAACGCAGTGGCAATTACTTCGCCCACACCCTCTATGGCGCTTAAAGTCTCCACATCCGCCTCCTGCATCCGCTTGAGATCATGGTCAAAATAGCGGCAGAGCATCTTGGCATTGGCGCTTCCGATGTTGGCAATGCCAAGTCCGTAAATAACTCTGGGCAGGGTGGTATTCCTGGCCCGGTCTATGCTTTCAATGAGATTCCGATAAGATTTCTCCCCAAAGCCTTCCATCGCCACGATCTGTTCCCGGTATTGGTCCAGGTGGAACAGATCCGCAAATTCCTGGATAAAGCCCAGATCCACAAATTTCTCCAGTGTAGCTTCCGACAATCCGTCAATGTTCATAGCGTCTCTGCTGACAAACAGGGTAAAAGCCTTAATCTGTTTGGCCGCACATCTCTCATTGGTACAGTAGAGCGACTGCACGTCATTCACCTGACGGATTTCCGTCTTTCCGCCGCATACGGGACAGAACTGCGGAATCTCCACCAGTTGTCTGACCGCTGCAGTTTCTGACGTCTTTTCTATCCGCATTTCCGCTGCTTCCTCTCCGCTGCAGTCCTCTTCCCTGTCTGTCTCCTTTGCCGTCAGATTCTCCGCAATCTGAGGAATGATCATATTGGCCTTGTACACGGTAATCCGATCCCCTATGGCCAACTGCAGTCCCCGCAGAATACTGATATTGTGAACAGAAGCTCTGCCTACCGTGGTGCCTTCCAATTCCACAGGTTCAAAGATCGCCACCGGATTGATCAGCCCGGTTCTGCTGGCGCTCCACTCGATCTCCTTTAATGCAGTCTCCCGCAGCTCATCCGCCCATTTAAACGCAATGGCATTCCTGGGAAACTTGGCTGTCCGTCCCAGTGAAATTCCATAGGAAATGTCATTATAGATCAGAACCAGCCCGTCTGACGGAATGTCATAGTCATCTATTTTCTGCTGAAACAGATCCACAGTTTCCAGAATTGTTTCCTCTTCCACCAGGTAATGCTCCACCACCTCAAACCCCTGTTCCTCCAGGAAACGGAACTGATCTTCCACCAAATCCCGGACTCCTGCTTTCATGTCCCCTTTTCCGGCAGAATCTTCCGGCATCTCCTCCCCTGTGTTCTCCCTCATGTCCACAAGAGAAAAAGCGTAAAAACGCACATTTCTTTTCGCTGTAATCTCATTGTTCAGCTGACGCACGGATCCGCTGCAGAGATTTCTGGGATTCTTGTATTTCGCGTCCGCCTCCTCAATCTCCCCATTGATTTTCTCAAAATCGGAGTAGCTGATCACCGCTTCTCCCCGGAGTACAAGTTCCCCCTGAAAGGGAATCCCAATGGGCAGATTAACAAAGGTTAACGCATTGTTGGTAATCACCTCGCCGATCTCGCCATTCCCACGGGTAACCGCCTTCTCCAGTTTCCCGCCCCGATATGTCAGCACAATGGTCAGACCGTCCAGCTTCCAACTCATAACTGCCGGATGTCCCTGAAGCCAGTCCCGAAGCTCCTCCCGGCTCTTTGTCTTATCCAGAGACAGCATGGGAGTCTCATGACGCTCCTTGGGAAGCTCCTCCACTGCTTCATAACCCACGTTTATGGTTGGACTGTTTGCCAGGACGATCCCGGTCTCTTTTTCCAGCTGCTCCAGCTCTTCATAGAGCCCGTCATACTCCAGATTGCTCATAATCTCCCGGTCCTGCGCATAATATGCTTTGGACGCTCTGTTCAGAAGTTCTGTCAGATATTTGATCCGTTCCGTCTTTTCCGCTTTTTCAGACTGCATCATACCCTCAACCATCCCTTTCCTTCTTTGGGCTCTTTGGAAATATCTCCATACCCGGCCCTGCATTTTCCGCATAAAACTGCTTCTGTCCCTGAATTGTCCTCCCGCCGCCATGCAGCCCGCAATCTCTGCAGAGCCGCTCCACATCTGTTTCGGCCAGCACACGATATTCTCCCGGCTTCAGATTCTCCAGCCGGATGTGCATCACTCTGATGCGCTTAAGGCTCTTCACATGATAGCCCCAGACCATGCACATTCTTCTGATCTGTCTGTTGACTCCCTGAGTAAGCACAATTCTAAAGGTATATTTCCCCGTTTTCTCCACAAAGCATTTCCTTGTTGTAAGATCCAGTTCCTTCAAATAGACTCCCTGTGCCATTTTTTCCGGAAAGTCTTCTGCTATCTCCCGGTCAACCCGCACCAGATACTCCTTCTCATGACCGTTTGCTCCCTTCATCATGGCCTGAATCAGATCTCCGTCATTGGACAGCAGAAGCAAACCCTCCGAATCCTTATCCAGCCTTCCGGCGTAAGTGACTCTCTCCGGATACTTCACCAGATCGGACAGAATCCTCTCCGCATGAGGATCCCGTTCCGTACAGGTTACTCCGAATGGTTTGTAAAACGCAAGCACTACTATCCTGCCAGTATTCTGAATCTGTTGTCCCGAAACTGTAACAATGTCCTGTCCCGTGACCTGCATGCCGGGCCGGGCCTGTTGTCCGTTAACCAGCACCGCTCCGCGGGCAATCAGTTTGTCCGCATCCCTTCTGGAACAGACCCCACTGTGGGCAAGGTATTTATTTAATCTGATCTGTTCCCTTTCAACATTCATTCCCTGCCGCTCTCCCCTCATTGTAAACAATAACGTTTTAAAAAGTCTTTATACGATACTGTGATGTCAGAGACAAAAGGTATTTTTCTCCCGCATATATCACAGTTCCTCAATGTGACACACCCCAGGTACCCCATCTCCCTCCCGCAATCCGGCCTTGGCAGTCTGATCTGCCATCTCATTATAATACACATTGGAATGTGCCGCTACCTTTGTAAAACAGATTGAAATCGTTTTCCCCCACTGCTGCATGGCCGCGGCATATTTCTGTGTCAGCTCTGTTTTGGACCGCCACGCCCCCGTGACCCATTTTTCGATCCCCTCATAGTCATAACGTATCTCAATCTTCGAAAAACCGCTTATCATGGCCGTCCGCACGGCATACATGGCCCCCAGCATCTCACCTGTCACATTGCGCTGCTGCAGTGACTTAGGATTGTTGCCATTGCCATGCCGTATTTTAATCCTTCCGTCCGGTAATATAAACACACAGCCAAAGGCATACCTTTTCAAAGTATGGTCATAACTGCCGTCCACATAGGCAAGGAGTGTCCCTTCCTTAGGCCGGTCTTTGGGGTCGGCAGTCTCTCTTGTATTCTCAACTGTTTCCCCGGGAAATTCCCCAAGATATCCCTTTGCATCCTCAAGCCGCAGGAACCCCTTGAATTCAGCATCCGCATATCCCTCCACGGAAGCCCTGCACTGCTCCCAGTCCTTAAAAATACCTGTTTCTCTTCCTTTTTTAACCGCATAATACTTCTTTGCTGCCATTTTCTCCCCCTATACCCTTTCAATCCTTATAACTATACCACATCCGGCGTATTTTATCCATATCCATAATTGTATTTCGGAACGTTCGTTCCTGTACTATACTATAATGAAAATATATCCACTATAAAAATTGGAAAAACGCTTGCAAAAATTTCAAAAACCCGTATCATATTATTATACCATGTGCGCAGAAAATCAAGCGGCTGCGCAGCAGACATTTGATTTTCAAGCCATGGGACACTGGTATTATGCATCGCAAAGCGATGGCAGGTCAGCTCTGCTTGAATTCTGCGTCAGCAGAATCATGATACCATGTGCGCAGAAAATCAAGCGGCTGCGCAGCAGACATTTGATTTTCAAGC
>CAJTXE010000026.1:20080-68069 GCA_910580225.1 uncultured Acetatifactor sp.
CATGGGACACTGGTATTATGCATCGCAAAGCGATGGCAGGTCAGCTCTGCTGACTTGATACCATGTGCTCGCACATAGCAGGATGACCCCTCAGGCTGTTTCCTGCCAAAAATATGGACATATGACATGTGCTCAGACTGCCGTGTACTATGATTCTAAAGAAAGAAATGAGGATATGAAATGGCAATCAAAAAGCAAAAAGTAATACTTATGAAAGCCGTCTCTGAACTGAAGGCCGCCGACTATTCACGGGAACCGGAACTGAACAATATCTACCAGCGGCTTCTGAAAGGAAGGCAGCAATTTGCTGACATTTTTGAGAAAAATATCAATGCGGTCATGCAGATCAGTTCTCTGGATCTGACGATGCAGCATCAGACCGAAAAAATCCTTGATATTTCACAGAAAGTAACCAATGCCACGGAAGCAATCTTCGGTTCTTCCGTTGGAACCTCAAACAATCAGCAGGAAGAACTGACCAACACCATTGTCAAAGTCTCCGGTGCAACCGATGAAGTCTATCAAAAGATGGAAACCGGTCAGAATGAACTGACAGCGATCAAAGAACTTTCCGAAGAAACCATAGCAATTTCCCGGGAAATGCAGAAAGACATGGATGAACTGGTGGATATCGTCCAACGTATCAGCAGTGTCATATCCGGAATCGGCTCCATTTCCATGCAGACCAACCTGCTCGCCCTGAATGCCTCAGTGGAAGCCGCCAGAGCCGGAGAAGCCGGAAAAGGATTTTCTGTGGTGGCAAATGAAATCCGCGAATTGTCCCAGGAAACCCAGAACCTGACATCCAATATGGAATCTTTCGTAAAAAACATGAAGACCGCTTCGCAGAAAAGTGTACAAAGCTCTTCTGAAACCATCAGTTCCCTGCTTTCCATGACAGAAAAGATTAAAAACGTGTGGGAACTGAACAGCGAAAGCCAGCAATACGTCTCCAAAGTCAATGAATCTATGAGCTCTATCGCCGCTGTAAGCGAAGAGATCAGCAGTTCCATGGCAGAAATGCAAAATCAGCTGCGGGAGAGTTCTGACTTCATGCGCAAGGTGGGAGAAGATTTATTTGAGGCCGCAAAACCTGTGGTCGGCATAGAGAAAACCCTGGATGACAGTATCAAGCAGATGGGAACCATGACCCAAGACGCCTTTTTCCACCTGGAAAACAAAGAATTTGCCCAGTACATGCAAAACGCCATTTCCTCCCACAAGACCTGGCTGTCGAATCTGAGGAAAATGATCGATACACAGACCATCGTGCCGCTTCAGCTGGATTCCTCCAAATGCGGTTTCGGGCATTTCTATCATGCCATGACCCCCGGTATTCCGGGAGTGCTGCCCATCTGGAACGGACTGGGACCCAAGCATCAAAAATTCCATCAATTTGGCTCGGCTGTCATGGATGCCATCCGCAGCGGAAGGTTTTCGGACGCGGAGCAGACCTACTGGCAGGCCGAGAACTATTCCAGGGAATTGATCGCCGATATGAAAAAGATCCTGGAACTCACCATGGAAAACAGCAAATCCTGATGAAAAAAGGTATTTGCAGGCTCAAAACCTGTAAATACCTTTTTCTCTGGTAACAAAACGGTTATTATACCACACCCTGTGCCGTCATGGCTTCCGCAACCTTCAAAAATCCTGCAATGTTGGCACCGGCTACATAGTTGCCTTCCATTCCGTATTTCTTCGCCGCATCATCCAGACTGTGAAAAATATTCACCATAATCCCCTGCAGCTTGGAATCTACCTCTTCAAAAGTCCAGCTCAGACGCTCACTGTTCTGGCTCATCTCCAGTGCAGATGTGGCAACCCCGCCTGCGTTTGATGCCTTGCCGGGACAGAACAATACGCCGTTTTGCTGGAAATATTCCGTAGCTTCCATAGTGGTGGGCATATTTGCACCCTCTGCCACTGCGAAACAGCCGTTTGCCGCCAAAGTCTTTGCATCCTCCAGATCCAGCTCATTCTGTGTCGCGCAGGGAAGAGCGATATCACATGGAACCGTCCACACATTACTTCCTGCAGCACACTCATGATACTGGGCCCCGGGCCTTGCAGCCGCATACTCAGTCAATCTTGCACGCTTTACTTCCTTAACTTCCTTCAGCAGCGCCACATCGATTCCGTCGGGATCATAAATCCATCCGGTGGAATCCGAACAGGTCACAGGCTTTCCGCCCAGCTGCTGCGCCTTCTGAATTGCATAAATTGCCACATTGCCGGCCCCGGACACCACGATGGTCTTGCCTGCAATGTCTTTTCCATTGCTCTTCAGCATTTCCTGGGTGAGATAGAGCAGACCGTATCCGGTAGCTTCCGTCCTTGCCAGAGAACCTCCATAAGTAAGACCTTTTCCGGTAAGAACGCCTTCATACAACCCTGTCAGCCTCTTGTACTGACCGTACATATAGCCGATCTCCCTTGCGCCGGTTCCGATATCGCCTGCAGGTACATCTGTATCTGCTCCTATATATTTATGCAATTCGGTGATAAAACTCTGGCAGAACGCCATCACTTCCCTGTCTGACTTACCCTTTGGATCAAAATCAGATCCGCCTTTGCCGCCTCCGATCGGAAGGCCTGTAAGAGAATTCTTGAAAATCTGTTCGAATCCCAGAAATTTGATAATCCCCAGATTTACGCTGGGATGCAGCCTTAAACCTCCCTTATAGGGTCCAATCGCGGAATTGAACTGTACACGGAAGCCATTGTTCACCTGTACCTGTCCCTTGTCATCCACCCAGGGAACACGGAACAGAAGCTGCCTCTCGGGTGTAACAAGTCTCTCCAGCAGCGCATCCCTGCGATACTTCTCCTCATTTGCCTCGATCACCACACGAAGAGACTCCAGAACTTCCTTCACCGCCTGATGGAATTCGGGCTGTGCAGGGTTCTTTGCAACTACCAGGTCAAATACCTCATCAACATATGACATTTGTATGTCCTCCTTCTATTAATATGTACGGGGCGCTGAACCCCTGCTGCAGTCAGTCTCACAGAGTATTCACAAAATCACATATCGTGAAAGGGGCACAGGATTCCAGCCCTGTGCCCCCTGACGCCATCGTCCGTTTTTATTATACTCCAATTTCTGTAAAATCGCAACACGCTTTAATGCACTAAACCAAAAAAGTTTTTTAAGATTTTTTAGTCGAGTTGCACAAGATTCCTGCTATAGATACCGCTTCAGGTTCTGGATATTCTTTTCTTCAAAATCGATCAGCTGCTTTGCCAAAGTTACCGATCCTTCCCCGGCTGTCTCATTGTGCTTCAGCGCTTTTTCCATCTCCAGAATACCATTGTTGTTCTCCCGAATCATCATTTCTGCCAAATGTGCGGTACTGGTATTCAACAGTGTATTATAATGAAGCCCTGTCTTTAAAAGTGCATCCGACAGCGCCGTGCTCTGATAGCGCTGTGCTTTGCCCTCTACCAGCTGCCTGGATGCCTCATTATATATTTCAGCATATTTCAGAGACTGCCTGGAAATCTGCAGCGCAAAATCGTCATCATATACTTTTCCCGAGAGCGTATCTATGGTTTTCATGGCATTTTCCGTACTTTTCTGAATCTCTCTGTAAACGGCTGCTTCCTGTGATTTCATTTCATCCTCCAAGATTTCTCCTTATTTGAAAAAGCCTTTCATGGAGCAAGGCATGCTTCTCCATAAAAGGCTTCCCATATTCTCATATTTTATTCCTGGGTGACAAAATCCGCTTTTACATATCCCACTTTTCCGTCATAGATGACTTTGCACCATCCGTTCTCGTTCGCCAGCAGTTCCAGGGAGTCTCCTCCCACCATCAACCCAAGCTGTTCGGCATCCTCACTGGCGGCAGCACGAACTCTCACATTTTCGTTTGCAGTCACAGTCCCGATCACCTGCTGTCCGTCCGCGCTTTCCTCCATATGCAGATACTCTGACTTAATATAGCCCTCACCGCCTTCGAAAACGATTTTGCTCCAGCCATTGACACGAACTTCCTGCACCTGTACCTTGGTACCTCCAGGCACCTTGCCCAGCTTATCAGCCTGCTCACTATCTGAGCTTCTTACATTGACCGTGGTAGTGGCGGTAGCATATCTGGGGCCTATCTCTGCCGGGGTCTCAGGCTGCTGCGTCTGACCTTCTCCGCCATTCTCCCCAGGCGCTTCTCCTCCCTCAGCAGGCTGGCTGCCTTCCTGGGGCTGGTCCTGTGCGGGTACACCTTCCGCAGGCTGTCCTTCTGATGGTTCCCCTTCTGCAGGCTGACCCTCCGCACTTTCACCCTCTGTGGGCTGACCCTCTGAAGTTTCTGCGCCTTCCTGGGGCTGACCTTCCGGCGCCGTATTCTGTTCTGCCAGCCGTACACCGATAGTTGCATTGATTTCTTTCCCCAGCTCCCCCATATAGGTCAGAAGCTCCGGATGCTCCGTTGCCAGATCATTGTATTCCACTGATACACGGTTATTGAACTCCACCACATCATCCTGGGCAGAAACCGTCACGATATATGCCTTTTCCTCTTCCGTAAAATTCGTCTCGTTTTTAATATAGAGACCGCCCTGTCCGTTATCACACACATAGAAAGTCTGCCACCCGGGCACCTGCTGCTCTTCATGATTCAGAAAACACAGTCTGTAATAGACATAGACAACGGTGCTCCCGCCTGTCAATCCCGGTTTCGTGTAAATATCCATGGCCGGAATGGAACTTAAATACTTCGCCGTCTCCTCATACCGCAGCAAATCATTCTCCGAAATCGAATCATAAATGGACGTCATGACCGCGCTGTCCCCTGATGCCATCGCATTATAGTACTGGGATATCAACCCCTGAATGGCCTCATCCTCGTTGACAATCAATGCGGCCTCCTCCGGCGCAGCAGCCTCCGGTTCCGGCGACGGTTCACTCTGAATTTCCGCCAGTTCTTCCGGCACTCCGCTTTCCTGCAGAGATTCCGGCTTCTGCTCCTCTTCTTTCGGTTTCCCCGCATTCAAAGCAAAAGACACTGTAACTGCCACCACCGCAATCAAAATAACCGGAAACAGAAATTTCGAATTCTTAACGATATAATCACGAACCTTTGTCAGCTGATCTTTTCCCATATTTGCACCTTTCCTTTCCGTGTGGATTCCCATCATTCAGTTTAAGTCAGTGAAAGAGCCGCATGCGGCTCTTTCACTGGGGGGGGCATTATAAATGCCGAATTGATGTAAATGCATCCGACAGGAATCGAACCTGCATTAAAGGCGTCGGAGGCCTTCGTTCTATCCGTTAGACTACGGATGCAAATATTACAAAATTGTTACATCTCTTCGACTATAATATCACAAAACTTTTATAATGTCTACAACTAATTCAAGGAATTTATTAAAAACACCATGCCCACCCGGTATTAAAAGGCATTATAAAAGCCAAAGTGATGTAAAATGCATCCGACAGGAATCGAACCTGCATTAAAGGCGTCGGAGGCCTTCGTTCTATCCGTTAGACTACGGATGCAAATATTACAAAATTATTACATCACTCTGACTATCATATCACAAAAACATTCTTATGTCTACAGCAAATTTAAGGAATTCAACAGAAAATCATTTTGACCTTTTTCTCAGCGAAATCATAATAGTAGAGACTGTTTGAAAGAACCTCTTCCGGCGCAACCTGTGTGGCATTGATCTCCACAATCATCTGTTTGAATGCTTCCGCATTACCCTCTCCCCGGTCCGTCAGTAAAATTACTTCATGGACAGAGCTTGGCAGAATATAGAAGCTTCGCCTCTCTTTCTCCGCCACCGCATCCAGCACTCCCGGATAAAGCATGCTTACGGCGCCGTAAATCCGTTTCGCATTGCTCAGTACTTTCATGGGCACCTCATTCCAAAAAAATTCCTGCTGCCCATCTTCCATCCTGTTTCCGTCCGATCCGCTCATCTGACTTAGAATCTCTCTCAAAGAGCAGCAGATCCAGGGAAACAGCCTGGGCGTGTTCTCCTGGGCCAGTCCGAGCAGCTCGGCAGTACAGGTCTTCCACATCTCTACATGGGAATTATGTATGAGAATGGATCCCTCTCCCAACATATCTCCCTGATACGCATAATAAAAACAGACCGCCAGGTCAAGAAACTCTATATGCGGTACATCCTGAAGCAGCTCCTCATTCCCTTCTCTGCCTACCAGCCGATAGCAGATACGGTCCTGCACTTTATCAAAGGAACGGAAAAATTCCAGATCCACATTTTCTCCGGGTTTACCTCCGCAATACGCGGAAAGCAGTCTGCTCACCAGCATCCCGAAAGTGCTTCCCCGTTCATAGGCTTCCAGATATGCATCCAGATAAATCGTAGGCGCAACATTCTGCTCCCGAAACAAAATCACCAGCCCATACCGGACGATACCGTTATTCTTCCTGACTCTTTTCACTTCTACCCGGTAATCATCACCGAGTTCTCTTTTTACAGCATTACAGACTTTATTTGCAAATGCATTGATATCCATACCTTCCCTCTCTCTGCGCTGTCTGATGATTGACTTCAAACTATACGCGCAACAGCGCCTGCGCACAGACAGCCCTGAAGCTGCCGGCGCATAAGTCCTGTCAGTCCCCATAACAGAACGGCCTCAGGAGACCGGAGTACTTACAAGCGTTCGCTGTATGACAGGAATGGAACTCTATGCAGTATATACAGCCGTTTTATACTCTGGACAGATACTCGCCCGTCCTGGTATCAATCTTGATCTTATCTCCCTGGTTCACGAACAGCGGCACATTCACCTGAGCCCCTGTCTCCACAGTAGCAGGCTTGGAAGCACCGGTAGCGGTATCACCCTTGAATCCGGGCTCTGTATCGGTGATCTCAAGTTCCACAAACAGAGGAGGCTCCACAGAGAATACACTGCCGTTGTGAGAACAGATCTTGCACATCTCGTTCTCCTTCACGAACTTCAGGGCATCTCCCACCGTATCCTGGTTCAGAGCAATCTGCTCATAGTTCTCTGTGTCCATAAAATAATACAAATCGCCGTCTGCATACAGATACTGCATATCTTTTCTATCAATACGCGCCTGCGGGCACTTCTCGGTAGGGCGGAAAGTCTTCTCTACCACGCCGCCGCTCTTGACATTCTTCAGCTTCGTCCTGACGAAAGCGGCACCCTTTCCAGGCTTAACATGCTGGAATTCGATGATCTGGTACACATTGTTGTCGTACTCAATGGTGATACCATTTCTGAAATCTCCTGCAGAAATCATTTCATATTCCTCCTAATTTTCGCTCACAAATATAATTCCCCATTAGTTTAATATAAATAAGTACAAATTTCAACTCTTTTTGAAAAAAAGTTGCAAAAAACTATTTGCTCCGATTTAGAATAAAGTCAACCGCCTGGAGATACCCCTCAAGCCCCTGCCCGTAAATCTGTCTGTCGCACACCGGCGCAGTCACGGATACCTTTCTGAAATCTTCCCGTTTCGTGATATCCGAAATATGGATCTCCACCTTTGGCACAGAAATGCTGGCCAGGGCGTCTCGAATGGCATAGCTGTAGTGGGTATAGGCACCGGGATTGATGACAATACCCTCTGTTCCGTCAAAATACGCCTCCTGGATCCTGTCAATGATAGCCCCCTCATGGTTGCTCTGGAACACCGTAATGTAGTTTCCCGTCTCCTGCGCCTTTTTCTGAATCAGGTCCAGCAGATACTGGTAGTCCTGCGTGCCGTACACGCTCTTCTCCCGGATTCCCAGAAAGTTGAGATTGGGACCGTTTATGACCAGAATCTTCATTTTCGTCATCTCCTCTGCTATTTTTTCCACTATATCCTCTATACTCATGTCATCCCCATCCAGAATCAGATGAGCCGCAGATTCATAGGCTTCCCTCCGGCTCTCCATCAGGCAGCGGATACGCTCCCGGGGATTCCCGCACTGCAGCAGCGGCCTGGTATTGTCCCCTTTCAGACGCTCATACACGGTGTCCGGCCTTACCCTCAGATAAACCACCTTTCCAAGCTGCCGCAACAGTTTCCTGTTCTCCGCCCGGACCGGAGTGCCGCCTCCCACAGAGAAAATGCATCCCTGCTTCCTGGCCGTAAGCTCCCGCAGCAATGCTGTCTCCAATTCCCGAAAACAGTCTTCTCCCTTCCTGGCAAAAATCTCTGTCACTGAGCAGCCTTCCCGGCGCTCTATCAGCTTATCCGTATCTTCTACCGGCATGCGCAGCTTATAGGAAAGCCGCAGTCCCACAGTCGTCTTGCCGCTGCCCATAAAGCCGGTCAAAATAATGTTGTTATGTTTCATCCTTTGTCCCCCTGTCCCGGGAGGCTTCTCTTCCGCCTTCCCGGAACCGAACTGGCTGCCGTCGGTACTGTACAATTTTCCGGGTATCCGCATGACAGACAGCTATAACCTCCTGTATCGTCTCTGCAGAATTCCGGTTCAAAATGGGAATCCGTTTTGGGACAGGCCAGGTCACCCCTTATCCGAAATGCCCATGGCCTCCTTCATGGCTTCATAAGCCTTCCGGGCCAGTTCCTGGTCCACCCGGACCCCTGTCCAGAGCTCGTAGGCAATGATTCCCTGGTATAGCAGCATTTTCAGCCCGTTGAAAGCCCTGCCGCCTCCCTGCCGCACATTTGACATAAACTTCGTCTCTGCCGGATTAAAAACCAGATCATACCCTGTATGAATCTTCCGATAAAAGGCCTCATCTTCGATTACCGCCTCTCCCACGTTGGGAAACATCCCCACATTGGTGGCCTGAATGGCCAGATACCGCTCTCCCTCCGGCAGGGAAGACCAGGTGTCAAGTTTTTTTCCCTCTGCAATCCGTCTGCCTGCGATGCCGTTCACTTCCTCCGCCACCTTTACGGCTCTGTCGGCTGTGCGGTTCAGGAGCGTGATCTGTGCCGCCTTTCTGTCTGCTGCCAGGATGGCCACCGCCCTTGCCACCCCTCCGGCTCCCAGGATCAATATCTTCTCCCCCTCCAGGGAGACTCCGTCACGGCACATGGCCCTGTAAAGCCCGGGCATGTCCGTATTATAGCCCTTAAACCCCTCCGGAACCCGCACCAGTGTGTTCACCGCCCCTATGGTCCGGGCCAGGGGGTCAGTTTCCTTCAGATAGGGGATCACCTGACTCTTGTATGGAACCGTTACATTCATACCCAGCAGGTTCAGTGCATAAGCTCCCTGAACTGCCTCCCCTGCCTGCCCGGCCGGTACCCGGAAAGGCACATAAACCAGATTCTCCCCCAGAGCCTCCGCCAGCGTATTGTGAATGGCCGGAGACATGGTGTGCTCCACCGGATTTCCCATCACCCCGCAGACGCGTGTGTAGCCGTTTATCTTCCTGCTGCTTCCTTTCATCTCCTGTCCCTCCGGCAGCAGATGTGGTTTTATCGACTTTTTCCGGTCGTTTTCCCACCTCTCTGCCATTTCCCTTCCCCGTCTTCCTTTGCGTCTTCAGATATTTTTCCAAGCCGGTCCCATTCTGATACCCTACTGCTTTTCCTGGTGGTCCGGCCTGCTTTTATCCCTTGCCGTTTGAATTCCTCTCCTCTTCCGGTGACGGCAGAGCCTGCTTTTATGCCTTATGGCTTGGGAAACTTCCCCCTCGTTTCGTCCTGTGGTAAAAAAACAGGACAATCCGCTCAAGGCGGCGTTTCAACACGATCTGTATCTCCTCTTTGGGATGAATGGGTTTCACCAGAAAATTACGGATTCCTGTCTTCTTTGCCCCCCACACATCCGTAAATAACTGATCCCCCACAAACAGCGTGTTCTCCGGTCCGGTTTTCATCAGCTCCATTGCTTTTTCGTAGCCCGCCCGCCCTGGCTTTCCCGCCTTGTATATGTACTTTGCCCCCACTTTTTCCGCAAAGCTCTTCACTCTGGGCTCCTTATTGTTGGAAAGCAGAAGCGTCTCGAAACCGTTCTCCCGAAGCTCCTCAAAAAACCTCACCGCCCTGTCATCTGCAGGAGCGCCGTGTGGTACCAGCGTATTGTCAATGTCAAAAATAATACCCCGATAACCCGTTTTGTACAAATGACTGTAGTCAATTCCGTAGGCGCTTTCCGCCTCCGCATCCGGATAAAATCTTTCCAGCATACCTTTCCTCCGCTGTCCGTCAGCTGTATCCTTTTTCTGCTCCGCCGTTTCCGACTGCCTTTTACGCCATTCTTTCCGATTTCTTTACGCCATTGTCTCCGGCAGCAACGCCTGCCCCCGGTTCCTTACACACTATAGCATGGGGCATGGCGTTATTTCAAGAGCATTTTGCATCTTCTGCCGGTGTCCAAAATATCCGTTCAGCGTGCGGAAACATATTTGTGCAGGGTTCTGCGGACTGCTCCGGGGCCTGCGAAAAGTTCCGCAGCCATTCCCTCAATCCGTTCTCCCAGGCCTGTTCCATACAGATCCGCCCCAAACACATCCCGGCGCTTGTACAGCTCCTTCAGGCAGGAGAAATCCTGCTCTCCTTCCCTCACTTCCAGGGGAGCCACAATGGCCCGCAGCTCCTCCAGTAAAGGGTCCGGAGAGGGCTCGAAGGCCCTGCCAGTGTCATCGATTCCCTTCAGATACCGCGCATAGCCCGCCAGAACCAGAGAAAGCAGCACCAGATCATCCATATTCCGCCCTTTTGCCTCATAAGCCCTGATGGTTTCGCCGAAACGAATCGGCAGCTTCTGACTGGTATCCGTGGCAATTCTCTGGGGTGCATCCGGCATAAAGGGATTGGGCAGGCGGCGGTTCAATACGGCATTGATAAATTCCTCCGGCTTCAGTACACCGGGGTCCACCACCACCGGCATGGCTTCCTTATGTCCCAGTTTGGTGACCAGCCCCCGGATATCTTCATCCTTCATTTCCGCGGAAATCAGATCATATCCCAACAGGCAGCCGTAAAGGGACATGGCAGTATGCAGCGGATTCAGGCAGGTACAGACCTTCATTCTCTCCGCCTTATCCACGGTCTCCCGGTCCACATACATCACACCGCCCAGTTCCAGGGGCGGACGCCCATTGGTATAATGATCCTCAATCACCAGATACTCCGTCTCCTCTGCGTTGACAAAAGGTGCGGTATAAGTATGCCTGTCGGTAATGATTGTGTTGCTGTCTTCAAAACCATCCTCCTTCAGCATCTTCCGGACTTTCTCATCCGGTCTGGGTGTAATCTTGTCAATCATACTCCAGGGACAGGAAATTTTTTCCGGATCCTGGAGATACTCCAGGAACTCTTCGGGAACCAGACCTTCCTCCGCCCATCTGGAAGCATAGGCCATGACGGCATCTTTCACCCTGTCTCCATTGTGAGAACAGTTATCCATACTCTGCAGGGTCAGAGGCATGGCTCCGGCCAGAAAGCGTTCATACAAAAGCAAAGTCACTTTTCCCATAATCAGAACAGGTGCAAGTCCCCGACTCAGATCGGCAGGCGTCACTCCATACCCCTTCTCCGTAATGGTAAAAGATATCATCTCCAGGCCAGGGCAACAGAAAATCTCCGCAAGCCGCATCCAGTCCTCCCGAAACTGCGCATCCGCCTTCAGGCTCTCCGTCACGGAAGCAATGACCTTTTTCTGAATGGTGCCGTCAGACTGAAGACACACCAACAGACTAAGATTATCATATGGCCTATATGCCTTATCAATGATTTCAAAGTCAAACCCCTCCGCCACAATGACACCTTTGTCATATTTTCCGGTATCCAACACCTGCTGCAGAACCGCTGCGGGAAATGCCCGGAAGAGATTCCCTGCCCCGAAATGCACCCAGACAGGCTCCTTTTGGGTTTTCTCTCTCACCGCTTCTATGTCAAACTGCGGCATCTGATACCCTTTCTCCGCCCACAGGGGGGAGATTTCCTTTTTGATATCTGTCAATTTCATACCGAATCCGCTCCTTTTCCCATTCACTTTCCTATTTGCCGCCATCCGGTTTCTCCAACTTGCCCCAGATTCCCGGCGATTTCCCGATTTCCTGTCTCCCGTTTTCTCCAACTTGCCTCAATGTCCCGGCTATTTCCCGGCATCCAGTTTCTCCAGCATATCCCAGACTCCCAACATATACATAATCCCCAGTGCCCGGTCATACAGCCCATAGCCCGGACGGACATTACCGGGTCCTTCCCCCCACAGATGACGTCCATGGTCCGGCCGGATATACCCGTTATAACCGCAGTCATGATAAGCCTTCAGGATATCCAGAATCCCGGTGTCCCCATCACAGTCCCGGTGACTGGCCTCCGAGAAATCCCCACCTGGAAAATGCTTCACATTGCGGATATGTGCAAAGGCAATGCGGTCACAATGTTTTCTAACGATATCCGCCACACGGTTCTCCGGATTTGCATTTAAGCTCCCGGAGCAGAGTGTCAGGCAGTTAAAGGGATCATTCACCATGGCAAGAAACCGGTCCACGGAGGCCTCGTCCACCAACAGCCTGGGCAGCCCGAAAATATCCCATGGAGGATCATCCATGTGGATGGCCATTTTGATATCACATTCATGGCATACAGGCATCAGCTGCTCCAGGAAATACTTCAGGTTCTCCCACAATTTCTCCTTTGTCACAGATCTGTACGCTTCAAACAGCTCGTCCAGTCTCTTCATGCGCTCCGGCTCCCACCCGGGAAAGGTCAATCCATGCATATTGTTCAAAATATAGTCCGCCATCTCCTTCGGATCCTCAAGGATCCTGCCCGCCTCATAATACAGGGCCGTGGAACCGTCCCCCACAGGATGGAACAGATCGGTGCGGGTCCAGTCGAAAATAGGCATGAAATTGTAACAAATCACCCTTACCCCGAACTTCGCCAAATTTCGAATGGTCTGAATATAGGTTGCAATATAACCGTCCCTGGAAGGCAGGCCAATTTTAATGTCATCATGGACATTCACTGACTCCACCACATCCATGTTGAAACCATAAGGCTCCAACTGTCTCTGTACTTCTGCAATCTCCTCCACTTCCCAGACTTCTCCGGGCATCTTGCCGTGGAGTGCCCAGACGATACTGGTCACACCCGGAATCTGCTTAATGTCCGACAGCTTAATGCTGTCATTGCCTTCGCCATACCAGCGAAAACCCATTTGCATTCCCATATAATATTTTCCCTCCGCCGTCTTTTTGTCCGCCTCGTATTGTAAGCGCTTACATCTCTTATTTTAATACATCCACCACTCTTTTGCAACCGTTGTATCACCTAAATTTTCCCTTTTAGTCCCGGTTGGAAACAGTTCAGCATCCTGTCGGAACTGTTTCCTCGATTGGAGTATCCCCACGTCAGCTATAGCAACGCTGTCTACCCGTTCTATCCCTTCTTCCGGATACCAATCAATCTGGCGTTCAGGCTCTCCACAAAGCCTTCCGGCATCATGGCTCCGGCCATCTCACACATCTTCTCCGGCGTCATGGATTTCATCATGTCCCACATTCCCTCCCCTGGGGCAAGTTTCATATTTGTGGCAAGCTTCACTGCAGCGGATACAATCTCCATGGCCTCCGGGCATGCTGCAATCTCTTCCATGGTATCCCGCACGCTGTACCGCCCCTCCGGAAACTCCATAGGCGCCTTCAAATCCAGGTTCCCCGTAAGCTGAAACCAGTTGGCCACACCCTCCGCCCTTTCGTTCACCTCCGGCAGCACATAAACGGCAGGCTCTTTCTCCACCTTCTCCAGGGTTATACTGTCCTTCGCTGTTCCTGCCACTGCCGTCACAAAATGAATCCCCTTTGCAAGCACCGCCTGAAAAGAAAATACGATTCTGCCGCTCTGCACCCCCACTATTCTTCCGTCAATATAAAGCGCCACCCTGGGCTGGTTGGAATAAACCTTGATCTCGGTGGTCTCTCCCCCTCGCTGTGCATATCGCCTGCCGCAGATATGAACCATGGGTACTTTGCTCCAATATGCCTGATATACATAGAAACTGTCCTTTCTGGTCCTGCGGTCCATGGTCACCAATCCCTTGTTGTTTCTGCCTGCCACACCGCCTTCGTTCCTGGCCGCGCAGCCGAAATCAAACATATTCCACACATGGCTTGACCAGATCCAGGGCCGCTCCTCCAAAACCTTCGCCATGTGCTCATGGTACAGCGTCTGGTATTCTTCGCTATAGTCTTTACAGGCCGGAGCAGGTCCGTGATAAGTGATAATGCCCTCACATCCATACTCGGACAGGCCCAGACAGATTTCCGGATGGATCTCATGAAAATGATCCAGCCAGGGACCGTTATCCTCCGTCTTTCCCCCATACCATCCAAAGTAATGATTATAACTCTCCACATCTGTTATCCCATGCATGGGACTGTCCCCGGGGGTCATGGACACATGTGCAATGGCGGTGAGCCGTGTAGGATCAAGCTCCTTGCAGAGTTGGTTCAGCTCCCTGTGGTTCTCCACCAACCGTTCCGAGATGCCGCCGATCAAAATCTCATTGGATATGCCCCAAAAACAGATGCAGGGATGATTGTAGTTCTGAATGATCAGTTCCTTCATCTGGCTGATGCAATTTTCATGAGCAGCGGGATCCTGATTCATGACGCTGATAAACGGGATTTCCGCCCATACAATGAATCCCATCTCATCGCAGGCGTCATAGAAATCCTGGGAATGCTGATAATGGGCCAGGCGGATGGTATTTGCCCCCAGTTCCCCTATGATCTGTGCGTCCTCGTAATGTTCCTGCCTGGTAAGGGCATTCCCCTTGTAAAGTCTGTCCTGATGACGGCTCACCCCTCTCAGAGGTGTCCATTTGCCGTTGATACAGAAGCCTTTGTCCGGATCACAGGAAAAACTTCTCACGCCGGTTCTTACCCTTACCTCATCATAAGTCTCATTACGGCGCTGCAGAACAGCCGTTACAGTATAAAGATACGGATTCTCAATATCCCATTTCACGGCATCGGGCACAAAAACTGCCGCCTCCGCATCGTCCGCAGGCCTTACAGCAGCCGCCACTTCCATCCCCTTTTCATCCAAAACCGAATACTGCACCGTAAAATTTTCATTCCCGTTTTTTACCCAGGAAGCCAGCTGGAATACAGCACCGCCCTCACAGAACCTGGGTGTCACCTCCAGACCCAAACCACCATAATATTCCAGGTCAAAATGGGTTTCCGGCACACTGATCAGATTCACCCCCCGATATAGCCCCCCGTAAAAGGTAAAATCCGCTGCCTGGGGATACACGCTGTCCTTCTTCTCATTACTGCATGCAATCACCAGAAGATTCTCTCCCTCTGTTCTGCACAGCTGCGTAATATCCGCACGGAAAGCCGAATAGCCTCCTTCATGATACGCTGCCTCTCTGCCGTTTACATAGACAGTAGCCTGCTGCCCTGCCGCCAGGACCTCCACATACACCCTGCCACCTGACAGAGGCTGTATGGGAGTCTCAAAACGCTTTGCATACCAGCATCTGCCACGGTAATAGTCTCCGTTTCCGTCATGTCCGTCCACCGCATTCCAGGTGTGGGGCAAGTTCACCCCTGTCCAATGAACAGGCAGTTCCTCGGGCAGCCCCGCATCCTTCCTGGAGAATCTCCAGTCCAGGTTCAGATTGATTACTTGTCGCATTCCGTTTTCCTCCATTCCGTCTGTTAATTGCTCCACTTCCAGTATGCCCCACTCCTGGAGGATTATCAGGTAAAACATTTTTCACATACACCGCAGCCTCTTCAGAAGAAAGTTCCCTTCTGTAACTGATCCCATGAACTTCTATCATCTCCTGGCCGCTTTCCGGTACGCCTGACACAAAAACACAGTCCGGAATATATTCCGGATCCTCATATATCCCAGATTCGTTTCCGATCTGCACATGTTCAATGCGCTCCGCATATCCCTTTAACATACTCCAGAGCGGATATTCGTAACTGTCTTCTCCCAGAATAAGCCCGACTTTACCATATCCCCTGTCCCTGATAAACCGGCAGGAAACCAGATAGACGTCTGCAATATTACTGCGATTATAAAAATATCCCTCAGGCCGTTCCCCGCCCTGCCGCTTTATAATATGCATATGATAAGAAAACAATGCCCCCAGCTGCATAATACACAGACCGCCTGCAGCCCACACACAGACAACACGCCGCACCTTTCCTCCGGACATTTCAGAAAAATCCTCCAGCTGCATGGACACCATGGGACACAGCAATGCCAGATAGGGAAGCATATACCGCGATACGAAAGGTTCCCAGCGCACTGTCACACTGATTATCAGCAGCAGAACGGTAACCATACAGGCATATTTTCTCCGGAACAGAAGAATCTCATCCGTTCGGCATCTTCCTGTCTTCTTTCCCGCTTTTCGTCCTGCTTTTATCCACCTGTACAGACACCATAAAAAACTCAGACCGGCCATCATCATAATCAGCGAATTCACTGCCGTATCATGTCCATAATCCCCCGGCGCCCCCAAAACAAAATATCTGCCGTCCTCCGATATGCCAGGATCATTGATATCCACTCCAATCAGGAAAGCAATACGGCCAATAAAAGACGCAATCCGTCTGCTGCTCTGGGGGATCAGCACAGTCGGCAAATGGCATACCAGATTCTTGAGACAATTGATCAGCAAATAGCGCGGGTCCAATGTTCCCACCAGCTGCCTTGCCCCTGTCCCGGAATGCAGCATTGCCTGAAAAGTAACCAGGTTCCGGATCATTTCCGGTGCCAGAATCACTGCCATAACCGGTACCACGGTTCCGATGAGTTTTCCGATTACCAAAATGGAATCTCTCCTGCGAATACAGACAATCAGCAGAACCAATGCCAGAAACAACATTCCGATACAGACAGAAGGCTTCGTCAGGTAACCATATCCCACGCTGGCCGCCAGCATCACACACTTCCCTGCAGTTGCACCATCATAACGCAGTTTCTGATCTCCGGGCAGAAAATCCAGAAAATAATACATAAATAGAAGAAGCCACATTCCAGCCAGATGATCGTTCTGTGTTGTAAGTGCCTCTCCGAAAGCAATCGGCATGGAACAAAATAACAATGCACCGATTTTACAGAATCTGCCCTTGCATCCCGCCTTTTGTGAGATCCCGTAAATCATTGCAGCGTTTGTGAAAAAAGCGATAAACTGTATGCCATTTAAAAACAGATCCTTCTCCCCCGAAAGAAGATATATTTGTAATCCTATAAATTCATACAGGGGCGGTGAAGATATCTGCCTGATAATATTTGTTCCGTAGTGAGCTACTGACTGATTCTGCGCCCAATGAACAATTCGGGGCAGATGATATGTCATGGAATCCCAATTATACGGAACCGTTATCACCGAAAAACCGCCTATCAAAAACAAAAGCACTGCCAAAAGCTTATTATACTGTATGATATGACCTGCCTTGGCCGAAATACTTCTCACTGCATTCTTCAGTCCTCCATAAACAAAATACAGCCCGCAGACAGCTCCGATACACACGATGCTCCAAAACAAAAGAGAGGATGCAAAGGTAATGCCCTCAAAAAGGGACAGTACCTCTGTCTGCACAAACAGAAGGCTGCACCAGACTGTAATCCCCTTCAGCCATGCGTCAAGAGGCCTTTCCGAACAGGGCAGCAGGCAGAGCCACAGCAAAACCAGCGCTGATAATAAAATAATTCCCATAACAGTATCCTTTCAGAAAACCAATATTTGTACTGTGAAAATAATTTCCGGAAGATAACGACTCCGGCCTGTCGCCTCAGATAAAACAGACGGCAGGGGATGGCCTGTCACCACCACCTGCCGGATCACAAAAATCATTTGAAATATGCCACACCTGATTCAAAAATCCTGATATCCTGCTCGCCGTAGATATTGACGGCCACAGACTCTCCTCTTCTCTCCGAATGCGCCATTTTGCCCAGGCACCTTCCGTCAGGAGATGTAATTCCTTCTATAGCACAGTAAGAGCCATTGATATTGTACTCCTCGTCCATGCTTACATGACCATCCTGGTCACAGTATTGCGTTGCCACCTGACCATTCTCAAACAGCCTGCGGATCCATTCCTCCGGTGCCACGAAACGTCCTTCTCCATGAGAGGCCGGATTACAGTAGACCCCGCCCAATACCGCCTGCTGCAGCCAGGGTGACTGACTGGAGACCACTTTGGTATACACCATCTTGGAAATATGCCTGTTAATGGTATTAAAGGTCAGGGTAGGAGAATCCTCCTTCTGCCCTACAATCTCTCCATAAGGCACCAATCCCAGCTTGACCAGAGCCTGGAATCCGTTGCAGATGCCAAGGGCCAGGCCATCCCGCTCATGCAGAAGCTTCCTGACTGCATCCTCCATCTTTGCGTTCCGAAAAGCCGTGGCAAAAAACTTCGCACTTCCGTCCGGCTCGTCTCCTGCAGAAAAGCCTCCCGGGAACATGATGATCTGGGCCTGTGCAATGGCCTTCCCGAATTCCTCCACAGAGTCCCGGATATCCCCGGCAGTCAAGTTACGGAACACTTTTGTAATCACATCCGCACCTGCCCTCTCAAATGCTGCCGCACTGTCATATTCACAGTTCGTTCCCGGAAATACCGGGATAAACACCGTAGGCCTGGCCACCTTATGCTTACACACATATATCTTCTCTGCATTATAACAGCTTTCCGCAACCGGTGTCGTATTCTTAACCGCCTTTGTGGGATACACCTTCTCCAGTTTTGAAGTCCATGCATTCAGTGCTTCCTCCATATCAATCCGCACCGAACCATATACAAATGCAGGATCCTCCGTCACCGTACCGATTACCTTACAATCGAACCCGGATTCCAGCAAAGCCGCCACATCTTTTTCAGCCACCTCCACCAGAATATCTCCCAGCCCGTTCCCAAAGAGCTCGGACTCTGTGACATCATCTTCTATGGTCACACCCAGCCTGTTGCCAAAAGCCATCTTGGACACTGCCGCTGCCGCGCCCTTTGCATCCAGCGCATAGGCTGCCACTGCCGCCCGATGCAGACGCAGATTGTGAAGCAGATCATGGATATAGCGATAGAGTGCGGCCACCTGATCGTAAACCGGAATATCAAATTCGTCCTTTTCTATGGCAAACCGAACCAGCTTATCTCCTGCTGCCTTCAGTTCCGGCGTCACAATCTCCCCGGTCTTTGCGATATCCACAGCAAAGGATACCAGCGTAGGCGGTACATCGATATCGTTAAAGGTACCGGACATGCTGTCCTTTCCGCCGATAGAGGGCAGTCCGAACCCCACCTGGGCATCATAGGCACCCAACAACGCCGCAAATGGCTGACTCCAGCGGGAAGGCTCTGATGTCATCCTGCGGAAATATTCCTGAAAGGTGAAGCGGATTGCAGCGTGGTCACCGCCGGAAGCAACGATCTTTGCCATGGACTCTACCACTGCATATACTGCACCATGATAGGGACTCCAGGAAGATAAATACGGATCAAACCCATAGCTCATCATGGTGACTGTATCCGTTTTGCCCTTCAGCACAGGAAGCTTGGCTACCATGGCCTGTGTCTCCGTCATCTGATACCTGCCGCCATAGGGCATCAACACACTGCCTGCACCGATGGAAGAGTCAAACATTTCCACCAGGCCCTTTTGCGAACATACGTTCAAATCATTTAACAGTGCAAGCCATGCGCCTTTCAGATCACCTTCTTTCAGCTTCTTCCCTGCCTCCGGCACAGCCCATTGATCGAAATAATTATTCTTCTCATCCGGAATATCTACTTTTACTTTGGTCTCCTGATGCGCTCCGTTGGTATCCAGAAAGGCACGCTTCAGATTCACAATCTGTTTCCCTCTCCAGTTCAGCACCAGTCGGGGTTCTTCCGTAACCACTGCCACGGGCACGGCCTCCAGATTTTCCTCCTCCGCATACCCCAGAAAGGCCTCCACATCCTTCGGCGCAATCACTACGGCCATGCGCTCCTGCGATTCGGAAATGGCAAGCTCCGTACCATCCAGTCCGGCATACTTTTTCGGAACCTTATCCAAATCCACTGTCAGCCCGTCCGCCAGTTCTCCTATGGCAACAGACACACCGCCTGCACCGAAATCATTACATTTCCTGATCAGAAGGCTGACCTCCTTCCTTCTGAACAACCTCTGTATCTTACGTTCCGTCGGCGCATTTCCCTTCTGTACCTCCGCGCCGCAGGTCTCTATGGACTGCTCCGTATGTACCTTGGAAGATCCCGTAGCACCGCCGCAGCCGTCACGGCCTGTACGCCCGCCAAGCAAAATGATAATGTCTCCCGGCTCTGAGGTCTCACGAACCACATTTTTTCTGGGCGCCGCTCCCATAACAGCACCGATCTCCATCCGCTTCGCCACATAATCAGGATGATAGATCTCCTTTACGAACCCTGTAGCCAGACCGATCTGATTGCCATAGGAGGAATAACCGCCCGCCGCTCCCCGGACAAGCCGTTTCTGGGGCAGCTTGCCCCTGAGCGTATCCGATACGGGCACCGTAGGATCTGCAGCCCCCGTCACCCGCATGGCCTGATAGACATATCCCCTTCCGGACAGCGGGTCCCGGATGGCACCTCCCAGGCAGGTGGCTGCTCCGCCGAAGGGTTCTATCTCTGTGGGATGGTTATGGGTCTCGTTCTTAAAGAAGACAAGCCACTCTTCCGTTTCCTTTCTGCCATCGTACTCCATCTCCACAGGTACCACAACAGAACAGGCATTGATCTCGTCCGACTCCTCCAAATCCTGCAGCTTTCCCTCTTTTTTCAACTTTCGCATCGCCATAAGTGCCAGATCCATCAGACAGATGAATCTGTTGCCGGAATGACTTTCCTCCGCCGTTTTCTTCCCGAAAATCTCCTCTCTCGTGTCCAGATAACTGCGGTAAGTAATCTCCAGAGGAGAACGATAATATCCCTCTCCGAATTCTACATCCGTCAGTTCCGTAGAAAAAGTGGTATGCCGGCAATGATCCGACCAGTAAGTATCCAGTACACGGATTTCCGTCATGGTAGGATTCCGCTTCTCATCATCACGGAAGTAATTTCTGATATGCAGAAAATCTTTGAAGGTCATAGCCAGTGAAAGAGACCCATACAGCCCCTCCAGTTCTCCTTCCCCCATCTCTGCAAAACCGTCCAGAACTGCCACATCGGCAGGTTCCTCAAACTCCGTCAGCAGAGTGTCCGGTTTTACATTTCCTGTCTCCCTGGAATCCACAGGGTTAATGCAGTGAGCCTTAATCTTCCCCAAATCCGCTTCGGAAATGTCTCCCAGAATCAGATAGGTAACAGCCGTCCGAATCACCGGCTCTTCGTCTTCCTTCAGGAAACGGACACACTGCACCGCGGAATCCGCCCGCTGATCGAACTGCCCCGGCAGATATTCCACCGAAAAAATCCTGGAATGCTCAGGAACCGGAATTTCCTCATGATACAGATCATCCACCGGCGGCTCCGAAAATACGGTACGACAGGCTTTCTCAAAGATTTCCTCCGAGAGATTCTCCACATCGTAGCGGATAAATACCCTCACCCCGTCCGTATGAATCCCAAGAAAGCTCCCGATCTCCTCATACAGCTCTCTGGCCTTTACTGCAAAAGGCGCCTTTTTTTCCACATAGATACGTTTTACGCTTCCCATACATCCTCCATTTCATGCCTGCTTCTTTCTGCCGGGAACCACTCTCCCCTGGCAGTTTTGCCGCAAAGCGGCTGTTTTCTCCCATATCACCCCGGAAGACCGTTTCCGTCCTCCACACCCAGCATCTTCAATATGAACAGGATTTCCCTGTCTACGGTATCCGCTGTAATACCGATGGTCTGAGCAGAAATTTTTAATCCTTCCAGTACAAACATGATATTCCTCGCCATCCCTCTGCAGTCATCGCAGAAAAATTCCCCATTTTCCACACCTGTCTCTATCAGCTTTTCAATAATTCTCACCGCGGAATCAAATTGCCGCTTCAGGACATTGCCCTTTCTAACAGGCTGGCCCTGAAAATAATATTCGTAAATTGCCTGGGTCAGGGTATCCTCCTTCCGAAGCAGTTCTTTCTTCTGTTCCCTCAGAAAAAGAATCAGAATATCCGCCGCTGTGGCATCGTCGGCAATGCTGTCGGAAAATACGTCATCAGCCTCCTCGCTTTCCAACTTCATGACCTCCTGAAAGATCTGGCCAGTGCTTTCAAAATACAGATAGAGACCGCCCCGGCTGATTTCACATGCCTCCACGATGTCCTTCATGGTCACCTTCTTAAAGCCTTTTTCCACAAAAACCTTCCTGGCCGTCTCCAATATAAACCTCTTCTTCTGTAAGGATTTCTCTCCCATCCTGCCCCTCCAAGCAATACCCTCATCTCTTTGTCTTGTCCCAATAATCCACTAACTTCCGCATCTGCTTAAGCACCAGAAGAAAAATATTCTCCTGTACGGCCTCTCCCCACAGAGCAGCTTTCGTCCTGCCTCCAAGCACATATCGGGATAAAATGCCCCGCAGAATATCCCAGTCCTTCAACTCTGCCCCAACAATCACCCTTCTCTCGTCATCATGGGTTTTGATACGGTTTCGAGTATATACATAGCTGTAATTTCGATCCATCAATGCCGACTCCGATGCCTCCCTGACAAAATTCAGCAAAGTTGCATCATATACCGGAAAACTCATGGAATTTTTGCTGATTCCCTGTCCCTGATAACTGCGGCTGGCCATTTTACCGGCATTGCCTTCCATCCACGGCAGATAACGTAAAAGAGGATCCAGCATCTGTCTGTATTGCCGAATCATCTGCTGCCGGTCTTCCGTCTTCTGTTCCATATCAACCTCCACGCCGTTTATGCGGCATCTGTCTCCTTTTGAACTCTGCAGAAAATCATTTTCCTGTCTTCTGCAGCAGCCATTCTGATAAAAATGACACATATGTAATTTATTTTATCATACTTTCCCGAAATGTACAGCAAAAATATAATTCATTTTCCCGCTTGTCGAATTTAGTCGAAAAAATGATTTTTTTCAAAAAAGCTCTTGACATATCTCACCCTGCCATATATAATAATAAACGAATTCCCCTTTTATAGGCGAAAGCACTTGCACTTAATGTGTGGGTGCTTTTGTCTTTTATAGATTTTCTTTTTACCGCTTCGTCCCCCAGGATATTTCCCAAGCCCTTTCCCACAGTCAGAAAAGTATATCCTGCCCTGTCTCGGAACGCATCTTCTCCACAAATTGTTCCGGGTTCTCTTCCATCTGCAGCATAGTGTCAAACGCAGCAAGCAACAGCCTGGGCTGTCTGTAACGGTTCATCTCTTCCGGACGGTCCATATACAGTTTGAAATGATCCACCTGCCATACCAGCACATCTGCAAGGGTATACCCGGCCACCTCATATTTGCACAGAAATGTGCCATAGTCATGATAATAAGAAAGTTCCTGTAAAAGTCCCTGCGACCGACACAGCCTTCCCCAGAAACTTTCCCCATACACCGCATCCTGGCCGGCCTCTGCTGCCAGCGTACATACGAATTGCCTTAACACCTCCAGTGCCTGCTCCAATTTACCGCTTTCTTTCATATTCTCAGCTCCTCCTGTCTCCCTGTCAGGTTCTCCGGCTTCCATCTAAATCCGGGCAAGGCTTGTCCCCATTCCTTCCGGTTCTACTGTCCCCGCATCTCCCGCCGCTCTGCTGCTTAATTTTGAATACCGCACGATTATCACCCGAATTGAGTAAGATTATCATTTCATACAGACAAAAAAAGAAGTGCCAGCCACGCCTTAGAATCGGCAGCACTTAACGCTTCTCTTTCGTAGCAGGGGAAGAGAGGATCGAACTCCCATCAACGGTTTTGGAGACCGCCGCACTACCATTGTACTATTCCCCTGTATGTCAGCTTCCTGCTGACGAATGCTATTATAGCACAGAGTCCCCCTATTAATCAAGTACCTTTTTTAAAAATTTTAGCCTCTGCATTCGCCATTGTAAAATCCCCGCAAGTATGCTACTATTAGGGCATCTTCACAAAAAGGAGAAGCTCATGAAAGAAAAAGAACAGAAACCGCAAAAGAAAAAAATTACATCCAAACAGATAATTGCCCTTTCCGGCGTCATTCTCTTACTTCTTTTATATCTCATCACGCTGATCGCTGCCATTGCAGACAACTCTGACTCAGCCATATGGTTCCGCATCAGCCTTTTTGCCACTCTGGCGATTCCGGTAATCATCTGGCTCTATGCCTGGATGTATGCCCGGCTGACCGGAAAGCGCACCGTCGGAGATCCCAACTCACCTTCCTCTGATGCAGAAGACACTTCCTGCGGCGGACAGCATCCCACTCCCTGACCGCCGAATTGGCTGCCAACCGGAGTGTATCTGAAAATTCCTTTCCGCCAGCTGTACCGTCTGTCGCTTTTCTCTGTCCAAAACAGGCCCTTCCTCCGGAAAAGCCTGCAGACCGGAATATCCCCCCGCTCTGCAGGCTGCAAAATTCTAAATATCTACCTGTCCCGAATCAGCGAATGGAGCATCTGAAGAGACTGCACCTGTCCGTTACCCGCCAGCTTCACCTGGAGAATGCCCTCCGCAGTGGCCCTGGCAGCAGCGATGGTAGTCATATAGGGTATTTTTCCCTTGATGGCCGCCTTCCGCAGATAGCTGTCGTCATATTCACTGTCATCTCCTACAGGAGAATTGATGATCAGGTCGATCTCGCCATTCGTGATCAAATCCAGCAGATTGGGCCTGCCCTCGTAGAGCTTTTTCACCCGGACTGCTTCGATACCCGCCTCATTCAGCAGCGTACAGGTGGTTCCTGTGGCCAGTATCCGGAACCCGGCCCGGCGGAAGGATTCTCCCACCTCCACCACCTCCGCCTTATCCCTGCGGTTCACGCTGATCAGTACCGTACCGCTTAGAGGAAGTCTGGTCTGGGTAGCTTCCTGGGCCTTGAAGAAAGCTTCCCCGGCGGAAGCCGACAATCCCAGTACTTCTCCGGTAGAACGCATCTCCGGCCCCAGAATCGGATCCACTTCCGGGAACATATTGAAAGGGAACACCGCTTCCTTGACTCCATAGTAAGGGATATTCTGCTCTTTCAAACCAGGTACGGGAGATGGTCTCCCGGTAATCTCCGCCGTGATTATCTCGGTGGCCAGAGGAACCATGCGGATATTGCACACCTTGGATACCAGAGGCACGGTACGGGATGCTCTGGGATTGGCCTCCAACACATACACTCGACCGTTCTCAATGGCATACTGCATGTTCATCAGTCCCTGCACATGCATCTCCTCTGCGATTTTCCGGGTATATTCCTTGATGATCTTCACATTTTCCGCAGAAATATGCCTGGAAGGAATCATACAGGCAGAGTCTCCGGAATGAATTCCCGCCAGTTCGATATGCTCCATCACAGCGGGCACAAACGCATGCGTACCGTCGCTGATGGCATCCGCCTCGCACTCAGTGGCATGATTCAGGAACCGGTCTATCAGAATGGGTCTGTCAGGAGTCACGCCTGTGGCTGCCTTCATATAATCCGTAAGACTGCCGTCATGATACACCACTTCCATCCCCCGGCCTCCCAGCACATAGGACGGCCGCACCATCACAGGGTAACCGATCCGATGGGCAATTTCCAACGCCTCTTCCACCGTGGCCGCCATGCCGGACTCCGGCATGGGAATCTCCAGTTTATCCATCATGGCCCGAAACAGATCCCGGTCCTCTGCCAGATCAATCACGGCAGGAGATGTGCCCAAAATCCGCACACCGCATTTTTCCAGGTCTGCTGCCAGATTCAGAGGTGTCTGACCGCCGAACTGGGCAATGACGCCCACAGGCTTCTCCTTCCGATATATGCTCAGCACATCCTCCAGAGTCAGGGGCTCAAAGTAGAGCTTGTCCGACGTATCATAGTCCGTGGACACAGTCTCCGGATTACAGTTGACAATAATGGTTTCAAAGCCCATTTTCTTCAGAGCAAGAGAAGCATGGACACAGCAATAATCGAATTCAATTCCCTGGCCGATACGGTTGGGACCTCCTCCCAGGATCATCACCTTGGGTCTGTCCGTCCGGACAGGATTCTGATCCGGGGCATTATAAGTGGAATAATAATAAGCACTGTCCTGTGTGCCGCTTACGTGAACACCCTCCCAGCATTCTTCCACTCCCAGAGCCACACGGCGCTCCCGAATCTCCTGTTCAGGCACTTCCAGCAAAATACTGAGATATTTATCCGAAAAACCATCTTTTTTTGCACGAATCAACATTTCATCTGTGAGGAAGGAACCTCTGTGAGCCAGAATCGCCAGTTCTTCCTCCGCCAGTTCCTTCATCTGCTCAATGAACCACTTTTTCACATGGGTAATCTCATGGATTTCTTCCACAGAGGCCCCTTTCTTCAGTGCCTCATACATGACAAAGTGCCGCTCGCTGGAAGGGGTCAGCAGCATCCGCAGAAGCTGTTCCCTTGATTTCTCCTCCAGCTTCGCCACCATTCCCAGACCGAATCTGCCGATTTCCAGAGAACGGATGGCCTTCTGAAAAGCTTCCTTATAATTTTTGCCGATGCTCATGACCTCGCCCACAGCCCTCATCTGAGTGCCCAGCCTGTCTTCCACACCCTTAAATTTCTCGAATGCCCAGCGGGCAAACTTGATCACCACATAATCGCCGTCCGGTACGTATTGATCCAATGTACCGTATTTTCCGCAGGGAATATCTTTCAGGTTCAGCCCCGCCGCCAGCATGGCGCTCACCATGGCAATGGGGAATCCTGTGGCCTTGGATGCCAGCGCAGAGGAACGAGAAGTTCTGGGATTGATCTCTATTACAATGATTCTGTCACTCACAGGATCATGAGCAAACTGCACATTGGTGCCTCCGATGACCTGAACACTCTCCACGATACGGTAAGCCTGCTCCTGCAGCCGCTTCTGCAGTGCTTCAGAAATGGTCAGCATGGGCGCCGCACAGAAGGAGTCCCCTGTATGCACACCCAGCGGATCAATATTTTCGATAAAGCAGACCGTGATCATATTGCCGTCCGCATCCCGTACAACTTCCAGTTCCAGCTCCTCCCATCCGAGAATGGATTCCTCCACCAGAACCTGTCCCACCAGAGAAGCCTGCAGGCCTCTGGCACAGACGGTACGCAGTTCATCCTTATTATAAACAAGTCCTCCCCCGGCGCCGCCCATGGTATAAGCCGGTCTCAGCACCACCGGATACTTCAGACTGTCAGCAATCTGCAGCGCCTCCTCCACAGAATATGCCACTTCACTCCGGGCCATTTCAATCCCCAGTTCATTCATGGCTTTCTTGAATTCAATCCGGTCTTCCCCCCGCTCAATGGCATCCACCTGCACACCGATTACCTTTACCTGATATTTCTCCAGGATACCCCCGGCCGCCAGCTCCGCACAGAGATTCAGCCCCGACTGACCGCCCAGATTCGGCAGCAGTGCATCCGGCCGCTCTTTTGCTATAATCTGCTCCAACCGTTCCTTGTTCAGAGGCTCGATATAGGTGACATCTGCCATCTCCGGGTCCGTCATTATGGTGGCGGGATTGGAATTCACCAATACAATTTCATAACCCAGTTTTCTTAAGGCCTTGCAGGCCTGGGTACCGGAATAATCGAACTCACAGGCCTGACCTATGATAATGGGCCCCGAGCCTATGATGAGTACTTTATGAATATCGGTTCTCTGTGGCATGGTATAACCTCCTGATGTTTTATGTGCTGCCCTGTCAAAAGAACGCTGCGGACATCAATTCATTTTATCATAAGTTCAAGGGTTTTCAAATACGAAAATTGCAAAATATTTTCTCCCGCTCACTCCAGCTTCAGCCGAAAGACGATAGGGCTTCCGTTCACAAAACTGCTCCTGATATGCAAACCTTCTCCGTCTCTGCTCCACTGAGGCTTCTCTGTACTGCCAAGGACTTCCACATTCCGGATGATTCCATGGAAATTTGCCTGTCTGGACGCATCCTGAATTCCCAGGCAGCGAATGCAGTATTCCCCGTTTCCGCTGCATTTCATGGCAATGACATACAGATATCCTCCCGCTGTGGTGAAACGGAAATCTTCTGACGTAAAATTCTTCCTGATGCCGTCTGAAAACTGGCCGTCTGTCACCTGGGTAGGCCCTTCTCCGAATCTGCGCCACACCCGGGATCCATAGATGGCCTCACCGTTGCGTTTCAGCCATTCTCCGATTTTCAGCAGGACAGTCCTTTCCTCCTCCGTGATGGTGCCGTCCGGCTTCGGCCCCACATTTAACAGCAGACAGCCGTTCTTGCTGACGATATCCACCAGGTCGCAGATGATATCCTCCGCCGGACGGAAATTATTGTGCTCTGTATAGCCCCAGGAATTCAGGGCAATTGCAGTGTCTGTCTGCCAGAAATACGGTTTTACGTCTGCAAATTGTCCCCTCTCCACATCCGGCACCGCAGTGCCGAACAGGAAAGCGTCATGCTTGTAATTGATCACCCCATCGCTTCCCCACTGCGCTGCCCTGTTATAATAATAAGCCGCAAATTTCCGCAGATAAGGCCGCACTGCGCTGTGCTGTATCCACCAGTCGAAATAGACGATTTTCGGACAATATTTGTCCACTATTTCACAACAACGCACCAACCAGTCCTGGAGAAATTCTTCCGTTGGCACAGGCGCGCTGTACAAATCATGGTGATTCTCCGGTTCCGGCATGGCAGGCCAGTAGAAATCCCCTCTCTCCATGGGTTCTCTGACATCACTGTCATATTCCCTGCCATGCCCCATAAAAAACCAGTGCTCCACGCGATGGCTGGACGCCCCTGTCTCTATCCCCTTCTTCCGGCAGCTTTCCTTCAGCTGCCCCAGCACGTCCCGCTTTGGTCCCATCTCTGCGGCATTCCAATGGGAAATCTCACTTTTATACATCTGGAAGCCATCGTGATGTTCCGCCACGGGTACCACATATCTGGCTCCTGCCTGCGCGAACACCTCCGCCCAGGCGTCCGGATCAAATTTATCCGCAGTGAACATGGGAATGAAATCCTTGTAACCAAATTCCGTATGCTTCCCGTATGTCTCCACATGGTGCCGATACTCCAGGGAATCCCTGATATACATATTCCGGGAATACCATTCGCTGCCGAAAGCAGGCACGCTGTAGATTCCCCAATGGATAAAGATTCCGAATTTGGCATTTCGATACCACTCCGGTACCTGGTATGAGGACAGGGATTCCCAAGTGTCTCTATAAGGCCCTTTTGCGATAACATCTTCTATACAATTCAGATATTTTCTCATATCATACACGGCAATTCTCCTCCTGCTCTATCTTCATAGTCTCTCGGAGCATCCAAGCTCCGGTTTATCAGGCTTCCCGGCTTCCGGTTTTCTGGCTCCCCCACCTTTGTGCTCATCCTTTCAATACACCCTCCATATCCCACAGATCTTCCCATCCGCCGGCTCCTTCCCAGAGGAACACCTGCCCCTTGATCAGGCGGCAGTTCCTGTCCTCTCCGGCGATGGCTGCCATCTCTGCCTCAGTCAACGGGTCTTCTATGACACATCTTAGGTTCGCCTCATATTGGACAGCCTTCACTGAGAAGGGAATGGGAACCTGGCCCCTCTGTACCGCCCATTTCAGGCAGATCAATGCCGGATGCACTCCATGGGCTTTTGCCGCCTCCGCCACCCCGGGCAGTTCCCCGTCTGCCAGGTCCTCCTCTGTCCTGTCCCTCTCCGGCCTGGAGGGAGAGCCGATGGGACAGTAACCAATGGGCAGGATGTCATGCTGTCTGGCATAGTCGAACAGCTCCGGCTGCTGGAAAGAGGGATGCAGCTCCATCTCCAGAGCCGCGGGCTGTATGCGGCACAGGGGCAGCACTGCCTCCAACTTTGGAATGGTCATGTTGCTCATGCCGATGTATCGCACCAGGCCTTTGTCCACCAGCTCCTCGCACTGCCGCCAGGTGGCCATAAACGCCTCCACCGAAAAGGGCCTGGAATCCGGATTACGGGAATCCCCTGTGCAGCCCGGCGCATGGTAGTTGGGAAAGGGCCAGTGGACAAAATACAAATCCAGATACTCCAGTCTCAAATCAGCCAGACTCTTTTTACAGGACTCCAGAACCTGCCCTGCACCATGCATGTCGTTCCACACCTTGGATGTAATGAACAGCTCCTTCCGCTCCACCGCCTCTTCCCCAAAGAGACGGTCAAGCACCTGTCCGATTCTGTCCTCGTTCTGATACACCGATGCACAGTCGATCAACCGATAACCGTATTTCACCGCGCCGTATACTGCCTCCGCGATTTCCTCCGGGCCATACTTGTCGGAACCGAAGGTTCCCAGCCCCAGGCATGGAATTCTCTCTCCTCCGCGCAGCATCCTTTTGGGGATTCTGTCCTGGTCTATTTTTGATGCCATACCAATTTCTCCTTTCTATCATTCCCTTTCTTCAGATCCGTCCCTGCATCATACCCTGTACTTTGCATATCCCACAAACTGCAGGCTCACATCCACATACTTCACTTCGACGATATCACCTCATGATTTCGTCCGGAAACGTCACCGCCACCTTGCCGCAATTTCCCTGTGCCATCAGCCGGTAAGCCTCATCTGCTTTTTCGATGGGAAATTCATGCGTAATCAAATCCTCCGGGTGGATTCCCCAGCGCACCAGACGCTCCACCAGCTCCTCCATTTTCCACAGAGAAGTCACCCAGGAACCGTAGATCGTCTTCTGCCCGTGAATGATGTCCGGACTGGGATGAAAGGTACAGGTACCGCCCTCTCCCACGAAAGCGATCTTGCCCCACTCTCTGGCGGCACGGATGGCCAGCTGCCTGCCCGCGTCATTGGCAGAGGCATCGATGGCTCTCTCCACACCCCTGCCTCCGGTAACAGCCAATATCTCCTCCAGCGCATCCTCTCCCGGCTTGAACACATAATCCGCCAGTCCCAGCTTCTTCGCCAGCTCAATCCTGTACTCATTCATTTCCACGCCGATCAGCTGATTTGCTCCCATGGCTTTGGCCAGCATCAGCGCCGCCAGACCCACAGGCCCCAGACCTGTCACCAGCACCGCATCATTGCCGCAGACACCGATTTTCTCAATGGCCTCGTACACCGTGCCAAACCCGCATGCCACCTGTGCCCCATCCTTATAGGTCAGCTCTTTCGGCAGCTCAATGAGGTCTTTCTCCTCCGCCAGGATATAAGGAGCCATACCGCCGTTGCGCTGCCAGCCGTAGGCCTGGCGGAACCTGCTTTTGCAGGAGATATAATATCCCCTCCGACAGTCATTGCAGACACCGCAGCCCGAGATGTGGTACACGATCACTCTGTCCCCCTTCCGGAAGCGCTTCAGACCCTCCCCTTCTTCCACAATGACACCGCAGGGCTCGTGGCCCGCCACCATGCCGGGAATATACCCCTCCGGCCCTTTTCCGGTGTGTTCCCGGTAGATGCAGCGGATATCGCTGCCGCAGATTGTGGTAGCTTTGGTCTGCACCAGCACCTGTCCATGCCCTGGTACGGGCACCTCAAAATCCTTCAGCTCCACTGTGCTGTTACCGGGCAGCACTGCCCCCTTCATCAACATTTTTACTGCCATGATTTCCCTCTCTTTCCGCAGGCCACCCGCCTGCAAATCCGTGCTTTGGTTCTGATTTGATTATATAGGAACCGAATTTTGTTTTTAAGCGGAATATCCGCCGTCTTTTTTTTAAAAATGTCGTGTTTTTGTATCTTTTTTATGTTATAATATTTCCCGGAGGGCAGAATCAGGTGACATTACAAACAGCTGCCATACCGACTGGAGCAGATGTTTATGCAGCCATTTGGCGAGTGCGGCAAACCTTCTCTGCCTGGAATCTGCATACAACATGAACCGAAAAAGGAGACCTTCCCCATGAACCCCAAACGGCTGAACCTGAACCTCTCGTTTTCTCTGGAGGGTATCCCCGTCCAGGCCGTCAACATGACCTGTGAGCGCTTTCTGCGTACCATCCCCAGCCATAGCCACGGAAACGGCTGCTATGAAATCCATTACATCCCCTCGGGATACGGAAAGCTTACGGCAGACAGTAACCTTTTTGACATCAAGCCGAATACCCTCTTTGTCACCGGTCCCCATGTGGAACATGCGCAGATTCCCCAGCCCGAAGAACCCATGCTGGAATACTGCGTCTATCTGAAGATAAAGAAAAATGCCAGGCGAAAAGAAAGCACCCCTGTGATGGACAGTTTCATCGCCGCCCCCTTCTGGTTTGGAGCGGATACCCAGGGCATCCACGGCCTGCTGCATCAACTTTTCAACGAGTTGGAGCGTCGTCCCATCGGTTACCTGGACCAGGCCAGACTCCTCCTGTCCCAGCTGCTGATCTTTATGGTACGCAACTATCAAAGCAACTGCCCCGGCCACACTCCCCCGATCCAAAGCAGCCTGGCAGATCTGACTTCCGTCATCATAGAAGAATATTTCCTCTATGAGTACCGCCATCTGTCTCTGGATGAGCTGGCCAAAAGGCTCAAACGCAGTCCCAGACAAACCCAGCGGCTCTTATTGGAATACTATGGCAAATCCTACCAACAGAAAAAGGCGGAAGCCAAAATGTCTGCCGCCGCCCTTCTGCTCACCGATAAGTCCAAAAATATCACATCCGTCTCGGAAGAGTTGGGATACTCCTCTCCGGAGCATTTCACCGCCGCCTTCCGGGGTTATTATGGCACCACACCACGGGAATACCGCAAAAAACTATAATCAAAGCAACCAAATCAGCCAATAGCAAGGAGGAACGAAATGAACCATGTAATCAAAACCATCAGCGAACGCAGCTCCACCAGAGGCTACACCCCCGCTCCCCTCACGGAAGAGGAACTGGACATCCTGCTCCAGGCAGGCCTGCAGGCGCCTACCGCGGCCAATAAACAGGAACTCCACTTTACCGTACTGCCAGGCAGCCACCCCATCCTGCAGGAACTGGAAGATGAGAAAAACAAGCTGCGGGATATCACATCCCCGCCCCACAATTTCTATTACGAAGCTCCTGCCGTAGTTATCATTAGTGCAGACAGTACCTTTAAGTGGGGCACCCTGGACGCCGGTATTGCGGTAGAGAACATGGCCCTGGCCGCAGAATCCCTGGGATTGGGAAACCTGATCATCGGCTGTATTCTGGACGCCATGACAGGAGAAAAGAAGGAATACTTCTCCCAAGCTCTGCAGCTGCCTCCTTCTTATGAATACAAGATTGCCATTGCCTTCGGACATAAGGCTGTCACAAAAGCGCCCCATACCTATGATGCCGGTGCACAGATCACCAGACTTTAACTTCATAATCAAAAAGTCGGAATTTCCCGTAAATTAAGAAATTCCGACTTCTCCCATCATATTGCGTGTCCACATTCCTGTTTCATGGCAAAATATCCCATGAGTACCGTCCACACATAGGCGCAGGTCTTAGGAATCATCAGCATCCCGATTAAGGGTATGGTGTCTGCCCACAGCACTACCGGAATGTAAAAGCCAAAACTCAGCACGATGGTCAGCCACATCCAACGGAACGCCTTATCCCCATGTTCCTTTGCGCTGCGATAGAACAACACAATCACCACAAGACCCAGCAGCGCAAAAGGGATATTTCGGTAGATCCCCCATAAGAGGGGCGCTTCGGCACTGGTCCACTGGTTCTGCGGCATCATGCACAGCGCGATCCGCACACCGGCCAGACCATATACAGCCGCAGTCAGGCCGCCCTGGCCCTTGATCTGATACCGCTGCCGCCAGACATAATAGAGCAGCACATAGAACAACGTCATCGTGACCGAAGTGATCCACTTTCCAATGCCTAAAGAAACAGTATAATTCTCCAGCCCGGTAGTACACAGAGCGAGCGCGCGGGGAACCAAGTGGAACGAATCTCCCGCCCCCAACACAACCGCCATCCATCCGAACAGGCAGAATTGGCACTCTCCTTTACTTCCCCGGATCATTATGATCCCGATGGTAATGACAGAAATCAGATACACAGAATCAAACAGGGTTTCTACAATTGCTTGCATGGCTTTTTCTCCTTTATTTTCTATATTTATTGTGTATTACCTTTCTTTTTCATTCATCTTTTTACAGTGAACATTGTTCAATTTATGGGATAAAAAATACCACAGTCCAGTGGAATTTTAATAAAGAACTCTGCTGACGATCTCCAGTACCATAGTGGGATCATAATCCTGCCTCAGCAAGGCGGACAGCATCAGGGAAAATAAAACATCCGCAAATCTTTCAACTGTAAACTGCTCAGTAAATGCATCGGCCCTTATTCGGGCATCCTGCCTTAAAACAAAACACAGCCTATCCTGGATATGCTGCCATGTCTGCTGCATTCTCCGTTTTCCATCGGGTTTCTCCTCCTGCATAAACCCCAGAGAATGCAGCGTAAAAAAACCAGGATACTGTCTGCAGCCGTATGCCACCCGCCCATACATCCAGGCAATACAGGCCTGCGTGTCCTGAAACACAGCCCCATCCTCCGGACGGCTGAAAATCTCGCACCAGACGCTTTCTACCGTGGCACACACCAGCGCTGCTTTCGAATCAAAATAATTGTAAATGGACCCCACCGATACGCCGCAGGCCGCCGCAACTGAACGGATATTGATTGCAGACCATCCCTGCTGCTGAACCAGTTTCCGGCTTGTTTTTAAAATATCCTCTTTTGACGTTATAATTGTATTCATCCAATCACCTCAATATGAACTATGTTCAGTATAGTGGGCCCAACGGATCCTGTCAAGTATTTTTACAAAAAATAGTAGAAAAACTGTAGGGCGCCCTTTCTATACAACTGTTATGGATTACATTTTTTACATGCGTCATACCCCATTGAAATGACCTCATCCCGAGCCCCATGATACGCCTGCTTATTTTTCTCTTTTATCTGTTTTACACTTACACAATCGGGATAATGAAATACGTTCGTATTTATATTCAAAATATAATCCGTTTCCTCCCTGGATACTTCAGCCCCCTCAGGCGATGCATCAACAGATTGTGAAGCTGACTCTGATGCAGGAACCTGGACGGGAACAGGCGTCTCGGCAAATCCCGGAGCAGATGTCTGCTCCTGAAGATTCACACTGCTTTCTCCAGTTGCGTAATCAATTGTGATATCAGGCTGTACATTATACACATAGACACAAAATAAAACACCTTCCCCTTCATCCTCAACAGATTTTGCTTCCATTAGAACTCCGGAAGCAACAAGATTATTATCTTCAAAAACAGGGGTCACCCGGTACAGCACATGATTTGCCGTTTCTTCTATATAATCGGCAACCAGATTTTCGAACGGAAGCATTCCCTGTATATTTAAATACCGAGTACCTGTAATGAGATTTTTCTCATTTGCATTCTCTCCGGACAATTGATACCCGATCAGATGGCAGCGATTGTATAAATAATTCCCATCAATAGAATCATGATATTTCACATTATGCCAACCGGATGGTTCAATATTGCTTATTTGACCACGCTCTTCTGTTGGCATACTGTCTAACCCGATACAAGCATAAGCAACCCCGCATCTTCCCAGTGCATCTAAATCACTGTAACAGGCAAAAGATTCCGTGGTTAAATTTTCCTCGGAAAAATATGGAATATTATCATTTACAACAATGTATGGTTGATCTGCATAAGGGCAAATATCCGAAAGTGCGAATGGGCTTTCGGAAATCTGAGGAGCAAATTCTCTATCCTGAATATCAGATGATAAATCTTCAGAAACAGAACTCTGGACAGTGCTTTCTGCAGGCAGCGCACATGCTGATAAAGCCAGCACAATCGACAAAAAAGTTGACAAGAACCAAACTTTTGTTTTCTTCATTTCATATATATCCTTTGAAATTTTATCGTGTGAATATCCCCCAAATCTTCTGATTTTTCGAATGTACACTTCCTCAATTTACAGTGAAGAATGTATCTGCCGCTTCCCCGGCAGCTGCACCAAAACCACAGCACAGAACACCAGACCGCAGCCCGCAAGCTCCCTCCCTGTCAGAGCCTGGTCCAAAATCATCCAGCCTGCCAGCACGGAAACTACTGATTCCAGGCTTAAAATCAGGGACGCAACCGTAGGGTCCGTGTTCTTCTGCCCCAGCACCTGCAGTGTGTATGCCACACCGCTTGAGAGGATTCCCGCATAGGCCAGAGGTACCATTCCGTTCACAAAATCCCGTATATCCGGTTTTTCAAAAATAAGGGCAAGGATACTTCCCACAATACCTGCTGTCAGAAACTGGATGCAGGATAACTCCACCCCGTCCACCCGGGGCGAGAAATGATCAATTGTCAGAATATGTACGGAAAACAGTATGGCGCAGAGCCCAACAAGGGCGTCTCCTCTGCCCAGGGAAAATGTGTCGCTCATGCACAGCAAATACATGCCGAAAGCCGCGATCCCGGCTCCAACCCACACCTTGCCCGGTATCTTCTTTTTCAGGAAAATCCCAAAGAACGGAACCAGAATGATATACAGTGTGGTGATAAAACCTGCTTTGCCCACAGAGGTATGCTGAATGCCGTACTGCTGCAGAAGTGCAGCTGCACACAGCACCAGACCGCAGCATATGCCGCCTGTGACCGTTTCCCTTCCAATTGACAAAATGCCCCCGGCTTTTCTTCTGTCCCCGGAACAACGGCTCGTTTGGCCCTCTTCCGCCTTGCTCTTTTGCCTCCGAAAATTCCCCTGCCGCGCCCTGTTGAGACAGATCACCGGCAGCAGCACCGCACTTCCCATGAGAAACCTGGCTCCATTGAAGCTTAAGGGCCCCAGGTAATCCATGCCCACACTCTGAGCCACAAAAGCCGTCCCCCAGATAGACGCCGCCAAAAAAAGCATCAGACTGCTCTTCCATGAAATGTTTTTTTTCAAAATGTTAAATTTTCCCATATCCTTTCACTGTAGTGTCCCTTTCATTTTCTCTGATCCGCATATTCCCCTTCTCCCGACTCTATTCCATCGTGATTCCCATACAGCCGCAGAGCGGAGTTTCTTCATGATGTACAGCCCCATACCTGAAAACCGGCTCCTGCCGTAAAGGCTTCAGATATCCGCAGACTTTGTGCCGGCTGCAGCAGAAGAAATCCAGAATCATTTTAGCACACAGCCCTGGTTTTTTCCATCGCTTTTTTGTTCTTTTCAAGCGTTCTTTTTAACATCCCATGAATACTTTTCCACAGATTTCTCCTTGCTCACTCTCCTGAAAAATGATACAATGAAAAAAATGTCAGAAACAGCAGGGAGGCATACATGAACCGAAGCGAACTTATAACTCTTGTCGTAACATCCAGTGAAAAATACGCCCAGACACAATTCATCCCCTGGTGGGAAGGAAATGTGGAAGATCTGATCTATTATGGTGATATCATTGAAAAAGATACTGTGGAAGAAGCAGAAGCCTGTTTGGCGGAATTGACGAAAGAGGAGCTGCTTTCTCCTGCAGGATCAGGTGGTTTTCCCCTGTTTCACCTTTTGATATGGCTCAATTTCCACGACGCTGTGCGGAAAATGCTCTCAGACGGCAGAATTACCGCAGCGGATATCGATACCCCTGACTGCGGAGGACAGGGAATTACCCCTCTCATGTTGGCCTGTGCCCGGGGAAATCTGCCCATGGTAAAGCTTTTGCTGCACTATGGAGCGGATACCTCCCTGAAAGACAACAGAGGCATGAACATGTGTCATTTTCTGGCCTATCCCAGACTGGATACGCCGAAGTTTGACGCTACTCCCCTGGAACGGAGCGTAGAGCAAAGAGGGGAGATCGCCCGCTTGCTGACCTGTGACATGAACGAAAAAAACAGGGACGGACTGGCGCCTCTGGAACTTCTGCTGTCCACCGAATACAGCGCCAGTTATACCTGGCCCCTGGCGGAAGTTTTTCTGGAAAAGGGCTCTGATACCGGATATACGGATGAGGCGGGAAATACTCTCCTTCTGATGGCCCTTAGAAACCGTCATTACACAGCCGCCCTGACGCTGATGAAACACTGTCCGGAAATCATCGACACTCCAAACGCAACAGGCCGGACCCCCATTCAGAACACCATTGATTTCCAGAATGAGGCCATGTATCTGGCTCTGATAGATCATGGAGCCGTAACGGGACCTGATCAGAATATGGAGCTGTTTCCCATAAGCCAGATTACAAGCAACGCCTTCTGTGATGTACGGCGCGACGATATGGACCCCCTCAGTCTGGCATTGTTCATGACGGAAAAGATGCTCCGTCAGCTGGATCCCGAGGACGATGAAATCGGCGAATTCGCCTCCATTCTGTACAGTGCCCTGACAGCCGATCCCAAAGCCCGGGTACTGGACATGTGCCTGAATGCCGGAGTGGATTTTACCATGCCGCTTTATTATCGAGGTTCCTCTCTGTGTCTGCGGGATGAGTGTATTCACAGATGCCGCGGAATAGATGTGCTCAAAAAGCTGGGGGCAAAGGGCGTGGATATGAACCGGGCAGTGATAAAGGGACAGACACCGGTATACATTCTGGCGTCCACAACCGGACAAATGGATGACGAGGAAGACTTCTGGAGGGAGGCTGCAGCGTTTTTCTCCAAAGATTCCATGGAACAGCGCAGCAATGACGGAAAAGCCGCACTGCATCTGGCTGCGAAAAACGGACACTTGTTCCTGCTGCAGGCCATGCTGGAAAAGGGAGCCGACGTCAATCTGACAGAAGATGCCCCTGCCTCCGCAGGCGCCACAGCCCTTCACGAAGCCTGCCGTTACGGCCATGCGGACATTGTAAAACTGCTCATAAACGCCGGCGCGGACGACACCGCCAAAAACGAAGACGGCGAAACACCCGCTCATCTTGTCCTGAAAAAGACACATTACAGAAGCAGCCTCAATTCAGACCAAAAAGCCTGCCTCCTGAAGGAACTGAACGCTCTGGACCTTCCCGATGAAACCGGAAAAACGCCTTTTATGCTGCTTGATCACACCGACGCTGAACTTCTTCCTCTGTTTCTGGACAGAGGCGTGGATGTAAACCGGCAGGACCAGGACGGTATGACAGCCATGATGCTCTATATCGACAAGGATATGACAAAGGAACTGCTCCAGGCAGGAGCAGATCTGCATCTGGCAGACAAAGACGGAAATACGGTCCTGCATCATGCCCTGGAATGCGGTTCTCAGGACACGGCCCGCTATCTCATCCGGAAAGGTGCCGACTATAACCGCCCCAACAACCAGGGAATCACACCTGTGCACCTTGCTGTGGAAAACGGGTTTGAACTGGTGTTGGAACTGATGACGGATATTGTATGACAGCCTGACAGCAGCACTGTACAAACCCGCTGTCCCGAATGGGGCATAAAAAACAAAAACAGAGTTGTGAAAGATCACAGTTTATGATATACTCGTGATTGTACTTAAGTTACCCTTCTCTGTCACATCGCAAAGCGCTCACCCATTTTACATTATAATGTCTGTATTCGTTTGTGAGCACTGCGCACGTCAGTTTTACCGCTTAAACACTTTCAGCTTCTGATTCAACATAAGCCACTCCACCGGACTGGCACGGAAAACTGACCTGTGACCGACATATGCCTTTTACGGCAAAGCTGCCGGAATCAATAAGGAAACAAAACGGAAAAACGTACGGAGGACAGATTTATGGGCTATTCCCGAGATTTTTTTGAGCAAACCGGCAATGGTGCGCCGGACATAAAGGCCCCCGCGCATCAGTGCAGTATGCAGAGCGTTCAGAATCTGGAGACCATTATTAACGAAGGCCTTCGCGTCGCCCTGTTGGAAGAAACCCCGGACCAGTCTCTGGAGGTGCTGCTGGCCCATCTGGGAAAGGCCCTCAGCGGGGAACGGACCTATATCTTTGAGCGTAATGACTCCGGCGCTGACGATAATACCTACGAGTGGGTGGCCCCCGGCATACACCCGGAAAAGGACAATCTTCAGAATGTTCCTCCGGAAGTATGCTCCAGCTGGTATCGGAATTTCAGCGTAGGCGGACATATCGTCATAAAGGACCTGGAAGAGATTCGGGAAACAGACCCCCTTCAGTATGCAAACCTGAAACAACAGGACATTCATTCCCTTGTGGTGGTTCCCCTTTATGACGGCGAGAAAAATATCGGCTTTTACGGTGTGGACAATCCGCCTGTGAAATTATTGGAATATGCGTCAAATATGCTTCAGACAGCAGCATACTTTATCGTATCCTCCCTGAAACGACGCAATCTGGTCCGCCAGCTTCAGATGCGCAGCTACAACGTCCTCCATGCCCTCAGTGTAGACTACCTGATCATCTATAAGGTAGACTTTGATACGGACCAGTACACGGTCTACAGGGACAGTGAACAGCTGTGCATAAAGCGGCCCATTAACACTGAAGGAGGTTACCAGGCATCCATGGAGCGGTTTATTTCCCTGCATGTAATTCCCCAGGACCAGGAACGGCTCCATGCAGTCACAAAGAAAGAATATGTCCTCGCCCAACTTCGCAAGAAGAAAAAATTTTATGTCCGTTATCAGATAAAGGAGAATCCCTACGGACTGAAACATATGGAAATCCACTTTTCCTCCACAGAGAATATAGATGAAAAAAACTGTGCTATTTTCGCCCAGCGAAATGTAAACGCCGTGGTAGAGCAGGAAGAGAAGTATAAACTGGAAGCAAGACAGAGCCTGGAGGACATCCTGGAAGGTGCAAGAACCGGTATCTGGACCATTGAACTGGAAGAAAACTGTGCTCCCAGAATGTATGCAGACCGGACCATGCGCATGCTTCTGGATGTACCGGACACCATCGGTCCGGAAGAATGTTATCGGCACTGGTTTGAAAACATTGATCCCGACTACGTAGAGATGGTACAAGAATCCGTGCAGGAAATGTTGGAAAACCGGCGTTCCGAAGTGGTATACCCCTGGCACCATCCCACACTGGGTAACATCTATGTCCGCTGCGGCGGGGTACCGGACCGGAAGTTCCAAAAGACAGGTGTCTGTCTCAGCGGATATCACCAGGATATCACGGAAATTATGATCACGCGGAAAAAGCAGGAACAGGCCATCATGGAACTGTTGGAAAAGGTAAGACGAGCAAATTCAGCAAAGAGCGAGTTTCTCTCCCGCATGTCCCATGACCTCCGCACCCCCATCAACGGCATCCTGGGAATGCTCTCCATTATGGAACAGACCCAAGAGGATACAGAACGACAGCGCTCCTGCCGAAAGAAAATCCGTGTGTCTGCAGAGCATCTGCTGTCCCTGGTGAACGACGTCCTTCTGGTCAGTAAACTGGAAAGCGGAAGACCGGCAGCAGCGGCAGAACCCTTTGACCTTCACGAGCTGTTGGAAGACTGCGTCACCATCCTATCCGTTCCGGCAGAGAAGTCCCACATCCGCCTGGTGTTGGAAACCAGTGAACTCCATCATACCCGGCTGATCGGAAATCCGCTCCAACTGAAACAGATTTTCATGAATATCATCAGCAATGGTTTAAAGTACAACCGCCCCCAGGGAGCTGTATTTGTCTGGGCCAGAGAAACCGCCTGCCGGGGTGAATATATAGACTATCAATTCGTCATCGAAGATACCGGAATCGGCATTGGAGACGACTTCAAAAAACATATTTTTGAGCCCTTTACCCAGGAACATCAGGATGCAGGCACCCATTACAGCGGGGCAGGACTTGGCATGTCCATTGTAAAGAAACTGGTGGATCAGATGAACGGAACGATTGAGGTGGACAGTCAGCTGGGTAAAGGAACCCGGTTTGAAGTCACTTTGCCCCTTCAGATGGACCAGACACAGAACATGTCCTCTCTGGAAAAGGAGCAGAATACCGGGGAGAATGTTGCAGGATTGCAGGTTCTCCTGGTGGAAGACAACGAGATCAACTGCGAAATCGTAGAATTTATACTGGAACAGGCAGGCGCCAATGTGATAACTGCCCACAATGGAAAATCTGCCGTGGATACCTTTGCCGCTTCCGCCCCAGATACCTTTGACTGTGTGCTGATGGATCTGAAAATGCCGATTATGAGCGGCTATGAGGCGGCACGCGTGATCCGCGGCCTGAACCGGACGGATGCCAAAACCGTTCCCATCATCGCTCTGTCTGCCAATGCTTTTGAAGAGGACATTACAATGGCAAAAGATGCCGGAATGAACGAACATCTGGCGAAGCCGGTAGACATCAACATGATGTTCAAGGTTATGAATCTGCTGATCCGCCAGCGGAAATCGTAAACTTCCAGGCGCACTTTGGAAGGAGTCAAAATAAGACGCCAGGGAAACAATCCCCCTGACGTCTTGTTTTCTGACCTTTGACAGACATTCTCTTCCTTCTTACACAATATCAGCAGATGTCCCTTCCTGCTCCTTCCTTATTTATGCTCACCTACATAGATCTGAATGCGGCTCTGGATCACGGATGCCACCTCATCCACACTTTTTTGTCCCTTGTAGAAGGCCGCTGCCTCCTCATTGATGATATTGAGAACCTCGTCTCCCTGAGAATAGATCACAGGCTTGGCAACTTCTATCAGGGACATTGTAATATCCACCTCTTCCTGGGTAGGGATGCGGTAATCATAGCTCCAGCCGTCGGAATAGGAAAATCCTCCTCCCGCTCCCATTATGATCGCCTCCCCATTTTCGTCCAAAATCGGTTCCCCATTCTCATCCGTATGATATTCCACCTTCACGGCTTCCTCTGCCATGGCATTCAGCCTGCTCTTCAAGGTAGGAAAACCAAAGGCTCCTCCCCTTTCAGAATCCACTTCCCTGGTCAGGAAGCCCTCAATAAACTCCCATGCCCCCTCCTTCTGGCTGGCCTTGGATGTGATGGCGTAGGCCTGGTATGCATTAAACATACATCCTACGCTGCCATCCATGGTTGGATATCCGATATAGGACGCATCCCCCTGAAAAATTTCATTACACACCTGTATCTCGTTAAAATTATACAGATTCGCTTCATAGAGAAGCACATTTCCCCGCTGAATCTTGTTGGGTGTTGACATGTCTTCCTGCTCCCAGTCTATCTCATCCGGAAAGCGGTTCACGAAATTCAAAATACTCTTGAAATCATCCGTGTCAAAATGACACTCCCCGGCAGACCAGTCCACAAAGGCATCTGCATTATACATCATGAGATACATCATGATCTGCTCCTTTGATACATAGTCAAAAAGCTGTGCGTCCGGGTGGGCATCCGCATAAGCGATCAGTTCCTCTATGGTCCATCCCATCTCGCTTCCCACCTCAGATGCCTTGCCTGCTACAGTCTGCAGCTGGAAGCTGTCGGGAATGCTGATGAGCGTTTCATCAATGGTATATGCATCCAGAATATTCTCCTGAAAGTCGGCGCGGCTCAGCTTTTCACTCTTCTCCAGAAAACTGTCCAGGTTCTCAAAGACACCCTTGGCTGCCAACTGCTTCATATTCAAACCGCTGAGGTCAAGAATGTCAGGACAGTTACTGGAAGTAATATCAGTGTTCATCCGGTTTATGCCATCTGCTATATAAGCCCTGTAGTCATCCTCATTCCCGCTCCAGTTATTGAAGTCCAGATAAGACCGGATACTGATACGGTATTTTTCATTGGATTTATTAAACTTCACCGCTTCCGCCTGGATATCGGAACCGCCGTAGAGGCTTCCCACGACGATGACTTCCTTCTGCGGCACCTCGCTTGACTTTTTCTTTGTCAGCAGTGCAATTGCATTGTCATTTGTTTCCCAGTCCATGGTAACGGCAAGGATACGCCCGTCCTCCAATGCCCCGAAGCCTTGGACATAGTTACCATTGATATCACTGTCCAGCCAGGTTAACAGTTCCTCTGTGGTCTGAGTCTTTACATCATATTCATATACGCTGCTGCCGTCCTGCACCAGAAAATCCTTCTCCAGACCGGGAATCAGTCTCTCACCATTGCCGCCGGGAAAGTTTTCATATGTATTGCCTACCTTCCTGCCCTCAAAATCAATATCTGCCAGGTTGTAACCGTCATTGCCCCGATAGCAGACATACATTTTTCCGTCCCTGTCTCTGCCCATAGCCCGGATCCATCCGTTTCCTCCAGAGTCCAGCGACACATTGCCCTGGTTCTTGCCATTCTGGTCAAACAGCCAGATATTCGCCTCTCCTGACACATAAAGCCGCCCCTCTCCGTCGACCGCTACGGAATTTACATAATTGTCCCCCACAAGCTCCGTGATATCCTCTGCAAATACCTGATTCCCCTGGGCGTCAAATTTGCACAGACGGATTTCTGACTCACTGTAATCTTCGTTGTAGACATTCACCACCCCATACATGCTGCCGTCCTCCGCAAACGTGGGACGGTTCATGCTCCAGTTCCCTTCTTCTGTATAAGACAGTTGTGTCTTGGTTATACTGCCGTCTGTCAGGGAATACTTGCAGATACTCTGTGTTGATCTCTCCGCAGCCTCATCGTAGTCATAGGACAGATAACACAATCCATCCCCTACCATCTGCATATCATAATAGGAGGCGTTCTCATCCTCAACAGTAATGAATTCCGGTACCCATGTCCATTCTTTTTTCTCTGTCTCCCCCTCTGAAGAATTACCGCAGGCTGCCAATAAAAAAACCATAGCAGCTGCCAACCCCAGAGTGAGGATACGCTGACACATTGTGCTTTTCTTTGTAAGCTTCATTATCTCATACTCCTTTTCCATTAATCTGCTGACCAACTTCCAGGCAGCTCCGACATAACCTCTCCTTCTCCCTGACGCACTTTTTCTTCGAATTCCGGTCATCTGGTACTCCCAAGGAAACACTGCTGATCTGCAGATCTACTATCCTACTGTCTGAGTATATCACACTATGGAAAAAATGGAACTTAAGATTTTATGAATTACAGCGAAAAAAAGCTTTAACAGGCTGATTCCAGAATCTCCTCCCTGTATTTCGTTTTGATTACACAGCTATAATATTCAAAAATACGCTCTGAGCAGAGAATACCCTGCTAAAAACAGGGTATTCTCTGAATTCTATATAAATCTCAGATGCTATTTTTCAGTCTTTCCGTCCTCTTTCTTATCACTTTTTTCTTTATCTGTCTCCTCCCGGTGGAAATATTTGTCCAGTTCCTTCCGAGTGTCCTCGGGCATTCCCTTCTTCACGGGAAGCACTGCCGCATTTGCCACATCTCCGATCATCCGAACGGCAAATTCCACATTTCTGCCCATGGCCTTTTCGCTTAAAGCAGGCAGCAGATCATGGATGGTATGAATCACCGCCGTGGAAGTCTCCCGGCTCAGTCCCAGCGCCGGAATCCCCTTGTCACAGAAGGGAGCAGAATCGCTGGAGTGAACTCCGTACCCAAATTGTGCGGAATACCCCGTGATTTTGCAATATTGCTCTGCAAAAGTCTGCAGTTCCTTCTCCCCTGTCACAATAATTTTATTGGCTCCCAGTACTGTTCCGCACATGTCAAAGTTAAAACAAAATCCGATCTTTTCCAACAGCTCTTCTTTCTGCTCTACATATGCTTTTGACCCCAGCAGCCCCAATTCCTCGCTGCCGCACCAGACAAACCTCAGCGTTCTTCTTGCCGGATGCGCCGCAAAATGCCGGAAAATGGCCAGCAGAGCCGTAGTCCCAGTGGCATTGTCCCATGATCCGGTGCCTACTGGAACGGAATCATAATGGGCTGTCAGTACAATACTCTCTTCCTTCAGGTCAGTTCCTTCGATTACTGCCAGGACATTTTGGCTTTCCGGTTCCGTTTCTTCCTGTTCCAGGGTAAGGTGTATCTTCTCCACCTCTTCCTGAATCATCCAGAGAGCATCCGCAGCCGGAATGACAAATCCCGGAATCATGCCGATTTTCGTAAAATGCTCCCGCAATCTCCGGGCATACAGAGATACCTCCTTTTCCGAAAGATAATACTTTCCCTGCATAACCAGGAATGCCGACGCTTTATGTTCCACCAGGCGCTTATACACTTCCTTGTCAGTGAGTTTATTCAGCAGCACAACCTTGCCTTCCAGATCACCCACACCGGCAAAATCAATATCCGAAGCCTCGTCCAGATAAACCAGGTCACACTCTCTGTCAATATTGCCCGAACGCAGAAACGGCACACAGGGAATCTCCCGTCCTGATACCTGCACGGCACATGTATTCACTTTCGCGTCAGGAATTTGGAAAGTCATATACTCCCCCCGGATATCCTCCCGGCCTGTTTCCTCCGCAATCCGGTTGACTTCTCCCATGACCAGTTCCGCTGCCTTCTTCTCTTCTGCGCTTCCGCCTGTCCGTACAAAACTTAGCGCCTTAACAAATTCCATCAGTTCCTTCATTTTCCTGTCCTCCTGTGTTCCCTGCGGGCTTATAAAAGATCGCGCCGGGGGGGCTATCTGCCCCGCACCTTTCCTTTCCCTGCTCCGTATGGGATTTGCTCATTTCATGGAATATGTCTATTATACATAGCCGTTGAGCAAATTACAATAGGAACTGAATGTTTCTGTATTTACCTCATCATGATTACACTGTCTGCGATTCTGCGGATTTGCCTTATTAACATTTCATCAGCCTTTTCCTCTGTCATGGAAGTTTGGGGGATATAGGAATTTTCTGTAATTACCTTACCTGTTATCGTTCCATACCAGACAGCAGCCAATGCATACCTCCCATAAAGCCAGCTCATATGGAAGCCGTCCCTGCAAAGTGACATTCCTCCCTCTTCATATTGAAAAGGCGGTTCCCTGCGGATCGCCTGAATAACGTCTCCGCAGGGAATCAGCGGAATCCCCTGACGCTCCGAAGCCGCCTGATAGGCAGCGCTTAACCTGGCAAACATCTCCTGTTGATCGTTATGGTACCTGGCAAATTTTTCGTGGGTACTGTCCACCTCATATGCCCATGTTTTGTTCAGGTAAATCCTGGCAGCAGGACACTGCTTCCTGATATAGTTCACCATATTGCCCAGGAAAGGTTCATATGTCTCCATCCACCCGCTGTCATGACTGGCCTGCTGAGTCACAATGACGTCCCATGTGTCTTCCTCCAATGCCTCTTTCACTGAAACATATCTATCCTGCGAGTATCCGTTCAGTTCATATAAATAATCTGCCGCTCCGGTAACGACATTCTGCCAATGCCGCTCCAGGCTGCAGCCGCCTATATATAAGTTGGCCACCTTCATTTCGACATTGTCCGCTGAGGCTATCTGTTGCAGATAATGTGTGGCATCCTGGGAAAAACTGTTGCCTATTGCCAATATACGAATCATAATGCTTCTCCTCTTTTTAAGTATGTGGTTTTCTTTCAGGCACCGGCATCCTAATCAGCATCGGATCTGTTCTTCCACTTCCGGTATCCATAAGCTCCTCCAAGCCCTATCAGCAGGACTACTGCCGCCAAGCCTGCTGCCAGACCACCTGTTCCTTTTCTTTCGCCCTCTGCTGACACATCGGTGCTTTCCATTCCCTGACCTTCGCTCTGTGTCTTGAGAACTTCACTGTCTGTAGTATCTATGTCTTCCTGCTCCTCTTCCCGGCTTTCATCAGGTTCCGGACTGGGACTTACCCCATCCTTTCTCTCAGCTGAAGAACTTTCTTCCGCCGATTCTTCTGATGTCGAACTTCCCTCAGTTCCACTGGAAGCTGCTGTTCCATGTGCTGCATCTCCTTTTTTCTGGAAATTCTTGTTTCCTGCTGCAGACCAGCTGTCTGTATCAGCCTTAGCGCCATCTTCTGGTTTCTCCTCTGGCTTCAGGCTCGTGTTCGTCTCGGAACTCTCCTCCGGTTTCGGGCTCGGACTTCCTTCCGGCTTCGGACTCGGGCTGGAGCTTTCCTCCGGCTTCGGGCTTGGACTGGGGCTTTCCTCCGGTTTCGGACTCGGGTTCTCCTCCGGTTTCGGGCTTGGACTTACTTCCGGCTTCGGACTCGAACTTCCTTCCGGTTTCGGACTCGGACTCTCCTCCGGTTTCGGGCTTGGACTTACTTCCGGCTTCGGACTTGGACTCTCCT
>CAJTXE010000027.1 GCA_910580225.1 uncultured Acetatifactor sp.
ACCGTCCTCTACGGAGAGCGGCTGACACAATATCTGTAGATCTGCAAAAAGGAAAACCTGGGGCAGCGCACAGTGGAGAAATGCTGCTGTCCCCAGCCCCATTCCGTCGACATCTATAGAATTACCGCAAAACCCAAACCAATTTTTCCCTTACCTTATTAACCGAATATAAATAAGCAATGTGCCTTGGCACACAAAAAGCACTCGAATCATATAAAAACTCTTTTCGTAGAGTAAAAACAGGCTGTGTTTTTCCTGTGAGGCATCATATTCTTCTACCACATTGATAAATCCATCTATGCAGCCTCTTTATATCGTGTATAAACATACTCATAAATCTGTTGGCGGTACACCGAAATACTTACTTCGTCATAACATTCCGGCAGCTGTGCCCAGAGAGTATCACGAATCAGATTATCTACGGCTGCTTTCGTTTCCTGTTTATCTGTCCAATGATCCAGTTCCGAAATCTTTGCTTTGAGTTTCTGAAGCAACGTGGCTGCAACCTCTTTCAATTTCCTGATATCGTTCTTGCTCAAATCCTCTCGGAACAGCATATCGTAGAGTGAAAGTTCCTCATCACTGGCAAAGCCTTCACGAAGATAACGCTGTTCTTCCTGGTTCATACTGTTTGCCAGATCCATCAAATCCATAAAGGTCTTTTCGATCGTTGCCCTGTCCTGTTCACTGTTGTAATCGTCAATAATCTGTTGGTATCGTTCATAATAATTGATACGCTTCGGATTGGCAGACAGCATCTTATCCAATTTCATCTGGATAAGTTCTTCCAAATCCTTTAATACAAGATTCTTTTTCTTAACCTTTGCAAACTCTCTGCGAAGCAAATCAAAGTCAATAGCGCTGATATCAAAACGGCATGGTTCTTCACGTATCATCATCGGCGTAGGCTGAATTTCAATATATGAACTGATAATTGTATTAATCTGCACCATCAAATCTGTTGTGTTAACATGCTTACGCTTTTTCTGAAGTTCTGCATAAATAGCTGCGATTGCTTCATATTCCCTGCGGGTATGGTCTGTAATATTATTATGGTCAATATATTTCATAAGTCGATTCAGCTCTGACGCATAGGTGGTAAAAGTTTTCTTATCTTCAATCGTTCCACAAACAGCATTCGCAGCTTCCTGCAGATAAGACAACTTCATGAAACCACAGGCATAAATCATCATCTGCAGATTAAAATCATTTTGTGACAAAAATGCTTTTGCTTTTGCGACAGTTTCAATGATACGAGCTATCAGTTTGTCTTTGTTTATGGTAGGATCCGGCCCGCCATTTCCGCCAACAGTGGTTGTATAATCCGCTAATGCTTTTCTGAGTGCCTTTACGACGCCTATATAGTCAATGATTAAACCATTACTCTTGCCTTCACTGACACGATTTGCACGAGCGATTGTCTGCATCAGTGTATGTGCCTTCAACGGCTTGTCCAGATATAAGCAGGACAAGCACTTTACATCAAATCCGGTGAGCCACATGGCGCAGACGAAAACCACACGAAGTGGATTTTTGGAGTCTTTAAATTCTTTATCCAGTTCACGCTTTTCCATCTTTGCTCTGTGATATTTAATATCTAAATCCCACTTTTTAAAAGTTTGGATTTCATTCTGCTCCTGGCTGATCACTACAGCCATTTCTGTTTCCTGCATCCACTGCAACCTACGTTGGAGTTCCTGTGCTTCCTGCTGAGTGGCTGATTTTATTTTTGCTTTCAGCTTCCCTGTTTCTTCTTTCCAGTATTCCTGCACATAATTATACATACGGACGCAGGTAACCTTATTCAGACAGACAAACATAGCCTTTCCGCTTGTCCACAAATCGGAATAATGATTTACAAAATCACGGGCAATCGATTTTAATCTCGGCTCTGCTGTCAGCAGATGTATCTCTTTCGCAAATTCCGCTTCCAGTTTATCCTGCTGGTCTACATCAAGATCCGCATTTTCAATGGCATCCAGAATCTGTTCTGTAATTTTCGGGTTATGTAAGTCCGCAATCTTTTCGCCACGGTTTTCATAATACAGCGGAACCGTAGCACCATCATCTACCGCTCTTTTGAAGTCATAAACAGATACATAGCCGCCGAATGTACGAGCGGTAATATTGTCACTGGACAGAAGCGGTGTTCCGGTAAATCCGATACGTGCTGCAGTAGGCAGTAATTTCATCATATGATCTGCAAAGATGCCATACTGGCTGCGGTGAGCTTCATCAGACATAATGATAATATCGTGGTCCGGATAGATCGGTTCTGCACTTGGTTTGTTAAACTTCTGAATAAGCGTAAAGATAAAACTTGGGTTGCCTTTCAGTTTCCGCACAAGGTCATCCCCGCTTGTGGCAATAAACTTTGCCGCTTTTGTCTTACCAAGCAAGCCACAGTTTTCAAACGTATCACTAATCTGGGAATTCAATTCATCACGGTCAGTAAGAATTACGAACGTTGGAGAACCTTCAAATTTTCTGCGCACTTTCTGCGCAAGAAATACCATGGAATAACTTTTGCCTGAGCCTTGCGTATGCCAAAATACCCCCAGCTTACCATCATTCAGTTTCCTTGCAGCATACGCTTTCACTGCCTCATTTACACCGAGATACTGATGGTTACGGGCAAGAATTTTAGCTGTATGTCCGCCGGAATGGTCATATAGAATAAAGTTTTCAAACAGATCAAGGAAGTTCTCTTTTCTGCAAATGCCACGAAGCATTGTTTCAAGAGCTACATTCCCCTGTTCCTTTTCTGCAAGACGCTTCCACTCATGGAAAAACTCATATTTACTGCCAAGAGTACCAATCTTTGCCTCCGTACCATTAGACAACATAAGAAACGCATTATAATAGAACAGATGCGGGATGGTATCCTGATAATCTGTATAGTTATCCTCATATGCGCTTTGTACATCAACCGTATTCTTTTTCAGTTCCACGAAAAGCAATGGAATGCCATTTACAAAACCCACAATGTCTGTTCTGCGACGATATAAAGCACCGTGAATTTTCAATTCTTTCACAGCAAGGAAATAGTTGTTATCGGGATTTTGGAAATCAATTACAGCTGCTTTCTTCGTTTCTGTCTGCCCATTAGGCTTCTTTACCGTAACAAGAATGCCGTCACGAATAAGGAAATATTTTTCTTCATTCACCTGCAAAGGAGAAGATGTGGAAAGTCTGTTTTCCAATGCTTTTTGCGCTTCGGAAATCTGGCTTTCATTTATCCACGGATTCAGCGTCTTCAGTGCCTCATGGAAATAACGAAGCAGCAATATTTCTTTATAACTTTCTCTGCCGAAAGTGCCGTTTTTCCCTAAAACTTCTGTATTGTAAGCGAACCGGACATCCCAGCCCAGTTCGTCACGGAGCAGATTACCGGCACTTTCCTGAACGAGTATATTTTCGGAATAATCGTAGCTCATATTTCCATCCCCTTTTTACCTCATCATGTTTATAGTTTCAACAAATTTTTTCAATTCCTTATTATTTTGGGAAATCACCTCATATGAATCTCCCTTAGTATACAGAACTATAGTATTTTTATTCTTTCCATGCATCCAATACCATGTAAAAATAATAGCACCATATAAACTAGCTTTACTCGGCAAAATATAACATAGTGGTTCATCAGAAAGATTGCGTCGACTACCAAAAGGTATTTGTTCAAATTTTTCTTTAAAAAAAGTCGAAAACACCGGTTTGCTTTTCCCCCTGGATGATGTAAATGCAATTCCCAAATTATCCATATCTACTGTTTTTTCAAGAAATTTTGCATCTTCATTATATATAAAAAGCATAACTGCAAGTATCAGCTCCATGCACATAAAAGAATAGTCTTTCTTATTTGTGTACAGTAGCTTGTGGGTTAACATCACCTTTTTGATAATCTGTTCCTGTGTTCGTATATCTATATCTTTAAAAATATTTTGCAAGCATTCCTCTATGGAATCATCAAATGGGAAAATTTCCTTATCAAACAAATCTATGTATGCAGCATATTTCTCGACTATTTTTTCTGATGGCATTCCATAATCAAGCTTTATTTCAAAATTAAAAAATTTTTCAAGATACTTTTCCGGGCTTTCAAAACCAAAAATCTGCTTTACGCTGGACATTAATTGTTTTTTATCAACTGCAATAATCATTATTGTGTTGTTATTGTTTTCTGTTAGATGATGGAGCCTTTCCAATATTTTTATAGCATATTCAGGTAAGCATCTATCAAGTTCATCCACGATAATAGTAACCGTATACTTTTCTGCCAACTCCTGCAGAAGTGTAATTAATTCATCCATTACTTTATTGAAACCAAAATAAACATCATACTCATGTATTTTTTCATAAGCCTCTGCACCATCTTTTTTACCTTTTAAAACGGTTTCATATGCTTTCTGAAAGTCCATTCCTGTTTTTTCTTTTACCACTGCATTCCCAAGGGAAAGCAAAGAAACGCCCGTCGCTTTCAACATACCAAGTATTTCTCGTTTTTCTTTACAGTCTGGAAACAATTTTGTTTTTTTCTCAATCGTAGAAATCATTGTTGACACAATTGCAACAAGTGGTTCTTCATAATAATCATATTGCCAACTATTATATCGAATAATAAAATATTTATCTGTAGAAGTCTCTTCGGATTGAAATTCACCTAATTTTTCTTCAAACATATCCAATACAAAGCTTTTACCGCTTCCCCATGCGCCATTTAACGCAAAACAAGTAGATGCTTTATTGTCAGAAATGTTTTCCATTACCTGTAAAAGATCATCCACGAATTTACCTCGATTTAGAATATCAATCTTATTCATTGCTTGTACCTCAATTCTCCGTTCATTAGTTTTGGCAGTAAACGGTCACGGGCTTCCTGGACCAACGAAATCTGTATCTTTAATGCCTCGATTTTTTTCTGAAATGATTCACAATTCTGATTAAATCGAATCAAAATATCCCCATCTGGCACAAATACCAGTATTTCTTCCAACATTCTCTTAGTCAAGAATTTAATAGTAGAGCCGCTTGCACCTTGAAACAGTTGGCGCATACTATCTTTCACAGCATAATAAAGTAAGTATAAACTATCTGAATTATGTGGTGAAAATACATATGTCCTTTGATAAGCTTCAAACTGCCCTCTATAAAGTTTTACATTAAAGTCACCATTTCCAGCCAATATAACTGCATCGCAATCAAACGAATATGATGGAGCTTTTATTGGTTCCTGCGCACAAGTAAAGAACAAATATTTCCCGTTGTCTATTCCAAAATTAGCATCTTTTTTACCTGTAACTATAGGTGCTATTTTTGCAAGGCCAACTTTTTTCCACCCCTCTGGCACACCATCAACGATCTTCACATCTTCATATCCTGGAAAACGCAAATCTACAAACCATTTTTTATAGAGACGCTGTGCTGCTTCTTCGAGGAGTTTGATTTGTTTTTGATTATTATCAATCAAATTATCAAAAGATTCCAAATAATATCCAATCCGTCTTTGAACACCCAATGGTGGTTTATCTATTACAACTTCTTTTAGCTTTTGACCAGGCATGTGCATTATTGTTGCACCTGTGTAATACTGTTTAAGAGTACCCTGTTTTCCAGCTAAAAGGAACCAATAATAGACATACCTATAGTCCATTTCTTCATTTACTCTTACACGATGCAAAGCTTTTTGGATTTTCATATTTGGAAGTACTTCTTTCCAAATCGCACATCTTCCAGGTTCTCCGCCTTCACATATAATCAAATCTCCATATTTTATACCATATCTTTCATCCTCATAATCTTCAAATTTCATTTTTTGAAGATTTTCTAAATCAAAAGATCCCCAACGCACATTAACATTTGCAAGATATAGCTTATATGTCCCCTTATTTTTCCTTTGATCTAACATTTTTCCTAAGCAAGATTCAGATACGTCACCTAATTTTACCTTCTCCCAACTCATAGCCCCATCTCCTTCATATTCTTAGAAATGGTATCCATCAACTCATTAGATTCTGCCTGTAGAGATAAAAGCTCACGATGAATTTCAGCCATACGTTCTTCAAAATCCACGCCATCGTCTTCTACAGGCGCAACGCCAACATAAGCTCCCGATGTCAGAGACCAGCCTTTTTCTTCAATGCTGATTTTGTTTTCACTTTCATCTTTGGCATTATCTTTAGCGACATCTGTTGTATAGGCCGCCTTGCAAAGACCAGGAATATCTTTATATTCACCATTGCCAAATTTTTCATACAGCCAGTTTGCTTCCTTTGCAACAGTGACTTCTTCATTCTTACCGGCAATCATTTCGTCATATTCAGTCTGAATACGTTTTTTATCGCCTCGCCCTGCATGTTCAACTTCCATTTTTGAGCGCTTCTGCAGGTCTTTCAACTCCTCTTTCAACTGATGAAGAATACTTTCAAAATTGCCATTTCCTAATATAGTTCTATATTCATCCAGTAATGCTGTGTATTTTTCTGTTTCACCACGATAAAGCCATACAATAGCATTTAAATTTTTAAGCTGCCATTCTGACCATTCATTCAATGTACGGTCAACGACTGTGTAATAGTTTCTGGCATCAATAAACAGAACTTTATCCTTGATTGCTTCGTTTTTATTTTTATCAAAGAACCACAGGGAGCAAGGCAGAGATTTTGTGTAAAAGAAGTTATTTCCCACACTAATCATTACATCTACATGGCCTGTTTCTACCAATTTCTGACGAATATCTTTGCCCTGGCCGTCCGTTGCAGACGAAGCCATAACAAAACCGGCACGGCCTTTTTCGTTCAAATAGCTGTAGAAGTAAGAAATCCACAAATAGTTTCCGTTTCCAACTTCTTTATTTTTATTAACACTTGGCATACCAAAGGGCAGACGTTTTGCACTTTCACAAGACTCTGCTTTCACTTTGTCCACATTAAAAGGCGGATTTGCCATTACATAGTCACAGCAGCCGTCAAGGTTGTGAGCATCGTGATAGAAGCTGTTCGCTTCATCACCCGATTTAATAACACCTGTAAGACCGTGAACAGCCATATTCATCAGGCACAGCTGCGCATTATATTCCACCTTTTCCTGTCCATAAAATGTCATCGCGTTGTTGGCATTCATACCGGACTGATTTACAAAGTCGCCGGATTGAATGAACATACCACCTGAACCACAGGCAGGATCAAGCAAAATACCACTTTTTGGTTCGAGAATATTTACAATCATTTTTACCAAAGATTTTGGTGTAAAGAAGACTCCGTCATCAGATGCAATATTTTTAGCAAATTTGTTAAGGAAATATTCATAGATACGCCCAATAATATCTCCGCCTACTTCGTCAAGTGCACTGTTATTAAAAATACGAAGAAGCTCTGATAAAAGCTCGTCCGAAAAATCAGTATAACTCTTAGGCAATACACCTGTAAGCTGTTCGCTTTGTTCTTCTATCAGTGCCATTGCGTTATTCACTACTTCACCCAGGCTGGCCATTGGCTGTCCGTCTCGATTCACTAACCCTGCAGATGCAAGATCGTCCGGAAGATTTAATAAATAATCGTACTGTGCTTCTTTGGGAAGAAACAGTGCACTTTTAGCTGCAAAGTCACTTGCTTCTACCGGCATTACTCTGCCGCCACGAGACGGACGATTTTTAAGAATTTCCGCCTCTGCCATTTTAAATCGGCTATATGCATAACGCAGAAAAATCAAGCCAAGTACCGGCATACAGTACTGGTTGGATGTTAGTTTTGAACCTGCACGAAGCAGGTCAGCTGATTCCCACAATTCTGATTCTAATTTACGAATATTAATCATTGGTTTTTCCTCATGTTTGCTTCTTAATGATTTTTAAAATATACTGGTATGAAAATTTTCCTCTGGTTGTATACACGGCACTTCCTTTCCCAATACCGTAGACCATGAACGACATTATTGAATGACAACCCACATTCCATCACGCTTAGATCCCATACGTTCTATTTTTCCTTTTTTCCGAAGACTAACAAAAGTGCGCTCAATAGTACGTTTTGTAACTCCTATTTCTGCCGCAATCACATCGGCAGTTCTATCCGAATTTTCGATTAGCAATCTCAAAACAGCCTTTTCTGTTTTATTCAAACCGACATTCAAACCGACATTCAAACCGACATTTTTGTTGCTTAGTTCCAATACCCTTTTATCAAAAGGTATCTTACACTTTACATAATTATCAGTAATTTCAAAGATTTCCTTGCCATATTTTTTAATAATGGTTGGAACACCATGACCAGTATGTTCCGTCAGCCCCAGATTCAAAAAGATTCTCATCAATGTAGAGTTTCTTGGATGACTGATTCCTTCATAGAAGTCTTCTATCGTCATTCCATTGGGAAGTCCTCCGTGTGATAATATTTCCATGCGATCACTAAAGACAGAGATCTGTGGCTCTGTAATCGTCCAATCGTTATGAACCAACGCATTTAGTATCGCCTCGTTTACGGCATCATAATCAAAAAGGTATCTGTCCTTTCTTGGCCTAACTGTAGTATCAGAAATACATATATTTTCTGCAGACAATCTTGCTTTGATTTTTTCATAAACCGACAAGATACATCCGTATCCATAATCATTTCTTTCGGATATCGCTGCCTTATCGACACCACTAAATCTCACAAAAATAAATGGAATATTATTTTTATCAGCCAGGAGTTCGGCTAAAAGATTATATTCGCCGTCTTTATTGCGAAGATTAAAGTTCGCCTCTATTGAAGAATCCTCAATATGAAAGCCTTTTTCCGAATAATATATTTTAAGTTCTCTAAAAGAAAGGTCTGTACGAGATGCTCTTTTCTTTATCATGTATTCTTCATCATAGAAATTCTTCTCATAACGAACTCGAATCTGCTCTGCTGTCATCTCCTTACAGGTAGTACCGATTCGAATCACACATCCATTTGAAGAAAAACCATACTTTTTCTGACAATAGATATTCCTTGTCCCCTTCGAAATAAATAAAACTATGAGAGTCTTTCCGGAATCAAATTTAAGTTCCGTCCTAATTTCTTCCTGAGGATTAGGTTCTATCTGCATAGTGATGATATCAGATATTCTTTTCAATGTTTCATCAATTTTATCAACACCTATAATGTTGCCATTATCGTCAACACCTATAATAATCTGACCACCATTGGCATTAAGAAATGCCACAATCTCCCTGCATATCGTATCTGTGTATTTTGCTTTTAATTCGACTTTTTCAGATTCTATATACTGGCTCATATACGATATCCTCTTTCTCAAGTTAACTAATGTTTATTAAAGTATATCATTTTGACGACATTATTTCAATATAAACCGACATTCAAACCGACATCTTTGTGTAAAAAAGGAGATTTTTCTTGATTTTGGGGCGTTTCCTCATAGCCGATGTGCGTGTAGGTGTTCAGCATAACGCCGATGTTTCATATAGTCAGCATCCGTCCTTTCATCTACAAGTCTTCGCAGTTTCTTTTCTCCAATATGAAAATACTCCGCAGCTTCTTGTATTGTCAGTATATACTTTTCCCAAAGAGGGACCTTGCTTTCTAAATTGTTCACGTAAAAACACATCCTTCCTGCTATAACGCATTTAATGATCTATAAGGGAACATAACGAAAATATATTATACCTTCAAGATATGCTTTTACCCCGCCCTCTTTCCTGCGCCGGAGTTCCGTCGCGTATTTTCAGTTCAGGCCGCCGCTATGAGGCATTTCCCCTGCGTGTGCGCTCCTTTTGCGTCATCGCGCACTGTCCGCAGTTCCTGTATAACTGTCCGGAGGGCTATAAAGTTTTATGAAACAAAAAGGTATATAAGTCGCTTTCATTTTTGAAATTGACATATATACCTAATATAAATACAAAGAAATTAAAATATTTCTTCACTCTGTTATAAAAATATTTACAAAATAAAGGGTTCCGGCATAAATGCCATGCCATTAACAATATGCTAAAATAAACATTTTGGAAAGCACTTCATTCATTATCCAGACAATCTATATAATCCTCATAAAAATGTATATCACTTTTATGTTGAAATATCCAATAGGATGAAATACTGACAATAAACAACGTCATAAAAATCATGCAAAAAACTATTGCTTCTCTGGCTTCTGATTCAGCAGCCTCCATTTCCTCTGAAATTTTATCCATTGCAGCAATCCCTACTGAATAAAGAGCTATATATATTGGAATAATCACCGTTTTTATGGAATCAAACACTTCTTCATAAACCCTCTTTTGTTTGTTAAGAAACTTTATCATATTCTGTTTGTCACATGCATTACAAAATCTCCTCTCAAACAAATATAACTTCCACTCTTCATAAGTGTTGCAAAACCTGTATTTTAATTCTTTTCTGTTATATATCCGCTTTCTATACCACCTTAAAAAGTTTCTAATCAAGCCTCTATCTGCAGTCCTGCGGTCACCATAGTCTTTTCCAATATGTTTATATGTTCTTCTTTCATACTTAATATCAAAAAAATACGGTGTATATCGTTGCTTTCTCATATGTCCTCCAAGCATAACTTCTCCAAATACATTGCATATATAACTTACTCTTTACACAACTAATAAGCCACTGATTTCCTTTGAGATAATAGAGATCCGCTTCTTGATTTCCTCTTGGATTATTGCAGTTTTTTCATTCACAATACTCAAATCTTTATTTTCTTCATCTGGAAAAGAAAACGTTTTCATTATATCACGAAGTTCTTCCGCATATCGTCCAACTGATTTATTTAGTGTCTGCTGATTAAGTTCAGCTAAGCCACACGAAAACTTAATATAGCATATTTTTCCAAAAAATTGACACATCTGTAAAAGAGCAAAATGTAACCGCCTCTGAACCTTAAAGAGGTTCGTCACAAATGCGGACAATGCGATTGTAGTCAGCTGGGTCTCTTCCAATTTGATCATGATAAGCCCCATGCCATAGCACCGTTTGCGCAGGCTGAAAGCCCGTTCCACCCCTATCCAGTCTGTGTTGTCCTGGTATTCCTGTTTCCTGGTTGTGACGGAGACTACAGCCGTCTGCCGCCCCAGACGGGGACCCGACAGGTGTATCCCATGTCCTTTGCAGTACCTGAGGTTATCGCGTGTCCTGTATATCCGGCCTGCCAGGTCCCTCTCCGGGTAGTTCACGATACGCCTTTTGAAGCGCTCCACAGTCTCCTTCAGGGTGCCCCCTCATTATAGGGGTCAAAGGATATCTTCTCGATCCGTCCATAGCCCTCTGTGTCCAGGCTCAGATCGAATTTGACACCGAATTCCACCGGGACCCCGGCCTTGCCCCGGACTATGGAGTGCAGCCATGGCTGGCTGATACTCACGATGCAGTCAGGGACGGAATGCACCTTATGGTCGTACATGTACTTCTGCTGTCCATACATCTTCAGTATGGTCAGCAACTTCGGGATGTCCTTCCTGTCCGGGACAAACCCCTCCGACATGAACTGCTCCAGGTATCCGATATCCCGGCATACATATCCCAGCTGCTTACGGATTGCTGCCCGCACTTTCTTTGCCGTATGCTTCCTGCATTTAGCGAATGCCAGGTACTCTTTCCGGGCCTGCCTCCTGCAACGCCTTGACAGGGGCAATCAACTGGAAGAAATAGCAAACAGAATAAATAATCTTATCGCATGGCATGATTCCGAAGACCTCATTCTGCTTCAGCTTTTAAGCACACAAACCGGAAGCCATTGTCTAATCAATGTCTGCTTCATTGTATACAAAATCTTTGAAGTAGTTTGTTGCATTCTGATTATCCAGCCACAGTTCAAACCACCCCAGAAAATCTTGTGGTTCACAACAAGGCTGGACACCAACGTCCGTAAAATTCCAAACTTCCCCCTGATAATTGCCGGTGACAATCAGATTGTAACTCATTCCGCACCCTAAATTTATCAATTCAATATTTCCCCGATAAACCTTATTTTGCATATCGGCCTCGATGGCATCCCCATCTCTCTCGTCATCCTCCCAAACCCAAAATTTTTCAAGCAGAAAAGGCTTCGATAATTCCTGTTGCGGACAGCTTTCCAAATCATTCAGCCGACGCCCGTCAAGCATACGCTTACAGCCGTTTCCAACGAGCTGTAAAAACATACGGTACGCCTGTGGCAGTTTCACGTTATGACGATTTTCAAAAGACAGGATTTCTTCTTCCTTCAGAGATTCGCCCATTTCGATATTGCGTTCAGATATTTTTCTTTGAATTCGTTCTATCACTTTTTCATAGTCTTTTGGTTCATAAACTGGCATATCACTTCCTCCGATTCCAATTTATCGATGGACCCATTATACTGCAATCATTTTACAAAGGGAATAGATTTTACAAAATTGTGTGCTTTTCCAGTACAAAAGAAAAGAAGAATCCCCGGACTGTACGGCAATACGGTTCGGGGACAGCAGGATTATCATTTTAAAAAAAGAACCTTGAAAATGGCGCAGTTCACGCCAGATACCAAGTATCAGCACCCTGCGCCTCCTCAAGCCGCGTCACCTTCCGCAGGGAGGGTTCCAAAACCAGGGAAAGCAGCAATGCGGTTATCCCCGGAACAGCAGCCACAAGCAGCGGCTCCCACACCAACAGCAGAAGCGCCCCGGAAAGCAGCACAACGGAAAGAAGCGTAAGGGGAAGGCACCGAATCAGCAAATACAGGGCAGCTTCCGCCAGCTTCAGCAGGCGCTCCTCAAACCGCGACAGCAGCGGATAGAGCCAACAGGGCATGCCCACCAGGAAGACCGCCTTCAAAACCAAAAGCGACAACAGCACTTTATCCGGAATCCCTTCACCGTTTAAAAGCGCTGCCGCCAGGGGCAAGTCACTGACAAACATCATGGCTGCAAACAGCATCCATATAACCTGTATCAGAATCCCCTTCCTGAGATTTGCCCGGAAGCTTTTCCAGAACTCCCGGACCGGATAGCCTCTCTGCCGCCTGACGGATTTCACCACTGCATGGTACAGCGCCGCACTGGACGCCCCTGCCGTTACCACCGGAATGCAGCACAGCGCCCAGACCAGGCTTAACATCATCAGGTCCAGAATTTTATTTATCACACAAAACACTGCATTTTCAGGGTTAAAAATAGCCTCCAACATGGAACACTCCTCCTTTTTTCCGCAGTATGATACAGGCGACTGCGGGCGGCGCGAAACGGCTTCCGGATTTGCTCCGGTTTCCGTCTTGCCAGGCAGACGTTTGATTTCCAAGCCATGGTACAGTGGTATATGTCAGCAACCGGCTTAAATTCTGAGTCAGCAAAATCATGGTATCATGAACGCACTATCGTTCATAGTAGATAGACTTCCGGCCGCTTCCTGCCTGGATTATGGTCATGGTACCATACACATGGCACCGTCCATAATAGATAGACTCCCGGCCGCTTCCTGCCTGAAACATGGTCATTATACCACACCAGGCAGAGCAGTTCCACGTCCGGAAGCCCTTTGCTTACCAAAAGATGCATTTGTCACAAAACAGAACAAAATTCGCACTCTATGCTGTCCCGATTTTCCCAGAACCCCCGGCAGGCATTCACTCTGACCTGGACAAAATCTTCACCGGCCCGGAAATCACCTCCCTTGCCACATACAGGACGCTGTCAGTCCGGGCGTCCATGGTCCATTTCACCAAAGTCATTTCTCCCCGCTGTACCTCAATGCAGGTAATACAGCGGGGATGAACACAGCTTCCCGTATTATAATAGAAGGAAGGCTCCTCCGGCAGCACAGGGCGGTGGGTATGCCCTGTGACCAGAATATGGCGGTTGGCTTCGGCCCAGCTGCGCAGGCTCTCCTCGCATTTCTCCTTTACTTCGTAGTTCTTGGCCGCGCTGGTTGGGTCCAGAAAACCCAGATTTTCCAGGGGACTCCAGAAATACCGCACCAGAAACCTGGCCAGGGGCCACAGGGTGGAATTCAGGAAGCTTGCCTGGTGCCCGTGGGTCAGGTACAGGGATTTCTCCGGCATGGCTTCGGCATACAGGATTACAGCTTCCAGGAAGGCCGGATTCTTTCTGCGGACAATGTTGTGGTTGCCGTATAGCAGATGGAGCCGGCCCATCTCCTCGAACCGGGCAAACATACAGTACACATCCTCGTGAATCTCCGTGATGTTGCGCAGCTTCCGATTCTCCCAAAGCTCCTCCCCGTCCCCCAGTTCAATATACGTAAAACCGTTTCTGTAGTAATGTTCCATGGCCGCATAGTACAGGTGCTGATTCTTCAGGAAATTGTCTGAGGAGGTGCCCACGCCCCTGTGGCAGTCGCTTACCAGTACATACCTGGAGCATGGGCAAAAAGGCAGTACCAACGCCTGGGAAAAAGCCCTGTTCAGACGGCTTGCGGTGGTCATGACTTTCTCCTGCGGCGAAAGCGGGCATCCCGAATCGTATTTCCGCCGGAACAGTCTACGGAACTTGCCCCTGGGGCATCATTTCGGCAGCTACAGTTTCCGGAGCTCCCACACGGGGCATCATTTCGGCAGGTGCAGGCTCCGGAGCTCCCACACGGGGCATCATTTCGGCAGGTGCAGGCTCCAGAACTCCCACATGAGGCATCATTTCGGCAGCTACAGTTTCCGGAGCTCCCACACGAGGCATCATTTCGGCAGCTACAGTTTCCGGAACTTCCACATGAGGCATCATTTCGGCAGCTACAGTTTCCGGAGTTCCCACACGAGGCATCATTTCGGCAGGCATGCGCTGCGGAGCCGGCACCTCTGGCAGCTCTTCGCCTGGCCGGCCTGCATTTGCGGCAGCATTTCGGGCGGCGGCAGCCGTGTTTCCGGTGGCAGTGCCTGTGGAAACGGCGCAGACGCATCAGTTTCCGGAAGCAGAACGGAATGTAGTAGTAAAGAAACAGAATCCGGTCTTCCGTACAGGTAAATGGCCTGGTAACCCACAGGAAGAGCCGGCAGTACATTCGGTTCAGGCACTGTGACAGCCTGCGGTGAAAGCGCGTCAGAAAACCGTAATGCACTTTCCCGGGGTGGTGGAAAGTAAAGGACAGAGAGAGATTCTGCACCGTAACCCACTCCGGAGAATAACCCGCCCGGCACAGTCCCCGGAAGAATGCTTCCATCATTTCCCGGTTACGGAAGCAAACCGTCGCCTTCAGGCACAGCTCGGACGGGCGTGAAAACACCCCCGGCAGAAAAGCCGTGAGCCACCAGTGCCGCTGGGAAATTTTCACGAACGCGCCGTTGTCCAGGAACAACTGCAGCGTGCAGGACAACATCTCCTCCTCATTGGCCGCCTCAAAATGTGCCGTCCGGTACTCCGTCTCGGACAGCAGCCGGTCGCTGTGGTAAATGCCGATCTCTCCGCCTGCATTGATGCCGTACTGCCCTTTCCAGAATTCAATCAGCCATGTCCGGTCCCGATAATTAAAATACACCGGAAGGGAATCGAACACCATCTGGAACCTGGGAGCCAGGTAGTCGTAGGCCCAGGTATAGCCGGCATCCTTCTGCCAGGCATCCACCGTGGAGGAAAAGAACCCGCAGCAGCAGTGATACACATAGCCGAAGGGCTGCGCCAGCTCCTCCACCAGGGAGCATTTTTCGCACTTTTCCATATTCCGGATTCTGCAGATAATTTTCTTCCTGCGGAAATGACAGAATACCATGCTGAAAAGCGCAATCAAAAGTAAAACAAACAGAGCAATGTACATAACGATAACCTATAATCCTATGCTGTTTTGCTCTATTATATGCCGCCGTCAGGAAAGGTGTACCCCAGTGCAGCAACCCTAATATTTTCCCGCAGTTTTCAGGATCCAGTCCACCGCCGCTTCCGCATGTACCGGCAGATTTCCGGGATTCAGACCTGTCCCGGCTTCCGCATCCTCCCTGCCGCCTGCAAAGGCATCCAGAGCGTATCTGGCCAGCAATGCCGAAACCCGCCCTCTCTCCACGGAATCCTCAGCGCCCAGGACCACAACCACCAGATCATGTTCCATGTTTCCGTCGTCCGCAGTCAGGGATGTAACCAGGCACGCCCCCGCCTTATTGGTGGTTCCGGTCTTCAGGCCAGTGACTTCAGGAATATTGCGCAGAAGTGGATTGCTGTTGCGCACTTCCCTGCCCAGGGAATCCAGAACGGCGGACTGCAGGGAAGTAATCTCCGTAATTTGTGGATACACATTCAGCAGATGGGAGACCATCCGGAACATGTCCTCTGCGCTCATGCGGTTCTGGCGTTTTGCGGGAACCGGGTCCTCCGTGTATACAGGTAAACCGTGGCTGTTGAAAAAGACCGCCTGGGACAGTCCCAGCTCCCCGGCCTTCTGATTCATCATCCCTACAAAAGTTTCCTCGGAGCCTGCCACCGCTTCCGCCAGACACAGCGCACACTCGTTGCTGGAAGGCAGAAGTGCTCCCAGAAGCAAGTCCCGCACTGAAATCTGCTCCCCTGCCGTAAGCGGAATCACCCCGTCTGACGAGGCTGAAAGCAGCTGTGCCCCGTCAGAAACCGTTACCAAATCCTCGGGACTCATCTGCCCTGCCGCCAGGGCATCCAGCGCCAGGAGACAGGTCATCAGCTTGGAAGTACTGGCGATTGGCCAGGGCATGCCGGACTGATATTGATAATAAATTTCTCCTGTAGTGGCATCTCCCACCACTACGCCATTGATACCGTAAAAATACCCTGCCTGCTCCAATTCCTCAGGCACAATGCGGAAAGGCTCCTGTGTATGAACCTCCAGAACATCGGCGGCAGGAACCGAAATATCCATATCCAAAATCATGGCCAGATCCGCGGCCATCATAAAGCAATCATACTCGCCGGAAGGCAGCATCATGATAAAGGTATAGTAATTTACCGCTTCCCCTCCCACCTTGAATTCGTTTCTCCGCAAAGTTATATTTGGTAATTCGGCATCCTCCCAGGGTACATTTTCCCCTCCCACAGCCGAATAGTTCTCTCCTGGATTCAGGGAAACGGCGTTTTTCGTAATTTCCAGGGAAAAGGATTTACCCGTATCCTTAAGAACCATGGCCAGGTCCCGCAGGGAAAAATAGGTATTGCTGCCATAATCATGGTCCAGTGTCTTTACCGTATACGGGATACCGGATTCCGTCTGCACCTGGCAGGTACCGGGAATCTCAAATCCTGCCGTAACCTTTGCCGGCAGAATGGTGCATATCAGAACCGCACACAGCAGCAGGAAGCATATTTTCTGTTGCATTTGCAGGAATCGCTTCATTATGTTCTCCCTTCTCACATTATCTTGTTATCTTCTCATCGTCTTTGAAACTTCTTTCCGTTTTGCCCTGCTGCCTTCGCAGCCTCTTTTCTCTTGCCGCCTTCACAGCCGCTTTTCTCTTTACCATGTGGCATTAGGGGCTTCTCATCCTTGTCACCTTACCACATTCACAGGCTCCGCATTTTCTTCCTGCCCCTCTCTGTTTCCTGCTCTCACGGCAAAAAGTGTTGATTCTTTTAATTGACTGGTTCGGTCTACGCAGAATTACGGAATCGTCTCACTCATCCATTGCCCTCCAGACTATCCGGCTGTTTCAATGTGTATATCATGGGATAGTACTCTGCAGATCCGTCAGCTGCGGCGTCGCCTGTCTCTCCCAGCAAAATCAGACCGGACTCCTTCCGGATATACTGCTCTTACCGTGTGCCGGCAGCTCCGCCTGTGTCAAACTTTCTGACCAGAATGCCTTCTGCGGCTTCATAAGTACCGCTGCCATCATAAGCGGCCTGCAGCTCTTCCAGTGACGGCAGCAGCGATGGGCCGCAGTTCATTAAATAAGCGGCGGCAGACATCCCGAATGTCTCGTTTACCAAAGTTTCCTGCTCTCACGGCAAAAAAGTGTTGATTCTTTCAATTGACTGGTTCGGTCTATGCCGAATTCCGGAATCATCTCACTCATCCATTGCCCTCCAGACTATCCGGCTGTTTTAATGTGTATATCATGGGATAATACTCTGCAGATCCGTCAGCTGCGGCGTCGCCTGTGTCTCCCAGCAAAATCAGACCGGACTCCTTCCGGATATACTGCTCTTGCCGTGTGCCGGCAGCTCCGCCTGTGTCAAACTTTCTGACCAGAATGCCTTCTGCGGCTTCATAAGTACCGCTGCCATCATAAGCGGCCTGCAGCTCTTCCAGTGACGGCAGCAGCGATGGGCCGCAGTTCATTAAGTAAGCGGCGGCAGACATCCCGAATGTCTCGTTTACCAAAGCTTCCACGGCTTCCCCCTGCGCATAGTCCCCATAACCTGCCATACGCAGTCTCTCCGCCACAAGGGACCGAAACGCCTCGGCAAATGCTTCATAAGCCGCCTGCCTGCAGGTATCATAACTCTCCGGCAGAACACTGCAGCGGAAGGTTCCCTCCGCGCGTCCCGTCTGCTCCATTGTCAAATTGACCTGAATGGTCAAATCCTGCATGTAAGCCTCCACCTCCTCCAGGGAAACAGATACCGCTTCTATGTCCCGGAGCCAGCCATACGCCATGGCGGCAACCTGCCCCGTCATGTCCAGCTCCGCACACCACTCTCCTGTAAGATTCCTGTCATCTGGTGTGAAAAAATGCAGATATGCCAGAAAAATCGTAGAAATACCAAGAAATAAAATCAAAAAGGTAATTATTGCGTTTTTCATGACTCTTCTCATCAAAACTCCCCCTATACATTATAACAGACTGTTCTTTGTGGAAGATATCCACAAAAAACGGGGCCTTTATATCTTTCTATATTAAGGTACCGTATTTAGGCCCAATTGTCAACGACATAAGAATACAAGGCAAGTTAAACTTATAAACTGCTGCTTTTTTGACATTTAGGGGAAATTTATTTTTAGAACTTGCTGCCACGCAAGTGGTTTGGTACAATGACCTTATTCCGGGCACGAACCGGCCAAATGACTATCTAATCATGAATGGTGCTGTGGTCATGACACAACGCCTCCGTGATTTGCATTTGTGGAAGAACGGAAGGGTTGACATCGGATAGAGGAGGAATTATGTATGGCGGTTTATCGATTGGGAGACATGGTCCGTATGAGGAGAAAAGCCCTTGGGATGACGCAGGAGGAACTGGTTCAGATATATGACGGAAAGGAAACAGAATCACAGAACGGGGGACCAAATGCTTCATGGCTGCGGTACTATGGACTCAGGCAGGCCTGTGGCATGCACAGAGACAAAAACGAGATATGTTCTGTACAGGTTCTGCGCCGGATAGAAAACGGCGGCGTAAAAAGAGGAAAAATAGAGGTATTCCGGCGTCTCATGATCAAGATGGGGGTGCTGCCGGAACGCTTCTATGCTTCTGTTATGGTTACAGAATGCAGCGGGTTAAGACTGAAAACCTTGATTCATACGCATATGATCCGAAAAGAATACCAGGAGGCAGAGATGGAGCTGCAGGAACTGGAGTCCGTTTTGGTACCGGGATATCCCAGAAATGAGCAGTATCTAATGGCGATAAAAGCGAAGCTTGCCTGGGAAAAAGGAAATATGACAGTGGGGGAATATCTGGAAATACTGCTGAAGTCGCTGCGGTGCACAGTTCCGAAGCTGGATGATATTGATATAGCAGGATGGCCGTTTAACAGGAATGAGTTTGATATCCTGATTCAAGTCGCCAATGCATATCATTCTATGAATGAGCGGGAAAAATGGTTGGAATTTCTGCTGAAGCTGAAGGCAAATGTGGAGCAAAACTATATGGACTGGGATCATTATGTGGTGTGACATGCAGTGGTATTGGCAGACTTGTCACAGCTTATGTGTATGACAGGCCAGTATGACAAAGCGGCTGAATACTGCAACACTGGGATTTTGGAATGCAGACGGCAGAGAATATTGGGAGATGTGCCGTATTTTCTGTTTGACCAGGCATGGATTAGGGAAAATCAGCTAAGGATGGGGATTTATCCCAAAACGGAATCTCCGGAACAACCGTATGATGCTGTTAAAAAAGAACGAGCGTTTTGCAAAAAACAACTCGTTCAGGGGTATTACCTGAGTGTGGCACAGGGTGATATTCGTGGGTCTCTGAGAATCAAAAAAATATATGAATACTTTTATCCAGATGGGGCTAAACTGCTTTAGCAGCACCAGTGGAAGTCGGATGATTAATTTCCTTATTATCATCTGGATATGGGGCAGGGTTTCCATCCGACACCAAAATTGTCTCACAAGAAATTTGTGAGTTCGCAATTTTCGTGGATGCTGCACAGATGAGAAGCACTGCAATAAGAGTAAGAATGTGTAATTTTCTAATCACTTTCATTTTGTGAATCTCCTTTCTTTGTTTTATATTTTGATGTGTTTGCAGCTCCTGTTTCGAAAGGACAGATTTTGTCTTCACAGTTTGCAGGAAGCAGAAAACATCCGGACAACTAATGATATCATATCAATCGTAACTTGTACCTATCAATAATGGAAAATTTTATTTTCTAATTTTGATAGGTACAAAAGGTATCATCTAGGGTATATTGAATACACGGGGTGCTTAAGATGGGAGATGGCATAGCTGTCTTCCGTCTTTTCTGCATTGTTCAAAACCAAATATTTTCCTTCATTTGCTATAAAAGATTTTTATTATCATTGACATGTTATGCGAGGAGAAGCCTAAAATGAAAAAACTTGTTATCATACTGACATCTCTTCTGGCCTGCAGCCTTCTGGCAGCCTGCGGGGACAAGACGGAGCAGGAAGACCCCTGGATAGGGATTGCCCCCGGTTCTGACCTGACCGCCGTAACAGAGCGGACAGAGTACTATGATCTGATCGTGGAGACGGATGAGCTTTTCGACCTGGGATTATGGGAAAAGAACCCGGAAATGTATTACGCGGGCGATATAGAAAGGTTGGGCATTACCGTATACAACCTGCTGGGCACCCAGTTTGCCATGGGTGAACCGATACAGCTCTGGTCCGAAGCAACTCCTTCCGGGGTGAATATCTACCTGTACAAAACGGATGGAGGACGGGAGCTGCTTCTGTCCGGACTATCCGACGATGACAGCTCTTTTGTGGATGCGAGATATGCGGGGTATGTGGACAATGACAGGAACTGCTACTTTTACGCCACAAACTGGCCCGAAATGAATGGAGGATACACACCCGTAGGCACCATTATGAAGATTCTGCCCACTGGTGAGATACTGTATCAAAATAGTCTGGAACCGGGTTTCAGCATAGACGATATACGCCAGACAGAAGAATTTATGTGTTATTAGCAGATCCCGAAAATCTCAAAGAATTTCTAAGAGAACTGGACCCTGAAACCGGGCAGGTAATTGCCAGGCCGCAGGTGGAATTGTCTTACGCAGACATCCATATAGGAGCCGCGAACGGTTCTGTTGCGCTGGCAGGCTATATTGAAAGCGGATATGGCATCAAATCAGTAGATTTGAATGCGCAAAGTACATCCCCACTCCTGTATTTTGACGGAACAAGCTACGGGTGGCATAAGGATTCACTGTTTCAGGATTTCCGGGTACTGGAGGACGGTGCTGTAGAATTCCTCTGGACTGACAAAAACGGGAAGCATTGCATCCTGGAAAAAATGTGCATGGAAAAAGTGGAAAAAATTCCTGTTGTCGTACGCGGAATTTTCTTCGTTGATTTCTGGCTTTCGGAACAGGTTAATCTGTTTAATCAGGGAGACAGTGACTATTATGTGATTCTGGAAACCTGCGGGTACGGCAATGACCTGGAGGATTTTGCCCGAATCACCAGTGTTCAGGTAGGAGCGGGAAAAGGGCCGGATATTCTATGCGGAGATTATCTCCTGCATGATTACATCAACGGAATGTTGGACAAGGACGCACTGGAAGAACTGAATCCCTATATGGAAAGCTCCGGTATCCGGGAGGAAGATTATTTCCCATTGGTGTTTGCTACATGGCGCCAAGAGGAGAAAATCTACAGCATAACGCCGAAAATGGAGGTAACCTGTGAGGAAACGGACGCGAACGTATTGAATTGCCGGGAAACGCCGGATATAGAGGTGCTGGCAGACGCGCTGCTGGCATGGGAAGGAAAGGGATTTTACAGAAAGGAGCTTACTTCCGGGGAGCTGCTGAATACATTCCTGCAGGGTTCGGAAAACCTTTGGGGAATGGTGGACTGGGGAACCGGGGAAAAAGATTCCTCCGGCAGCTGCAATTTCAATACGCCCTTGTTTGGAAAACTGTTGGAAACCGCCAGAAGGTACGGCTATACTGATAAAAGGATGCAGGAACAGGAAATCGCTTATATGGCAAATTTAAATTACTTTTTCCATTTTAACAGCCCGAAGGAGCAGGAGGCGAAAAAAAGGCTCGCTACAGGAACCCTGTTTGACGACGGCTGTTATGCGGTATCCTCTCCGCTGTATACCATGGCTGTCAACGCCAATTCCGCCAGCAAAGAAGGCGCATGGGAATTCCTCGCTTTCCTTCTTGGAGAGGAGGTTCAGTACAGGAAAGAAGCCTATCTGCCTCCCGTGCACCGGGAATCCTTTGATAAATGGCTGGAATGGGAACTCCAGTGGCTCACGGAACCCCGCTTTGAAAATGGAAAGGAAATTACCCCTGTTTATCATGGAGAAAATACATCCGCCGAAAAGATAAATGCATATAAAAAAGCCATCGAAGACGCCAGGCCTCTGCCCATACGAACTGCCCCTATTCTCACAATCATTCAGGAGGAGGCAAAGGACTATTTCAATGGCAGCAAGAGTGCGGAGGAGGTAAGCAGAGTCATTAACAACCGGGTGCAGCTGTTTCTGGATGAGAGGAAATAAGCTGACCGGGTTTATCAGGAGGCAGGGATTCATGTGTTTCCGGGAACAAATATCTTCAAAGGGAGAAGGGGTGGAATGGACGGCAGGGATAGAGACAGGCCCATAAAGATTACGGAGAAAGGGGCCGGTAATTATCTGAAAATGCAAAGAAAGGCAAAGGGCTGTCAGCAGAAAGAGATATGTGATGGTATCTGTTCGGCTGCTACCCTTTCGCGGATCGAAGCAGGTGAAATAATCGTGGATTTTCTGGTAATTGAGGCGCTTTTAAGCAGGCTGAAACTTGCAGAATGGAATATGAATTTGTCCTTGATGAGGAGGACTACCGCGCGTACAAACGGAGAGAGGAGATTGAAATTCAGGTAAAGAACCATGCATGGGGCCAGGCGGAAAAGCGCATTGCGGCATATGAGAAGCAATATGGAACGGGAGAACTTCATGGCCAGTTCCTGTATTTTCAGAGAGCGCTTCTTGAGCGGGCAAAATCCTGTCCGGACAGAAACAAATCAGGAGAACTGTTTCTGAAAGCACTTACAGTCACGGCGCCTGAATATCAGAAAAAGCTAAAGGGAAAGGAAATCCTGAGTAATTTGGAGCTGCGATGTATATCGGAAATCATATACTGTATGGAGGAATCGACCGGGCAGGAAAACGAATACAGAAAACTATATGACTATTTCGTGTGGAGCAGCGAAAGGGAAGGATTTTTCCCCTCCTCTTATCGAACGGCCATGCAATATTTCGGGGAATGCCTGTATAAAAACGGAAAATGCGAAGAATGCATCCAAATATGCGACGAAGCGTTACAAGAGCTGACACGGACTTCGAAAGTGGAAAACCGGGCCTGGATCTTCCTGCTGCGGGCAAAGGCAAGGGAGGGAAGCGTAAAGACAGAAGAACAAAAAAGGCAGTGTCTAAAAGATTATCTGACTGCATATCACATCCTTTCTTTTTATGAAGAAACGGAAAAATCGGGAGCTTTGAGGGCGTTTATTGGTGAGAACTACGGATGGGAGTTTCTTGCTGAGTAATCCGGCTCGATCGAACATCAATTCTCATATGGCGACGCAATTGTAAGGTGTAATCGGGCTTGTAGACAGGGATACCCAGCACAGTATAAGCAGAAGCTTGTCTCTGACCTGTTCAAGTTCCGTTTTGATGAACAGGAATCATAAGATATCACTTTCATATTTAGGGAAATGAGTGTATAATAAAACAACATCAAATTGAAAATCGGAGGGATATCAATGCAAAGTATAAGAATTTATGAGATGCCTGCCTGCAAAATGGTTTCGTCTGGAATCGGTATGTTCGGAGAGAAGAATTTCGCTGTATTTGACGAATGGTTATCCTCACAAAAACGCAGTCTGTTTCCAAAAAATTTCCTATATTGGGCAGGGGAAGGCTTTGTTTGGCTGTATCTGTATGAAGATGGAATGAATGTTCCACAACAATTTGAAATAGTAGATTTCCAAGGAGGTCTTTATGCTGTAGCAACCGACATAGACCAGAAAACAGATAAGGAACTCATGGATACAGAAATAGATAAGTTTCTAAGTGAAAACGGATTAGAGCGTGACACATCACGTTCAGAATTAGGAAATATAATCACATCACCGCTTGCGAATAAAATAATAGGATACGAACAAATGGACTATTATTACCCAATAAAAGCAAAATAAACGGATTTTTTCAGCCGACTGATCTTTCTCCGGAAACCGGGCATATATTGAAAGGGAAGCATTTGGCATTCTGCGGTAAGACGGCGATAACACGCCTTTCACCTGCCTGCTTGTCCATATACAAACAGACAGCAGGAGTACAGCGCAAACATGCAGACGAAAATGAAAAACTTCGGGCAGAAAGGATTGTATGCTATGAATCAGAAGCTGGAAGAACTATTACAGCTGGCATTGCAGACATCAGAGGAGGTCAGAGAAAGAACAGAAGATCTAAATGTTGGATTCGATACGGTCAGCCGCACCTGGGAGCTGATCGTAAAATATCATGGAAGCCTGGATTCACTGAAGCTTTTGGAGATACAGGTAGAGTACCTGATCGCAGGATACGCGGTACTGACAGTTCCGGAACAGCTGGTAGAACGGGTTGCGGAGCTGGAAGAAATCGAATATGTGGAAAAACCGAAACGCTTTTTCTATGGAGTGGAAAAACCCGCCGAGAACTCCTGTATTCCACAGGTCACGCTGAGGGATCCTTACCTGACCGGTTCCGGAGTGCTGATGGCTGTACTGGACAGCGGAATCGACGCCGGCAGAGCAGAATTTCGAAATACTGACGGAAGTACCAGAATCCGCTTTCTCTGGGATCAGACTTTGATACCGGACCCGGAACAGCCCGGCCCAGAGGCTGGAGACGAAGATGCTGTGCCCCGTCGTCCGCCGTCAGGTTTCCTGATGGGAGTGGAATTTGACTCGATTCAGATTAATAAAGCCCTGTCTGCAGACACGCCCGGAGCACTGTTTGAACTCCTTCCAAGCGTAGACACCAGCGGCCACGGCACGGCTGTGGCCGGAATTGCCGCCGGACGCAGCGCAGCATATCAGGGAGCAGCGCCGGACGCTGCTCTGTTGATTGTGAAGCTGGGGCTGCCGGATGCGAATTCCTTTCCCAGAACCACAGAAATTATGCGTGGAGTGACCTATGCGATCCAAAAAGGAATCCAACTGGAAATGCCGGTGGTAATCAACTTAAGTTTCGGAAATACCTACGGCGCCCATGACGGCAGTTCCCTTCTGGAGCGTTTTCTGGATAATGCCGCAGAAATAGGACGCACTGTAATCTGCGTTGGCAGCGGCAATGAAGGCAGCAGCGGGGGACATCTGTCCGGAAATCTGCTGGAAGAAACGCCCGGACGGGCCGGGACGAGCTTCGGGGGCAGAGCCGGTTCCGGAAGTCCGGGAGCGGCTTCGGACGGCAGCGCCGGAAACGCCTCAGCCGCAATCCCCAGCCGCATGGGAGATGCGGTGGCACGTCCGGCTCTGATAGAGCTTGCCGTTGCAGAGTATGAACGCAGCCTGAATGTTCAGCTGTGGAAAAATTATTGTGATGAATATCGGATTTATCTGCGCTCTCCCGGCGGTCAGGAAGCACAGCTGCCGAAAATGATCAATGGCGGAAAATATGTACTGCGATTGGAGCAGACAGAAATCCTGGTCTATTTTGGTGAACCTGCCCCTTATGCAGTCCCCGAAGAAATCTATTTCGAGATGCTGCCCCTAGAACGCAATTATATCAATAACGGCGTATGGACCATAAGGCTGGAACCGGAACGGGTGGTGACAGGGAGATACTACTTCTATCTGCCGTCTTCCGCAGTTCGAAGCAGCGGTACTGTTTTCTACCGTTCCACCCCGGAAGTGACTTTGACAATTCCCTCTACTGCAGCAAAGGTGATCAGTGTGGGGGCCTATGACAGCACCTATGAAGCCTATGCGGATTTCTCCGGAAGAGGCTATGCAGATGCCAACAGGACTATCGGTGTGGTGGCGGCCGGACTGGCAAAACCGGATCTGGCAGCGCCGGGTGTGGGAATTTTAGCTCCGGACATTTACGGAGGATATACGCCGTTTACCGGTACCTCTTTTGCCACGCCGATTGTTTCCGGAAGTGCAGCGCTTCTGATGGAATGGGGAATCGTAAGGGGAAACGACCCGTTCCTGTACGGAGAGAAAGTAAAAGCATATCTCCGGGCCGGTGCAAAGGCGCTTCGGGGAGAACATGTGTACCCCAATGACCGGGTAGGCTGGGGCGGATTATGTGTCAGCTCCAGCCTGCCTGTATGAGTATAAGATACGCCTTCTGCTGACCTCACAAATGATCTCCGCCCCACTGACCAGGTACCTAAAGAGTACACAGCAGCAACTGGAACAGAAGAAAATGATCAACCATACAATCTGGGGCACAAAGGTAACAATTTCCCCTACAATCCCTTCAGCTGCCCCATGATATAATTTATTTTCACCATAGCATTCTCTACCTGTCTTCTGGCATCATTTATCTTAGACTGTACCAGCCAGTCTGCTACCAGCCCGTCAAAGAAATAATCCGCAAACGTCAGAAAATCCCCTGTCTCTATCCGGAATTCCGGTATGTTCTCCACGTCTGTCAATTCCTTCTGGAAGCGCTTCAGTGCACTTCTCGCCTGCTGCACCAACAGATCAGCATCTTTCATCTTCGAACGCTTGATAAACGTGGTGATGAGTCCTCCGCCCAGCATATCCACAATACCCCAGTTCCCGGCGCTGTTGAGGCAGTCCCTCGCCTGGCTTAGACACCGGAGTGCCTCCTGTCCCGCCTGCATCGCCTCGTTGATCTCCCTTCTGTAATCCACTGTAGCCATATTCTGCCCTCCCGTTCTGCTGGAACCCCGGCACTGAATCCGTCTTTCGATCGTCGGCCGGCAGCCCAAATGCGCTCTCCCCATTTCATAAAATCAGTCACCGACCTATGCTTTTTCATGGAATGGGGAATCTGTATGTTTTATTATAACTGCCTGCAGTCTTCGGTTCAACAGAAAAAAATGCACTTTTCCCGCAGAAAAAGTGCATTGTCTGTTATACTTAGCATTCCGGAATCGTAATCTCGATTTCATGCCCTGCCTCGGCAGATTTGAAAATACCGTCGATAATGGCCTGATTATAAATAATCTGGGCGCTGGGAACCGGAGCTTCCGTATGGTTTTTGATCGCATCGATAAAGGAACGGATCTTTCTGTCAAACAGCTCGCCGAAATTATTGTTATTTTCACCGATAATGGGGATCCTGGTCTCTGTCTGCTGACCGCATACTTCCTGGTACAGAACCATCTCACCGCCCACACTGCCGTTCCAGCATTCCGTGGAAGGAATCCGCAGGCCACCCTCTGTTCCCAGAATAATGGTATCTCCCGGTGTGTCCATATTCATGGCCCATGCAATCCGAAAGTCCAGGATGATATCTCCCTCTAAACGTATAAATGCAGCTGCAAAATCGTCTACCTCAAATTTGTCAGCATATTCCGGATGGGTGGGATAATAATCCGGCCTGGTACCGAAAAACGCGGATTTATATCCGGATACGGTAAGAGGCCTGGGATAGCCGATTGCATTCAGCACCATGTCCAGAGAATAGCAGCCGATATCGCCCAGAGCACCGATTCCTGCTGTCTTATCCTCGATAAAGCTGGTCCCGTAGGGGGTGGGAATCCCTCTCCTCCTGCCGCCGCCTGTCTGGATATAATATACCTTCCCCAGCCTGCCGCTCTCCACAATTTTCTTGATCATCTTCATATTCTCGTCGAGCCTGGGCTGGAATCCAATGGAGAGCACTTTTCCGCTTTCCTTCTCGGCCCTGCGGATTTCCACCGCCTCCTCCAGGGTAACGCACATGGGCTTCTCCAGAAGCACATTGACACCCTTTTTCAAGGCATAAATCGCACACTCTGCATGAGTTCTGTTGTACGTACAGATGCTGACTGCATCCAGCTGCAGGGACTCGTCATCCAGCATTTCGACATGAGACCTGTAGCATTTTACTTTCATGCCGAATTTCTCAAAGAAGGCCTCCGCCTTTCCCTCCACCAGATCTGCTCCTGCCACGATCTCCACATCGGGCTGATGCCTGTAGCTCTCCAGATGAGCCTCGGCAATCCACCCGGTACCGATGATTCCCACCCGCATTTTCCGGGAAGTATCAATCACCGCCTCCTCAGTATTTTCTTTAAAGCGATCCAAAATATTATCCGCCATAATGATTCCTTTCCGTCTTCACAGACTGTCATCTCTGATTTGAGCCAACTGCCCCGCTGATGCCTCTCATGAACCTTATCCTATTTGCTGCTATGCCTGTCAGTGAGAAACCTGTTCCTGACAAAATAAGCTTCCCTCAATACTCCTTTAGCACACCCATCAGATACTCAATGCTGGCCTGTGCACACTCCATCCTGCCAAGCCCCATGCTCGGCTCATCCTGTTCCACGATCAGCCATTGTGCTCCGCTCTCTACAGCAGCCTTGACGATGGCCGGAATGTCCTGAAATCCTTTGCCCAGCGGCCGGAATTCAAAGGCACCGCTCTTCTCACCATTATCCTCCAATCCGATCAGACCGTACATCCGTCCTGCCTTCCGGCCTGCAAAATCCTTCAAATGAACTGTAGGAATCCTGCCCGCATATTTTCTCACATAGGCAGCGGGGTCCTCCCCTGCCACATTCACCCAGCAGGTATCAATCTGGGTCTGAAGAAGTTCCGGCCCCACTTCCCTGTAAAGTACATCTAAGGCATATTCTCCGTCAATTTTTGCAAATTCGAAGTCATGATTGTGATACTGCAGTACCAACCCCTTCCGGGCACAGACCTCCCCCAACAGCCTGGCGTACTTTAACACGTCATCAAACTTCTCCGCCCCGGGCCTGTATTCTTCCGTCAGGTAAGGAATCACAATATAGCTGCATCCCGCCTGCCTGTAAATTTCCACCGTACCCTCCGGGTCCGCTGTCAGCTCCTGGAATGGTACATGGGCGGAAAGAGGTACCAGACCAATCTCTTCACACAATTCCTTTACCTTTTTCGGATCATTGCCATAGAGTCCGGCAAACTCCACAGCACTGTAGCCCATCTCCTTCACTCTCCGCAGAGTCCCCTCGAAGTCCTTCTCAAGCTCTTCTCTGACGGAGTACAGCTGCAGACCTGCTTTTTCTTTCCACATCACACCTTCCACCTTTCTTGTTTTATTTTCTGTTCTATTTACATTTTATCTGATTTGCTTTATAATTCCAGTCATATAGAGGAAACTTTTAGACATATATTGCGGTATTGGAGAAATGCTATGAGATATAAGATCGAAAACAGAAATAATGTCATATCTTCCGCCTTTGCCTTCACAGGGCTTAGTCCCATTCCACATCTGCACACCCATCTGGAACTGGCTTATCTGGCAGAAGGCTCCAGCATGGCCACTCTGGATTACAGAGATTTCCTGATCGAGGAAGGGGATCTGTTCCTGGCCTTCCCCAATCAGGTCCACTTCTATCATGATCTCCTGCCCTGCCAGGGCAGTATGGTCATATTTTCCAGCGATTTCTGCCGGGAATTAAAAGAACTGTTTCAGAATAAAGTACCCGACTCCCCTGTCATCAAGAGCGCACAGCTGCCCGCCGGCATCCGTGTCCGCCTGGAAGCCATTACGGAAAAAGCCTTTTCTGACCGCCCCTATGACCGACTGGCTGCCAAAGGCTATCTGCTGGCACTTCTGTGTGAACTGCTTCCGCTGATGACGCTGCTTCCCAGTCCCTGCAGCTATGACAGCATTAAGAATATCATGTACTTCTGTTCAGAGAAGTATCTGGAACCCTTAAGTCTGGATATCCTCTCCCGGGAACTGCATCTGAATAAATATTATATCTCACGCCTTTTTAAAGACCGAATGAAGATCAGCTTTACGGATTTCATCAATGGAATGCGGGTTGAACATGCCTGCAGTCTCCTGGAACAGGACTCCGACATCACAGAAGCCGCTTTCTCCTCCGGTTTTTCTTCCCTGCGTACCTTTAACAGGGCTTTCTTAAAAGCAATGAATATGACTCCCAGGGAATACATCAGGCACCGGAAGGAATATAGCAGTTCCTGAACGCCGCACTTCTTCCGGTACCCCGATCTTTCATTCCCGAATAAACAGATTCAACATTTGCTGCTTTCCGGCTCCGGCAGGCAAAGGACTCACTCCGCAGCCTCCAGCTCCGCCTGATAAGCCAGGTACTCTCCCATCCCTCCGGGAATGGGCAGCCCCGCCCGCATCAGCGCGGAACCATAATAAGTTTCGCCGGTTTTCGTATCCCGGTACAAAGTCTCCGGCTCCAGACCCTTCAGCCGCACATAGCTCACCGGCATGTTCCCGTGAATTTCCGTCATCACCGCATTTAACAGCACCCTGTCCCGGTTTTCCGACACAAAGGCCCAGGCAGCACAGGTATCCCGGAAAGGATCAGAGAGCCGGTAGTAATCTCCTGTCTGAATCAGGAACGCAACCCTTTTATATTCCTTTACCTGCTCCCGGATTTCCGCCTTCTCCTCCTCCGTCAGCTTCCCGGGGTCTAGCTCATAGCCGAAAGTCCCGGCCATGGCCACCACCCCTCTGGTGTGAAGGCTGGTTATGCGCCCGGTCTGGTGGTTTGGCACCGCGGACACATGGGACCCCACCGCGCTGACCGGATAAAAGAAGGATGTCCCGTACTGAATCCGCAGCCTGTCTGCCGCATCCGTATTGTCGCTGCACCAGATCTGGGGCGTATAATACAGCATCCCCGCGTCAAAGCGCCCGCCGCCTCCGCTGCAGCCCTCAATGAGGATATGGGGATATCTGGATGTGAGCCTCTCCAGAAAATCATAGACACCCACCATGTAGTCATACAGGACCCTGCCCTGACAGTTCTCCCCGGAATACACATCCGTAATGCTGCGGTTCATATCCCATTTCACATACTCGATATTCCCCTGGTCCAGCACGGCGCATATACGGTCAAAGATATATTCCTTCACGTCCTGCCGGGAAAAATCCAACACCAGCTGATTCCTGCCCCGAACCGGCCCTCTGCCCGGAATCCGCAGCGCCCAGTCCGGATGAGCCCGGTACAGCTCGCTGTCCTCGGATACCATCTCCGGCTCCACCCAGATACCGAACTTCACCCCCAGGGCATTGATTCTGCCGATCATCTCCCCCAGTGTGCAGCCCAGTTTTTCCTCGTTCACGGTCCAGTCTCCCAGGCCGCTGTTGTCATCGTCCCGCTTTCCGAACCATCCGTCGTCCATGACCACCATATCCATGCCAAGAGCCGCCGCATCCCGGGCCAGGGCGCAGATGGTCTCCCCGCTGAAGTCAAAATAGGAAGCCTCCCAGCTGTTCAGCAGCACAGGGCGCGTTTCATGGGCATATTTTCCCCGGCAGATATGATTCCGGATACAGCGGTGGAACATCCGGGACAATGTCCCCAGTCCCTCCTCCGTATGGCCCAGAATGGTCTCCGGCACGGCGAGGCTCTCCCCGGGATTCAGGGGATAGTGAAACAGCTCATCGGAAAGTCCCATGAGTACCCTGGTCTGGTCAAACTGATCCCGCTCCGCCTCACAGAGGAAATTTCCGCTGTAGACGAAAATCATCCCCCAACAGCTTCCCGCGTCCTCTGTGGTCCCGGGCTGCGCCAGGATAACCGCCGGATTGTACTGATGACTGGAAGTGCCTCTGCGGCTGCCCATGCGGAAGATACCGTGGTTTACCCTTGTCCTCTGGAGATTCCGCTCCATGGCATGCCTCCCGTAAAAACCAAGCAGGTCATATTCCCCCGTGACAAAATCCAGACAGGCCGAGGCCGCTTTCTCCACGGTGATTTCACAGGAACCGCCGTTTCGGATCACAGCGCTCCTGGTGATGATATCTTCTCTCTCCAACACCCCGTACAGAAGCCGGACCTGCACTTTGCTCACCGGGTCTTCCAGAAGGATTTCCAGAGTCTGCGCCTCCTGCTCCTGTGCATACACCGCCGGAAGCCCCTTCAGGCCATACTTCCCCTGCCGGATCTCATGGCTCACATAGCGCAGATCGCAGCATTCCGAGCCGTCCCCATTTCGAACCGCCACTGCGCTGCTGCGGAAGTCCCCGATGCCCAGACCGGGATACTCCTGGGGCAGCACGTCCATGGAGTAAGTCCTGTCTAACCCTGCGTCATAGGGATTTCCGGAAAATCCCCTGTCGCTGTAGGTCAGGAGATAGTCCATATCCCCGGACACCTTTCCGCCGTAATATAAGTGCAGAAGGAAACCGTAGTCATCCACCTTCATCTGATAGGTGGTATGGGCCGTTTCCAATGCAAAAATTCTGTTTTCCTCTCTAAAAACAATTGCCATAGCTATCTCTACCGCCTTTATCTGAATTGCCTGCGGCTTCATCGCCGCTTTCCTTCTATTTTAATCCTTTCCACTGAATTGCGCAAGCCGTTTCCGCGCTTTTTCGAAACTTCACGAAATCGTTTTTTCCGGAATTTTTCTGCCGACTGCGCAGAAAAACACCTGGCGGAACCACCCGTAAACTTTACGAAACCACATTTCCCTTTTTCGGCTAAGGCAAGAGCGTGTTTGATCATTGCTTTCCGGCAGATGGCAGGAATAAATTTCAAACACGCCCTTTGTCTCCCACAGGAACCCTGGCTGTTGTATATCATTTCCTATTTCATTTTTTGATACCAGCGTCCCAAGGCCGGAAATCCGATACAAACTCACTTGCAGCAAGATTTCCGGCCCCAAAACACCGAACCTTACTTCACGGCTCCGTTGGTAACGCCGTTCAGGATCTGTTTCTGGCAGACTCCGTAGAAGATCAGAATCGGAATCAGCGACAACAGATAGGACGCAAATGCCAGATTATAGTTGGTACCGAACTGGGACTGGAAGTTCAGCTGTGCCAGAGGCAGGGTATTCTCACCGGAACCAGCCATGATGATTAAGGGCGTCATCACATCGTTCCACACCGCCAGGGCCGTAATCACCGCCACCGTGGCATGCATGGGCCGCATAATCGGGAAGAGAATGCTCCAGTAGGTTCTCCAGGTGGAAGCGCCGTCCACTCTGGCCGCCTCCTCCAGGGCAATGGGAATGTTCACCAGGTACCCGGAATACAGCATAATGTTCATGGGCATATAGAATACCACATACAGCAGGATAACGCCGAACCAGTTTGCCAGGTGCAGCTCCGCAGTCTGCTTTGCCAGGGGCATCATCAGGATGGCAAAGGGAACAAACATACCGCTGACAATGAACAGATAGACGAAGTTGTAAAACTTGCTGTGGGCCTTGTTCCGCCCCAGGGCATAGCCCATCAGGGAGTGAATCACAATAGCCAGCACGATGGTTGTCACGGAGATCAGCAGGCTGTTCCCCAGGGAATGCCAGAAATCCGTCACTTCCATGGCTTCCCGGAAATTGTCCAGGCTCCAGTTCTTGGGCAGGGACAGGATACCGCTGATGCTGTTGGTCATCTCTGATGGCTGCTTGAAGGCGATCACAATGGTCATGTACAAAGGAAAAATGATGGTGGACAGCCCAAGGATCAGCAGGATCATAACCGTTTTGTTGGACTTGCCGATTGTCGATGTATGTTTCATAGCTGCTCCTCCTTTGAACCGGAAAATTTCATCTGGGCAACGGAGATTGCCACAATCACGATAAAGAATACCACTGCGTTTGCACTCTGGAACCCAAACTGCCCGCCGGACATACCGTTATTGTAAATCAGGTAGGAAATGGATTCCGTGCTCTGTGCCGGGCCGCCCTTGGTCAATGCCATAATCTGGTCAAATACCATCAGGAAGTTCTTCACGCTGAGCACCATGTTGATGGAGAAAAAGGGAATAATCAGGGGGAAGGTCAGCAGTTTAAACTGTTTCCACCCGGTTGCGCCGTCAAGCCCCCCCGCTTCATACACATCCTCGGGTACGGTCTGCAGTCCCGAAATGTAAATGATGGTGTTCATGGCGATGGCCTGCCAGGCGCAGACAATCATGACGCCGATCCATGCCTTGCCGGGACTGGACAGGATAGAGCTTCCCAGTGCCTTAATGCCGGTCATATCCGCAAGCGCCGGTATAATATAGGTAAAAAAGTAGTTAAATATGTAGCCAACTACCAGTGAACCCAGGATGTTGGGAAGGAAATAAGCCCCTCTGAAAAATCCCTTTGCCCGGATTTTGCTGTTTAAGCCAAGCGCCAGAAGCAGACTGATCACATTTACCACAATGGTGGTCACCACTGCCAGTTTGACGGTAAACCAGTAAGATTTTCCCACTCTGGCGTCAGAAAACAAATCAATGTAATTCCGGAAACCAACCCAGTCATATTTTCCGAAACCCCTGAAATTCGTGAAACTGTACACCACGCCCCGAATCAGCGGGATGGTGTTGAAGCAGACGAACAGGGCCAGAATCGGTATTGTTATCAGCAAAAAAGTTCTCTGCCTGTCATTTTTCATTTTCATGCCTCCTATTTAGTCGCTGCGCAGCAACTCTAAAGTCCAAAATCTCTTCGACGCACACCTTATGAGAGGAACTTTTATTCGAAAATGCACCCATGAAAGTTCCTTTCGCGGGCCTTCGAGACTTTGCGGCTCAACTGTTGTCCGGCAGATGCTGTTATTTTCTTCATATCATGTTTAGTGGCTGCTCTCATACTCCTGCACCATGCGGATAATGTCCCGGTTGTAGCGCTGCCAGTTGGTGTCAAAGGTCTCCAGGAAGCCGTCCACATCCTTTTCGATGAGGAAGGTCTGAAGCAGGGCATCCACGGACATTTCCGAAGGATAGTAATGATCCTGGTAGTCGGTCATGTTGCCGGATTGGATGAATTCCAACATGCCGTCCAACATGGAGGCCAGTTTGAAATCCCCGTTTTTGCAGGGAACCGCATTCTGGTCGTCGATGTATTTCTGGATGTTCTCATCCTCATACAGGAAATTCAGCACCTCGTAGGCGGCCTCCTTATTTTCACAGCCGTCCATAACGCAGAATCCCAGGTCAATGCCGGAATTCAGGGTTCTGTCTTCACTGCTGTCCCCTGCAGGCATTACAAAGGAATCGATGTTCAGATCCGGATTCACGGAGAGAATCTGGGGTGTGGCATAGCTTCCGATGGGATACATGGCCGATTCCCCTCTGGCAAAAGCGGTACAGGCATCGTTATACCCGTAGGCAAATGGATCATCCGGTCCATAGGGCAGCAGGTCCATGTACTTTTCCGCCAGTTCTCTGTACTGGTCGGTAAAAGTGGTCTGGCCTCTGTTCACCTGTTTTGCCGTATCCGATGGCGCCAGCTCCACTGCCATGGCGTTCCAGGGCGCCAGACAGGTCCAGATATCCTTGAAACCAAAGTAGAAGGGCAGGATGCCTTCCTCCTTGATTGTATCACAGAGCTGTAGCATTTCGCTCCAGGTTTCCGGAATCTGCCAGCCGTGCTCCGCAAACATGTCTCTATTGTAGAGAATACCCGCCGCATTGGCCACATAGGGTACGATGTAGGTCCCTTCCGTGGGAATCAGTTCCAGGGACTCCGCAATCTCCAGATAACCCTGGTTTATATCCTTCATTCCTTCATAATCTGCCACATTTTCCAGAATCTGTGCATCCACAAAGTAGGAATAGTTGATGTCTCCACCGATTCCGATAATATCCGGATAGTCCTCCCGGATAAATCTGGTCTTCAGGATGGTCATGGCATCGTTGGGGGAGCTGATGGTCAGGTGAATGTTGTCGTGGGTGGCATTGAATTCCTCTTCCACTGTCTTGAAATAGTTCGCAGCTTCGGGTTTATACTGTACGATCTCGATCTCAACCTTGCCGTCAGCCGAACTGTTCCCGCATCCCTGGATACTCAATGCCGCCGCTGTGCAGCATAGCGCCACCCCAAGATAGTTTGCCCGTTTTCCTTTCATGGCATTTTCTCCTTCCAATTTTAAGTATCATTTCTGAAAATACGCATCTGCCTCCCGGGTATCTGTTCCGGACAGACAACAACGATTTCCGCTGCCTGTCTGCCCTCCCATGTCCTGCGGCCGCAGGATTCCGGTGGCAGATGCTGCAATCCAGTTGTTGGCATGCCGATAGCTTTTCTGGATTTTGTTGGTAAAAATATCTTAACATGCCTTTATGCTATGGAAAATAGCAGCATTTTGTGATTTTTATACCATTATGCAGGTTTTTTGCATTTTTATTTGAAGTCAGACGGCATTTTGGTATATAATACTTTCGGACTCGTAATACACTTCTTTTGGCAAATGCTTTCGACCATGCATAGAAATCAGGGGGAACTGCAGATGAGCGAAGTGATTTTTTCCGTATTTCCAAGCGAGAATTTTGTTGATTTGGGGCTGTACCAATTTGGATGGGAACAGTGCGACCCTGCCCATTCCTTCGGCCCGGCTGCCAGAAACCATTATCTGTTCCACTTTTGTCTGTCCGGAACCGGAAAACTAATCGCGGACAACGGGAAAGGGACTGATTTGACCCACCAAGTCAAAAGCGGTCAGGGTTTTCTGCTGTTCCCCAAGCAGATTTGTACCTATATTGCAGACCGGGAACTGCCCTGGGAGTACGTATGGCTGGAATTCGACGGCCTGCGGGCCAAAGAATGTGTGGAAATGGCAGGCTTAAGCCAGGAAAATCCCGTCTACAAAGCCCGCTATAAAGATATTTGTGAGAAAATGAAGGAAGAAATGCTGTATATCGTCAATAACAGGGAGGAATCCCCCCTTCACCTCATCGGCCATCTCTATCTGTTCATGGACGCCCTGGTGCGCTCTTCCACCTCCGCCCAGATCGGAAAGGGAAACCGCCTGCGGGATTTCTATATTAAAGAATCCATCGCCTTCATCGAGCAGAATTTCCAGAACGATATCTCCGTAGAGGATATCGCCGCCGCCTGCGGGCTGAACCGGAGTTATTTCGGAAAAATATTTCATGAAAATATGGGAAAGACGCCCCAGGAATTCCTGATCTCCTACCGGATGACCAAGGCCACGGAGCTTTTGAAACTGACGGAGCTGTCCATTGCGGACATCGGAAATGTGGTGGGGTATCCCAACCAACTGCACTTTTCCAGGGCTTTTAAGAATGTATATCAGGTGTCCCCCAGGCAGTGGCGCATAGAACACGGGGGCGGCAAAAAGGGGACTGCCGGTATGGCCGGCGACAAACTGCAGAATCAGTAGACCGCCACCCCAGAACCCGGCAGATTTCTCCCCCATGTCTCCCTGTGTGTCCCTCTATTTCACCCAGTTCTCAAGCCGGAACCCCGGATCCAACTGCTCTGCAATTCTCCGGGCCAGTTCCCTGCTGCCCGAGATTCCCACGGTGCGGCGCAATGCGGGCTGCTGTTCCAACCCAAGCTGTTGTTCCAACAGCTGGATAATCAGAATCAGCGGATGTGCCGTATATCCGAAATCTTTGACCAGATGAATCAGTACCTGACGCAGCAGGGAATAAGAAATCACCTCCGGTACAATAGACTCCACCACATAGGGATTTTCCTCCCGGAGACTTTCCACCATATAATAGACGCACTGATTGTTCAGCACCTGGTCCAGATTCTGAAAAACCATCTCCTTCAGTTTCCCCACTATATAAAACAGCTCCTCCGGATTCGTTCCTTCCCGGATCTCGCTGTATACGGGGACACGGTTGATACAGATTTCAAACTGAGAGGGTTCCATATTTGACTGATCCTGCATCCGGATAAGCGGAAGAATAATTCCCCACTGTAGAGCTGCCTGTTGACGCATTTCTATCATATGTGGACAATTCTGCTTCGCCTCCTCCATAAAAAGCGGAACCAGTTTCTCATCAAACTGCAGTACAATCACATCCTGCTGCAAAAACCGGCTGATTCCCTGCTTCCGAAACACGTTTTCCTGGCCTGGCAGGTTGTGCTTCCCGGATTCATGCTGCAGCAGATAGTCCAGTGAGCAGTCCAGCACCTCCGCAATGCCGCTTAAAACTTCTATGTCGGGATAACTGTTTCCCCTTTCGTACTTGGATACTGCCTGCTCTGTGACGCCCAGAAAACCTGCCAGCTGCTTCTGGGTATAGCCCCGCTCCTGGCGGATTGCTTTTAAACGAGTTCCAAATCCATCTAATGCCATAATTGTACCTCCTATATGTTTGATACCTCGTATTATAATGGATTCGGTTCCAAAAAACAACCAACTGTATCGTCTATTTTTTCATCAACTGTAAGTTGTGTATCCTGTTTCCCTCAATATTGCGCACCGAAGTTTTCTCAAAAAATACCAAGTACTGAAAATATCTGCCGGCCTGAACGGCTAACCTGTAATGATTTCTGCAGCCTGCTGCCTCAAAAGAGATCGGATATTCTCACATACATAATTCCGCATATTTCCGAGTTATGTAATGCTTCACCCTCTGGTTGTTCTCCGGGCAGGTATCCTCCAGAGTGGCGTGAATATAGGGCTTACGTTCCCTGATGAATTTCAAAACAGAGGTATAATCCATCTCTCCCAATCCACAGCCCATGGAAACCAGTTTTCCGTTCCGAACAGCACAGTCCTTAAGGTGAATCACAGCGATATCCGGTCCCAGCAGTTCAATCGCTTCCTCAATAACAGCCTGTCTGTCCGCATAATTCGGAATATCCAGCAGATTCACCGGATCAAAAATGATCTGCAGATTCGGGGAACCGATCTCGTCCAACACCTGCCTGGCCCGTTTGGCATTACACACAATATGACGGTATACCGGTTCAATCGCCACCACTACTCCCATCTTCTGTGCATATTTCACGATAGGGCGCAGATTTTTCGTAAAGGTATGCAGTGCTTTTTCTGTATGGCACTCCGGTCCAAATGTATAGGCCTCGTTAGGAGCCCCTGTCTCAGTACCCACCACGCCGCAGCCCAGCCAGGAAGCGAAACGGATATGGGCCATGTAACGGTGTACAGTGTCAGCAAGCTGTTCCCGATTGGGATTTGCCAGATTAAGATAACAGCCAAGCACGGCAATGTCTACATGATTTTTCGCAAATACGTTTTTAATATACATGGCAAGCCCAGGCGTCAGTGCTTCATCCGCGGTGGAAAATTCGTCGATCACTTTCGAAAGGGCCAGATGACCGCAGGTGAATCCCAGCTGATGTACCTGTGCGATCCTTTCTTCAAAGGGAAGCTTTGTTGTGTCATGTATTCTGATTCCTAACTGCATATCTGTTTCCTCCATCTCCATTGCTTTGCTTCTTTTATTCTACTATTTTACAGATGGAAAAACAAGAGCCTGAATGGCAGAAAGTCCGCAGTTCCAGTCACCGCTCCACCACCACCGGAAACACAATGCGCATCTCAAATCCCTTCCCCCACTGGGAACCCGCCTCCAACTGCAATCCCAGATCTTCTGCAATCTCCCAGGCCAGATAGAGTCCCATTCCGGTGGCTTCCTTCCTTCCCTCCCCTGAATGACCTGTAAAGCCTTTCTCAAAAATGTAGGGTAAATCACAGCTCCGCACCCCTCTTCCATTGTCACGGACGCTCAAAGTACGACTCTGCTCCCCCTCCTGAAAGCAAAACTCCAGTCTGGGTTCATCGCCGCTGTATTTCACCGCATTGCTCACCAGCTGCTGCAGTAGAAACCGAAACCCTCTCCGATCCGTATATACCAAAAAACGAGTATCCGGAATCCCCACGGTAAACTGCTTCTCCTCCAGCAACGGACCATAATCTTCCAGTACTTCTCCAATACATGCTCCCGCCTCCACGGATTCAAACAAATAATCCTTCCTTATTCCCTTCACCCGGGCATAAAACAGCATCTGATCAATGTATTCACCCATCCTGTTTTCAATATATTCCAGTTTGAAGCCAATCGAATCCGGCAGCTCCTCCCTGCGGTTATCCAGAAGCAGTGCCAGCAGCGACAGCGGCATCTTTGTCTCATGGGCCCAACTTTCCACGTATTCCTCATACTCCGCCAGCTTTGACTGCAGTTCACCGCAGCAGTTATCCTTCTCCCGCAGAATATTCCCCAGAAGATGCACGCTCTCTTCCAGTCCAATACCAGCTGCCCTGCGGAGAACTTCCTCGTGATATTCGTCCGGATTCTCCAGAAAGGCCCAAAAAGCCTTCTCTTTTCCCTTTTCCAGAAAAAATAGCGCTCCGCAGACAGCTGCAAAGAAGAAGACCGTGGTCAGGAAAAAGGAAGCTGAAATAGCCCGCAATGCATTTATATCGGAAATCCACATAAAAATACACGCAAAACAATCCACCACAAGAAGCAGCATGAACCATGGCATATATTGCAGCAATCTATACCAGTGGAATTTGCCGGATGGGGCAGACCTGCTGTCTTCTATCTCTCTGTCAAATCCTCTTCCCATGTGTTTCCCCTTTTCTGCATGCTGCTTCCGCTCCTGTCTGCATTTACTCATTTCTTTCATCCTTCCACACCTTATATCAGGCCTTCTCTTCCTCCAGGTGGTGACGCTTTCTTTTTTTTCCTGGCTGCTCTGTGCTTTCCCCTGCTGCTTCTCCCCGACCTTTCACACCACCTGACTCACTGCTTCTCTCCGGCGTCGCCAAGCTTCCCCTACTTATAACTTCTCGCTCACATTCCCTTCACACGCTAAGGCCTGCAGCTGATATCCTATCCCCCTCACTGCCTGAATCTGCTGTCCCATCTCCAATCCTGCCATTGTCTTCTTCAGCCTTGTCAGATTCACCTGTAATGCATTTTCATCGATGAATTCCGTAGTCCCCCAGAGTGCCAGGCATAGCTCTTCCTTATTGACCGGCTGCCCTCCCCGCATCAGAAATGTCTCCAGAAGCTTTCCCTGATTTCGAGGCAGAACAACAGACTGCCTATGAATATACAGCGTGTAGGTCTGGCGGTCCAGGAGAAACCCCGGACCTTCCAGAAGGTTTCCTCTGCCCTCATACCGCTTCAGCACATTTGCAACTCTGGCCAGAAGACGCTCCTTTCTACAGGGCTTGGTGAGATATTCGTCTGCTCCCAGATCCAGCGCCTGCAGTTCATCTCTCAGCTGATCTCTGGAAGTCAAAACCAGCACAGGGATGGCACTGTTCTGCTTGATACCGCGGCAGACCGTAAACCCGCTTTCCCCCGGCAGGTTCAAATCCAGCAACACCAGATCCGGATCTATCTTCCGCAGCTGATCTGTCACGTTCACAAATTCACGGATTTCCGAAATATCATAACCGGCTTTTCTCAGCATTTCGGAAAGCTCTTCCCTCATCAGCCCTTCATCCTCCACAACGGCAATCCGCTTCATACCTTATTCCTCCCGCTCCGGCACCATCAATGACAGCAGATACCGATTGCTGGACCGTTTCATCGCTGCCACATAGACAGATTCTATCACAAATAAAACAAATATCATAGAGGCGCCAATCTGCATCATCTCCAAAATGCTCCCTCTGACTATAGTTGGCAGCAGACCGGAAAACAATGCCCGGATTCCGAAAAAACTACTGCACACAGCAACCAGCGTAGGAATTCCGAAATACCAGCCGATCTGCCTGCCTGCGGAACGACACAGCATTTGGTGACTGGCGCCCAAACGTATGAGTGTCCGATACCTTCTGCCGGATTTTCGCTGTGCCATGAGAAACTGCACCCCCAGCACCGTATTTGCAATGATCAGGAAAATAACTGCCAGGTAAATGGTAATATAGCCTGCTGCCACCAGAAAGAAAAGCTGACGCCCCATATTCTGCAGATAACCCTCATACGGAATCCCGGCATCATCCAGCCTATCATTCATCTCTCCCACAGCATTCATCAGACTGGTTTCTTCACAAAGAACTTTGTCCAAAATACCGTTTAAATAGATACTGCCGTCCCCCTGTGTATAATACTCATACAGCGCATCCGGTACAATCACTGCAAAAGACAGTCTAATAACACGATCCGTAACCAGATTTTCCGTCTGCACCTCTCCTGTCAGATGCAGAACAGTACCATCCAGCACAACCTCCGGCCGTCCCTTCAGGATATGATCCATGATCACCTTCCGTTGATAAGACAGAGATTCTCCGTCCATATAGACGGCAGCCTCCCCTTCCCCCAGCTCAAGAAGCGGATTCCCAGCCGCCGCCAACAGTCGGTTATACCCGCTTACTGCAATCAGATAAGGATAGGATACATAACTTAAATTATTCAGCAGAATCTCCTGCTCTCTGGATTTTTCTAACTGTGACACTTCTGTCATAATCGAATCCATGCAGAAAGCGTTTTCATGGTCATCCGTGGTTCGAATGTAACCAAGCCGAATCTCAAACAACTCTGAAAACCAGGCATCCAGTCCGGTTTCCTCCAAAATTTCTCCGCATTCCTCTGCCGACATCCCTTTTCCCCCAAATGTATAATCCAGGACATGTCTCTCTCCACTGCCGTAGAACCCGGCTACACCCACACCTGCCCCAAAGCAGCACAAGGCAGCCAGCATCAGCAGCGAACTCACCGCCAGCGTATTGGAACGCAGAATCACCTGCTCCTGAAGCTGACGGTAATCGAACACCTCAAGCCCCCTTCTTTTCCCGCCGGCTATTGCCAGGAATCCCAGAAGCGCCCGCAGACCGAAAAAGAACAGTCCGGTTCCGGCCAGACCGGTCAAAAGTGTGAGTCCCATCGCCTTCGCGTTTTCCCATGAGATGCCTGATATGGCTGTTCCATAAGCCGTCCCCAAAAGTACAACCCCCAGAAACGCTGCCGCCCAGTAGACCGGCAGAGGCAGCTGCCTCTTTGTTCCGGAAGGCTTATCCGTCAAAAGCGCCCCTGTCTCCTGCGCCGCTATCCTGCCGCTTATCAGCAGAAATGCCGCCAGCTTGATTATAAGAAACCCCGCCGCTGTTCCCAGAACCGCCTCCGGAGAAAAAGTAAAGCGATGTCCGATGATTCCCAGCCCCACAAGCCTGGCCGTAACCAGACTGATCAGCTCAGACAGCAGCACTGCCGACGGAATTCCAAGCGCCAGCGCCAGCAGACTTCCTCCCAGATCCTCCGCAAACAGCATGGCAAACAGCTTCCGCCTGCGCATCCCCATCACCAGATAAACTCCGAATTCATGTCTGCGTCTGTCCATCTGGTAACTTCCTGCATAATATATCAGGAAAAAGAGCAGGATCAGCGTCACATAGAAAAATACCGGGATCATCCCCATCAGCCGATCTACAGCATTGCTCTCCATCTTCTCTAAAAACAACATCACATCCTGCCTGGGCAGAGACAAAATTACGTAAAAAGCCACAATGGAAATCAGCAGAGAAGAAAAAAACAATCCGTTTTCCTTTCGACTTCTGCGGCTGTTGCGCATCACCATTTTATAAAACATTTGCACTGCCTCCTTCCAGCTGAGCCGTCACCAAAAGAATCCGTCTGTGAAACGCCTGCCGGGATTCCTCCGGCACTTCTCTGCGCAGTTCATGAAAAATCCGTCCATCCCGTATAAACAGGATACGCCCGCAGTAACTGGCTGCGTTGGAATCATGGGTCACCATCAAGATCGTAGTCTTACGCTCCCGGTTCAGCCCGGCCAGCTTCTCCATCAAAGCCCTGGCATTCCGGGAGTCCAACGCACCCGTGGGTTCATCCGCCAGTACGATTTTCGGATTCAGAATCAGAGCTCTGGCAGCGGCCACCCGCTGCCTCTGCCCCCCGGACATCTGTGCCGGAAATTTATCCAATACATCTGTAATCTCCAGGTAATCCGCCAGATGGAAAAGATATTTCCCACCCTGCGCCTCAGACAGATTATGGATGGACAGAGGCAGGAGAATATTTTCCCGCCCGGTAAGATTGTCCAGCAGCTCGAAATTCTGAAACAGATATCCGATCTTTCTCCCCCGGTACTGTGCCAGTCCAGCCCCTTTCAGATTCTGCACCCTGACCCCCTCCATCCGGATATCGCCTCCGTCCGGGCGTGTCACTGTTGCAATGCAGTTTAACAGGGTGGATTTCCCGGATCCGCTGCTGCCCATGATGCCCAGAAATTCTCCCTGCATCACCCGAAAACTGATCCCGTCCAGGGCTTTGGTCTGATTTGCAGATTTTCCGTAATATTTCTTCAAAAATTCGATTTCCAGAACAGGTTCCATTTGATTGCCTCCTGATTTCTTTGTTGTCTGTAATGAAATTCTATCACATACCGGCCTGAAATCATACTTACAGCGTGTGAAAGGTTTTCTAAATAAAGAACTGTCAAAGAGCCCTGACACGGTTGTGCCAAGGCTCTTTCCTTTCTCATATGACTTCACTTCCCAACGTTTTCCCTGTCCTCACGCCTTGCCGCCCTTTTTCCCGGAAGATTTTTCGGATGTTTTTCTCTCTCCTGTCCTGCGGGAACTCCTGGAAGTCTCTGATGGTCTCACCGGCTCCGGTCCTGGCGTTGCCAATACCTTCTTTCCCCGGTTCCGTTTGTTCACACTTTCCCGCAGCAGTGCATAGCCGGAAGACATCAGTGGTATAAAAAGCAGCATTCCTGACACGCCGAAGAGACTGCCGCCTACACTGACCGCCATCAGCACCCAGATCGCCGGCAGCCCTACCGAATTTCCCACTACCTTCGGATAGATCAGATTTCCCTCCACCTGCTGCAGCACCAGGAATAAAATCACAAACCACAGCGCCTGCAGCGGATTATCAATGAGAATCAGAAATGTTCCCACCGCACAGCCGATAAATGCTCCCACAATGGGAATCAACGCCGTAAACGCAATCAACACCCCCACCATCAGTGCATAAGGCATTTGAAACAGTGTCATGGAGATTACAAACATAGTCCCCAGAATTACGGCCTCCAGGCACTGTCCCGTGATAAAACTGCTGAAATTTCTGTACAGCAGACTGCAGATTTCCAGCAGCTTGGCACCCACCGCCTCTGGCAGATACGCACTGATAATTCTGCGTCCCTGGTCAGACAGGTTCTCCTTCTGGGAGAGAATATAAAGTGCAAAAATAAAGGAAATAACAGCGTTCACTACACCGGATATAATACCGCTGGCCATAGTTACAGTAGAATTCAGTACATCTCCGGCACCGTTTTTCAGAAAATCAAATATACTGTTCAGGATATTATCCCAGTTCATCTCCAGCTCTTCCAGCTTGTTCACCTGCTCTTTGAGCTGTGGATATCTGTTTGTCAGCTGTTCCAGCTCCTCTATGATCTCATCCGTAAATGCAGGGATCTTTCTACCCACCTCCGCAGCCGTAGCAGCCACCTGAGGTACCACCGTTCCGATCACCACGGCAATGATCAATACCACAGCCACCAATGCCAGAATCATGCTCACCGGCCGCTTCACTTTCCCCGCACTTCTCCCTCTCCAGCTGCCCAGAAGCTTTTCTTCAAAGGCACGCATGGGAATATTCAGAACGAATGCGACAGCACCGCCTATCACAAATGGCGAAAGGATCCCGAATAGAAAACCGACTCCCTGAAATACCTCTTCACTGTATATCAGTACCAGCACCAAAACAGCTGCCAGCAACATCAAATGCCTGATCTGCTTGATTTTTCCTCTGCTGAATTCCATCCGCAATACCTCCTGTCTTATCTTACCGCAAACAATCCAATCCTCTTGCTAATAAAAAGCCACTCCCTGCCTCTCAAATCCAATCATAGTCTTCCGGCTGCGCTTTCCATAAATACATTATGATAAAGCTTACCATAGATGTCGCAAATAGTCAAATTTTTCATCCTTAAAAGCGCAAAACCCAGATTGGACAAAAAAACAAATATAAATATACTAAAAACTAAAACTTACATTTTTTTATAAAAAATACTTGGCAAATAGACAGATAGATGGTATAATTAATTTCGTTAAAGAAATAAGCCTGCAGATATAGTATATCGGTAGTACATCAGCTTCCCAAGCTGAGGGGGTGGGTTCGACTCCCATTATCTGCTTATGAAAGGCCGTACATTCCTCTTTGAAAAAGAAATGTGCGGTCTTTTCATTTGTTATTATAATCTGTCACCGGAAAACATCAATCTATTCCGCTGCAGCCTTTCAGAATTTCCTCCAGTGTCCTGGGCGTATAATTCATATAGCGCATCATAACCCCACAGTTATACATATTACATGGCTTATCATATAAACTCTCCATCTCGTACTTCACCCGCTCCATCATATTCCACTCGAAACTGCTGTGTACATGGCCATATAAGTGATACCAGCCATAATAATGATGGTTGAAACAGGGAATGGGATAATGACTCAGCACAATTCCTTTTTTGTCCGGAATTAAAATCTCCTTATAATCCGTAATCTCTGCAAACAGGGCCTGCACTTCTCTGTTTTTCAGCAGCCTCTTATCATGATTTCCCACAATCAGATGTTTGATGCCATTCAGTCCTTTTACAATTTCCATGGTTTTTGTAGCATTGAGCCAGCTGATGTCTCCCAGCACAAACACTTCATCATCCATTCCCACTGCGCTGTTCCAGTTTTCCGCCAAAACTCTGTCATGCTCCTCTATGGTCTGAAAAGGCCTGTTATCAAAAGCCAGAGCATTCTCATGGCCAAAGTGCATATCCGCAATAAAATAAAATGCCATTCCGCCTCCTTCTGCTCGTCATTCACCATAAATGTCTATCTGACACATTTTCATGGTCTCCAGCGCGGCCTGATGAGTCCCAGGGGTAACTCCTGCACAGCAGGAAGCATCCACCGAAATCCGCATCTCCGGAAAATGTGCTTTCAACAGCAATGCATTAGATACCACACAGATATCCGTGCACAGCCCAATCAGTTCTACCTCAATCTCTTCTTGTTCCCGGATTCTGCGCAGTTCCTCCACCAATTGAGTGGAGCCGAAAGTGGGTTTCTCAATGGTTTTATAATCCTTCTCTGACAATGCATACAAAACTTTCCCGTTTAAAAGCCACCCCTGGGTACCGCCGATACAATGAGGCACCGGTAATTTCTTTCCCTCAGCTGTGTTCAGATAATCAGAATGATGCGTATCAAGCGTTGCCAGAATCCGACCGTCGAATCCTGCTATCTTTGATACCACATTGCCCACAATTTCAACAGCCTCTTGTGTTCCCAGCGCACCGTCAACAAAATCATTCTGCATGTCTACCACGATCAATATTTTCTTCATACTTCCTCCTCTCTTTGCAAAAAACCCGGCAGATACTCTGCCGGGCCTTTTATCCTATTATGCCACTTTGCTCTTTGCAAGCTCTGCCAGGGTCTTAAAGCCCTCCGCATCATTCACTGCCATTTCAGCAAGCATCTTTCTGTTAATCTCTACACCTGCCGCTTTCAGCCCATACATAAACCTGCTGTAAGACAATCCATTAATCCTGGCTGCCGCATTGATACGTGCAATCCAAAGCTGTCTGAACTGACGCTTCCGCTCTTTCCGTCCCGCATAAGCACTTGCAAGTGCCCTCATAACGGACTGCTTTGCAATTCTGTACTGCTTGCTCCTTGCTCCCCTGTAACCCTTTGCAAGTTTTAATACTCTGTTATGTTTTTTTCTGGCATTCAAACCGCCTTTTATTCTTGCCATTCCTGATCTCCTCCTAACTTTAATCCTGTAACCACTGTTCTAAATATTTGCATACCATTCCCGGCTTACTTCAAATAGGGCAAAATCTTCTTCATATTCTTTACATTGGTTGCATCTGTCATAGCAGGCTTTCTCAGATTACGTTTTGTCTTCGCACTCTTCTTGGTCAGTATGTGGCGCTTATAAGCCTTATTTCTCTTTAACTTACCGGTTCCTGTCACTTTAAAACGCTTTGCAGCCGACCTGCTTGTCTTCATTTTAGGCATAACACATTCCTCCTATACTTTAAATTATCTATTTTAACTTTTTCAGCCAGAGAATCTGCTGGATAGCGCAGCTATCCAGCGGACATTTCTAACGCTTTTCAGTTAAAAACATAGTCATACTTCTGCCTTCCACCTTAGGCGCCTTCTCCACCACAGCAATATCGGAAAGATCCTTTGCAAAATCATCCAGAATATGCTTGCTATTGTTCATATGGGCAATCTCACGTCCACGGAAACGAAGTGTTACTTTCACCTTATCGCCTTTTGTGAGAAATTTCCTTGCCGCGTTTATCTTGGTATTGAGATCATTGGTGTCGATATTGGGCGACAGACGGATTTCCTTGATCTCAATGGTCCTCTGCTTTTTCCTGGCCTCTTTTTCCTTTCTGACCTGTTCATACTTGAACTTGCCGTAATCCACAATCTTGCACACGGGCGGTTTTGCGGTAGGGGCAATCTTCACCAGATCCAGACCTGCTTCCTCTGCCAGCCGCATAGCCTCCCTGGAAGACATGATGCCAAGCTGTGCACCGTCTGCACCGATCAGGCGCACTTCCCTGTCCCTAATCTGTTCGTTAATCATTAAATCGCTAATGGTTCCGTACCTCCATACAAATGTATTAATTTAGAAAAATAAAAAGTGGACAACACCGTCATCCACTTAAACTCACCCAACAAAAACACACTAAAACCCTGTGCAAAACAGTTGAAATAGATAACGCTTACCAGCTCTATTGCCGTAAGGTGAGAGTGGATACTCTACTTGCTCCGCATTGTTTTCACATGCTTTATTACTATAGCACAGGTTTCGTTTTCTGTCAAGAAAACATTCTCAAGTTTTCCTGATTATTTTTTTCATTTTTTTCGTTTTTCCTCTTGCATTTTTTTCTCACCGTGGTACAATAAGATACATGGAAGCATAGCTCAGCCGGGATGAGCGTTCGCCTCACACGCGAAAGGCCAGGGGTTCGAGCCCCCTTGCTTCCATTTTTTGTTTGGTAAAATAAAATGCAAAGTCCGCTGTTCCATCGCGGACTTTGCATTTTTCTTTTACAAACGCATATATTTTTCCAATTGCCGGCATACTTCTCTGACATCAATCGGTTTTGCCACATGAGCATTCATACCACAATCCAGACATTTCTTTACATCCTCGGAAAAAGCATCTGCCGTCATCGCAATAATGGGCAGCGATGCATCCTCCCGCTGCAGCGCACGGATCGCAGTTGTCGCCTGATAACCATTCATCACAGGCATCCGGACATCCATCAGAATCGCATCATAATAATAGGGAGCGGAATGCTGGAATTTATCCAGACAGACCTGGCCGTCTTCAGCCCATTCAAGCTCCAGCCCCAGTGCAGAGAGAAGTTCATTGGCAATTTCCCAGTTAATCTCGTTATCCTCTGCCAGCAGTATTCTTTTACCGCTCAGTTCAACCCGTTCCGGCCCGGTGGTGTTCCCGATTTCCTTCCCTTCCGCCGCATCTCCGATATAGGGTTTCAATCCATAAAACAAGGTGGATTTAAAAAGAGGTTTTGCAATAAAACCTGTGACTCCAGCTTCCCGGGCCTCATCCTCAATTTCACTCCAGTCGTAAGCAGAAATCAGTAAAATGGGAATATCTTCTCCATAAAGCCTGCGAATCTCTCTGGCAGCGGCAATACCATCCTTTCCAGGCAATTTCCAGTCCAGCAGAATAATCTGGTAATCATCCTGTCTAAGATGCCGCTCTTCCACCTTCCTGACTGCATCTTCCGCGTTCAGGCACCAGTCCGGATTCACTCCAATGGATTTAAGAGATGCCACCGCACTCTCACAAAGCTGCTCATCATCATCCACTACCAGCATATTCCAATTGGGCAATACCATATCCATTTCCTGTATTGTCGCCTTTAACAAATCCAGCACTACATGGAATTCACTGCCCTTTCCAAGTTCGCTGTTTATGCTGATTGTGCCCTCCATAGCATCCACGATATATTTTGTAATGGCCATACCCAAACCGGTACCTTCTGTCTTCTGGACTCTGGCAGTGTCTTCCCTGCTGAAAGAATCGAAGATTTTCTTCTGATACTCCTGGGACATACCGATCCCGTTGTCCTTCACAATCAGATGTGTCCGGATATAATCCTCTCCTCTGGGAGATTCCTCCTCATACAGGGCGACAGAAATGATCCCTTTCTCAGGTGTAAATTTCACCGCATTTCCCAGCAGATTAATCAAAACCTGGTTCAGACGCACACTGTCACAGCATACATTTTCCACCGAAATATCATGTATAGATATATTGAAATGCTGCCCTTTTGCCTTTACCTGAGGCTGTACAATACTCACAATACTGTCCATCACTTCGCGCAGAGATACCTGATCCATATTCAGAGTCATCTTACCGCTCTCAATCTTGGACATATCCAACACATCATTGATAAGTCCCAGCAAATGCTTACTGGACAGGGCAATCTTCCGCAGGCAGTTCTGTACCTGGTCCATATTGTCCATATTAGTAATCGCAATGGTAGTCATCCCTACAATGGCATTCATCGGAGTTCGTATATCATGACTCATATTGGAGAGGAATTCACTCTTGGCCTTATTGGCATGTTCAGCTTCCCGCCTGGCAGCTTCCGCCGCACGCCTCTCCTGATTGGCAATCTCACTGGCCTGTTTCAATGCACTCATCTGGCTCTTGGCAATCCTGAGACTCTGTGCAAATACACCCAACAATACCACCAACAAAACCGCACAGACAAAGTACACCCTGTGCGTCCAATCCTGCCCCATTTCCATAATCAGCACATCCAGAGACGCAAAAGGCAAAACCGTGACCAGATACCATTCGCTGTAGGGAAGATTAACGCAGTACAGATGGAATCTTGAACCCTCTCCTTTTAGAACCGCAGAATAATCTTCATCCTTCTCCATGGCCGCCTGCAGTTCCTCCACATACTTCTCCCCCGCTCCTATATCCTGTCCGTCAAAGGCTTTGTAAACGTTTTCAAAGTAATTCCCATTTACTCTTTCATTACTGCGCAGGACATAGCTGCCATCCTTTCGGATGATATAAGAATCCACCAACGTGGTTTCCTCGTCCAGAAAAAGAATACTGGTCATATATTCCGTAGAAAAACCCCCTACCAGAGATACACACGACTCTCCATTCTCCATTACTCCTGTATAGGGCGTGCTCAGCAGAACAACACCGTTCCCTTCTGCATCCTTTGCCACGGAAATCTTCTGCTCCCCGCGGCCGAGACTCGCCAGGAAGGGTTCCGGATCCACCACCTTTATGGGTTCTCCGTATATCATTTCAAACTCACCGTCCGCGGAGCAGAATGCCAGACTGCTGAATCCTCTGGCTTTTGCACTGTACTCCAGTTCCTGCTGCTCCCCCTCCCTGTCTCCTGCTTCAGCCTTGACCGTATCTGCGATTGCACCGATCTGGGATAGACGCAGTCCTATAACTGTCTCATAATGAAGAACCATCTGTTCATTCATACCGTTCATATAGAGCTTGCCCACTTCTTCTATGGTATCCGCACTTTTTTTATTCATATATGTAGACAGTGATGTAAACAGTCCGACAGTCAGTATGACAGCCCCTATAATGCTGACAATCAGAAAGCGGATTGATTTATCTTCTACTCGCTTTTTTTTCATCCTTCCATTTCCTCCTGGACGAATTTCTCAACCCAAACAGTGCGAAATCCGGCTGCTCTCATAGAACAAAACGACGCGAAACCTAAACTTCTGCAGTCAGATTTCGCGTCACATCCTGCGGAAGATGGGACTTGAACCCACACGGCATTGCTGCCACAAGATCCTTAGTCTTGCTCGTCTGCCAGTTCCGACACTTCCGCCTGTGCTTTGCACAATTGATATCTTAACATCATATACCGCAAAAGTCAATTGTTTTTTTATTTTTTTAACCAGATTTTAAAGCAGTTTAAGCGCAGATGTCATTTCCTCATTCTTCACCTTCAGGATGACAGAAGAAATCTGACCTGAAATCTCCTCCTCCACTTCAATCACCAACACCACCTCCACATTTCCGCCTGCCGGTACACTCCCTCTGTAAGTCCCCATATCATCCAGAAGCATCGTGGTAAGTGCCCTTCTGGAATATGACTCATTCACCGTAACATTAAATACCGCACCGGAAGACAGAATATCCACTTCCTGTTCCTCACTGCCTGGATTGGTAAGAGAAAAATGCAGGACCAATAATTTCTTCCCGGCAGAAGCATTCAGCGCAAAATACTCTTCTCCTGCAGGATAACTGTCCGTAATCTCCTGTGCTACATATGCCAGTTCCAATCCCTCCGGCAGCCCCATCACTTCCTCCGGCGTACAGGCAGAAGCAGTTCCCTGGGTGCCGTCGGAATCCAGCTCCACCACCGGCGTATCGTCCACCGGCGCCATCCCGGTTACTTCCTCCGGTTCCGGAGACGCCGAAGGATCTTCCCCCAAAACCGACTCCTCCAGCAAAGTCAGGTCCATCAGACGACTCCTGTGGTTGATATCATATTTCATCATGGTCAGTGCCACATATTCCCCCACTGCCTGTACTTCATCCTGCCTCAGCTCCGGAATCTGGTTCTCCGCGCATCCTGTCAGCCCGGTTAACAGCAACATTGTCGTCACTACAATTGAAGTTCTTCTTTTACCTGCCATTTTATCAATTCCTCACCTGTTTCATAATCTGACACGGCTCCTCCCGCCCGAATCGAAAAGGATGCACCGACTAAATCTCATAGGTTTATCATACACCAATTTTCATTTACCGGCAAGCCCCAAACTTTTCTGGCCCCTCTTTACACACAATATTTTTCAGCATCACCCTTATGACATCTGACCCGCATCCAGACACCGGAATCCCGATATTCCTGTTCTAGAACCGTGGCATTCTCCATAAAATAGGAAACGATGTTTCCTTTGTCATATGGAACGATAAATTCCCTTTCTACTCTGTCCGCATATACAGCTTCCGTGATCATTCCCGCCAGCTCCTCTATCCCGCATCCCACTGAAGCCGCCATATAGATCTGTCTCTCCTTTTGCTTGGGGAGATGATCCATCCTGATCTTATCCGCTTTATTGTAAACCGTTATCCTTGGAATCTCTCCCGCTTCCAGGCTTCTCAATGTCTCATTCGTCACTTCCATCTGCTGCTTATAATGCTCATCGGAAAAATCAACCACCTGAACAATCAGGTCCGCATTCCGGACTTCCTCTAACGTAGAACGGAACGCCTTTACCAATCCATGAGGCAGTTTATCGATAAATCCTACTGTATCTGCCAGAAAAAAAGGCTTGTTGTCAGCAGCTGCCTTCTCCTCCCGCCCATTGCCTTCCGGATAAATCACCCGCACGCTGGTGTCCAGGGTGGCAAAAAGCATATCCTTCTCCAGTACGGTTTTTTCACGATTTTCACCGTACCGCCCCAGCATATGATTCATTATGGTGGATTTCCCCGCATTGGTATACCCCACCAACGCTACCTTCGGAATTCTGGATTCACTGCGCTTTTTCCTCATATTCTCCCTTCTGCGGGAAATATCCTCCAAATCCTTCTTTAATTCCGTTATTCTATGCTCGATTTTACGCCTGTCCAGTTCCAGTTTCGTCTCTCCTGCACCTTTATTGCTTACACTCCCTTTCCCGCCTGCACTGCCTGCGCTGCCGCCCTGTCGGCTTAAATTCTCACGCATCCCGATCAGTCTCGGCAGGAAATACTGCAGCCGGGCCGCCTCTACCTGAAGTCTGGCTTCCTTTGTCCTTGCCCGCAGAGCGAAAATGTCCAGAATCAAGTTGGTCCTGTCCAGAATCGGCAGTTTCAGCTCCCGCCCCAGATTCCGCATCTGGGACGGAGTGAGAGCATTGTCAAATATAATCTCCTCCGCCCCGCACTCCAGGGCATATTCCCGGACCTCTTCCACCTTGCCGCTACCAATGTAAAAAGCATTGTTCACATTTTCCATACGCTGCGTTATAATACCCGTCACCTGTTTGTCCGCCGCTTCCGCCAGACTCTTCAATTCCTCCATGGAATGGTCGAAATCCGGTTCCTCTCCCGTGTCCAATCCGACCAGAAGCACTCTGGCATCAAAAGTTTTCTCATCCCTCATATTATTCTCCCGTCTTATATTCCTTTCCCCTGTATTCCAATCTGTCCGCTGCTCCGTTTCTCCGTAAGAAATTCAGGGCACATACTGCCACGCGCCATCTGTCTCCAACGGCTAAGCCTTTTCCAGCTCAAACCAGAATAGTACTCCGTTTGTATAATTCTCCACACCGAACCGACGATTCATGGACTCCATAATCGCCTTGACAATAGACAATCCCACGCCGCTTCCCCCGTATTCCCGGGTACGTGCCTTGTCAACTTTGTAAAACTTTTCCCACAAATGCGGAACAGCCTCCTCCGGAATAGGTTCCCCTGTATTAAATACCCCAACCTTCACCGTCTGTTCCGCCTGTTCCAGAGTAACAATGATCTTTTTCTCCCTGCCGCAATGGTTCACTGCATTGGAAAAATAATTCATGATGACCTCTTCCACCTTATACTCGTCCCCCCAGACATAGACCGGCCCCTCTTCCTCCATACGAATTTCCGTCTCTATCCCATTCTGTTTTGTCAGAATCCCGGCCGACTGAACATAATTTTTTACCAGCACAGCCAGGTCAAAACGAGCCATAGCCACCACATCATGGCCAAACTCCAACTGGTTCAATGTCAGCAGTTTCTGGACCATATGATTCATTTTGGCGGCTTCATCTACGATCACATCACAATAAAAACGTCTGCTGTCCGGATCATCATTGATATCGTCAGAGAGCCCTTCCGCATAACCCTGAATCAGCGCAATAGGCGTCTTCAGCTCATGAGACACATTCGCCAGAAACTCCTTGCGCATTTCATCGATCTCTTCCCTTTTCTCAATATCTCTCTGAAGCTCATTGTTGGCAGTCTTCAGACCGGATATGGAATGTTCCAGGGAAGCCGACAGCTTATTGATATTCTCCCCCAGCAAGTCTATCTCATTATGGGCTCCGCCCACATATTTTGCGTCGAAATCCAGATGAACCATCTTCTCTGATATCCGGTTCAGTTCCAGAATGGGTTTCGTGATTTTACCTGAAATGAACCAGATAATCAACCCGCCGGCCAACGTGGCCAATGCTCCAATATAAGCGAGAAACCGGTTGGCCACCTTTACGCTTTCCCGGATACTCTCCACCGGAGTACGCATAATAAATGAAATCCCTGAATTCAGCCTGCCATACATCTCCAGATATTCATTCCCGCCTACACGAACCCTTTGCACCACATATCCATCGTCTTCTTGGATAATCTTCACAGCATCGGACAGAAAACCAAACAGATATGCCATAAGCCGTTTCTCAAGCTCCTCACCACCGTTCGTGGAGACATACCACACCTTGGAATCCATATCCATTACATATACTGTAATATTATAGATGCTGCACACATTATCCAGCTTCCAGCCGAACTCTTCTGTATTATAGGCATCGCTGTTGGCAGCTTCGCGGATGGATTCATAGGCTTCAAAGATCACTTTCGTTTTATTGCGGATATAATACTGCTCCAGAAACATGATGTTAATCAGCCAGCATAAGAAAACTGCCGCCGCCATCAGCCCGATAAAAATCAGCGCAAACTGGCGCCTGATAGAATATTTCATTTTCCAATTTACTGCCTGCATTCAATGTCCTCTTCCAGCTTGTAGCCCATGCCCCAGATCGTCTTGATCAGCTCACCTTTCTCTCCCATTTTACTGCGCAGCTTCTTGACATGTGTATCAATGGTACGGGCATCACCAAAATAATCATAATTCCACACATGATTCAGTATCTTCTCCCGGGATAAGGCAATTCCCTTATTTTCCATAAAATAAGCCAGAAGTTCAAATTCCTTATAGCTAAGCTCCACAGTTTTGCCGTCGATCAGCACCTGGTGGGCTGTCTTGTCCATACAGATACCGCCACAGCTTAATGTCTCCTCCTTAACCGCCTGACTCGTACGCCGCAGAATAGCTTCCACACGCGCAACCAGAATTCTGGGACTGAAAGGTTTCGAAATATACTCATCCACTCCCAGCTGAAATCCCTGCAATTCATCCCTTTCATCCGCCCTGGCTGTCAGCATGATAACAGGTACTTTAGAGTATGCCCGTATCTCACGGCACACCTGCCATCCGTCCATCTTCGGCATCATCACATCCAGGATCACCAGCGCGATATCTTTCTGCGCAAAGAAGAGCTCCATGGCTTCCTCTCCGTCTCCTGCCTCCAGCACCTCATACTGATTTCTTACAAGAAAATCACGCACCAGCTTGCGCATCCTGCTCTCGTCATCCACTACCAGTATCTTCAGTCTGTCCATATCTGCACACTCCTTTTTCTGATATCCTGTTACATAAAGTATATCGCCAGAGTATGTCCTTTCTGTGAAAAAACAATCACGGATTTATCTGCAGTTCTCTCTCCTTCTCACGGATCATCTGCTCCCGCCTGGTCAGTTCCTGTTCCCAGGAAGCGTACTTGCTGGTCAACTCCCTTTCATAATTCACAATATTGGGCTGATCACTTATATAGGAAATATAAAACATAGAAAGAATCGCTGCTGCCATCAGCACATTCGCAATCACCGATATGAAAAAACGTGACTTTTCTCTGTCTTTCTTTTTGGAAGGTGTCACCCTCTCTCTGGCCGGATTTGCATGCTCCCGCACCTCCCCGTCAAAGGTCATGTACAGAGGGATATCCATGATGCCGGCCGGGTCCGCACCTGGCTGTTCCAGAAGAAAATTCCGCAGTTTCTCCAGATAGCGCAGTCCAACCGGAGTCCGGAAGAGGCGTTCCTGTATCGTATGTTCATAAATATAGCGTATACTTTCCGGAGACGAATAATCAATACGTGCTTCCAGATAATCTATCTTCTGCTCCTCTGCCCGTGCCAGCTGTGCATCCTTTTCTGTATAAAAAAGGTATCCGCCAACCGATAATATCCTGTTTTCTGCGCTCATCCAATTCTCCTCCCCTGCCACTGCTCCAGTCCCCCGTTGCAGGAATCCTTCGAAACCAGCACTCTCTGTCCGCACCAGCACTGCTTTGTCTTTAGGCAACCATGCCGCCGCTGTTATCATTATAACAATCCCGGCTCCCTGTGTAAAGTCAATTAGCAGAAAATCAAAAAAGTCCAGATCACACATGGCAACCTGAACTTTCAACATAGCGAGAGGGGGATTCGAACCCTCGACACTGCGGGTATGAACCGCATGCTCTAGCCAACTGAGCTATCTCGCCATATGGAACCTATAGGGCTCGAACCTATGACCCTCTGCTTGTAAGGCAGATGCTCTCCCAGCTGAGCTAAGATTCCATCGCGGCTGCTCTCACAGCCGACTCTGTAAGTATACAATGAGAACTTTCATTTGTCAACATTTTTTTGCATTTTTTTAATTGTACTATCCATCTTATTCTGCCAGATACATTTTCAATCCATCCTCTGCCTTCTGAACGGTATCTTCCAGAGATTGATTCCCTTTCAGATATCCCTCCATTACCTCGGTCAGCACCTCACATATCTTCTCATCCTCACCCACTGGCCTTTCCAACCCCCTGCAAACTGCAGTCAGTTGATCAACCATCTCCGTATTATAATCCGATATCTGAAACTCTGCTTCTCCGCCGCCCTCTACCATGATACTCGTCTCGGCCTCTGCCTCTGAACGGTCCCTGTGAGCAATTTTTTCAAATGCTGCCGCATTCACCGGAAAGCCGCCATAAAAATCTGTCATCTGAATGGATTCGGACAGCAGATAGTTCAGGAACTCCTTTGCCCTCTCCTTATATGCGCTCCGGGAACAGATTCCCGTCTGCACCATGGGAATAAAACAATTCTCAAATGCCGCAAAATCTCCCTGAATGTAGTCCATGATTGCCAGCGGTACCATCACATTTGTAAAGCCCTCTGCCTCAGTGAACGCAAGTTTCGCCTCTGACGCAAGCCGCCACATATTATATGCGCGCTCCTTCGGATCCCTGACATCCAGAATCCCGCAGTTATCCCCAATGATCTTCAGCTCCTCCAGGCAATGTCCCAACACTTCTCTGTTCAGTTGTTTGCCGTTCACAATCTCCCCACAAAAATACGGGTAAAACCGCTCTACGAGCTCGCTCGTCGTCAATGGTCCCATATAGCTGCAGTCAGCTTTGGAGAGAAAGGATGCCAACGCCTCCAGAGATGCCATATCCCCGGCCGTAATATCACGTCCTAAAGCCATATAAAAAGAGAATTCCAATGGAATCACATATCTGTGTCCATCTTCCTGCAGCCAGGCAGAAGTAATATTGGAGAGCAGCTCTCCCCGCTCCTCCATAGGCTCCGCCACATCATTCAAATCTTCCAGCAACCCCTTCTCTGCATAGGAATCCAGATCCAAATGATCCATCACCAGAATATCCGGCGCATCCTCCCCCATAAGCATGGTATTCAGCCTTTGGTAGATTCCATTATAATCTGTCTCGTCATCATAATATTTCGGATACGCATACTCGATGGTAATCATGACCTCCGGATGTTCCCTGTGATACATAGCCGCAGCCTGTGTCAGAAGATTGCTCTCATATACAGTATAAAGCTTAAGCTCTTCTGTTATTTCAATCACCGCCTCCGGATCATATGCATACTGCCGCAATATAAATCCCCCTCCCGACTTCTGGAATAAAGCATATATTATACCGTCTTTCCGGGCTGCCAGTCCTATACACCAGCGGTCAGCGAGCGAGAAATCCGTCTCTGCTCCTGCCAGAATTTTCTTCCATTCGGTCCCTTCCTTCCCGCCGGTGCCTTCCTCTGCCCGAAATATCCCTTCCTTTCCCGCCAGAAATAAAGTTCCGTCTTTCATCGGACAGATCTGCATAGAGCCGTTTCCCTGTGGAAAGGAAACCGTAGACGCCTCTTCGGTTTTCCCTGCCCTGCGTTTTTCCAGGATAAGCCCTGAATCGCTTTCAGGAAATGCAGCATAAAGCCAGATATTTTCTCCGTCTGACAGCACATCCCCATATGGAGCACTTATCACGCTGCTTTCTGTCACACTGCCGTCCCGTCCATCCAAAATATCTATCGACGTATAGGAAGCTGCCACCAATGTGCCGTTTTCCAGAGCGGCAATTCCCGTATGCATCTCGTATCCACCCCATTCTTCGTTCAAAACATTCCATTTTTCAGGTGTGATCTCCTTCGCCGCATCGTTTTCTCCTGTCCATAAATGAGCTTTGTATGTTTCCTCTCCCTCTGTCACATAATCGGCATACAGGCAGGCCTCCCCTCCGCCCGGCAGAAGCAGCCGCATCTGTGGCCCTTCCTTGGAACACGGCAGCGTCAGTGTCTTCATCCACTCCCTCGTGACTTCCACAAATCCTTCGCTGCTCTGCTCCCATTCCTGTAAGACAGTACCTCCCTCTTCCTGCCTGGCGGCCAGCAAATGCACCTTCTCTCCTGTCAGGAAAAGCTGCTGTATCGTCCAGCCTTCCAGCTGCTGCGGTAATGCCACTTCAGTCTCTACATATCTGCCCTTTACCTGTTCTGTTCCGGCATCCGCACCTTCACTTCCGGTATTTCCCTTCCCGCATCCGACCAGCACGCCAGCCAAAAGCCACATCCCAAACAGTACACCAAGCCTTCTTCGAAATCTCATCGTTTCCGCCTCCATCTCTGATTTCCGTTTGTCCATACAAACCGGTTCTCAAACATTACGAGACCATTTTACGCTTTCGGCCCCCCCAATGTCCTAAGATTCTATGAAGACTCTCCTCATCCCTTCTGCATAAAAAATTAAGTTTTTATTATGACTCCCGATTTCCGTTCCGAAGAAACTCAAACAATTTGTCCAATAACAGGCCTATTTTTCAGCGCTTTTTCTACATATTTTAAATTGTCACAGCCCAATAAATGTGATAGAATAATCGATATTACAGGAAACTGGTGCAGTCTCCTATAATCGAATGCGGCGCTAAAAGACGCGCCTTTTATCGGAAGTGAATGGCAACTTCTGATAAATAATATTATAGAGTGTACGTACAATTGGAAAGGAAGCAACAAAAATGAAGAAAAAAATAGCCTCACTTTTACTTACCTCCCTTCTGGCAGTATCCCTGGCCGCATGCGGTAAAGACGGCAGTGGATCTTCCGTAATCACTCCCGACCAGAACGGTTACGCGGAAGGCAAACTGGGTGACACCATGCGGTGCAGTTTCTTTGACTACACGGTAAACAGCGCCTATGTCTGCGATACATATGGCGATTACACACCTCAGAGCGGGTATGAACTGCTGGTAGCCGATGTCACTGTCAAGAATATTTTCGGTGAGAGTATTCCTATGTTCGACAATGATTTCCAGGTACAATGGAGCTCTGATGCAAAAGATGCCTTTGACTATCCTGTTACCTACTATTTGGAGGAAGGTGTCAGCCTCGGCGAAGAGGTCCTTCCCGCAGAGTATACGCTGGCAAAAGATGAAAGCCGTACGGGACTTCTGGTTTTCGAAGTGCCTGCAGGAGAGAAAGAATTCTCCATCTCTTATATGGAATATTTTGAAGATGAAACCACAGGCGATACCTTGTTCGTGTTTTTCAACGCAGAGAAAAAATAATATTGCTTCATTATCAAGAAGAGCCATCATCCAATGCCGAAAGCATTCTGGACAGATGGCTCTTTCCCTTTTCTGACATCCCTAAACTTATTTCATGAAAAAGACTCGGAACATTTCAACCGCATATTTCGTATCCTTCACCCCACCCGTTTCCACGGCGGAATGCATAGCCAGCTGCGGCAGACCAATATCCGCACTGGCTACAGACACATGGGACGTAGAGATATTCCCCAGTGTGGAACCGCCTGCTATATCAGACCGGTTGGCATAAGTCTGACAGGGCACCCCGGCTTCCTCACAGAGTATGCGTATCTCGGCGGCAGACATGGCATCTGTTGCGTATTTCTGGCTGCCATGAAATTTAATGACGATTCCTCTGTTCAACAGCGGCTTATTGGTCGGATCCGCTTTCTCGGGATGGTTTGGATGCACCGCATGGGCGTTATCAGCAGAGATCAGAAAGCTTCCCGCTATCAGCCGGAGGAAATCCCCCCTGCTTAGCTGCATGCTCTCTCCAATCCGCCACAGTGTATCTTCCAGAAACGTAGAATTCGCCCCCTGTTTCGTACCGCTCCCCACCTCTTCGTTGTCAAAAACCGCGCATACATTGATATATGCCCTTGGTATGCTCTCCCAAAATGCTCTGGAAGACGTATAGGCACACTGTTGGTCATCCAGTCTGGGTGAAAGAAGAAAGGCGCCGTCCGCCCCCAAAATCCGTCCCTTCTCCCGCACATAGAGGAATAAATCCTGTCCCAAAATCTGCTCCAGCTCGGTACCAGCTTCTTTCGCAACCCGTGCCGTCAGCATTCCCTTTCCGCCTTCATCGCCGCACTCTGCGTACAGCGGCAGCATGTCCGTCTGTGGATTATACTCCACCCCTTTCCCCAACGCACCGTTCATATGAACGGCCAGATTGGGAATTACCATCAGATCCTCCTCTATATTGACCAGCCGGGTCTCAATCCCGTTCTCTCCCTTTACCGCGATACGGCCTGCCACAGACAGGGGTCTATCCATCCAGCTGGCTGGAATCATCCCGCCGTATTTCTCCGTATTCAGCTTCACATAAGCGCCTTCCGCAACCATCTCCGGCGCTTCCTTCACCTTATAAGAAGGGGAATCTCCATGAGACGCCGCGATATGAAATCCTTTGGGTGCCCCTCCCTCCGGAAGCCGAAAAGCAATCAGTGCAGAATCATTCCGTGTTACAAAATATCCTTTCCCAGGTTCCAGCTGCCAACGTTCTGTCTCCTCCAGCCGCCGAAACCCCTGCTTTGTTAACTCTGTCCCCAGATTCGCAGTTACGTGAAAGCTGGTAGGGCTTTTCTCAATAAATGCCAGCATTTCTTCTGCAATCTTTCGATATTCATCCATTTGATACATTCCTTCCCTTTCCTCAATTCATTCCGCCGGCTTCCCGAAACAGCCCCCTCAGCGCTCCGCCCTCATGGGATTGCTCAGGAAATCCTGATACGCCAGACGAATGCCATCCTCCAACTCCGTTGTATAATGGTAACCCAGTTGTTCCAGCTTACTGACATCGAGAAGCTTCCTGGGCGTCCCATCCGGCTTGGAGGTATCCCATCGGATTGTGCCGGTATAACCCACCACTTTTGCCACCAGTTCTGCCAGTTCCTTTATGGTCAGCTCCCTGCCTGTTCCCAGATTCACGGTCTCATTTCCGCTGTAATTGTTCATCAGAAACACACAGGCATCTGCCAGATCGTCCACGTACAGAAATTCCCTTAAAGGCGTCCCCGTCCCCCAGCAGACGATCTCCCCGGTACCTGACAGCTTTGCCTCATGGAACCGACGTATCAGCGCCGGCAGTACATGGCTGTGGGTTGGATGATAATTGTCATTTGGACCATAGAGATTGGTTGGCATCACACTGATATAATCCGTCCCATACTGACGGTTTAAAAATTCACAGTACTTCAGTCCGGAAATCTTCGCCAGTGCATATGCCTCATTTGTCTTCTCCAGTTCCCCTGTAAGCAGACATTCCTCCTTCATGGGCTGGGGTGCCATACGGGGATAGATACAGCTGCTGCCCAGAAACAACAGCTTTCTGCAGCCGTTACGCCATGCCGCATGTATCACATTCATCTCCAACATCATATTCTCGTACATAAAATCTGCCAGCGCCTCGCTGTTGGCCAGAATACCACCCACTTTTGCTGCCGCCAGGAACACATAATCCGGCCGTTCCTTTGCAAAAAAAGCTTCCACTTCATCCTGCCTGCACAGATTCAATTCACTGTGGCTCCTTGTTATTATATTATTATAGTCATTTCTGACCAGAGCACGGCAGATCGCGCTTCCCACCATTCCCCGATGCCCTGCCACATATATCTTTCCATCTTTCTCCATTTCAGATTCCTGCACCTTTCCCTGTCCAGCCCTTACCTCCACCTGCCTGCACGACTCTTCCCCCACGCTCTCTGGAAGCAGCTCCGCAGGCAGCCGTCGGTTATCTTCCATAAATGATAGCCTCCGCCATTTCTGCAGCTTTCTCCCTGCCGCAGAATACACCTGCGATTGCAAGCCCAAAGTCAATGGCAGTCCCCATACCTCTTGAAGTAATGACATGATCCGATATCTCCACCGGCCCAGTCGTCACTTCCGCACCTTCCAGATGGCTCTCAAAACCGGGATAACTGCATGCCTTCCTTCCCTTCAAAAGCCCCCTGTGTCCGAAAATGCTGGGGGCAGCACAGATCGCCGCAACATATTTGCCTGCCCTGTAGAAAGCATCCACCTGCTCCATCAGCCCTCTGTGAGCTTCCAGATTCCGGGTCCCCGGCATCCCGCCAGGCAATACCAGCATATCATACGACCCAAAATCCGCCTGATCAAAACACAAATCCGCCTGAACCGTCACCTGATGAGAACTTCTCACCCACCGTTCTTCCGTTATGGAGACCAAATCCGCCTCCAGCCCGCACCTGCGGCAGATATCGGCCACTGTCAGCGCTTCAATCTCTTCATAGCCCTCTGCCAGAAAAATTGCTATTCTTTTCATTTCTTCATCCTCTCTTCCATCATCCCGGCGACACCCTCTCGTATTGCACAGATGTGATATCTAATTTAGTATACACAGGAATGGGAAATATTTCAATTCATAGCTTGGGAATTTTATGGAAATATGATATACTAACCACATTCCTTACAGGAAACGGCCCAACGGCCGCAAAAACATTCCAAAAAGAAAAGAGGTGAAAAAAGGCTATGGAAATAGAACGTAAATTTACAATCAGAGAACTTCCTGCTGATCTGGAAACCTATCCCTTTCACCACATCGAACAGGCTTACCTGAATGTCTCCCCGGTGGTACGTGTCCGCAAAGAGGACGATGAATATTATCTGACCTACAAAGGCAGCGGCATGATGGCCAGAGAAGAATTCAATCTGCCTCTGAACCACGATGCTTATTACCATCTGCGCAGTAAAGCTGACGGCAGAATCATATCCAAAAAGCGTTACTTGATCCCACTGCCCCATCCCACATTTCAGGAGAAAAAAGGGTTCCCGGGTCCCCCATCAGACTATTCTCTTGTCATCGAGCTGGATGTCTTTGACCCTCCCTTCGCACCGTTAATCATGGCAGAGGTAGAATTCGGCAGCAGGGAAGCGGCCGAAAATTTCATCCCTCCGGACTGGTTTGATGAAGATGTGACCTACCGCCAGGAGTACCATAATTCCTATATGGCGCTGGAAAGTGAAAACGCCCCATAAATACCTTTTTCCGTGCTGCAGCTACACTGTTGTGTAATGCTATGGCAAAGGCATTTTCAGCTTTCTGAGGTCTCGCAGTGATACCAGACCTCGTCATTGCCTGAAAATTTCTGCATAGAAAAACCGCAAACTCTTGATTTTACAGAAAAATACCAGAGTTTGCGGCTTTTCTCTCCTGCGGAATGTGGGATTTGAACCCACACGGTCGCCCACAAGAACCTAAATCTTGCATGTCTGCCAATTCCATCAATTCCGCCCGCCATTGCATCATCTGCAACGGAATATTTGAATTATACCTTTAATGCTTATACCTTGTCAAGTATTACTGATTTCTTTTTATCCCTTTTTTATCCAAAATTCTTTCAAAAAACTGTTGACAAGTGAGAGTGAATCGGTTAAAATATTGTTTGTTGGTTTGAGTGTTGTAACAATCCTGTGTCCGTAGCTCAGCTGGATAGAGCAACGGCCTTCTAAGCCGTGGGTCGGGGG
>CAJTXE010000028.1 GCA_910580225.1 uncultured Acetatifactor sp.
TCCTGTATTCAGACTGTTTATTTGATTTTCAAGGTTCTTAACTAACTGACATTGAAATACATCAGAAATATTGTATTATTCAATCTTTTTTCCGACATATACACTTCTATCCTTTCTATAAATCTGCTTATTATTCAATACACCCGTCATACTTAACAGAGAAGCCTGTTGCCCTGCTTCTCTTCAAGAGGCATACATACTATACTTCATTTTGTATCAAATGCGTTTTGCAAGATTTTCTTTCAGCTTTGTAAACATGAAATTGTAAGGGTAAAATCCGTTTTGAGGAAGAATACCCTTCAATTCCTTTTCAGCGTCCGTGTTCATTCTTACAAGTTCATCAATCACCAGCGCGTCGGATGTGTTCAAAGAAGAAAATTGCACTTCTTTATCCAAAATGTCCTTCTTGCACTTCAGAGACATCTCATAACAACTATTATAGCACTCCATCCCGCAAACAATCTGAATACATTTAAAATCATGTTTCCGTATAAAATAATCATTATAAGTATTCAACACCACACAATCATCCAGAAAGTTTTGTGTGTCCCTTTTAGTTGGGATATTTCCCACTATCACAGTAAAAATACACGTTTGCGTACTTCCATACATAAAATATCTATTGAGATAGCCCGCGCAAGTATTTTCAACAAAAATACTTTCTGTTCCGAACAACTCGGATAAAAACATTCCATACCTTTCAAAAAGTGAATCCGATTTAATGTCTGTTCCTTTAGCCGTTTCGACTCTAATCTTGACATATCCAGCAAAAGCCTTCCCTTTATGAATCTTGCATTGCTTCCAGCATTTAAGCCCTTGCGCCGCATCAAAAAAATTTACGGTTTCATCACTTTCCTCATTTTCTTCAGCATCTCTCGCTGCAATTTCATAATGATTCTGTCTTCTTTGAATCTCAAAGGTTTTTTCATTGGCTTTAAAACACGGGAATTTATCCGCTTTCTCATCATTGGTCAGAATGTGACAGCAAATCAGGTTATAATCTGCTGTTTTACCACCTTTTGACTGCGGCAATATATGATCTACATTCCATCCATAAGCACTGTTCCTGTCATTGTAAGCAGCCTTTGCAATCTCACGACCTGAAAAATCAATCGCCTTTTGCCGTTTTCCAAACTGCTGGCCCCAAAGTCGGCTGGCCGTTTCTTTGTTTAGTTCCATCTGTTTTTTCATGTGTCATACTTCCCTCTCTTAAATAAATGGCGAAGTATAATTACATTTGACCTCCTTCGAATAAAATTCGGCAAATACTCTGATTGACACATAGGGCAACCTACTGCTGAAACCTCAAAGGGTAATCCTTATAACAGCTTGACTAAGGATTTGCCAATCATCTTTTCACACCTGCGAAAAGGGATAAGATTTGCTTGCCCTTAGTATAACACATGGAAAGATTCGCCGCAATAAATGATAGATATGTATCTTTTCTAAAATCGGAAATTTCAATGCACCTTTTTTGCTATCCTGGTTTTACTTGTGGAGCTGTCGGCAGATGCAACAATTCCACAAACCCTGTTCGCTATTCTAACCGCTGTTCTACTTCCTGGCTTTCCGTCCGGCTATTCTCCAGAGAATCATCTTTTACTGGTACCTGCACTCCATCTGGAGCAAGCGCCTCATACTCCTCCACCGCCGGGTCCACAATCCGATTCGTCCTCCTCCACTCCTTCGTCCCCTCCACCTTCACTGCCGCCTGGGTATGCTTTGCCAGAAATCTTGTCAGCGGATACACATCAATCCAGATCTCATTATTCCCTTCCTTCTGGGACTCATCAAATATCAGCTGCAGCCCCCAGTGCAGGTGCACGATCTTGATATTATTCACATTCTCTTTCGCACTGTACCCGGTGTGGCCCATATACCCGATCACATCCCCCGCCGTCACCACGCTGCCCTCCTGCAGCCCCTCCGCATAAGGAAAATTCTGCCGCAGATGAGCATAGTAATAGTACCGCTTTCCGTCAAAACTGCTGATGCCGATACGCCATCCCCCATACTGGTTCCAGCCTAAAGCAGTCACCACTCCGGATTCGATTGCCATGATGGGTGTACCCACCAGGCCCATCATATCATGCCCCAGATGCTTCCTTTGATACCCATAGCTCCTTCCCACACCGAAGTCATCAAAATGAGTATAATCAAACCCTCTTGCCAGCGGAAAATATCCTTTCAAACCATATCGTTTTACATACGCTCCATTTTCCGCACCTTCCTGCCCTCCTGCCGCATCCTGCCCGGTGGATTTTCTCCTCTGTGCTGTCTCCGTCTTCTCTGTTGTCTCCCTATTTGAATTGGAGACTCCGTCTTCATCTGCTGTACCGCCTTCGGCCCCATCCTGATTCGATGCCCTGGTTCCTTCTGTCTGTGTGCTGTTTAAGTTATTCACCAAATTTTCATTGCTGCTCTCCTGCAATAAAATACTGTCCCCACTGTACTCCGGGTTCTCTTCCCAATATTCCCCCACCAATCCGCCGATAGCTGCCTCATAAGCCTCTTTATAATAAGAGTAATATTTCAGGTTTTCGGTCAGCCCGTCTATTGTAGTCTCCCCTTCCGAGAGCTTTTCTGCTGCCTGTTCCATGGACTTCAGCGCATCTCTGTCAAATTCTCCTCCCGTCTTCGCTGCGGTATAGGCCAAAAGTTCTATCCAGTCAATCTCATGTTCTGTTCCATGGGTCTCTACATCCCAATCGTAAGCCTTGCAGAGAGCCTCATAAGACACAGTAAAATCTACCCATTTTATGTAATCGTTTTCTATGGAGAGCACATGGTTTGCAACTGTCTTCTCCATTACATCTCTCTCCTGCTTTCCTGACACCGCTGCCGCCAGCGCCAGAATCAAAACGCACTCCGCCATGATTCCCCTTTTCAGCCACCCCGTATTCTTCTTTCCCTGCGTATGTTCCATTTTTACTCCGGATATTTCTTTAATGAAATATATGTCAAGCGGGAAAAGCTGATTCCTTCTGTTACCAAAAAAGCAGGGAAAAACCGTTGCCCAAATGGCTCAGTATCTAAATACCGGAAAAAACCGTCAAACTGCCAACGGTGAAAGCAAAAACTCCGAAACAAAAAGACAGCCGGAATGTTCGGCTGCCCAATGCCTCACACTCCGGCTCCCACTTAAAAACAGTTTTTTCATCCGGACAAAATTCCGGTGAAATCTTCACACCTATACTTCCGGCTCAATCAGCCCGTAAGTATCACCCTTTCTCTTGTACACCACATTCACCTGCTCGGTCTCAGCATTGATAAAGACATAGAAATTATGTCCCAAAAGCTCCATCTGAATACAGGCATCTTCCGGATACATGGGTTTGATGTCAAACTTCTTGGTACGGACGATCTTAATCTCTTCTTCGTCCATATAATCGTTCTCAACATACATCTTGCTGAAATCTCCGGCAGCCTGCTCCTTATCCACAATCTTCGTTTTGTATTTCTTCAGCTGTCTTTCAATTATCTCTTCTACCAGGTCAATAGATACATACATATCGTTGCTGACCTGTTCGGAGCGGATGATATTTCCCTTCACCGGAATGGTCACCTCAATCTTCTGGCGCTCCTTCTCAACGCTCAGCGTTACATGCACTTCCGTCTCTGGATTAAAATACTTTTCCAGCTTGCCGATCTTGTCCTCTACAGCCGACCGCAGCCCGGGGGTTACCTCTAAATTTCTGCCTACAATAATAAACTTCATATAATCATCCCTTTCCGCTGTTTATTTTAGTAGATATTGTATAAACATTATAGCATGGCAGCACATGTTTTTGCAACAACTTAACTGCCTATTTCAATTTTTTTCTCATTATCTTTGTAAACAATAAATTCCTACTTCTGATCCAAAACACCCATTTTATCTATTTTAGCCAAAACATATGTTTCTGTTTTTATTTCTTTCTGTCATGTTAAAAATAGCTGTTTTATTGTGGATATTGTGGATAACTTGGTGCATAAATGAATTTTACAGCCTTTGGGAAACTTTTCCATGTGGATAATCCTGTTTTTATTCTGATATATTTTAAGCGGTATTTCATCCCAAGAAAATTTTTCAGGCATAATGCACAATGATTACATTTGAAAATCTCAACGGGTCTGCGCAGCAGAAAAGCCGTGCCTGCTGCCAGGTACGGCTCTTTTCGTTTACTTAGAAGATTCTTCTGATCGCCAGAATGTTTCTGTAATTGGCATTGGATACTGTGATTCCGGTTCTTTCATTGGATGCATGTACAATCTGTCCATTTCCTATGTAGATTCCCACATGACCGGAATAGCAGACGATGTCGCCGGGCTGTGCATTGTCCAGACCGTCCACTCCATACCCCTGGGAACGATCCGATGCGGAAGAATGAGGCAGACTCACTCCAAAATTGGCATATACACTCATGACAAATCCAGAACAATCGGCTCCGTTGGTCAGGCTGGTTCCGCCATATACATAAGGATTTCCTACGAACTGCAGGCCATACTCTGCAACTGCTACTCCCATCTCACTGTCGCCGCTTACACTGTAGGACTGATTGTTCTCAGCAGGTGCGCTGCTTGGATTCTGGGCCGCTGCCTGTGCTGCTTTCTCGGCTGCCGCTGCACGGGCTCTCTGGCGCTCCTCTTCCTCTTTTGCCAGACGTCTTTCTTCCTCCTCTTTGGACTCTGCCTGGACAAACTCACTGTGGAGGGATACATAATCCGTAGATACCCAGCCGATACCTTCTTCTACGTCTACCTTTGCCCATCCTTCTGTCTCTTCCAATACAATCAGGTCGTCTGCTTCAGGCACCATTCCCAAAATGGAGCATTCCGTGCTGGGTTCCGTACGTACAAAAAGCGTCTCTGTGGTGACTGTGGCAATCCGCTTTCCTACTCTCTTGGCTATCTCCACGGCGCCTTCCCCGGTGACACAGAATTCTGCCTTCACATACCCGGTCACCGATCCGGAACTGATCTGATACCATCCGTTTTCTTCGGAAATAAAAGTACCTACCGAATTATTATAAAGCTTTCCTACGATTTCGCCTTCTTCACTGGGCGCATTCCGCACATTTACGTAATTCGTCACCTGCGCAATCACCAGGTTCCGGAACAGATCTTCTTCCGTAGGCTCTGCTGCCGTATTGTCCTCCACCTGAAACCACTCAATGATGGATTCGATCGGCATGGTAGGCACGTCATTGGTAACCTCCTCAAGCTTATTGCTGGTAGCAAGTGCCAGACTCACACCGCCTCCAGGCAAAACGGAAGAACCGGCCGCCTCTGCATTGATTCCTAAAGTAGAAAAAACCATCGTTGCTGTCAGTGCATAGGCCGTTATTCTTATCGTCTTACGTATCATTTTTATCTCCTCTCCCTTGTGCGAAAGTATGTATTTTTGATTTCTTTTCTCAAGATTTATTACATTAGTGTCAGAACTTATTACAGACTTGTTACATCTGTTAATAAATATAGCACTAATTCTTAATTTTGTCAACCCATCTGAAAAATTTGTTGGATGCGGTAAAATGCCCATTTTATGCGCTTTTTGGATGCTATGAAAAAAAGAACTGCCAAAACCGACAATTCTTTTCTTCCAAAATTCTTTCGTTTTTCTTCATATTTATAAATTTTCATAAAAGCCGCTCCCAGAGCGTGTCTGAAAATTCAATCCCGCCGTCTGCAGGCCGCATTTCCGTTTGGAAAGCTTCACTTACTTCCCACATAATTTTCTGCAGATACGGCAGCATTGGCACCGTCGGCAACTGCAGTGGCAATCTGGCGAATGGGCTTCTTTCTCACATCCCCGGCTGCGAAGATACCCGGCATACTGGTGACACAGTCCTCTCCTGCCAGAACATATCCTGCTTCGTCGCAGTCCACCAATCCCTGTACCAGCTCCGTGCCGGGATGAATCCCTACCGCCACAAACACACCTTCCACCGGCAGCGTAAAACTCTCTCCATTCTTCCGGTTCCTGACCTGCAGTCCCTCTACGGCAGCTCCGCCCAGAATTTCTTCCACCACATGACTGTAAAGGAATTCCACATTTGGCAGCGCCTTCAGCTGTTCCTGCAGGATATGCGCTCCCCGCAGTTCGTCCCGGCGATGAATCAGATAAACTTTCTCACAGATACGTGACAGATAGATGGCATCTTCCAGCGCCACATCCCCGCCGCCCACCACAGCCACGGTTTTTCCCTGAAAAAAAGCACCGTCACAGGTAGCACAGTAAGACACGCCTTTACCGGAGAATTCCGTTTCCCCTTTCACCTCCAGCGCTGCATGGGTTGCACCGGCAGCGAGAATAACGGACTTGGCTTCCAGCGGTCCCTGGTCTGTGTTTATTATTTTTACTCCGTTTTTATCTTCAATAGACAGTGCGGATGCCTCCTTGAAGCTTACTTCCAGTTTGTCCGCATGTTCCCGGAATTTCATCCCCATATCGAACCCGTCCGCTCCCGGCATACCCAGATAGTTGTCCACTTCATAAGTATTCAGCACCTGGCCCCCGCTCATAGGGTTCTTTTCCAGTACCAGCAAATTCAATCCCGCACGCCTGGCATATATGGCGGCGGAAAGTCCTGCCGGACCGGAACCGATAATAATCAAATCATACATTTTCCATATCTCCGTTTCTGCTTATTTGTCCAACCTATCCAATGCAGTTCACACAATTCCCCGAACCGTACCCTTAGTGTACCCTTTTTCACGGGAAAATGCAAGTCCTGCACAGTGATAGAATTTGCTCCTGATCCATTATGGGTTACTGTTCTATGAGAAATCGGCTTACGGAAGAAAGCAGCCGGCTTACGGTCTCACCTGGCCGTTTCCATATATGATGTATTTCATCGATGTCAGTTCCTTCAATCCCATGGGACCTCTGGCATGAAGCTTCTGAGTGCTGATTCCGATCTCTGCACCAAAGCCGAATTCTCCTCCGTCCGTAAAACGGGTAGAGGCATTGACATACACCGCCGCAGCATCTACTTCATCCAGAAACCGCTGTGCATTGGCATAGTCTCTCGTGATAATCGCTTCAGAATGTCCTGTATTGTATCGATTGATATGTGCAATTGCCTCTCCTATATTTCGAACTGTTTTTATCGATAAAATATAATCCAGATATTCCCTGCCCCAATCCTCCTCCCCAGCTGCCACTATGGAAGGCTCTGCTGCCATGGCCTTATCATCACCGCGCAGTTCCACCTTTTTATCCCCCAGCCGGGCTGCTGCCATGGGCAGAAAAACATCTGCCACAGCCTCATGAACCACCAGAGACTCACAGGCATTGCAGACTCCGATCCGTTGTGTTTTGGCATTGTAAAGTATCTCCGCAGCCATCTCCAGATCCGCGGAAGCATCCACATATATATGACAGTTTCCTGTTCCTGTCTCGATCACCGGTATCGTGCTCTCCCGCACCACGCTGCGGATCAATCCTGCACCACCCCTGGGAATCAGCACATCCACATAATCGTTCATTTTCATAAACCGTGCCGTCACCTGTCTGTCCTGACCGGCAATCAGCTGTACGGCGGCTTCAGGCAGTCCGCAGTCTGCTAAAGCTCTCTGCACTGCTGCAACAATGGCTTCATTGGAATGCAGGGCATCACTGCCGCCTTTCAAAATGACTGCATTGCCGGACTTGAAGCACAATCCAAAGGCATCTGCTGTCACATTGGGACGAGCCTCATAAATGATTCCGATCACCCCCAAAGGTACCCGTTTCTGCCCGATCATCAGCCCGTTGGGACGTTTCTTCATATTCAATATTTCCCCTACCGGATCATCTGCAGCCGCCACCTGCAATAGTCCATCTGCCATGGACCGAATCCTGTCTCCGGTCAGAGCAAGACGGTCCAAAAGCCCCTGCGCCATCCCCTTTTCCCTGGCCATGTCCATATCCTTTTGGTTCGCCTCCAAAAGTGTGCTTTCCGCTTTTACCAGGTATTCTGCTGCTTTTCTCAGTGCCAGGTTCTTGTGTTCACTGCCCAGGGTCCGCAGTACGGCTTCCGCTTCTTTCGCCTGTATTCCGATCTGCTCCAAATATTCCATATTGCTCCTCGCTCATCCTTCCAGAAATTCCCCTAAGTCAAAACTGTCATTGGGACTGGCCAGAAAAAGGGTTCCCTTCTGCACTCCTTCCAAAAGTTCATGCAGGATTGCCACATCAGCACCGTTGGCTATGATCATATCGGCTCCCGCAGCCGTTGCAATCTTCGCGCTGACCAGTTTTGTTGCCATACCTCCTGTTCCCACATCCGTGACTGCCCCTTTGCCCAGCCCCATCATATCATCGGTCAGCACCTCTACGGTATCAATAAAACGGGCATCCGGGTTCTGATGAGGGTCATCGGTAAACAGTCCGTCAATATCCGATAAAAGGATCAGAAGATCTGCATGAATCATTGCCGTCACGATTGCCGACAGCGTATCATTATCGCCAAACTGCTGCAGCTTCTCCAGTTCATAGGTAGATATGGTGTCATTTTCATTGACAATTGGGATCACTCCCAGTTCCAGAAGCTTCTCAAAGGTATTTTCCGCGTTTTTCCGGTTTATGGGATGCAGCATGGTATTCTTCGTCATCAGGATCTGAGATGCCACCTGATTATATTCCGCGAACAGCTTCTGATACATGACCATCAGCCTGGCCTGACCCACAGATGCACACGCCTGCTTCAGTGAAATATCTGCCGGACGCTGTTCCAATCCCAAAGCTCTGGTACCCACGGCAATGGCGCCAGAGCTGACCAGCACTACCTCAATTCCGCGATTGCGGAAATCGCAGAGTTCCCTTACCAGTTTCTCCAGCTTGATCAGATCCGTCTGTCCGGTTTGCCCATGAGTCAGGGAAGAACTGCCGATTTTTACCACGATACGTTTTTTATTCTTCAGTCTGTCTCGGTTCATCCTGTGTTCTCCGTTCAGAATAGATTTCCATATGATGCGCCCCATCCGTATTCATGCCTCTCACTCCCAGCCGCATCTGCTGCCCGGCTTCCGAATTCTTCCATCGATCACAGATATTCTTCCTCAGCTTCCTGCATTCTGCCAGATCGCATTGCAATTTCAGGATATGGCTCCCGGACATTGCTCCGGCGACCCTTTGCTGTCGATTTCTATTCCATGGGATACAGGCTCCCGCCCGGCTAAAAGATTGAACTTACAGAACAGACAGAGTCGGTCTTTCAGAAAATGCGGCATTCGAATTCTATGGTTGTCATTCAGTTTACCATAGTAAAAGAGAAATTACAAGTAAAAATTGCCTTTTCATCGTCATCCGCTACGTCTGCGGTTTTTCAGAATGCCCGCCAACATGTGAAACATTACTCCGCAGGCAGCAAAGGCAGCCGCATACAGCTTTCCTGTACCGCTTGCCAGCAGCGACATCAGGGTGCCAAGCATGGGAACATGAAAAACAGATTTTCCGATCAGACTCTGATATTCAACCGGTATCATATCTTCCTCTATGTTGGCATCTCCCTTTGTGATAAATTCCCCCTCCACATATCGGTTTTCCTCCACGCGATGGGTGACTACTGAGCCGTCCTTCATAAAGGCAATTACATCACCGGGTTCAATTTCCTCCGGCGGCGTCGCCTCCACATACAAAATACTGCCCACAGGAATCTCCGGCTCCATGCTTCCGCTGACTACTTCATAAATTTCATATCCCATAAACCGTGGAATTGTCAACGGTAAAAAAACAGCAATAACCCCGAGCAAAATCAGGGTTCCAAACACGCTGCAAAGGGCGGGAACAAAAGTCCCACCCTTTTTGTCAAAAGGTTCTTCAAATGATTCCATCGAATTCATCATAGCGAATCTTCCTCTTCCAGTTTATACTGCTTCGAAACTGTTATTATTCTCACACTTTATTTTCATCATCCGGTTCGCGTTCTTCCACAGTCTTTTTTCTTCGGTTCATCATGAGAAGGAACCAGGCCGCACCGATAACTGCCGCACCAACGACAATCACTACCGGTACAGGAATGCCTAACAATCTGGCATCACTGCCGATGAACGGAAAATTACTGGTAGGAGTCCGCTGCTCATCCAAATCTATCTCTTCCGCAGGGCCGTTTCCCTGAGGGATATTTCCGTCCGGAATGTCCTCTCCGTCATCTCCGCCAATCGGGCCAGGTGCATCCGGATTCGGACCGCCGGGTCCCGGAGCCGTCGGTATCGTGGGCGCCGGAATGACTACAACACCAGGGGTTCCAGGCGTCACCGGGGTCGGCGGCGCAGGAGGAACAGGCGTCGCTTCCGGTGCCGGTTCCTGATCCGGTTCCTCAGGCGCCGGTTCCTGGGCTGTGCTGGTATAGACAAAAGTAAATACATTCTCTGCCGGATCCTTCTCCAGCGTCTGAGTCATATTGTAACTCTGGGGCATCCATCCCTCAATATAGATATATGCAACCACAGGCCGGTCACCTACATTACCATAATAGGTTTCGCTGGGTGCCAGAGGATTCCCGTTGGGGTCCACATAATTAATGGTATAGGAAGTAGCGTCTCCCAAAATACCATATGCGATCACATAGTCCCTGTCACCTGTCACCTGGAAGGAGGAAGTCTGGGTACTGTCGCTGTTGTCCTTACCGCTCTCCCTGATACCACGGATGTAATACTTGCTGTTGTCATTGAGAGTAACGGCACTTTGGTAGAAATTGATACGATCCCCATAGTGGAGACCTTCGAAGACCAGCATCTCCCCTGTGACGAAAGAACCCTGTTTACCTGCAAAAAAGCGGACTGTATACGTATATTCTTCCTCTTTCGCGGAAACGGGCACTGTCATTGTCAGAAACAGGCACAGGGACAGCGCAGTATAGAATATTCTCTTCAGCATCTTCATCTGTTTATGCCTCCTTCTTCCCTTTTTTATGCTCTCTGAAACAATAAATACAGTAGATCAACAGCAACAGTCCGGAAATGCCGCTGATAGCAAACAGCAGAGGCAGCTGACTCTCGTCGCTGGTACGTACAATGTTGGTCTCCCTGCCTCCTCCCGGCGTCGGAGTGGGATCCGGGTCCTGGCTCTCATCCACTTCCTCGGGCGGATTGGGATTGTCCGGGCGGTTGGGCAGATCGTCCCGCAGTTCCACCGCAAAATTCATCTGCAGATCCGCCAGGGTATCCTGATAACTGTTGCCCTGAGTCTCGCCGTCCAGCGCCACCTCCAGTGTGACGGTTCCGCCCTCTCCGTTATATACGGTATCCAGATAGAAATAATCCTTTAAAGCGCTGGTCGCCCCATGAAGACCTTCCAGAACATTCAAGGTATCCTCCACAGTGGTTCCTGACTCGCCGCCTACAGTGTCGCTGTCAAACAGTGTCTGGACTGTGCCGTCCTTATCGGTATAGAAGAGACGGTACGTATAGGCGCCGCCTCCGGTCTCGCTGTTGGCACTTCTGTCCTCCAGGGAGTACAGGACTTCGTTCTGCATATACCAGTCCGTAGGTGTGGGATTCTGGTTCTTCAGATCCAGGGTAATGATCACATTATCCCCCGGCTGCATACCTCCCACCACATCATTGATATCTGCAGTACTGAAACTGCTGACCATCTGCTTCTCCGCGGTAAAAGCCACATTCCAGCTGTCATCTCCATAGAAGGTCTCCGCATGGACCGGAACTGCCGCGGTGAGAACTGCCAGACCGGTCAACAGCCCCGTATATCGCCCTGCCCTTTTTCGCAGGCATCTATCCAATGGTTTTCCATGTTTCTCTCTCAAACTTTTCACCCCCCTATTTCGTCAGGCTCAAGGTGCCGTCTTCACTTACTGTGATACGTTTGCCCCAGGCACTCCAGATCGCATCTTCCGCATTGTGTTCCTGTACGGCATCCACCTCTACCTCGATCCGGAAAGACACCCCATCGTAGTCATAGGTGGTGATTATGGTGGTATAATTTCCTTCTTTCTTCGTCTCTTGGGACACCTTTTTCGCAATGCTGTCATCAATGGTGAGGGTATCCGCGAAAAGTGCCGTCTCCGAAGTTCCCTGCCCTTCCGCATACAGAAGTTTATTGTAATAGAGAACCGTGCGCTCCTCGGTCCGCGCCTCCTCATCCTCAATCCAGTCTGTTCCCAGATTCACCAGGTTCAGGTCAATCAGATCCGGTGAAAGATCCCGCATCTTTATCCCCTGCGGATCCAGCCAATACTTGTAAATGCTGACACGGACATACTGGTTAATGGTTCCCGTATTCCGTACTTTTAAGTTCTCCTGATATCTCCTGCCCAATGTAAGCTTCTCCCCTTCGGGAAGCATATTCTCCAGCAGAGTACCCGTATGTTCATTCCAGGTCCCGTCCCCGGCACTGCTGTAGTCCCGCCAGGACACTTCCCTGTCATTTTCCAGCAGGGAGACACCGATGTCATACATCTGAATCCGGGAAGTATAGGTCTCGGAATAATAAGTCAGCGCCGCCCTGGTACCGCCGATGGAACTGCCCAGCAGCATTACCACTGCCGCTGCAAACAGCACCACGGTCACTATGGGCGATGCCGTTTTCAAACGCTTCTTCTGCTTCTTCATGATTCGCCCCCTCCTTCCGCGGTATCGCTGTTCTCCTCATTGTCAGCGTTCTCCCCATCCTGGGTACTTTCCGTGCCGCTGCTCTCCGTGCTGCCTGTATCCAGAAGCTCGTTCCAGTCAGTCTCCTGTATGGTATAGGCACTTCCGTCCTCATGATACTTCACGGGTGTGCTCTCATAGATCACCACCACGTTAAAGCGTGCCATTTCCTCCGGGTCCTCCGGAATATTCTCGATCAGCACATCCAGTTTCCCCGTGCTGGCTCCGCCATTTACTATCTCATTATAGTAATAATATCCGTCATTCCCCTGGGTCCAGCCTTCTCCGGAATAAACAAGCGTATACTGACTTCCGCAGAATGCCCTGACACGGATATATACCGGCTCCGAGCTCTCCTCATTCGTGATTGTCACATGCTTGGTCCAGTCCGTAAAATCTTCCGTGATTTCTGTCCTGTCCCCCAGCTGAATGGTATAGCCTCCAGCCGCCTCCGCATAGGTGGTGAAATAGGACCAGGCCTTACCGATCCCGGCGGACGCAACCGTCACCGCTGCTGTCAAAGCAAGGACTTGGGGATAAAAATTTCTCTTCTTCATCATGTTCACCTCTATTCCAGTACTGATTCCAGTTCCGCATCCATCCGCCCGGGCTTCTGCATAGAATTTCCGACCTTACAGAACAGGTCTGTCAATCCTATGGGCGCCGGACAGGCTGACGCTGATTCCAGTTCCGCATCCATCCTGTCGTTTCAGTTTCCTGCAGGCGGCTCGCCCTGATTGCCGGCAGCGTTCTGTGCCGGGCTGGAATACCAGTTCCATGCCCCTGTATCCTCGTCATATACAAACTGATTCTTGATTCCGTGACCATTAGTCCGTCTTCCGTCGTATTCGTTTTCAAATTCCACGGATACCACATCGTCCGCCGCAATGGCAGCTGTCCGGTCCCCCGGTACGGTCAGCTCATAACTGGAACCGCTGTACACCTCCGTAACCGTGACCTGGGCCATGGCCGGGATGTGATCCAATATCACACTCTCCCTTCCTGCTGCGGTAAAGGTAATGCTCTCCACGTTGCTGTAGACGATATTGTCTCCCAGTCTGCCCGTAACCTCAAAAACAAAAGTAGCGGCTTCCTGAGTTCCTCCCATCGTCTCATACTCGGTTAGCGTCTTGATAATTTCCAGGGAACCATACCTGTCCAGACGCTCCGGCTTCAGATTCACAGATGCGTCGAAAATCCATTCCCCGGGATTTGCCGTATTGATGACGCCGTTGGCATCTGCAGGTTTTGTGGGCAAAGATACCAGCTGAGGCAGAAATGCATAAGTATACTGGTCCGACTCGGCAATGGTTGCAATCCTCGCTGTCTCCTCCTGGGTCTGGGGATCCTTCTGTTTTATCTCTACTCTGTAGTCATCCAATTCCGTCAGGCTGCTTCCTCTGGCTACCAGCAGATACAGACCCGGATTCAGCTCTGATATCTTCGCCCCTGCAGGCTCACCGCTGCCATTCACAGCCACCGCGGGTGCATTTGGATTCAGGGCTATGGCAGCTGCCTCCTGGGCCAGCTGCTCCCAGTTCGCCGTCAGCAGCTGCCCTGCCTCCTGGTCACCGCTGCCCGGAAGATTCAAATCATATCCGTCCGTCAGCTCATAATGATAGGTGTCATATCCCGGCGTTTTGACGGCTCTGGCTACCTGGTACAGATCCACCACCACACCGGCCTTTGCAAGATCTTCTCCGAAGCTGTCCGCCTCTTCCTTGTGGGGATCCTCCGGATGGACGATCAGGGAACAGCTTCCGGATACGAAACCGTCAGCGTCCGCCTCAAGAGATGCTGCAATGCCCGCCATCGGGTCTGCGATGCACATACCCACAGCCAGGCTCAATGCAGTCACCAGATAGATCCATCTTTTTTTCATGAGCAGTTCCTCCTAATTTTAGTTCCGTAACAGCTCATCCCGTTTCGGACCATGGCTGTTACTGTTTTTTAAGTTCCGTAACAGCCCTTCCGCTTCCAGCTCATGGCATAAGATATTCGGCTGCTACTATTTTCTATCTCTGATTCAGCTTTGCTGTTATAGGGCTATTTCCTACTCCTGATCTTCCTCCCCGGAATCCGTTTTCCGAAGCTCCTCCAGGATTTCCTTTTTGGTCATCCTATGTCCTTTTACACTGCTGACAATCAGCGTAATGGTCAGTGTCACGAACAGGAGGGGAATACCCACTGCGGGGATCACCACATAATTAGGAATTCGGACCGCCTCTGCCACCACAACTACTTCACCGGCAATGTTTTCAATCCGTTTTCCCCGTACCAGCATACGGTGCGTATTCACGCCGTAAGGAGTACAGGTAACTAATGTACAATAATCTCTCCCTGGCTGAATGGCAAGGTCCTTTGTCTCTTCCGGCAGAACGATGCGGATCTGATCCACCATATACGTAATGGTCTGCCCCATAACATTGAGTGTAAAAATATCACCTTCCACCATCCGGTCCAGATCGGAAAACAATTTTGCACTGGGCAGTCCCCGATGACCGGATAACACACAATGTGAGCGCTCACCTCCCACAGGAAGGGAAGACCCCGGTATATGTCCCACTGCAATCTGCAGCACACTCTCATCCACGCTGTGATAAACCGGAAGATTTACACCGATGGCAGATATCTGTACATATCCCATGATGCCGGTTCCGCCGATATTCAGCATCTCCTCATATTCCGCGTACTCCTCCTCGGTAAGATCGAAATCAACACCGTTCAGCAGGGATGCATTGTATGCCTCTGCGGCTTTGATGGCATCTTCCTTTTCCTGTGCGGACAAATCTTCCACTGCCGTCACATAACCTGCAATTGCCCGCGTGGCATGCATGGAATTCCACCAGTCACTGACAGATGGGTATAATAAAACCCCCACGCCTGTGAACAATATAATGAATAAAATAATTGTTGAAATCGAAGGGCCTCTCTTTTTTCTCTTCCCCTTCTTTTTCACGGTTTCTTTCTTCTTCATAGGTTTCCCCACTGTGAATTGATACCGCAGCCATAGGCTGCTTACTGACGTCTGCCGGACCGGAATATATGTTTATGCCTGATCCGTTGCTCACCGCACACCGCGTGAAGGTGTCAGTCTGTGCGGCATCCCCAGGGAACGGAATCTGCCGTCCCTGAGGCTTGTTATTACTCAAATGTACTTCCGTATTTCACGTCGATCCTGATTAGCGATCGCTCATACGTTTCTTTGCTACCAGAAGGATGCCGGCTCCGATTACCAGAACTGCACCTACTACGTAGAAGATCGTAGTACCGATGCCACCGGTAGAAGGAAGGAGGGAACCGGACTGGTTCAGGATCTCTGCTCCAAAAATACCCATATTATTGTTTGTAATTGTCAATGAAGATCCATCTGCATTTGTACCTGTCATCGTCCATATACATGTTTCTTCGCCTGTAATTACAGAATCAGGAGCCTTAAAATCGATAACAATTGTAATCGGTTCAAGTGTGTTGTATCCATCCGGTGTCACTGTCTCCGTCAAAGTATAGGTGCCTGCCCCCAGACCACGGAAAGTGATAAATCCATCCTCGCCTGTGATCTTCTCAATGGAGACATTCGTATCAACCAGTGTTATTTCGGTTTTGCTATCCTTTACATACTGGGTATTTACATCTGCATAATCTTCTGCAGTACCTTTGACAAGTTTGTAAAGAGTTTCCCCTACATACTCTGCTGTGTCAGCAGGAACTACATACTTGCCATCTTTCAGGATATAACCAGTTGTAGTATCCTCTGTACCTACACCAATTTCAACATATTCAGTGCCTGTAGGAGGAGTACTGGTATACAATCCGTCTGCATACGTGTTGTTCTCGTCTTCTCCCAGTAACTTCCAGTACTTAGTTATAGCTTCATCTTTTATCTCTTCAGCTGTAGCTTTTCTAAAGTAATCAACCTGATTTGCAACTACCTGTTTAGATGTTCCCTCTAATCTAAACTCTGCTCCTGCCAAAAGATGCTTACCCACAGTTGAACTATCTGTTCCGTACTTTGTGATATCCAGCTCAGTAAGATAAGTGATTGTTATATCGTCAGGAGTTTCTCCTAATGTAACATCATTCTCGTCTAAAGGTAACCCAGGTTTTGTTTGATCTACCGTTCCACCATAATCTTCATTGGGATTCTTGGAATACGATAGTGACCATGTATTCTTATTACCAATGTTTCCGATTACTGCCTTCTCATTAATGGTTGCAGAATATGTTACTACAATGTCTTTACCAATCTCATAGTCCTTGATATTAAGGAATGCAAGCTTAAACGTAGCACCTGCTGCATCCGCTTCTACATACACATTATAAGCTGCATCTTCGGGTGTCACACTCACGGTTCCATCCTCTGCTGTCGTAATGCTTTCAACAGGCTTCACTTCCTTACCATCTACAGTAACCTTTACGGAACTGGGGCCATCAAAAGTTAATCCCTGATCCATTGTATCAGTCATGTAGAAATAGTAATAATCATATCCTGTATAATTCGGAACCTTGCTGTCAATCTGGAATAAAACATGATCTCCTACTCCTGCATTATTTGATTCTGCAAGCCCCTTATTACCACTCGGGTCATAGACACCATCTGCATTAAACGCATCCTGACCGTTTAAGAAAATCTGCTTTGTGCCAGTTGGAACATCGGATTTTACAGTTGCCTGAGCGTTACCAACAACTTCCAGCATAAATCTGCTGTATGCACTGTCATTTTCAACACTACCATCTTGATCTTTAATCAGGTAATAACCTGCACCTGTCACCTCGATTTCAACATTTCCCGTTCCTGTTTCGCTTCCTGCAACTGTTGTCGTTAAATGATCTTCTACTATTCTTGCAAATGTATCCGTCAGTGTTGACTCGTTAATTGAACTGGACTTAAATATTTCCTTGTTGCCTAACACTTCCGCTACCTGCGCAGCTGTAGTACAATCAGCAAATACATTCTTTGCGTTCTCACCTTCACCTACGATAAAAGCCGACTCGCTCTTTAATGCATTCAATACCTCATTACCGTTCACTCCAGAACCCCAGATAATATTGGAGAGTACCTTGTTTCCCTCTACCAAAGCAATGTCACCTGCAAATACCTGGTACGCCTCGTAGCTATGCACTGATTGATCTGCTGCGTTTTGATTAACTGTAATTTTGTACGAATTATTATCCGCAGCAAACGCCGTCGTCGTCATGGCTAATGCCATAATCACTGCCAGTACAAGACTGACAATTTTCTTCATACGCTTCATACTTTTAATCTCCTTTTCTTCTTTTATTTTTACTTGTTTGAAGCTATGTGGGAAAGCTCCCACAAATTGTCTGTTGCTTTTTTCAGATTCAAGAGGATAAATCCCTCTCACCCCCTCCTTTCTCTGAATTTTTTTCTATACAGAAAGCCTGCGCCAAATAAAACTATCATGCCGCCTGCCATTGTATATAGGATTGTGCCGGTGCCGCCGGTTTCGGGAAGTGTGAATGCATAAGCATTTGTATACTGAATCGTATATTGGGACTGTGCACTCGTGATAGTCCCCTTTACAATTCTTTTATCCCCCGGAACCGCCCCCTCAATTGATGAGTTTGCCCCTCCGGTAGCACTTGCAAGATAATGATCTGCAGTCTCATCTCGAATATACTTCCCATTTTCATCACGTTTAGGTTGTATTTCGATCTCCCCGGTTTCAGGATTCGTTACTTTCTCTGTAAGAACAGGGCCAATTTCCGTTATTTCATATTGTGTTCCGACTGGCAGGAAATTAATTTCAACATACTCTCCTGCTTTCAATTCAAAGCTTCCGCCGTCCCAAATCAGAACATCATCCTTAATCTTTACTGTTTCTCCATCAACAATTTTATAACGACTATAGGAATAATTGTCCTTTAATTGGACTCCGTTCTTATCTTTAAAAACAACCTCAAAGCCAAATAAATCATCATTCTCAGTTCCCGTCACCTTCTTGTCTACCCGTAAATTACCTGTAGACCGTTCAGGTGTGGAAAATGATACTGACGGAAGTGTAAACTGCATCCAACAGGAAGAACCAGAAGCACCTCGCTCCGTGTAGAAAAACGAAAGCCTGTATGAACCCGTATCTCCCTTTCGAATCCAGTCCCACAGATTCACATACTCTCCGACCGAGCTGTGTACACCCCCGATATCACATATAAGCTTACCCTCTTCCGTTATATTTCCATTAATTTGATCCGTCTTACTGAGAAATACCCACATATCATCATCACCATAGAAAAGATACTCTAATGGTCCGACATAATCTGCGGTAAGTTCAAAATCAACCGTATAATACATTCCAAAATAAGGATTATGGTTTGTGTAGTCATCAGCAAGTGGCGTATTCTCAGTTGTCTTTTTCTCTGTTTTATATGGCGAACTGTTCCAATACGCTTGCGTTGCAAAAGTTGTCGTATTTGTATTATTGATACCAAACATTAAATCGTGCTTTGTGCTGCCTGCACTTCCCACCCTATCCATGGGCCAAAAATTATTCGTCCAAATCGTGTATTTCGCAGGATGGTTAAACCTGTCCAGATAACTAAGCGTGCTGCCATCCACAAAAACCGACGTCATTGTGTATGTGTCGCCTTCCCGGATAAAACTGATGCTGCCATCGCTATAAGTAGTTTTTCCTGTTGGCTGGCCTGACTCATTAAACAGATCAGGAACTGCAACACCGTCATTATACCGGATTGTGCCATCCCTTTTCAGTGACTTCGCCAGACTGAATGTAAGACCCTTATAATTACCTACCCATTTATTATTCTCCTTTCTAAAATGGGAATTACCCTGATTTAATTCATTCTTGTACCCGTTATTCTCCCAGACTTCATATCCCAGTGTAGTTTTCGTATTTCCATTTCCGAAAGCAAAATGTGTCCCGCTCTTCCCACTATAGTTTTTATCACTGTTTATTCCCTGTTTTTCGGTGTACATATACCAGTTTTTTCCTGTAGGAACTGCTTTATTGTCCCCTCGTGAAACCGTATTTCCCGCTGCTGCTGACGCCGAACGATAAACATTTCCATCGGAAATATCATAATCATAAAACTGTGTGGTATTAGATTCCGTTTTCTCGCTTGTATCATATACCAACCGGATAACCGTACCGTTTTCAATTTTTATAAACAGGTCTTCCTCCGTAATGGCCTCTGATGTCTCCTGCTTATTAGTAAAATGTAACTTTCGCAGGTTTCCGTCGGGTGTATGAACATAACCCTCCTTACCGTTTTGACATTCATCCTCCTTAGAACCGCAAAAGGTATAGACAAACCAATCCTGCTCCTCTTTACTATTACGGTCACCATCAGGCTTCAATATCCATATTTGTGCAAGATCATAGTTTCCATTATCTGCAAGCTTATCGAAATATGACAATCCCGGCGCCGTCACATAATGATATGAATTGCCTTGTACATCTCCTTCTGCATAAACTTCTGTTAACTCCTTTTTTGATGCGACTTTATGTCTAAACTGCGTATTACCATTCCCAGAAGAAACTGAATCCTCTGTCTGCACCAAAAATATATTCGTTGTCTTCGGTGTAACACCATTTGCAGGCAAAACCCCTTTCAGCTCTGAATCTTCTGGTTTCCCATTACCTTTTCTTGATGTATCAATCACCTCCAGTGCCCCATTCACCTTACTGTCTGCCGGAGCAGCATCCCCCAAGACAGTCATATTTAAATATGCATAATACTGTACCATAAATTCAGGGTTTGCCTGACTCGTTCCCGCAAAGGCAACAACCGCTTCTTTTTGATTCAGGGTCAGCAGCATCGGCGCCGCCAATGTTTCTTCACTCACCACCATAGCATCGGTAATCTCACCCTGTGCGTCATCCTCTGCCAACTCTACCGCAGTGATCACTACCTCCGGCTTCACTTCCACGTCATCCGCTATCGGCTCTCCGCCGCCCAATTCCAATGTCATCGGATCAACAGCCGTCTCCGCATATTCCACCAGCGCCTCGCTCGGCCTTACTTCAGCAGTCACAATACAGTCAGACAAATCCAGTTTCTTACCGTCATACATGACCTTGTAAGACAATACCTGCAGAAACAGCTGGTCGTCAGACGCATCCGCTCCATCTGCATACACTGCCGCCGCCCTGGCATATACTTCCGCATCCTCACCCAAAGGGTCAACCCGAAATTCCAGTTTCTTATCCAAAGCGCTGTTTTCAATTTCTACAGAAACTCCATCCTCCGAAATCATACTGTCCGCTTCATCGTCACCGCCAGTCTCCGATTGGACGCTTTCACTTTCTTCCGGAAGCCCCACATCCACCGTCCCTGCTTCAGCCTCCTCCGCCGCGGTGTCATTCCCGGCACCATCCGCTTCCATTCCGCCTTCCGCAGATTCGCCAGGTACGGCTGCTTCACCCTCCGTACCTGTCTCTTCCTCCGCTTCCGTATCTCCGATGGGTACATTGATTTCACCTTCTATATGAAACGTAATCTGCATTTCATCCGTCTCATATTTCAGTTCCTCCTTCACCGGAACCTTCACATTCTCCACGCCATACCCGACAGCAATCTCCGAGAAACTTTCCATCTCAAAGGTGGTACTGCCGTTCTCCACCTCGCTGCCTTCCAGCAGCTCCGTGCCTTCCTCCGCAAAGTGGATGACTGTAATCGGCTTACCCTCTGTGAGGCCATTCTCATCAAGGAACTGTATGGTAACGGTAACCGGGGTTTCGGGCTCCACTTCCTCACCGTTTACGTAGAAACCTATCTTCATCAGGGCACGCATGGTAGCCTTGTCATCTCCCAGAGCTTCCTGATACTCGGCTTCACGTTTTGCATAATGCTCTTCATCGCTCTCCTCGGTAATCTGCTCCGCAATCAGCTCCGCCTCTTCCGGAATCCGGGCATCCGTCTTATAAACGGCTGTAACGGTAAAGCTCTCGCCCTGGAAAGTCTTGGTAATCGGTTCATTGGATACCTTACATGCATCGCTGTGAACATGCTCCAATATCTCTATCTGTCCGCAGACAAGTACCCCATTCTCGTCACTGCAGTCTTCTGTATGCGTATGAAGCTCCAATTCTTCTTTGCCGCATAAGAGCTCTGCTTGGCTGTCAGCCCCTTCTGCAGTCCTGCCTTCCTCTGATTCCTGTCCGGCGGTCTCGCCTTCCTCTGATTCCTGTCCGGCGGTCTCGCCTTCCTCTGATTCTCCTCCGGCGGTCTCCCCTTCCTCTGATTCTTCTCCGGCAGTCTCGCCTTCCTCTGATTCTTCTCCCGCGGTCTCCCCTTCCTCTCCCATTTCCCTGGAGTAGCACTCTTCAGTATGGACATGTGCCTCTATTTCAGCCAGAGGACAGATCAGCATACCATCCACGTTATAACAATTGTTTGTATGTGTATGAACCGCAAATTCTGCTTTCCCGCAGACCAGGTTCTGTTCTTCATCATAGCAGCTCTCGTCATGAGTATGGACGCTCTCGTCGCAGTAGAGTGCCAATGCAGCCGTACCGTCTTCATTATAACCGCAGATGAAATTTCCTTCTGCGTCATAACAGCTCTCCTCGTGTACATGCTTCGCCGTCTCATACCCGCAGAGCAGGTTTCCTTCTGCGTCATAACAGCTCTCTTCATGTACATGAGCCGATGCCTCATATCCGCAGACTACATTTCCATCTTCATCATAACAGCTCTCTTCATGCACATGGTCTGCCGTCTCATAGCCGCACAGCAGATTGCCTTCCCCATCGTAACAGCTCTCATTATGAGGATGCTTCGCCGTCTCATAGCCGCAGATCAGGCTGCCCTCTTCGTCATAGCATTTCTCTTCATGTACATGGGAGGAGGTTCCATACCCGCAGATCAGCTCTCCTGTGTCGTCATAGCATTCCGGCAGATGAATATGTGTGGCGTCATGGCCGCAGATCAGATTGCCTTCTTCATCTACACAGTCATCCTGGTGAATATGCAGCTTCGCCCCCTGTTCCAATGCCGCCACCTCTTCCGGCGTCAGTTCTACGGTTTTGAAGCAATCAACTGTATGCACATGCTCTTCCAGCTGGATCATCCCGCAGGATCTTACACTGCCTTCGATCAGATTGCCTTCCTCGTCGAAGCATTCCTCATCATAACAGCTGTCGTCATGGATGTGGAGTTCCAGTTCTCCACATGCCAGCCTGGTCACTTCCTCATAGCAGGCATCCGTATGGACATGGCCCGTTATACTTTCTTCCGGAACTTCACTGCTCTCTGTATCCTGAGGTTCTGCACTTTCCTCCGGCGCTTCACTGCTCTCTTCTGCAGGTGCACTGCTTTCCGCATCGGCAGGCACTGCGCTATCTTCCGGCGCTGTCAGTCCGTCAGCTCCTTCTTCCGCTGTGACCAGTGTGTAACATTCTTCTGCATGTTCGTGCTCTTCCAGTCCGCAGATCTGATTCTGCCCGCGGCAGTTTTCCTCGTGGATATGCACTTCTTTTCCGCAGGTATACTCCTGGAGATAGCAGCCCTGGATATGCTCCAGATGCTCTTCCAGTCCGCAGATCGGATTGCCGTCTCCGTCCCTGCAGGCGTCCTCATGTACATGAATCTCTTTCAGGCAGATGACATTTCCGTTGATATCGAAACATCCCACAATATGTCCGTGCTCTTCCAGTCCGCAGATCAGATTGCCGTCTGCATCTGTGCAGCCTTCCCCATGCGCATGTTCTTCCATACTGCAGGAAAAGGTCCGGGTGAGACAGCCTTCTTCATGGACATGCTCCTCGGCAAATCCGCAGAGAACCGCATCTTCGAAGCAGTTCTCATCATGTATGTGCGCTTCCTTCCCGCAGATTAGAGAAGGAACGGCTTCGCTCTCCGCAGCCGGCTCACCCTCGGCAGGTGTCCCCTCTTCCGAAGGAAGAGTCTCACTCTCCGGAACGGATTCTTCACTGACAGGTGCGGTCTCTTCGGAAGAAACCGCTTCGCTGTCCGGAGACGCTTCCCCCTCCGCAGGCGTCTCCTCCCCGGGAGAAACCGCCTCTTCCTCACAGATCAGCACCATCTCAGTCTCATAACACTCTTCCGTGTGCTCATGGAGTTCATGCTCCTCCAGACTGCAGACCAGGTTGCCGTCTCCGTCATAACACAGATCGTTATGTACGTGAACTGCATACTCCGCATACCCGCATACAGGCTCCGTGCCCAGGTTGCCTTCCTCATCCTGTTCATAGCATTCATCCGTATGTTCATGCACTTCGTACTGACAGTCAAACACTTCTCTCTTGTGGGTCATGGCCTGACCGTACAGCTTCAGCGCCGTCACCGTGCCGAAAGTAACTATCACAGCCAGGCACAGGAAAACCACCAGCTGATGTCTGTACTGTTTCTGCTTCTTCAAGAGCTTTCCCGCCTGTGATAAAAAATCAACTCTCATAATGCCGTCTCCTTCCTTCTACCGATCCCATATCACTTCACGATCCCGAATCCTTCCAATGGCCAGACCCGGACCAATATCTTCCCGATCACCATATCATTGCTGACACATCCCACCGCCGTATTCCGGCTGTCTATGCTGGTCGCTCTGTGATCTCCCATCACAAAGCATCTTCCGTCCGGCACCTGGTAGGGTAATGTAATATTGCAGTCCCCCAGGGCTTTGTCTGTTACATAGGGTTCCTCCAGCAGTTCGTCGTTTACATAGACATTTCCGTCCTTGTCAATATCTACCCAGTCCCCTGCGGCGGCAATCACCCGTTTTACCAGAATGTTGTTGTTATAATAAAAGGCGATGATATCACCTGTCTCATATCCCGAACTGTTCAGCGCCACCACGATGTCTTCATCCTGAAGGGAATCCGTCATGGAGGTCCCGCTGATCTGAAGCACCGGAAGCAGCAGCACCGCGATCAATACTGCAGCCGCCGCAACCACCACCAGAGAAAATGCCGTGCTCCTGAGAACGTTCCCATATCGCTTCCTGTACCGTTCTCTCTCCAGCTCCGCTTCCAGCAATTCCAAATCCGGCAGCTCTCTTTTTTTCTCCTCACTCATGTGCAAACCTCTGTATCATCTGATTTTCCGTCAGGGTTACTGCCCTGTGCTCTCATAATAATGCCTTCAGCCCGGTGAGAAGTTCCGGCGGAAGGCCGCTGTCCTTCAGGTCTTTCCATTGATGATTCTTAAGCCGCTCTGTCTCTGCCTCCAGCTTCTCTATCCTCTCTTCCCTGCGGGCCAGCTGCTCTCTCTGCTTCCCGATCAGTTCATCTTTCTCATCCAGTTTACACTTAAGGCGGCTGAAATTCTCTTCCGCAGCAGCGGCTTCCTCTGACAGCCTCCGGTCTTTCTCATCCAGACGGCTTTTCAGCTTTTCAATCAGCGCGTCCTTCTCATTCAGCTTCGCTTTCAGATTGGTCAGCTGCTCTTCCGTACCGGCGGTATTTTCTGCCAGTTCCCTGTCTTTCTCGTCCAGACGCCCCTTCAGTTTCCCGATCAGTTCGTCCTTCTCGTCCAGCTTTTCCTTCAGGCGTTCATTGCTCTCCCCGATGCCTGACAGCTCTTCTTCTATTTCCTTCAGTGCCGTATTCAGTCTCGCCGCCTCTCTGCTCTGCTCTACCAGCAGTTCCAGGAGATCGTGCCGATGTAATTTTCGTAATTCCTTCTCTGTCATGCCAAGCCTCACTTCCGGAACGCTCTTTTCTTCTCTCCGCTTTCCTGTCCCCCGGGAACTGAATTGCCCGGAAATATACCTCTACTCTCCCAGTATCTCATCCAGCAATTGAATCAGTTCAATCGCGCTGTGAAAGACAATTTCCATATTCTCTGCCTGCCAAATCAATCTGCCCTGCCAGGTATAATGCTCCCGAAACAAAATCTGAATCCGGAAGACGCAGGCCTTACCTGTTCCCGTGCAGTCGGAAGGCACCAGCGGCAGGGATGGATTCGGACAATCCTCCATGTCGATCAGGCTGTTCAGGAGCAGAATCATCTGTGAAAGACTCTCTACCTTTTCTCTGTGCGCCAGCCTGGGGTGCTGCAGATAGCCGTCCATAATGCCGTTATGATAATTTTGTACCGTAATCACCGCTTCCCGGCTCTGGCAGGGAAACATCTTCTCCCGAAGCATCATCTCATAGCCACCTCTTCCTCTTGTTTACAATCCTACTATAACAGCTCAAGGTCATCATCCGGTTATTTTTGCCGGAGAATCGACAGTTATTTTTACAGAAGTTCCGTTTCCTCCGAAATCGGAGGGACTCCCGGCTCCAGAGACACTACCCGGAAAGATATACTGGCTTTGGAATGAGAATATACCTTATGAAATGTGCGGTCCAGCCGGTCCATGACCAGCCATGCATTTTCCACCGTAGCGCCGGTGAGCATCAGAATATAGGACCCTGCATCCAGCCTGGCCACCGGGTCTCCCGTCCGCAGTCCTTCCAGCAGGACCCGTTCCAGCCTTCTGGCGTCTGTGGTAGGCGTCACCATGTGGCCCAGACTGACGATAGCGATGGAGGAACTGGATCCGGAACGGGCCAGATGCCTCCTCTCCAAAGCGACAATGCTCTGAAACACCCCAAATGTGCAGAAGAAAGCCCTGGTGTCCAGCTCGATCTCCGCAACCAGCTTCAGAATATCCTGATTGCCTCCGTTATTCTGGCACATACTGTCTGCCAGCATATGGATCTGCTCGATCTGTTCCCCGGGATCGATCTCAAATTCCTGCCACAGCAGCTCCCGAAAGGTCTGATATGCGGAAACTGCCCGTTCCGGGTGCCCCATTGCGATCAGGGCCTGCATCTGATATACGATAAAGGTATCCGCACTGAAATCCACCCCTGCTGCCTGTTCACAGATGTTGATCATCTCTGTCCAGCGCTCCTGTTCCTGGAGCAGCGGCAGCGTCATCTTACACACATCCAGGTACAGGGTCTGGTAATACCGCCGCAGCGGAAGTACCCAGTCACTGTCATTTCCCGCCAGGAAATCTCCCTTGTACAGAGCGATTGCCTTCAGCAGACTGTCCAGATAGGCCCCTCCGGAATGCTTTCTGGCATCCAGGCAGGCCTGTTCAAACTGTTCCGAGTCCAGCTCCAGCTGAACCGTCGAATTCCAGGTATAGCACCCCGGCAATGTGGCGATGAGATTCCCTCCATCCGGAAACATGGATTTCAGCATGTTCCTGCACTTATAAACCATATTTTTCAGAGAATTGGCCGGATCACTGCTCTGGTCCGCCCAAAAGCGGCCGATCAGTTCTTCCGCAGAAATATGTCTGCTGTGATTGACAATCAGATACTGTAGAAAAGACTGGGCCTTCTTGCCCGCTGCCGCATTTTTTGTTTCCTCTCCTCCCGATGCCTCCCGACAGGAGAACGAACCCAGCAGATCGAAATGTATGAATTTTGTTTCTTCCATTATAATATGTGCCGTCGGAACGGCTTACCTCATCCCCATGCCGCTCCCCGGTATCCCCCTATTCTTAGCTTGCCAGCGATATGCCTTCCGTTCCTTCCAGTGCACCGTCTATCAGCCGAATCAGATCCAGGACGCTGTTGAAGTACTGCCGCCTTCCCTGATCCGCCCATACCACCTCTCCCTGCCAGCTGGAATTCTGCCTGTATTGTACTCTGATGAGAAAAGTCGCCGCCTCTCCCCGGTGACTGATTACCCTTTCCAAGGCTTCCGTACCGCCAACCGTAATTTCCCTTCCGTGCCTTCTGCGGACAGACAGATCTCCTCTGCCGTCGCCTGCCAAAATACCCGCCCTTCCGTGGTCGTATTCCTCTGCCGATGCAGCGCCGGCCTCATCCGTATCCGCTTCTAACGAAATCATGCCTCCGCTCCCCCCACCGCAGAAACTGCGTGTCCGTGCAGCGGCCTGGGGATACCGGAGCGTATCGTACAGATCCTCCATCCATCTCAGCGCTTCGATCAATGAGGTAAAGGTCACCGGTACCTCCCTATACTGACACCAGAGCTTACCGCACTGCATCTTAGCAGTATATGTATCAATACACAGGTTTACAATGTTATGGCTGTAGTAGATTCTTCCTGCATTTTGCTCCATCTTTTTCCTCCCCGGACATAAAAACGTCCGGAAAATGACGCAAAGGAATATACTTTGCGGCACTTTCAGCTGGTTATATTATACTCGGTTTCTGATGGCTTTGCAACACAAAATGCACATTCTTCTGTAAACTAAAAAGATACCGTTACGGTTGCGGTAAGAATCAGACAGTAACCAAACTACCAAAAGAGGAGGCGCCAAAATTATGGCAAAAAGAGACAATGTGCATTTAAGAAAAGACGGACGCTACGAGGCCCGTTATGTGAAGGGAAGAGACAGCACCGGCAGGCTGATCTATGGTTTCTGTTATGCCAGAACATATGAGGAAGCCAGAGACAAAGCAGATAACGCCCGCAAAAAACTACATGCCGGCACATGTCCCGGAAACCACCGACCGGGATGCTTCGCACATTATTGCGACAGTTGGCTGGCCACAAACCATACGCGCCTGAAAGCTTCCAGTTATGCAAAATACAGGACGGATATGGCTAACCACCTCAAGCCCTATTTCGGGGAAAAAGCACCCGAAGAAATCACGTCAGAAATGGTGGATGAATTTGCACAGATACTGCTTCATGATAAAAAGCTTTCCCCAAAAACGGTTCGTGACCAGCTTACACTGTTTCATTCCGTTTTTTCCTATATAGAGAAAAGAACCGGGCAGGTGCTGCCGGCACCGGAAATCACGTATCCCAAAGATCCCCGGAAGACAGTGCGGGTACTGGAGAAGGAGGAAGAATCCGCACTGCTGGAATGTCTTGCCAGAGAGATGGACCTGTGTAAGTTCGGAGTATACATTGCATTGCGCACGGGAATGCGGATCGGAGAAATATGTGCCCTGAAATGGAGCGATATCTCCGTCAGAACTGCAACCATCTCCATCAGCCACACCGTACAGCGGATTCAGCGCAGAGAACCTGTGGCAAATTCCAAAACCGCCCTTGTGGTGGGAAGTCCCAAAACAGACAGTTCCCGTCGGGCGATCCCGCTGATGCCCGATATCGAAGCACTGTGTGAATACTTCGCCCCCCATCCCCCGGATTCCTATGTCCTCACCGGCACCGGACAGTGTATGGATCCGAGAAAGCTTCAGCGCCGCCTGAAGGGATATCTGAAAGAGTGCAGTATCCATGAAGTCCATTTTCATACGCTCCGCCATACCTTTGCCACCCGCTGCGTGGAAGTCGGATTCGACATCAAAACCTTAAGTGAGATTCTGGGACATTCCAACACCAGCATTACCATGAATAAATATGTTCATCCCGACCTGAATCTGAAACGGGAAAACATGAGCAGACTAAAGTCCGGAATCTGCCTTTGAAAAAGAGTCATTCCAGCAGTCAGCAAGCAGTCATTATCCCATATCGCCTTTATAACAATCCGTCCGGTTCAGTGCCGCAAATTATATTCCTTTGCGGCACTTCCAATATGTGCCGCGGAATCGCCTCGGCACGGGTCTGCGCATACAAAAAAGACATCTGCCTGACCTGCACACGCATGCCCGCAGATGTCCTTTCCTGCTCTCTTGTACTGCTTTCCCAGCCTTTATCTTACAGCCAGCTGTTGAAAAGATTCCCGCTGCCGGCGTTTGCTCCATAGGTCCCGGAAGCGGTATAGGAACGTCCTTTTCCTGCCTCATGATCCGCAGCATAATTGATCATGGATGCCTGGGCAGATACACGGTAGGCATAGGAACCGTTTCCGTTAAACAGTGTCTTGGCCGTGGACATGTCCGCATCCATAAAGGATTCTTTATCCAGCGCCAGGGTTCCGTCCTTATTGACGCTGATTCCCACCGCCAGCAGGGATTTCAGATTCGCCGATGTATTGCTCATCAGGTTGGCCGTCCTGCGGGCGATATTCTCATTATCCGTGTTGTCCGACGCCTGGATCACAGAATTATAGCTGGTCACAAAGTTGTTCACTGCCTTGTAAATTGCTTCTCTGTCGTAATCCTTCGTCGTAGTCTCCACGCCGTTTTCATCCTTCACGGTCACGTCCTTCTTGGCAAATACGGACTTGGACCCGGTGGTAATCAGGGCATCTGCCGCATCTTTCAGCGCGTCAGAAGATGTCTGAACTTTATTGTATGCCTTCGTCTCTTCGGAATTCTTCGACCGCGCCGCCGCCCTGTCTGTGTTTCTGCTGTCATTCTTCTCTATGGCGGACCTGACCGCATCACTGCGGCTGCCGTAGTAGGCCTTCATCAGCTTCAGATAACTGCCGTTCTTGATACTCGCATAGTCTGACAGAAAATTGCTGCCGGCCACGCCTGCCGCTCCGCTGCCCAGACTGGAAAATAAATAGGATACATCCTGTTTTGCCTGAATGTTAATGCTCATATAATCCACCTCCCTGTTCTCTCTGCACTATCTTTCCGCAGTCATTTCTTTCAGTCCGTCTATTTTATATATCGTCACAGAGTTTCCCGGAAATTAGTATGAAGTCTAAAAAAGCCTGTCGATAACGTCCTGGACCGTCCGCACACCCAGTATCTCGATCTTTGCACTGCGGCGGCATTCTTCCGCACATACCCATGGCAGGATACAGGTCTCAAACCCGAGACGCTCCGCCTCCGCCACACGCTGTTTCGCCATACTCACGCCCCTGACTTCACCGCTTAGACCCACCTCACCGAATGCTGCCAGCCGGGTGCTCAGGACACGATTCCGAAAACTGGACAGCACTGCAATCACCATGCCCAGATCAATGGCCGGCTCCAGGATCTTCATACCACCTGTGATATTCACATAGGCATCACAGGCAGAAAGCTGTAAACCGGAACGTTTCTCCAGCACTGCCATCAGAAGGTTCATCCGGTTGAAATCCGTCCCGGTGGCCTGTCTGCGGGGAATGCCGAAATTGCTGCGGCACACCAGCGCCTGTATCTCCACCAGCAGGGGCCTGGTCCCTTCCATGGTACATGCCACCACGGAACCGCTGGCGTTCTCGGGTCTGCCGTTGAGCATATACTCGGAGGCATTCTGCACCTCTGTCAGTCCGCGCTCCCGCATCTCAAACACTCCGATTTCATTGGTGGATCCGAATCGATTCTTCACGCCGCGGAGAATACGGTAGGAGGCATGCCTGTCTCCTTCAAAATACAGCACCGCATCCACCATATGTTCCAGCACCCTGGGACCTGCCACGGTTCCCTCCTTGGTCACATGCCCCACAATCAGGACGGACACGCCGAAACCCTTGGAAAGCTGCAGCAGGCTGGAGGTGGATTCCCGCACCTGTGAGACACTGCCCGGCGCCGCGGACACATTCTCATTGTACATGGTCTGAATGGAATCGATAACCACGGCTTCCGGTTTCCGACTGCGGATCACCTCTGAAATCTCCGCCAGATTGGTCTCACACAGCAGAAGCATCCTGTCGGAAAAGTCTCCGATCCTGTCCGCACGCATCTTGATCTGTGCCAGAGATTCCTCCCCGGAAATATACAGGACATTGTGGCCCTGATGTGAAAGATTCCGGCATACCTGCAGAAGCAGCGTGGACTTACCGATTCCCGGGTCTCCGCCTACCAGCGTCAGAGATCCCTGAACGATACCGCCCCCCAAAACCCTGTCCAGCTCCCCGATGCCTGTGGAAAGTCTGGACTCCTCCCCCACCTTCACCTGAGACAAAACGGTGGGCGCCGGAGCACTGCGCCTGTCAGAACGCAGGACAGCTCCTCCGGAAGGCGTCTTGCTGACGGTCTCCTCCACAAATGTGTTCCACTCCCTGCATCCCGGGCATTGTCCCATCCATTTGGAAGACTCATAGCCGCAGCTCTGACAGAAGAAAACAGTCGTATTCTTACCCTTTGCCATTCTAAATCTGTACCACTTTCACAGGAACCTCATCCGCCGCGCCCAGTTCCACACTCAGAGACAGTTTCCCGCCGAATCCCGTCTTGATGGCTCCTATGCTTTTCCCATCCACAAATACTTCATACGCCCTGTCATCTGTCAGGCCGATGGTGATCTGAGCATCCTCATCGCCCTCCACAATAAACTCCACGCCGTCCTCTTTCTCCGCAAAATGCAGAACACTTGTTCCCGGCACGGATTCGTAGAGAAACATTCCGTTCTTCTCCAGCTTGGTGATCTCGCTGCAGGTCTTCACTTTCAGCAGATCCCCTGCATGGGGATAATCCTCCACCTTGGCTTTCTTCGCCAGTTTATGATTGCCGAAACTGATCGCACCGTCCGTCTCACTCCGGAGCAATTCCTCCACTACTGCCATTTGTATACCCTCCTGTCTTCGTTCCCTGTGATTCTTTCCCGGGATTTTCTTCCCTCTTTACAGTATAATATAAAATGCCGCTATTTTCTACAAATTTTTTTCATTGGAGCCATTTTCTTCCTGTCTGGATTTGACCGTAAAGCAGACCTTCCCGTTCTTATAGCCCACAGATACCGAGTCGCCCGGCTGAACTTTCTTCAGCAGTATCTCCTCTGCCAACGCATCCTCCACCACGGACTGAATCGCCCGCTTCAGCGGTCTGGCCCCCATCTTGGCATCGGAATACTTTTCCACCAGATATTCTTTCATAGCTGCCGTCATGCTCAGGCGGATATCCATCTGGGACTCACAGCGTTTGTACAGATTGGAAGCCAGAAGACTTACGATGGCTTTCATGTTCTCCTGATTCAGCTGATGGAATACAATAATATCATCAATTCGATTGATAAATTCCGGCTTGAAGCTGCGCTTTACTTCCTCCATTACGCCTGTCTTCATTCTCTCGTAATCCCGCTTTGCATCACTCACTGCCGCGAACCCCAAATTCTTCGGATCCACGATCCTCTGTGCCCCCGCATTGGAAGTCATGATCAGCACGGTATTCTTGAAGCTCACCTTTCTGCCTTTGGAATCCGTAATATGTCCGTCATCCAGGATCTGCAGCAGGATATTGAACACATCCGGGTGTGCCTTCTCGATCTCGTCAAACAGCACCACTGAATAAGGATTGCGCCGTACTTTTTCGGAAAGCTGCCCTCCTTCGTCAAACCCCACATAACCAGGCGGTGAACCGATCATCTTGGACACAGAGTGTCCCTCCATATACTCCGACATGTCCACACGGATGATGGCTTCCTCGGTCCCGAACATGGCTTCCGCAAGGGCTTTGGACAATTCTGTCTTACCCACGCCCGTAGGCCCCAGGAACAGGAAGGAACCGATGGGACGCCTGGGATCCTTGAGTCCTACCCGTCCTCTGCGCATGGCCTTGGCAACCGCCGTCACCGCTTCTTCCTGGCCGATCACTCTCTTATGCAGGATACTCTCCAGTTTCAGCAGCCGCTCGCTCTCCTTCTGCGCCAGCTTTGCCACGGGGATTCTGGTCCACATGGCCACCACTTCCGCGATTTCATTCTCTCCGATGGTATACTTTCTCTCTCCATCCTGTGTCTCGGAGCGCTTTTTCATCCGCTGCAGCTTCTTCATCAGTTCATCCTGGCTGTGCTTGATCTCCACTGCCTGAGAGAATGCCTCCATACGGATGGAACGCTCTATCTGCTGGTCCATCTTTCTGATCTCCTCCAGCAGGCTCTTCTGCTTGTCCGGCAGATCCACGGCACGCAGTCTGGCGCTGGCAGCGGCTTCGTCGATCAGGTCAATGGCCTTATCCGGCAGATTCCTGTCATTGATATAACGACTGGACAGCCGCACCGCCGCATCCACGGCTTCCGATGTTATGGTTACCTTGTGGTGCTCCTCATATTTCTCTCTGATACCTTCCAGAATGCGGATCGCTTCTTCCTGGGTGGGTTCTTCCACATTCACAGGCTGAAAACGTCTCTCCAGCGCAGCATCCCGCTCGATATATTTACGGTATTCCACTATGGTGGTGGCGCCGATCAGCTGCAGTTCTCCCCTTGCCAGGGAAGGTTTCAGGATATTGGACGCATCAATGGCCCCCTCAGCCCCGCCTGCGCCGATCAGCGTATGCAGTTCGTCCAGGAACAAGATTACATTCCCATCTTCCACCACTTCCCGTATCACTTTCTTGATCCGCTCCTCAAATTCTCCGCGGTATTTGCTGCCCGCAACCATACCTGACAGATCCAGGGTAAGCACGCGTTTCTCCTTGACGGTAAAAGGTACTTTTCCCTCCACGATCCGCTGGGCAAGCCCTTCTACTACTGCAGTCTTGCCCACACCGGGTTCCCCGATCAGGCATGGATTATTCTTGGTCCGTCGGCTTAAAATCTGAATCAGGCGGCTGATCTCCTCCTCCCGTCCGATAACCGGGTCCAGCCTTCCCTCCCTTGCCATGGCAGTCAGATCCTTGCTGTACTGGGCAAGCGCAGAAGCTCTTCCCCTTCCGGGCGCCCGTCTTCCCAGGTCCTCCTTGTACAGATTGGCATCCTGGCCTATGGCAACCAGCGTGTCCGCATAGACTTTCTGCACATTGATGCCCAAAGTATTCAGAAGACGGAATGCCACATTCTCCCCCTCCTTGATAATCGCCATCAGAATGTGCTCGGTACCGGTCTCTTTCTGGCCGAACCGGGCTGCCTGTCTGTGCGCTTCTTCCAGGATCCGCTTCGCCCTGGGGGAATATCCTTCTCTCTCCTTCAGGCCCACACCGCCGTCAAAGGCGATCAGCTCCTGAATCATATCCACAACCTGCTGTAATTCCACGCCGTTGTCCGTAAGCACCCGGTGTGCCACACCCTCCGGTTCTTTCAGCAACCCCGCAAGAATATGCTCCGTTCCCACATATCCCTGTTTCAGACGGCCAGCATATTTGGATGCATGATTCAATGCCTCCTGTGCTTTGTCCGTAAATTTTGACTGCATATATTTCCCTCTCATTCTGCCGCTCTTTTATCTCTGCGGCGATTCCCTTTTCTGCTCAATCAGGCTCTCCGAAATCATCTTTTCCTAATTCAGAGCATTTCCAAACTCTTCGTAAATTTCCTCCATTAATTCATAGATTTCCTCTTTTGATATGTTTTTGCAGCTGCTTTTGGCCAGGATGACCTGGAGCTCTTTCTTCAGTTCCTCCCGGGTGCGCATCCGATCCCCATCTATGGCGATCACTGCCCCTCTTCTCCTGTCCACCCTCACATAGCCTTCCTGTTTTAAGACTGTATATGCCTTGTTTACCGTATGCATATTGATGCCGATGGTATCCGCAAGCTGGCGCACGCTGGGAAGGGAATCCCCCTCCTGGAAACGGGAGGCCGCAATTCCCAGAATGATCTGGTTGCATAATTGAAGGTAGATCGCCTCATCACTATTAAAATCTATCTCAAGAATCATATCCTCTAACCTCTGTTCCGATTCCGTATCCGCCGCTGTGCCTTTGTTTCGTTTAAATCATAAATCAGCAGCAGAATACTGTCAACTGATGTGAGAAAAGTTTAGAGCATTTTTAGAAATAAACAGGGAGTACCCTTTCGGAATATTCCCTGTCCTGAAGTAGCTTTCCTTATTCATCGTAATTTAAAAACTCATGCTCAAAATCGTCGTCATCATCCGCCATAAAATTCCTGGGCTGGGGTTTCTGGACACCGGACGGGGCCTGTCTTACCGGACGCCCGCTCTGAGGTGCACCGTTTCTCTGGGAAGCATCCGCCGGCCTGGGCCCCTGGGATGCCCCTGCAGGTCTCCTGGCCCCCTGCTGCGCTCCGACAGGTCTGGGTCCCTGGCTGCTTCCGGGTCCCTGAACAGCCCCTGTTGCCATCGTTCTGACCCCCTGAGATCCTGCCGGTCTTGGCTGCCCTTCCCTGACAGGACGCTGTCCCTGGACGGTTCCTGCGGGACGCTGGGATGCCCCCGCAGGCCGCTGTCCCGGCCCCTGCGCCGTTCCTGCGGGCCGCTGACCTGCCGGACGCTGCCCTTGAGATGCACCTGCCGGCCGCTGACCGCTTCCAACAGGACGCTGGCCCTGGGAACTCCCTCTCTCTCCCTGGCTCTGCCCGGCGGGGCGCTGACCATAGCCATTGGGTCTGGCTCCCGAAGGCCTGGAGGCCGGCCTCTCCCCTTCCTGCATACGGTCGCTTCTGGCCGGGGCTGCTTTCCGCTTTCGAATGGTTTCCTTTTCCACCTCATTAAAGTAGGCGGAATCCATCATATCCCGGATCTTAAAGACCAGAAATGCAATGCCTGCCGCGGCCGCTACCAGCAGGAATACCAGAATAATAATGATAACCTTCTGATTCTTGACTGTTTTCTCACTCTCTTTCAACAGGTCTCCATTCTTCGTCACACCGTCAAACAGCTTCTGGATCTCATAGGCTTTGGGCTCGTCTCCTCTGTTGTCCACCAGCAGCCACGCATTGTCCTGTATCAGGGTCTCAAACAGTTTCTTCTCCGGCTCCGGTTCCGGCGAAGGTTCCGGTACATCCTGTTCCGGCGGGTTTTCTGTCATGGGTGTCAGTTCCCCCGCCAGCGTCACATAATCATAGCGGATGAAACCACTCACCTGTTCCTCTCCCGAAAGACAACTCACCTGATACCAGGTTCTTCCGTCCGCATCCGTGGCCTGTCCCGTGACCGTAAGCGCAGTATCTACGGGAACTTCCGCAAGAATCTGGCCTTCCGAAGACGCATTGTCACGGATCTTGCCCGACTCGCTGGATACTGCGGCGCTGACCGGATTTACCGCAGTCACTTCTGCCGGGGGAATTGTCGTACCCCCTCCGCCTTCTTCCCCTTCAGAAGGGACACTCCCTTCCAAAACCTCCACAAGGTCGGAACGGATATAACCGGTGATATCGCCGCTTTTTACCTGATACCAGGTCTTGCCGTCTCCGCCCTGTACCTGGCTGATGATTGTCAGGACTTTTCCGTTCTCCGCACCGCCCACCGCCGCACTGGAGGTACTGGCCTCTTTCCTGATATTGGCACCCTTGGGAGCTGTCACCTTGGCCTGTGACTCCGCATAGCTGACAAAACTGTCAGAAACCGCTGCCCATGCAAAGATTCCCAGTCCCAATACCAATGCAAGCATGCCTTTCAGAAGCCTGTATTTTATGTCTGCTTTTTTCATTCGGTTTCCTTTCATTCCTTTATTCCTCTCGTGTAAATCTCCTCTGCCCTTCTTCTGACCGCTGCTCAAGGCCAAAACCATGGGTATTTTGGTTCAACAGCTCCCTCTGCTTCGCCTCAAGAGTGCGGTGAACCTTAATCTCACAGTCAGGGCAGTACTGTCCGGATCTGATCTGCTTACCGCAAAGTTCGCAGCGCATATATACTTTGGAGCCTTCCGCAATTTCCAGTCTGCCGTCCTTAAGCAAACGTCTGATCGTACGCTGGGGCACCCCAACTGCCTCTTCGATCTGTGCCGCAGTGGCTCCCTTATGTCCTTCTATATATCCTCTCACTTTTCCGTAATCGTCATAATCCACTGCTCCGCATTCTTCACAATGATATTCTCCCACTCCCTTAAATATCATAACTCCGCCGCATTCCGTGCATACGCGCGGAATATGGTACATATCCAATGCACCCATTCCGTTCACCGGCAACACCTCCATTCTCTTATATTATTCTGATTATGCCTCATCAATGGCCTTTCCGATATCATGTCTCATATACTTATTCTCAAAAGACACCCATTCTGCCGCCTCGTATGCTCTCGCTCTGGCTTCCTTCAGAGTCTTTCCTCTGGCCGTCACGCCCAGAACACGTCCTCCGCCGGTGACAATGCGCCCTGTTTCGTCAAATTTACTCCCCGCATGAAAGCAGTCATAATCCTGCTGTCCTTCAAAGCGTTCCAGCCCTGTGATCTCATAGCCTTTCTGATACGAAACCGGATACCCTTCCGATGCAAGCACCACGCAGACAGCAGCATTGTCCTCAAATTCCAGCTCTATCCCCTCCAATGTGCCGTCAATGCAGGCATCCACCACATCACACAGGTCGTTCTTCATCCGACACAGTACCACCTGGGCCTCCGGGTCGCCGAATCTGGCATTGTACTCCAACACCTTCGGTCCCTCCGGCGTAAGCATCAGGCCGAAGAAAATAACACCTTTGAATTCCCTTCCCTCCGCCGCCATGGCATCCACCGTAGGCTGATAGATATGCTCCTGGCAGAAGGCATCCACCTGTTCCGTGTAGAAAGGACTGGGAGAAAAGCAGCCCATACCGCCTGTATTCGGCCCCTGGTCTCCGTCCAAGGCACGTTTGTGGTCCTGGGCAGAAGTCATGGTTCTGACCGTCCTGCCGTCCACAAAAGCCAGCACGGATACTTCCCTGCCTGTCAGAAATTCCTCCACCACCAGCACATCTCCGGCGCTGCCGAAATGCTTATCCTCCATGATCTCTCTCACGCCTGCACGGGCCTCTTCCAGAGTATTGCAGATCAGCACACCCTTCCCCAGTGCCAGCCCGTCCGCTTTCAGTACCACCGGCATTTTGGCACTCTCCAGATAGTTAAGCGCCTTCCCCGGATCGTCAAAGGTCTCATAGGCGGCTGTGGGAATCCCGTATTTCTTCATCAGATCCTTGGAAAACGCTTTGCTGCCTTCCAGAATGGCGGCATTTTTCCTGGGCCCAAATACCCGGAATCCCTCCGCTTCCAACACATCCACCAAGCCTGCCGCCAGGGGATCGTCCGGTGCCACAAAGACCAGATCCACCTTTTTTTCCTTCCCATACGCCACGATTTTATCAAATTCCATGACGCCGATGGATGGATCACATTCCGCAATCTGAGCGATCCCCGCATTGCCGGGGACGCAGTACAATTGTTCCACCCTGCTGCTTTTCTTCATGCTGACTGCAATTGCGTGCTCCCGCCCGCCGCCGCCTATGATCAAAACCTTCATGCTGTCACCTCTTCTTAATTTATCATTCCCGCTCCGCTCTTCCAGGGCTGAAAACGGTCTTCTCACTTCATCAGCTCCTGCAGAAGACAACCTTGTCTCCTTCAACTTTTACTCTGCCGTTGGCAATATCATCGATTGCCCTGGGAAGCAGAATCCACTCCGCCTGCTCCATCACCCTGCGCTGCAGAATCTCCGGAGTATCTCCTTCTTCCACATATACCGCCTTCTGAGCTATAATGGGCCCTTCATCCATGCCCTCATTGACAAAATGTACCGTGGCCCCTGTAACCTTGACCCCTCTCTCCAGCACTTTCTCATGTACCTTCAGACCATAATACCCCACTCCGCAGAAAGACGGGATGAGAGAGGGATGGATGTTCACGATTCTGTTGGAAAATGCAGCCACCATCTGGGGCGGAATCCGCACCAGAAATCCGGCCAGCACCACCAGGTCCGGCGCCAGCTCACACATCTTTGCCGTAAACGCTTCATTGAACGCTTCCCTGTCCGGATACTGCTTCGGGGACATGACAATCCCGGGAATCCCGCGGGCCGCTCCACGCTCCAGCGCCCTGGCACCCGGATTATTGCTGATGACGGCTATCATTTCCGTGTTGGTGACGGCACCGCTGTCCAGGCTGTCCAGAATTGCCTGCAGATTCGTGCCGCCTCCGGACACACACACCGCTATTCTCAACATATGTCCACTCCCTTTTCACCGGATTTGCACACACCAACCCTATAGGGAGTCTCTCCCGCCCCTTTGATGGCTTCCATTGTTATATCGGCATCTTCGGGCGAAACGGCCAGTACCATACCCAAACCCATGTTGTAAGTATTGTACATCACCTTTTCCTCGATGTCTCCCTTCTTCTGGAGCAGCCCGAAAATGGGGGGAACCGCAAAGCTGTCCTTCTTCACTTCCGCACGGATTCCCTCGGGAAGCATTCTGGGAATATTCTCATAGAAGCCGCCTCCCGTGATATGACTGGCTCCTTTGACTGTCACACCTGCGTTTTTGATAGATTTCAGGGCCTTCACATAAATCCTGGTAGGAGTCAGCAAAGTATCGCCCAGTGTAGCTCCCAGTTCTTCATAATAAGTGTCCAGACTCTCCCTTGTCATCTCGAATACTTTGCGCACCAGAGAAAAACCGTTAGAATGTACACCTGAAGACGCCATACCGATGAGCACGTCGCCTTCTTTGATATGTTCTCCTGTGATCAGATCCTTTTTATCCGCCGCTCCCACAGAGAAACCTGCCAGATCATACTCTTCCTCCGGCATCAGATCCGGATGCTCTGCCGTCTCTCCGCCCACCAGCGCAGCTCCTGCCATCCTGCAGCCTTCCGCAACTCCCTTCACGATGGCGGCGATCTTCTCTGGAATATTCCTGCCGCAGGCAATGTAATCCAGGAAAAACAGGGGTTCTCCTCCCGCACATGCCACATCGTTCACGCACATGGCCACACAATCGATCCCAACCGTGTCATGCCTGTCCATGAGGAACGCCAGTTTCAGCTTGGTTCCCACACCGTCCGTGCCTGACAGCAGCACCGGATTCTCCATCCCTTTCAGTGCAGCCAGCGAAAAGGCGCCCGAAAATCCGCCGATTCCGCCCAGCACCTCGGGCCGCATGGTTTCCTTTACGTATCCTTTCATCAGTTCCACGGATCTGTATCCGGCTTCAATATCCACACCTGCTTTTTTATAATCCATCTTCCGTTCCTGTCTGTACGCTGCGATGCGCACTTTATACGGTTCCCCTTCTGCTCCCCGGGAGCTGACTGCGAACCTTTAAAACAGCCGAATACGCTTATTTTTCGGCCGTGTCCATGCTCAGGCCTTTTTCTGACTCTCCAGATATGCCTTATAGCCTTCCTTCTGCAGCCTGCAATCCTTCTGCTCCACCTGCTCTTTTAACCTGGCGCTGTAGTCTTTCAGTCGTCCCAGCAGTTCCGGATCAGAAGTCGCCAGAATCTTAGCCGCCAGAAGGCCTGCATTGGCTCCCCCGCCTATGGCCACCGTAGCCACCGGAATGCCGGAAGGCATCTGCACAATGGAATACAGAGAATCTCTTCCTCCCAGAGAAGAAGTATGCATGGGGATTCCGATGACAGGCATGGGAAAGATCGCGGCGCACATTCCCGGCAGATGAGCGGCCATGCCCGCACCCGCAATGATCACCTTAAATCCCTTTTCCTCCGCCTTCTTCGCATATTCAAAAAATACATCCGGCTCCCTGTGTGCGCTGATGATAGCCATCTCGTAGGAAATCCCCAGCTCCTCCAGGATATCCGCCGCTTTCGCCATCACAGGCATATCGGAATCACTGCCCATTACGATACCCACCCTGGGCATATCCGGTTTCTTTCTCTCTTCCATGATAATCTCCTTTCTATCTCCAGTTCTGGATCCTCCCGTTCCGTATCTTTTCCGCACTCCTTCTTCACTTTAGTTTAACGGATTACGGGACTGTGTGCAACAATTATTTTCCAAAAGATGTCTCATCAAAGGCTTTATTCAATTCTTCACAGCCCGGGAGCACAAATCTGCCGTCCTTTATCACCGGAATCCGGCTTCCGTCCTTCCGCACCGCAGTCAGCTCCGCCAGCTCATCATAGGGAATGGTGATGTCCGTATGGCAGTTAAAATAAGCTTCCAGCGGTTTTGTATCCCGCAAATCCGCCACCGCATTGGATCTGGCTACAATCTCCTTTCCATCAGGATTATAGATTTTGATTTCCTCCGAATGAGAATAGCAGGTATCTCCCACTGCAAAATGAGGCCCCATCTTCTCACCGATCAATACCGGCAGCTTTGCTTCCACCCCCAGCCGCCTGGCCGCCACATAGGCTGTGGTATTGGTTCCTATGGCAAATTCTCCCAAAGGCAGGGTCTCATGGCGGGCCAGGATATTCTCATAGACAAAACGCCTGTTCTCTTCATGGGCGGCAAAATTACGGCAGTCATATTCCCGTACCATTCCGTTTTCAAAGGAGATTGTGAGATCTTTGTATTCCAGGCCTGCCAAAAAGGCGCGGCTCACATGAAGAAGCCCTTCTGTTCCCTCCAGAACCGGAGAAGTGAATACCTCACCCACCGGAATGTTCACATCCGCAACGCAGTTCTCAAATATCGTCTCTTTGGCAGGGTCTGCCAGTTTGTACAGATTGATTTTCAGATCCGTCCGGTTCTCCCCCGCTCCCTTTATCTCACAGTAATCCGCCGTATCCAGCACATCGATCAGATTCTGCTGTACTCTGCGGTAAAGCATATAATCCAGCGTGTTGATACGGATGGTCTCCCGGAACAGTTCCGGAAATACAGGTCCTATCTCCGGCACGGGAAACGCGATGCAGGTAAAGCTTCGCTCCTCCTCGGGGATATATTCCCTCTGCAGTTCTCCCGCCCTGGAACGGTACTCCACCCAGATACGATTCTGCTCCCCGGTAAGCTGAAGCGCCTCTTTCTTCGAAACCGGATGAAAATCCGCCTCCCCAAATGTCTCAAGCACCGCAGGCCCTGCGTATCCGGCGGCTTCCTTTCGGTATGTTTCATAGGCGGCACGGTTTGCCTCCAGCTTTCGGTTCATGTAATTCCGATCCAGGAATAGTGCTCTGTCATCTTTGTGGTCATAGTCATACTGCCGGTTGGGATTGGTACCATGGAACCCGCTCTTTCCCATACCGCGGTTGTCCAGCACACTGTAGGCGGAACGCTGAACCACCGGTTTTAAACCTAATTTCGCAAAGTTTTCAACGGCACGCCGCATCATTCTTTCAAAACCGATATGATAGCAGAGCTCCACTGTCTCCTTCCTGGACAAGTCCTTGTTCATCACCTCGAATCCCATGCGATATCCTTCCGTATAGGTATCGGCCATAGCCGCAATGGTCTCCTCCGGCAAACCTGCCAGAAATCCGGCCGTTTCCAGATCACTGTCGCTGACATATTCCCCATAGGCATACAGATATCTCAGATCCGACAGATCACTTTCCAGGATCACCCTTGCCCCAAAGCACGCCCCAGGACATACGCTCTCCCGGATTCTGCGCATTGCTGCATCCTCCGTATAATCATTCACAAACCAGTACAGCTTCCTGCGGATCTCCTCCCCGGACGGCATCTCGGCCTCTTCGGCTCCGTAAGCAAACGCCGTATAAATCTCTACAAACAGCTCCGCCCGGATCACCAGCTCTTCCAGTTTTCCCTCATAGACAAAACCGATCAGGCTGCGCAGTTCCGTATATAGAAAACACAGTTCCGTTCCGTACTCTTCTCCAAGCCGTGCCGCTGCATAAGCCGGATTGGCATAGCTTGTCTCATACTGCTCCGGCAGGATATCACCATAGAGCCGGTGATTCCGCGCTTTCAGCTCCTCCAGGGAAGCTCTCTGCAGACCGCCCCCTTCCAGAAACAGCCTGGTATCTTCAATCAGCAGCAGAAATTCCGCGCAGAAGGCAAAATATCGCTCCAATTCCTCATTGCCGAAGTGTTCTCCGCCTATCTCCCCTATCCTTCCCAACGCCAGCTCATAACGTTCCTTTAAGATTTCCGCATCATTCATCCCAGATATCCTCCCATGTACAAGATCAGTCCGATACAGGCCAGAGACATCCCATTCAGCAATATCCCGGCCACCGGTACCGGTTTATAGTAATTTTTGTTCACCGCTGTCACGATTCCCAATACCAGCCCGGTGATAGAATAGAGAAAAGCGAACAGTCCGGTAAATCCGTAGCTGTTTCTGGCGGCCCCGCCGCTTCTGAAGGCCCCAAACACGGCTGCCCCCAGGGAAATCAGGCTGATGAGTCCCAGGATTACGGCCATTCTGGCGCGGTTGGAACCTTTCTTGTCCGTGAAAATATAACCTTTTCTTTTTCCCATATTTAATCTAAAAGGCACTCCCCTCAGGAAATGCCCCTGTTTCTCCTCATTAAAATAAAAGTTTGGATTTGCCGGCAATCAGCTTTGCCCCGGCGATGATCAGCAGAATTCCCGTCACCACTCCCACTACCAGAGTAATAACGCCAAGGGCGATATTGGTTGTCCCCGCACCCTTCATTACCTTGTACACTCTCTCCTCCATAAAACTGCTCCCTTCCTGCTATTCTGTTCTGCCATTAGGCTCCGTATATACTATAGTATTCATCCAGTGAAGCTTTCAATTCATCGTCTATATAAATCTGCCCTTTATAAGGCCGGTTATACAAATACTCCACCACATCCTCCATAGTAATTATGGCGTGTGCCTCAAATCCATAGCTTGCCCGAATCTCCTCCAGCGCGCTCACATTTCCGCCCGGGCCTTTCTCCATGCGGTTCAGCGAAACCATCAATCCCCGGATCTCTACCCTGGCCTGAGCCATAATAATGGGGAAAGTCTCCTCAATTGATTTGCCCGAGGTCGTCACATCCTCAATGATTATCACCTTGTCGCCATCCTGAAGCTTGCTGCCCAGCAGAATCCCTGTATCACCGTGATCCTTGACTTCCTTACGGTTGGAACAATAGCGCACTTCCCGCCCGTATAATTCGCTGTACGCAATCGCCGCCGCCACACTCAAGGGAATCCCTTTATACGCAGGTCCGAACAGTACATCAAAATCGTCCCCATAGTTATCATGAATCGCCCTGGCATAATACTCGCCCAGCTTTTTCAGCTGCCCGCCTGTTTCATAAGCGCCTGCATTCATGAAAAACGGGGACTTCCTGCCGCTTTTCAGTGTAAATTCTCCGAACTTCAATGCCTTGCTGTCCACCATGAATTCAATAAATTCCTGCTTATACTGTTCCATCTGCGACATCCTTTCCTTTATTAATGTGTTTCCCGCCATCCGGCCTTTTCCTGCCTGGAATATGGTCATCCGGCCCTTTCCGACCTGGAATATGGTCACATTTTAACATATTTTTCCTACAGATTCAACTATTTCTGTCTGGTCCGGTTTAAAATGGATCTCATTTTTCATCATAAAAGCGCCGTATCACGACGCTTTAAAAACAACCATACTTTTAAATTTCGGGAAGCCCTCCGGTACTCATGATATTCAGCAATTTTCCGGCAGCGCCGGAGAACGGAACCTTACGGCCGGTTACCACACAGATCTGCCTTTTGGGAATCATTTTATTAAATCTAAGTTCAAACAGCAGCCCGGACTCCAGTGCCTCTGCCGCAAAATCCCTCACCACACAGCCAATCCCCAGGTTCCGCAATGCAAACTGTATGATCATATCACTGGTGGAAAGCTCGAATTCCGGCTGAAGCTCCACACCGTTTCCAGCCAGATATGCATTCATATAACTCCTGGTACTGGTATTTCCCTCCAGGAATATCATGGGCAGCTGTTCCAGCTCCTGCAGATCCATCATACGATTTTTATAAGAAGTAAATCTTCTGCCGGCCACGAAGACATCTTCTATCTCTCGAACCTGCTCCATGCAGATATCCTCTCCCTGTTCAAACGGAGTGCTGACCACGCCAAAGTCAATCTTCCCCCTCCGAAGCAGCCGCAGCGTCTCCGGTGTAGGCGCATTGGCAACGCTGACTTTGATCCCCGGGTACTGCTCATGGAATTTCTCCAGAAAAGGAAGCAGGTAAAACCGCAGTGTCATGTCGCTGGCACCGATATGTACCTCCCCCAATTCCAGGTTCAGCATCTGCTTCACCTTTTCCACCCCCCGTTCGATCTCTTCATATCCTTTTTCCACATAGGAGTAGAGCAGCTGCCCCTCCCCGGTCAGCCGGACTCCTCTGGAAGCCCTCCTGAAAAGAGCAACCCCCAGGCTCCGCTCCAAAGCCTTCAGAGACTGGCTTACGGCCGGCTGAGATATGGCTAATTCATTCGCAGCGGCAGTGACACTGCCGGTCTTTGCGGTATAGTAAAACACTTTAAAGTATTCCAGATTTCCTACCATATCGCCTTATCCATCCTTCCCGGCTCAATGCCCTTTTCCGCTCCGAATGATTACAGCTTCCCGGATTTGATGCATTAATCCTGTACCAGCAGTGACTTTCTGTAAATAATATCCTCTCTGCCCGGACCATTGCTGACCATGGTAATGGGATATCCGATACGGCTCTCAATAAACTCAATGTATTTTCGGCAGTTTTCCGGCAGCTCTTCATAACTGCGGATTCCCCGGATATCACACTTCCACCCGGGCAGGGTCTCCAGAACCGGCGTCGCCTTCTCCAGTTTACCGGTCACAGGAAAATCCGTGGTGACTGCTCCGTCGATCTCATAGCCCACACAGACAGGAATTTCGTCCAGATATCCAAGCACATCCAATACCGTAAATGCCACATCCGTCGCCCCCTGCAGACGACAGCCGTACCGGGATGCCACACAGTCAAACCAGCCTACACGCCTGGGGCGTCCGGTCGTAGCACCGTACTCTCCGCCATCGCCGCCCCTGCGGCGCAGTTCCTCCGCTTCCTCTCCAAAAAGCTCGGACACAAATGCTCCAGCTCCTACCGCGGAAGAATAGGCTTTGCACACCGTTACAATCTGTCTGATCTCATAGGGAGGCAGCCCCGCTCCGATGGCTCCGAAAGCCGCCAAAGTGGAGGATGAGGTAACCATGGGATAAATGCCGTGGTCCGGATCCTTTAATGTTCCCAGCTGCCCCTCCAGCAACACGGTCTTTCCTTCCTTCAAGGCCCTATCCAGGAAAGAAGACACATCACAGACATAGGGCGCCACCATATCCCTGTATTCCTTCAGTTCTGCCAGCAATTCCTTCGGATCTATCAGCGGTTTATGATACAAATGTTCCAGCAGTATATTCTTCGTCTCACAAACCCGCTCTACCTTTTCCGCCAGTCTCTCCTGATCAAAAAGTTCACTCACCTGGAAACCAATCTTGGCATATTTATCGGAATAGAACGGGGCAATGCCGGATTTTGTGGACCCGAAGGATTTACCGCCCAGTCTTTCCTCTTCATATTGATCAAACAGAATATGATAGGGCATCACAATCTGGGCCCTGTCGGACACCAGCAGCTTCGGTGCGGGCACATTCCTGTCTATGACAGACTGTACCTCCTGAAACAGCAATGGGATATTCAGCGCCACGCCATTACCGATGATATTGGTGATATGGCTGCTGAACACGCCTGACGGAAGCGCATGCAGCGCAAATTTTCCATACTTGTTTACGATTGTATGCCCGGCGTTTGCACCGCCCTGAAACCGCACGACAATATCTGCTTCCTGCGCCATCATATCGGTGATCTTGCCTTTTCCCTCGTCCCCCCAGTTAGCTCCTACGATTGCCTTGACCATGATTCCTCCATTCCCTGCCTTTTTCGGCAGGTTGTTCCTTTTTGTGATTGCGGTATCATTATACTATATTCCGGCTTATAAGTAAAATCAATATATTTTATATTTAATATAAGTATTTTTTATATTAAATGTAAGAGATACTTTGAATAAAACGAAAATACCCTTCAAATCCCGGAATCGATTGAAGGGTATTAACCGCAAATTTCAATTTTGTTTATTTCTCTTTAAAGGTAGAGCAGACTGTTCCCTTGCAGTCACAGGCGCCGCAGCCCTTGATGTCCACATGGTCGGCATGGCATTTATAATTGGTATTATAAACACATTTTACCGCTTCGCAGTCAATACTGATGGTCTTGCTGGGATGAGAAACGGAGCTTTTGAACGAATCCATTCCCTCCTTCTGCTGCCGGAAACTCTCGCAGCAGGTGCCGTCGCAGCTGCAGGCATGCTGCCCGCCCACCATAATATCTCCTTTGCAGCACAGATGCTGTTCATTGTAGGTACAGTTTTCCACCGCACATTTTAAATCCGCCATATTAACCTCCTTCTGCGCCGCTTACCAAACTGCCTGATCAATCTGCTCCAAACGGCGCCGAAGAGGCAGATTCTGACAGTCTTGCGCATATCCTGGCCAAACAGCCCGGCATTCTGCACGCCTGTCAGAATTAGTATGCCTCATCTCTGTAATCCTATTCCGGATATTTCAGTACGGTTTTCATTTTATTTTTCATTACGTTTCACAGCCTCAGCATCATCCCTGCCGTGACGGCTCCTCCGCTTCTTCTTTTCTGATGGTTTTCGTCCTAATTTCCCCGCAGATCTGCTCAATAAACTCCGCCAACGGTTTCTGACCTTCATCCCCGGCGAAACGGCTTCTGACGGACACCAGACCCTGCTCTTCCTCCTGCTGCCCCACAACCAGCATATAGGGCACCCGCGCAAGCCTTGCCTCCCGAATCTTAAAGCCGATCTTCTCGGAACGGTTATCCGCCTCCGCGTCAATATCCCTGGCTCTTAACTCCTTCAGCACCTTTGCCGCGTAAGCTTCGTACTTTTCAGAGATGGGCAGTACTCTCACCTGCTCCGGACACAGCCAGGTAGGGAATTTGCCGGCGTATTTCTCGATCAGCCATGCCAGCGTCCTCTCATAGCAGCCCATGGAGGTCCTGTGAATAATATAGGGACGAATCTTATCACCGTTCTGGTCCACAAAATACATGTCAAACTGCTCCGCCAGCAGGGCATCCCACTGGATGGTGATCATGGTATCCTCCTTGCCGTACACATTCTTCGCATTGATGTCCACCTTCGGGCCGTAGAATGCCGCCTCTCCCACATCTTCCACAAAAGGAATCTCCAGTTCCGTCAGAATATCCCGGATGTGCTGCTCCGTCTCATTCCATACATCCGGTTCGCCAATATATTTTTCACGGTTTTCCGGATCCCATTTGGAGAGATGATAGGTTACATCTTCCTCCACACCCAGGGTAGTCAGACAATATTTCGCCAGAGCAATACAGCCTTTGAACTCCTCCACCATCTGATCCGGCCGCACCACCAGATGCCCTTCTGTGATGGTAAACTGACGTACTCTTGTGAGCCCGTGCATCTCGCCGGAATCCTCGTTTCGGAACAACGTGGAGGTCTCGCTCATCCGGTAGGGCAGATCTCTGTAGGATTTCTGCGTATTTTTATATACGTAATACTGGAATGGACAGGTCATGGGACGGAGTGCATACACTTCCTTGTCCTTTTCCTCGTCCCCCAGCACAAACATACCTTCTTTGTAGTGATCCCAGTGTCCGGACATTTTATACAGATCGGATTTTGCCATCAGCGGTGTCCTGGTACGCACGTATCCCCATTCCTTATCCTCCAGATCCTCGATCCAGCGCTGAAGCTTCATCAGCATCTTCGTTCCCTTGGGTGTAAAGAGGGGCAGTCCCTGACCGATCACATCCACTGTGGTAAAAAGTTCCATCTCGCGTCCAAGCCTGTTGTGGTCACGGCGTCTGGCATCTTCCATCCGCTCCAGATGGGCCTGCAGGTCCTCTTTCTTATTATATGCCGTACCGTAGATGCGCTGCAGCCTGGCCTTGTCGGAATCTCCACGCCAGTATGCCATGGAGGAGGACGTCAGTTTAAACGCTTTCACCCCCTTTGTACTCATCAGATGAGGACCCGCGCACAAATCTACGAATTCCCCCTGCCTGTAAAAGGATATTTCGGCATCCTCCGGCAGATCCCGGATCAGTTCCACCTTATATGGCTCCCTGCGCTCCTCCATGAAAGCAATGGCTTCCTCCCGGGGAAGCGTAAACTTCTCCAGCTTTTCCCCCTTCTTGACAATCTTCTTCATCTCCGCCTCCAGGGCATCCAGATCCTCCCTGGAAAATGCTTCGTGATCAAAATCATAATAGAATCCCGTGTCAATACTGGGCCCGATGGCCAGCTTCGCATCGGGAAACAAATGCTTCACTGCTTCTGCCAGAACATGAGAAGCCGTATGACGGATGGCCGCCAGCCCCTCCTCGTCGCCTGCCGTACAGATGGCCAGCTCACAGTCCCTGTCGATCACCGTCCGCAGATCTGTTGTTTTCCCGTCTACTTTCGCACAGCAGGCCGCTCTTGCAAGGCCCTCACTGATGTCTGACGCAATGTCATATACACTGACAGCGCTTTCATATTCCTTCACCGAACCATCTTTTAATGTAATTTTCATATTCCTTTTCTCCTTCTCTATTTGCTCTGATCTGAATCCGTGCTGGTTTTGGCTTTCCCATGATCACAGCCAAAAGAATTGTTATTGCACCCGACCATGACCCTGGGGGTACAGGACGCTTTCCGCAATCCGTACACAATCCCTGCCAACAGACATGTGGTCAGGGCCAGCCACAAATTCACCTTGGTTACGGTCACCTCTCCCTCAAACCAGACCCTGCCCAGTTCCCTGCACTTTCTTGCCAGTTCTTTCATATCAAACCTCCTTCTCCTCCCAATGCACTTTGGTTTTCCAGAACATCCAGGGAATTTACACTACAAAAAGTCCCCTGCAATATTCCTATTGCAAGGGACGTTCCAACACTTTGAACGCGGTTCCACCCTTGTTGCAGTTTTTATATATACAAAACTGCCGCCTTCTTTTGCTGATAACGGATGCCTCCGGGCTGTATGAAAGCCACTCCGAGATGGTCTTCGCAATGCTTCCCGCCGAACTGCTTCCACCACCGGCTGCCCGGGCAGTTCTCTCTGCTGCATTCCACATCCTACTCTTCTCTTCAACGTTTTATTCATCATAATACTTTTTGACTGCCTTGTAAAGCATTTTTTATGATAATTTACCGTCAATCACATCCGCAATATAGCTTTCCACATCCTGACGCCTGATATTCAGCGACACGGCCAGTTCTCCGTAAAGATTCTCCTCTGCCATATGGAAATATTTTGCATCCACTGCCGTCACCTTTCGGCCCGCCTTCATCCGTTTCTGCTTCCTTGTATAGATTGTCTTGATAATCTTCACCAGGTCCTCACAGTCATTGGTCCTGATGCAGTCCTTATAGGTCTGTTCTGACAGCTTGTCATTCGTAATCACAAGCAGCGGTATCTCCGGAATCGCACGGATCAGCTCCTCGGCTTCCTCTCTCTTCAGTACCTTACGCATGGATTCCTTGGGGGAATCCACCGGTACGTAAACCGTACTTCCGTTCATATACAGGGGTTTTAAAATATAATACTCCCGTTCCCTGTCCACTCCCGAAATATTCAGGGTCGTGATGTTCTCTACTTCGCAGACGCCCTTGTTGCCACATATTACATAATCACCAATTCCAAACACTAGAACCTCACTTTCCGCATGCTTGCCGACTACTAAACACCTCCACTATATGTTATAACCATATTTTAACAGATTTAATCCGAAATTGTCAGCAAAATATGCGAGTTTGGATAAAGTTTGTGAAATATGCCTATAGCAAAGCCTCCGTACCTTTTTGAAAAAATCCCCCTCCGGCTCCTTCCAAGCCTCAGTCTATTACCTTAATGCTTTCAATCACAGGCTGGCTCTCCTTAGCCACGCCTCCATTGCCATCCACACGGGTAAGCTCCGCGCTGCAGACCGCATCCACCACTTCAATTCCTTCCGTCACATAACCGAAGCATGCATACTCTCCGTCCAGATAGGTGCTGTCTTCATGCACAATAAAAAACTGTGAACTGGCGCTGTCCATCATCGAAGAACGCGCCATGGAAATGGCCCCCCGGGTATGAGACAGATTGTTCTCCACACCGTTCTTGGAAAACTCTCCCTTGATATTCTCATCGGCCCCTCCTGTACCGTCCCCCAAGGGGTCCCCGCCCTGCATCATAAATCCGTTGATAATGCGATGGAAAGTCAGTCCGTCATAAAAGCCGTCCTCCGCCAGTTTCAGGAAATTCTCCACTGTGATGGGAGCCGCATCCGCATCCAGTTCCACCGTGATCTTGCCGTAGTCTTTCACGGTAATCTCCACATGATGCTTACCGGCAACAGCATCCCCGCCGGCCTCACCTTCTTCACCGCTGCTCTCGCTCACGGTTCCCTCACTGCCGGAAGCGGCGTCTGTGCCGCCCTCCTCCTTGCCGCAGGCAGCCAATACCAGTGTCATCGCTGCTGCCAGCACAAATGCAATCCATTTCTTTTTCATAATGATTCTCTCCCTATCTTCGTTTTCACAGCAACCGCACTGTCACACCGCGGACAATAACACAATGCCACCACAGGGATTAGTGCCTGTGATGGCATAATACAATTCCTATGAAAACGGATTATATTGGCGGTCCGGAAACCGCCTTCTCTCTGAAAACCTGTTCATTATACCACGAAATCAAACTTTTGTCCAGTGGCATTCGGGCGCTCTTCTTTGATTTTGCTCCAGTCCACCTGAGAAATCTTCTCCGCCAGCTCCTCCACCGTGTCCGCAAACACCGTAGTTCGCTTCTCAGCTCTCCCTAATGACCGGTATTGGGAACCTTCCGCCCGTTTGGCGTCCGAAGCCTCTTCCTTCCTCTCGTCCCGCTGCTTCTCTATGCGCTGGCGCTGCTTTTCGCTGTTCTTCTCCAGCTCTGCAAAGAAGGAAACCTCCCCGTCATTACCTATGGAGATACCGATACGGGTCACATCTTCTGCCTTGTCTCCCAGCTTTGTCTTCATCTCATCCAGTTTGGACACGGCTCCGTCCAGAATCTTCAGATTCTTCTCCTTAACGCTCTCGTCCGCAGCCATCTTCTCCAACTCTTCCGGTGTAAACAGCGCACAGTACTCGCCCGTTCCTCTTGACAACAGGGCTGCCGCTTCCTCATCCGTCTCGAAGTCCGCCACCATGAAATCCATGTTCTTATAAGTTTTGTGCAGTTCCTTCAGCAGCTTCTGTGCCGCCCGGCTTAAGGTTGGGGTCTTTTTCTCAGCCCCCTCCGTGGTCTGGGTTTTGTCCGCCCTGCTGCTTTCCGCTGCAGCCTGCGCCGTCTTCTCATAAACGCTGCTCTGATAATAACTTCCTATTTTTTCCATATTTCTGCCCTCCATAGCGTTTCCCGGCATCTTTCCTGTGACTGCCTTCTGATGCCGTCAAATCCGTTTCTTCCCGTCGTCCGCAGACACACTTACGCCCGCAGTCTGTTACTTTTTATTTCGGCTAAATCACGGAAAACTTTACATAAATTTTCAATTGCTTTTTCCCACCTCATCCATTATACTGTTGACATATTGCAACAGTTCAGACGACCCACGACACTATCAAAATCGATGCGGGATAACCTGAATTCCTGCACCATAAGGAGGCAGAATTTGAAACTTTATACACAGAACTATGTCCCTGAACTGCACATTCCCCTGCTGCCCGTAACTGAGATCCAGGGCTTTCCGGTCCGTCCCGGTCTCTTTGATGTACATGGTGCCATGTCCCTTCACACCGGTGTGAATTTTACGGTCCACACCCATTACGGCACTTCCTGCACGCTCCTGCTCTTCCGCAGAAATGCGTCCACTCCCTATGCCAGACTTCCCTTTCCGGAAGCCTATAAGATCGGGGATGTCTATTCCATGATCGTATTCGGACTGGATATTGACGAATTTGAATACGCCTATCAGATCGACGGCCCATTTGAACCGGAAAACGGGCTGACTTTCAACCGCAATGCGGTTCTTCTGGACCCTTATGCCCGTTCCGTTGCCGGCCAGCGCCTGTGGGGCAGCAAAAAATCCGGGAGTTATCACGCGCGCGTAGTACGTGATGTCTTTGACTGGGGCGCCATGCCTCAGTCCACCCGCACCATGAGCGACCTGATCATCTATGAACTCCATGTCAGAGGCTTCACTTATCATCCTTCCTCCGGCGTAGCTCACCCCGGTACCTTCGCCGGACTCATGGAGAAGATTCCCTATCTGAAGGAACTGGGGATCAATGCAGTGGAACTGATGCCCATCTTCGAATTCGATGAAACCATGAATGCCAGAAGCGTAAACGGAGAACGTCTGCTGGACTACTGGGGCTACAACACAGTAGGCTTTTTTGCGCCGAATACAAGCTACATCTCCGGCGATGAGTACAACCAGGAAGGCACTGAGCTGAAACTGCTGATCAAGGCCCTCCATGACAACGGAATCGAAGTGATTCTGGATGTTGTCTTCAATCATACCGCAGAAGGCAATGAAAAAGGCCCCACCTTTTGTTTCAAGGGCTTTGACAACAAGGTCTACTACATGCTGACCCCCAACGGGAATTACTATAATTTCAGCGGCTGCGGCAATACCTTAAACTGCAACAATCCCATCGTGCGACAGCTGATTCTGGAATGCCTGCGCTATTGGGCGGTGAGCTACCGCATCGACGGTTTCCGTTTCGACCTTGCCAGTATCCTGGGACGGCATGAGGACGGATCTCCCCTGAATAATCCGCCTCTGCTGGAACTTCTGGCCACCGATCCCGTACTGCGCAATGTGAAGCTGATTGCCGAAGCCTGGGACGCAGGCGGACTCTACCAGGTGGGAAAATTTCCTGCCAGCAAACGCTGGGCCGAATGGAACGGCCGTTACCGGGATTCCCTCCGGGCCTATCTGAAAGGCGACTGCTGGCATTCCTGGGATGCGGCCTGGAGTATCTCCGGGTCAGGCGATCTGTACGGCGGTTTTTATTCCAATAACAACAATAATTATGCAGGCTATAATTCCTGTGTGAATTTCCTGACCTGCCATGACGGCTTCACCCTGTATGACCTGTACTCCTATAATGAAAAACACAATGAGAAAAACGGCTGGAACAATACGGACGGCGCAGATGACAACCGGAGCTGGAACTGCGGCGCAGAGGGAGATACCGATGATCCGGAAATCCTCTCCCTCCGATTCCGGATGATCCGCAATGCCTGTGCAGTGCTGATGTGCAGTCGGGGAACGCCCATGTTCCTGGCAGGAGACGAATTCGGCAATACCCAGTATGGAAATAATAACGCCTACTGCCAGGACAATGAGACTTCCTGGCTGGATTGGAGTCTTTTGGAAAAGAACAGAGAATTGTTCGAATTTTTCAAATTTATGATAAATTACCGACAAAAGCACCCTGTTATCCGCAAAATGCTTCCCGATGCCGTCTGCGGAATGGATCCCATGCACACCCATGGCGTCAATGCGGAGGAAGTATATATTCCCCAGGACTCCAGAACTCTGGCCATCAGTTTCGCCGGTTACAACCCTGCAACCGGCACAGATGATCTGGTTTATGTGGCGGTCAATACCCACTGGGAAGATGTGCGGATCACGGTTCCGGCCCTGGACTGCCATCTGGCATGGTTTCTCAGCGTCAATACCTGGGGCGATGAGCATCACCGTTATTGTTATCCGGAAGGCGAAGAAGTGCGCATTGATTCCGAATTCATTATGCATCCGCGCTCCGTCGCCGTATTCACCGGCCGGGAATTGTAAAACCTGAAAATTCTCTAAACCGGTATTGTTTTTACGATTTCTGTGTTATACTGATAAAGAATGATTTCCAAGATACACAGGCTGCCCCCAGGCGGCCAGGGAGGATGCATATGCTGGAATTACAGAATCTCAGTTTCCAGGTGTCCGACGATGCCGACAAACACAAAGAGATTATCAGAGATATCAACCTGACCTTTGAAGATCACGCTTTCATCGCCATTACCGGTCCCAACGGCGGAGGAAAGTCCACACTTGCAAAACTGATTATGGGAATAGAAACTCCTACCTCGGGCAGGATACTCTATAACGGAACCGACATCACCCGGATGGATATCTCCCAACGGGCCCGCCTGGGCATTAGTTTCGCCTTTCAGCAGCCGGTGCGTTTCAAAGGCATCAAAGTAAAGGATCTGATTCAGTTAGCTGCCGGAAAGACAGCTGAGGGACGTACCGCCGTGAAATTTCCCGATATCTGCGATTATCTGTCAAAGGTGGGGCTATGTGCCAGAGATTATGTGAATCGGGACGTGGATTCCAGTCTCTCCGGAGGCGAATTAAAGCGAATCGAGATTGCCACCATCATCGCCCGCAACACACCGCTGTCGGTGTTCGACGAACCGGAAGCCGGAATCGATCTCTGGAGCTTTAACAACCTGATTCAGGTATTCGAGGAAATGCATCGGGAGCGCACAAATTCCCTGATCATCATCTCCCATCAGGAGCGCATTCTCAATATTGCAGATGAGATCGTGGTGTTGGCAGAAGGCCAAGTGTCCGCCAGAGGACAGAGAAAGGATATCCTGCCGGAGCTTCTGAAGGGAACGGAAGGATGCCGCTTCTATCAGCAGGATCCTCAAAATGGGGGATCTGTCAGCAATATCAGAAAGGAATGAGAATTCTATATGGACCAGATACAGAAAAATCTGCTGGAACAGGTGGCCGGCCTGCATGAAATGCCTGCCGGCGCTTACAATATCCGTGCCAACGGCCAGAGTGTGGATCGTTCCACCACAGCCCACATTGACATTGTAACCAAAGAAGACAAACAGGGCATCGATATTGTTATCAAATCCGGCACAAAAAAAGAAAGCGTCCACATTCCTGTCGTCCTAAGCCAGAGCGGATTGACGGAAATGGTTTACAATGATTTTCATGTGGGAGACGACTGCGATGTGACCATAGTGGCCGGATGCGGTATTCACAACAGCGGCGACAGCGACAGCCGTCATGACGGCGTACACTCCTTTTACATAGGGAAAAACTCCCATGTAAAATATGTGGAGAAACATTATGGCAGCGGGGATGGCCGGGGAAACCGGATCATGAACCCGGAGACAAAGGTGGAGGTAGGGGAAAACAGTTTTATGGAAATGGAGACTGTCCAGATTAAAGGTGTGGACTCCACCAGGCGCCTCACCAGCGCAAAACTTGCTGACGGCGCCAGAATCGTCGTCACCGAAAAGCTCATGACCCACGGCACACAGACCGCTGAAACTTCCTTTCAGGTAGATCTGGACGGTACCGGTTCCAGTGCAAACATCATCTCACGCTCTGTGGCAAGAGATGATTCCAGACAGGTATTCTACTCCAAAATCAACGGCAATAACTGCTGCAAAGGCCATTCCGAATGCGACGGCATTATCATGGACCGTGCAAAAATCAGCGCAATTCCGGAGATTACAGCCCACCACCTGGACGCGGAACTGATCCACGAAGCCGCCATCGGCAAGATCGCCGGTGACCAGATCACCAAGCTCATGACTCTGGGACTGACCGAGGCAGAGGCAGAGGCGCAGATCGTAAACGGATTTTTAAGATAATCCTCTGCAGGCATAAATTTGCATCCTCCGGGAAAAGCTAATGGAAATGATAGATCAATTCCATTCCCGGAGGTTATTTTTATGCTTACAGATTTGTCTCAAACAGATTCCCGCGCCACGCAGACCTTTGACGGATGCCAGGCCGCGGCCCATGTGGCTTATGCCTACAGCGAAACCGCTGCTATCTTCCCCATCACTCCATCCTCGCCCATGGCAGAACTATGCGATGAATGGGCCGGTAAAAACCGAAAAAACATATATGATCAAACTCTTATCGTCTCCCAGATGCAGTCGGAAGCCGGAGCAGCGGCAGCCGTACACGGTGCACTGCTGGCCGGCTCTCTGGCTGTCACTTTCACTGCCTCACAGGGGCTGCTGCTTATGCTGCCCAATCTCTACCGCATGGCAGGCGAGCTGCTTCCCGGAGTGATCCATGTAGCCGCCCGGTCTGTGGCCACTCACGCCCTGTCCATTTTCGGCGACCATTCCGATGTCTACGCCTGTCGTCAGACCGGGGTTGCCATTTTCTCGGAAAGCAGCGTCCAGGAAGTAATGGATTTATCTCCTGTCGCTCATTTGGCCGCCCTTGAGGGACGAATTCCGTTTCTGAACTTCTTTGACGGTTTCCGCACCTCCCATGAACTGCATAAGATAAGGGTATGGGACTACAAGGAACTGGCTGCCATGCTGAATACAGAAGCCCTGAACAGTTTCCGGGAGCGCTGTCTCCACCCGCATCACGGAAAAATATATGGTTCTGCACAAAATCCCGATATTTTCTTCCAGGCCAGGGAAGCCTCCAATCCATTTTACCAGGCACTTCCCCAAATCGTAGAAAGCCAGCTGGATAAAATCAACCGGCTCCTGGGCACTTCCTACGGCCTGTTTGATTATTATGGCGCGCCGGATGCGGAACATGTGATCATCGCCATGGGCAGCATCTGCGAAACCATCAGAGAATACATCGATGGTGTACCGGAACGGAAATACGGTCTGATCAATGTCCATCTGTATCGTCCTTTCAGCCCCCGCCATCTGGTGGAAAAGCTGCCTGAAGATCTCCGGCAGATTACGGTACTGGACCGGACCAAAGAACCCGGATGCGCCGGTGAACCCCTATACCTGGATGTGACTGCCGCCCTGGTGCAGTCAGGAATCCCTGTTTCGGGTGCAGTCTCAGAGAGCAAGGCCGGCATACGCATCTTTTCGGGGCGCTATGGTCTAAGTTCCAAGGATACCACCCCTGCCCAGATCGCCGCCATCTATGAAAACCATACCAAACCTGTATTTACTGTGGGCATCGATGACGATGTGACACATCTGTCACTGAAGGTTCCTCCCATTCCGGAACCGGCGTCCCCGGATCTTGTCTCCTGTAAATTCTGGGGGCTGGGCGGGGACGGCACCGTCAGCGCCACCAAGAATGCCATCAAGATCATCGGCAACCACACGGATATGACCGCCCAGGGATACTTTGAGTATGATTCCAAAAAATCCAGAGGGCTTACCATCTCCCACCTGCGCTTTGGCAGAACTCCCATCCGAAGCGCCTGCCTCATACACAAAGCCGACTTCGTCGCCTGCCACAATCCGGTATATCTGCACAAATACCACATGGCAGAGGAACTGAAGGACGGCGGCACTTTCCTGCTGAATCTGCATCCGGGCGGAGAAGGGCGGCAGGCCGCAGCATCAGACCGAGCCTCCATGCAAATCGCCCTGGCGGAAGCCCTGCCGGATCCGTTAAAAGCATATCTGGCAGAACACGGTATCCGCCTCTTTGTCATAGATGCTCTGGGAATCGGTAAGGAAATCGGTCTCAACAATAAGATCAGTACCATCCTTCAGGCTGCATTTTTTGCTGTATCAGGTCTCCTGGACCCCGCTGACGCCAAGCGATGGATGAATGAAGCTGCGGAGAAAAGTTACGGAAAAAGCGGTGAAAAAATACTGGAAATGAACCGACAGGCGATTGAACGTGGCTTTGCCGAAGTCATGGAGCTCCCCGTGCCGAAATGTCAGAACCCTCATCCTGTGCAGAAGGCCGGCCCAATTGCTTCTGACAGACTTCCTAATGCTGTCCAGGCTGTCCTGGACAATACGCCCCTGCCCGACCGCCCGGAAATGATCGACTTCGTACAAAAGATCCAGCAGCCCATAACAGATCAGAGAGGCGATGAACTGCCCGTATCCGCCTTCCTTCCCTATGCAGACGGCTATACGCCCCCGGGAAGTTCCGCCCACGAGCGTCGCGGTGTGGCTACGGAAATTCCGGTCTGGAAACCCGAAAACTGCATCCAGTGCGCCCGCTGCTCCTTTGTCTGTCCTCATGCCGTCATCCGTCCTGCTGTTTTGAAAGACACAGCTTCCGCCCATGCCCCCGAAGGTCTGCAGACCATCCCCATGATGGGTATGGATGGGGCTTCCTTCTGCATTGCCATCTCCTCCGCAGACTGTACCGGATGCGGCACCTGTGCGGCCGTCTGTCCCGGGAAGCGGCATCAGGGCCGGGAAAAACCATCTAAAGCGCTGGAAATGACTCCTGTAAACCGCATGTTGGAGAACGGTGACTTCAGGAAAAACCAGGAGATATTCGACTACTGCAAACCCCTGCTGCCCTGCAGGGAAGCCACGGATAAGTTCCGCCCGGACACCCCCAAGGGAAGCCAGTTTCTGCGCCCCCTGCTGGAATTCTCCGGGGCCTGTGCCGGCTGCGGAGAAACACCCTATGTAAAGCTCCTGACGCAGCTGTTCGGTGACCGGATGTATATCGCCAATGCCACCGGATGCAGCTCTATCTGGGCCAATTCCTCCCCTTCCTGCGCCTATGCCCTGGACGAAAACGGACATGGCCCTGCATGGTCAAACTCCCTGTTCGAGGATGGAGCGGAATTCGGCTACGGTATGCTGATGGCACAGGAAGCCGCTGCCCGACGCGAGGGCGGTTCCCCTTCCGATCTCATCCAATGGGTCATTGGAGGAGACGGCTGGGCTTACGACATCGGTTTCAGCGGCCTTGACCATGTTCTGGCCAGCGGCAAAAATATCAATATCCTGGTACTGAACACGGAAGTCTACTCCAATACCGGCGGCCAGGCCTCCAAGGCCACCCCTCTGGGCTCCACCGCCAAATTCGTTTCCGGCGGAAAACAGACTCCCAAGAAAGATCTGGCCGCCATTGCCATGACCTACGGCACTGTCTACGTGGCTCAGATCGCCATGGGAGCCGACTTTAACCAGACCGTCAGGGCAATCACCGAGGCAGCCGCCTATCCCGGTCCTTCCCTGATTATAGCCTATGCTACCTGTATCGCTCACGGCATACGTGCGGGCCTGGGCAGCACACCCCACGAAGCAAAAAAGGCTGTTGATGCCGGTTACTACCACTTATTCCGCTTTCATCCGTCCCTGAAAGAGGAGGGGAAAAATCCGTTTCTTCTGGACAGCGGCGAACCCCATCTTAATTATGAAACGTTCCTGGACGGTGAGATCCGCTATGATGCACTGAAACGCAGTAATCCGGAACAGGCCAGGAAACTGTTTGAAAAAGCTGCATCTCAATCTGCAGAACGCTATCGATATCTGAAAAAGCTGAAAGATTTCTATGAACCGGAACCTGTTTTACCGGAGGACAGCGGTATCCAAATTCCGAAATCTGACTCTTAATTGTCCCATAAGGCTCATGGCCTCTCCTGATATCGCTTCAGGCTCTTCTCCAGACGCTCCAGTCCGTCCATGAGCCTTACCCTGGGACATGCCGCGTTCAGGCGGACAAAAGACTTCCCGCAGGCACCATACTCCTCCCCTTCCGTCAGATACAGTCCGCTGTCCCGCCGAATGAACGCCGCCAGTTCTCCCCCATCTGCTGTCACCGCACTGCAGTCCAGCCACAGCAGATAAGTAGCCTGGGAAGGCACCACGCTGATGCCGGGCAGCCTTTTCTCGACAAACTGTCTCACCCACTGCTTATTTTCATACAAATATTGCCTCAGTGCCTCCAGCCAGCCTTCTCCCTTCTGGAAAGCCGCCGCGGCTGCCCCCACGGCAAATGCATTCGGTTCTGCCACCTCGTCCGTATTCAGTCCCCTTTCCAGCTTATGCCGAATCACCGGATCCGGGACCATCACCGCCGCCGTCTGCAGACCTGCGATATTGAACGTTTTGGTAGGCGCGAAACAGGTGATACTGTTGTCTCTGCATACCCCGGATACAGAAGCAAACGGAACATATTCATACCCCGGGTCCGTAAGGTCGCAATGGATTTCATCGGAAAGCACCAGCACGTGATGCCTGGCACAGAGCTCTCCGATCCTGGCCAAAGTCTCCCGATCCCAGATCTTCCCCACTGGATTGTGGGGATTGCACAGAAGCATCAGCGTGGTCTGAGGGTTTGCCAGCTTCTCCTCCAGATCCGCAAAATCAATGGAATAACTGCCATCCCGGTATACCAGCGGACTTTCCAGAATGTTTCTACCGTTATTTCGTATAGAATTAAAGAAAATATTGTATACCGGTGTCTGCACCAGCACATTTTCCCCTACCGTGGTCAGCTTCCGCACGGTACTGGAAATGGCAGGCACCACACCGGTACAGAAGACCAGCCAGTCCTTCTCCATCTTAAAATGATGCCGTCTCTCCCACCAGTCCTGATATGCCTCATACCAGTCCGGCGTTACCACCGAATAACCGAAAATCCCATGTTCCGCCCGCCGGCGCAGGGTCTCCACGATCTCCGGCGCTGTCTCAAAATCCATATCCGCCACCCACATGGGCAGCTCCCGCTCCGGCACATCCCACTTCAGAGATCCCACTCCCCGCCGGTCTGTCAGCTTATCAAAATCATATCCCATATTCAGTCTCCTGCCCTTTTGCCAGTCCCGGTGTCCCTTTCCCACATCGAAACCGCCATTTACCGTTCCCACTCCGCCATATCAGATCTTTTCACGATTTCTTCCGCTTCGATCTTCGTCTGGTCGATCTTCACCTTCCTGCCGTCCATGATCAGCTCTCCGATTCTGTCCGCCCGGATGATTCCGCCTTTTGGATTCAGCACACTGTCCACGCTGCCGATGATCTCCACATCCGCCTGGGAATACTCAAAAGCCAGCGTGGTATTCAGCAGACGGCAGTTCTTCATAATCAGATTATCGATATAGCACATCCCCTGGAGGCTTTCAATGGTACAGTTGATCAATGTGATATTCCTGGAATTCCAGCCCAGATATTCACCGGAAATAAAAGAATCATATACTGTCACATTATCCGCATTCCAGAAGGCGTCCTTTGACAGCAGTCTGGAATGGTGCATCTCGATATTTGCCCCTCCGTCAAAGCTGTAATTCCCCACCAACTGAAAATTGCGGAGCACCATATCCGTGCTGTTCATGGCGAAATAATCCCCTTTTGCCGTCACCCCGTCCATCTCAACTTCCCGGCAGTTCCACAGGGTCTCCGACGCATTGGGCATGTCCACATTGTACAGTTTGATTCCCTTTGAACGGCGGAATGCCTTAGGCGCTTCAATGATGGTGTCGGATATAGTGATATTTTCCGTATACCAGATGCCCGCCCGGGCCATGTCAAACAGGGCGGAATCTTTCATCTCTACATTGCGGCTGTACCACAGAGGATACTTCCATTTGAACAAAGTATTGTCTATCTTCAGATCACTGCTCTCCTTCAACGGAGACTCTCCCTCCGCAAAGGTACAATAGCTGATATGACAGTCTCTTGCCTGAAACAGGGCTCTCTCCCCGGTCAGAAACTGCTGGTTGATCTCTTTCATGTTCTCTTTCCTCACTTTCTCTGATCTACATCCTAAAACGGTCAATAACGGTTTGCTTATCACATGCCTGCGGAGAAAAACGCCACTCCGATGGCCCCCGGGCCTATATGAGTGCCGATGGTGCCTCCCACGCTGGAAGTCTCCAGTGTATCCACATCAGCCTTCCAAAACTCCTCATGGTCCGTGATGTATTTCTGCAACATGGTATCACTTAAGCCCGTATACCCCAACACAAAGGGCTTCCCAAAATCAATTCCCCCCGTCAGCCGGATCTGCTCCGCCAGAAGATTATTTCCCTGTTTGGATCCCCGTGCTTTCCCCAGAACCGCTACCTCACCTCTCTGAATGGCAATTACGGGCTTGATGGAAAGAAGACTCCCCGCCACGGCGGCGGCCTTGGAGATACGGCCTCCCTTCTTCAGATACTCCAGCGTGTCCAACAGGGCAATCAGCCGGATCCTTGACTTATCATTCTCCAGCTTCTCTACAATCTCCTTGAAGGTAAGACCGCTGCGAATCAGCCGCAGCGCATATTCCACCAGCGCATGCTGACCCAAACTGGCATTTTCACTGTCCACCACCTGCACCACATCCTCATATCCCTCCGCTGCAAGCCTGGCGCTCTGCCAGGTTCCCGACAGTTTCGACGACAGCGTGACAACAATCGCCTGATCCCCCTGCTCCCGCACTTTCTGATAAGCCTCTTCAAAAGCAAACGGAGACACCTGGCTCGTAACCGGGAGCATATCACTTTCTATCAGTTTCTCATAAAACATGCTGTGTGTCAGGTTCACACCGTCCTGAAACTGTTCCTCCCCAAAGGTAATGGTAACCGGCAGGATCACCAGGTCCTCTCTCTGATGATCCACAATATCCGATGCAGAATCCGTAATGACCTTAATCATATCTCCTCCTCTTCTTTCCGATGATGGAGACGACCACTGAAACTGTCTCCTTATTTTGAAGCTAAATGCAACAAAAAAAGTGTAAAGCTTTCATTTTACAGCAAACTTTACACCTCAATGAGGCTTATCTACTCTTTTCCATAACAAATACCGCATAAGAAAACGACCCAGATCGGACTCGAACCGACGACCTCCGCCGTGACAGGGCGGCGCTCTAACCAACTGAGCCACTGGGCCTTATTTATAATAATTGCGGTAAAAATAACTTCAAAATGGACCTTCGGGGACTCGAACCCAGGACCGACCGGTTATGAGCCGGTTGCTC
>CAJTXE010000029.1 GCA_910580225.1 uncultured Acetatifactor sp.
AAATCTTAGATGGCGTATTTTGACATCTTAGATTTTCTTTTCGTTTTACTCAAAGACCTCCCCACAATGGATGCCGCCGTAATCCCGCCTGTCCCCGTCCTCGTCAACGTAATGGAAATTGTACCTGCCGCTTTTTCTGTCGTAAAATAATGTACCCTGCTTCATAAACAGTCCTCCTCTAAAATTGGTTTCTCATATAATAAGGAGAGCCTTCTTTCCGTTTTCTTGAAAATTTCCTCAAATTCATTTATAAACTTTTCATAAACAGCGCTCCGACTCATATTTCTTTGCCAGCCGGTAGAAGCTGTCCTTCTTGAGACCTGTAAGCGTCATGGCCTCCTTTGCCGTGATTACACCGGACTTCCATCTCCCATAGCAGTCCTCCCAGTTCTCCGGATACTCCACGCGCGGCCTGCCCAGATGCCTCCCGTCCGCTTTCGCCACCTCTATCCCCTGGCGCTGCAGTTCATGGCGCTCCGTCCAGTCTTCGTCCGCCACATAAGCGAACACAGCCAGCACGACATCCGTAATCAGCTGCCCCACCAGCTCCTTCGACTGGGTGGTGTCCAGGATTGGCATGGAAGTCACTTTGATGTCGGCACCGATCTCTTTTGTGATGTGGAACCATTCCCTGTAAATCTCCCCATAGTTCCGCCCGAACCGCTTCAGCTCTGTCACCACCAACAGGTCACCTTCCCGCAGGATGTTGTCCACCAGGGAGCGGTACACCGGGCGCTCGAAATTTCTTCCGGATTCCTTCTCCACATAGATGTCGCGCTCGTCGATGCCCTCCTCGTCCCGCAGGATATGAATCTGTCGCTCCGGGTTCTGTTCCCGGGTACTCACGCGGACATAGCCAAACCTTTTTGCTGCCGTCGCAGAAGGTTCAAATTCGTTTCTGCGACATCGCAGGGCATTCACCCTACCTTTTGCGACACATCATTTTATACGCAGGGGATGCCCAAACCCCAACATCCCCTGCGCAGTTTCATAAACTGTTTCCTCAATCCCTGCCTGCTACACCTTGAAAACCTTTATGCAGTTCAGCAGGGTCGCGGAGAACTCCTGGTACAAATCCTCCTCGAACACGTTCTGCTCCATAGCTTTCTTCACAAGAAGGGGGCGGTACATCCGGAAGATTGCCTCCTGTGCCTCCTTATCCCCCTCTTTCGCACACTCCAATAGCCTCTCAAAATCCGTCATTCCCATTCATCTCCTTTCTCAACTTCCTGAGCACATAATAATACGCCATCTCGGCCTGCTTCGGCTCCATCCGGAACCTCTCTCCCAGCTCCGCAAAGGCAAGCCCACCGTACACCCTGGCGAACAGGAGCTCCCTGTCCCGGTCTTTCAAACAGCTTATGGCCTTTGCCAGCCGGTCGCTCTCCAGAAGAACCAGCAGCTCCCCGTACCTCTGCCAGTCCTGGAAGATAAAATCCGTATTCTCCCTTATGTAGGCCCGGTACTGCTCCTCAAAATCCGTATAGTTCCGCTCCAGAAGATCTTCTCTCGCTACCTCCATGCCTTGCAGTCGGTATTTACGTTCCCAGTATTTCCTACGCGTATTCCCCAGAGCTACCATCAGATATGCCGTAAAGCGGTTCTGTACAGAATCAGTATGTTTTTCCTTCATCCTTTCGCCTCCAGTCTTTGTCCACGTTTTGCTATGAACCGTGGGACTGGAGGCCCTCTTGCAGAATGATTTATGCAGGCTTTGAATGCAAAAAGAAAAGAGCATCTATCCACCAGAATGCTCGGATAACCGCTCTTTTCCCATATATCTTTATTATCCTCCAAAAAGTAGTGCGTCGGACTACCATATAAGGCATGGAACACTCTCCAGAGACCTATGATTTTTTTAACGAAATTCCCTTGCCGATAGCCGGCTCATGACCATTCCCCAATGTCCGCCATATTCCTCTTCTATGGCTGCAAAAAAGCACCCAAAAAACATCTGATGAACCATGTTTTTTGTTCACCAGATGTCCAGGCGTTTAGTAGTTTTATACTCTACTCTTTAGAATGTTCATACCATTTTTACTTTTGCATGGTATGGCCATACACTACTTATAGGAGGTGATTACAATGTCTTTATCCATCAACGATGCCCAAGTCTTCAGTGCAGCCTTAAAAAGAGCCAGAAAAAAGCAACACCTAACACAAGCAGAGTGCGCCGAACTGCTGAAATACTCCCTATCTTTCCAAAAGGATCTGGAGCGGTGCCGATGCTCCCCAAGCATCGAAAACTTTTATCCCATCTGCCGCACCCTGAATATTTCTGCAGATGACTGTGTCTTCTCAGAAAGCCGTCAGAGCACGAATCCTACATATAATGAACTGCTTAGACTACTTCCGCAATGTGACGAAAGCAGCCTAAAAGTTCTAACCGCTACCGTAACAGCTATGCTTAACGAAAAAAGCAAAGCATCACCTTGAATACTTGATGAACAAAAATATAACCCAACTTTTTCTCTTGTTGGGTTATATTGTATAACTTAATTATCTGTGAAAAGTATATATAAAATAGATGGTTTGTCCTTTTCTTCGACAAATTATGACATTTCTACTCATATCAGTTATCTGGGCAAAATTTATATCCATATAATGTCTGTATATTAGTGATTCCCAGTTTAGTTCTGAGACGATAAATAATATCTTTTATTATGTAGGCTCCTCCAGAATAATCATCAGCACTCACTGCTTCATAAATCTGTTCCTTAGTAAAGGCAATATTGGCATTTGATGCCAGAAAATAAAGTACGTCAAACTCCATTTTGGTAAGTTTCACTTCCTGATCATTCTTACAAACCAATCTGCTTGCAGGATAAATATGTAGTTTTCCATATACCAACCTTTTATCTATCTCTGCCATCCGTTTTACTCCTTTCCTACTATTTATTGCGTCAACGCCCAGAGACCTAAAAGACAACTTAATCTCTGTAAATCACTTTTTGTTCCTCACTCAGTCGATGACGTTGATATTCATATCTTTATAAATAATTACTGTTCAGAGAAAACCTGTCCCTCATTCCTTCTGTCAGATATATATTTCCATCTTCCATAATCAGAATCATTTCATAATCCTGACGCTGTCTCCAGTACTCTTTTGCCTGTTCCAAACCCATAACAAAAAGTGCGGTAGAGAGTGCATCACACAATTTCCCTTCGCTCGCAATGACCGATACCGAAGCGATACCATTTTCTACTCCTATATCAAGCAGTGCAGCGGTAATGCCACATTGACGTAAAACGAGGACAGCTACCTCCGCATCCATTCCATATGCCGTAAAAGTCATGTATGTATCCAGCGCAAAGAAAGACTCCGAATACTCTGCCATATTTTGATTTGGTTTCCATGAACATCCGCTAATCCCCATAATCAGCATATACATCATGCAAAAAAGACAATTTACTTCATTCCCATACCTTTTCACTCTCCATGTGGAAGTCCGAAAACACTTAGTGAGATTCTTTTGAGCTTAGTGTTTCCTTTCACGTTGCCCCTTTCCAATCATTCTAAGGCCCAAACAGACATAATTCCCAAACAATAGGGACAGGCCCATGACCGCAATATAATCCAGATAGAAAAATACCAGCGGCTCCTCATAATCGAAAAAGACAAAATGGCTCCTTAGCAGCATGTAATCTCCGATGTCTCTCTTTACGAAAGCGTATGCGCCATATCCTGAAATCACCAGCGCCAGAGTGCGCCCTGCCCACTTCCGTACCACAGACGGTTTCGTAAAAAGTCTCTTTGCCATCCCTGTCATCATGCTCCAGTGGAACCCCAGATGGACGGACATCAGCACAACCCCCAATAGGCAGAAACCATATGCAGATTCCTTGCAAAAGAGCGCCCGCCTTTTATGGGCAGAAAAGACAGCGCATGACGTGAAAGGATAATCCCGCTTATCATCAAACCAACCATTGCACAGAATATCAAGAGCACAAGTCCTGTCTGCATCATGCGCACAGAATGATATCTCCCTTTTAAAATGTTCCTGATCCAACTGGTGTTTAAGATATGATGTATGATGAAAAGGGCAGACATTCCAATGCCGATCCATTCATGGGCTGCCTGCCCAATCAACTCATATGCCATAAGCAAAAGCAGCGCCGCCGTCATTCCAATATCAACTGCCAGTTTCAAAATCATCTTCGGTTTCATTCTGATTCCCTCGCATTCCTAACAGATAAATACAACATCCTTTTGATAACAAGATCCCATAGAATCATGCCTTAGATTCCATTATAGAAAAATCGAGACCTCATAAGAAGTCTCGGTTTGTTCATCAGTGTATACTTCAAGGTTATACCCTGGATGTAACCATGTCGCAGTCTTGCGGATTCCATTTTGCCCATTCCGGTTCTGCTCCATCCGAAGCGCCTGCGTCTGCTGCTTAGCCGGATTCCCCCTCGGTGCCACTCTGAAAATCGCCTCCGCCTGCTATATTGATCAGCACATATTCACAATGCTCTTCTGTCCTTACAGGATATCCCCATCCGGTAAAACCCGAGGAAACCACCACCTTGCAGCTGCCCACATCATATTCTCCATAGTTTAAGATTCCTGTCAGTTCCGATAGGATGCCCACTGGCCAGACCTGTCCGGCATGGGTATGGCCGGAAATCAGCAGGTCTACACCCTGAGCGCTGTTCTCCTCCGCCTCTATCGGCTGATGGTCTGCCACAATGATATATTTGTCAGTATCTGCATCCTCTAACAGCTCCTCCACCGAAGCCCTGCCTGAAACATTCCCCCATGCGGCATCCCCTCTTCCTGCAAGGATCAGCTCATCATTGATTTCCACATACTCATCCTCCAGAATCCTGATGCCGTTTTCCCTTATGGCAGCCTCCAGCTCCTCATTTGTATAGCTCCTGCTCCGGGTATAGGGCTGCCTGTCATGATTCCCAAACACATAATAAATGCCGTATCTGGCTTCAATCCCGCCTAAGACCCGGAACACCTCCTGCATCTGCTCCCTCGATGTTCCCTCCTCCACGATATCGCCGCCAAGCACTACAATGTCCGGGCGCTGTCCGCTTATCTCTGCCACCTTATCCTTTAAGACATTTGTACTCTGAATTGTCCCATAATGGATATCTGTAAGCAGGACAATCCTGTAATTCCCAATGCCTTTTTCTGTTGCAAGATCATACTCTGTCTTCACTGCATGCTGCATATTGAAATATCCATAGGACAATACGGCTCCCGTCATCAATACAGGCAGCAGACCGCATCCATATAGCTTTCTGCAGGCTTTGCCCGCCGTGCTTTCCTTCCATTTTCCCAAAAAGCATCTCCCGATGGCTGCCGCAAGATCCAGAAAAACAGCAATGGCAACCATATGCAGTATCACCACTGCCCTGAAACTCCAGAGGTTTCTGCACCCCAGGACAATGACCACTGTCAAAGCAGCCGTCAGAATCCAAAGGACTATTTTCTTTATCCCCAAACCATAAAATTTCATGACCCTTTTGAGATAGCAATATACATATATCCCCAAAAGAATCCCTGCCAATGCGAAACCCAGGCGAAATATAGCCATATTTTCCCTCTCTTTCTCTGCATCCTACCATCCCCAGCCGCCTCTGCGCCCGGAAATCGTGGAGACAGCGTCTAACGTGATTTCCACTGTTTCTCCGCCCACACTCAGGATGTAGGTTTCTCCCAGCACAAGCTCCGGGCTGCTGAACACCACGGAGGCCATTTCCTTCGCCGCCGTATGGCGGAACAGCTCATTCCCCTCTGCGTCAAAGATGATGACTTCACTGCCCGCCCCATAAGCATGCTCAAAATTATGTCGGAAAGAGCACTGCGTGGAACTGCCGTCAAAGGTTTCCGCCATACCGGAGCTGCCCACTGCCAGAATGATCCCACCGCTGACCGTACAGCTTCCCCCATTCTCGGAACCCGAGTCTATCGCCCCGTTCCAGTTGCTGCTGGGGCCGTCTATGGAGACCATGCCGCCCTCTATGGAAATATTGCCGTTGGAATCAAAACCGTCCCCTCCTGCATCCACCTTCACCTCACCTCCACAGATGGTCAGGTTCGGCATATCCTTTACTTTACTGGCAGTGTTTTCTCTTCCCCATCCCCAGCCGCCGTCGGGTCCTCCGTTGGCGTTGATTCCGTCATCGTCCGCCACAATATCAACCACGCCGCCCTCTATGGAAATCTGGTTCGCCTCCAGTCCCTCATAGGATTTTGTGATTCGAATGTCCCCGCCTGTAATTTCCAGTTCCATATCCCCATGGATGCCGTCATCTCCAGCCGCAAGCGTCAGGGAACCGCCCAGAATCCGTACCGCACCGTTGGAATGGACTGCGTCATCATAGGAGTCCACGAAAAAGCTGCCTCCTGTAACGACAATTTCCCTGCCGCACTTCAGTCCCTTGGCGCTGGCCTGGGTCATGTCCGACAAATCCCATCCGGAATCAGGATTCTCCCAGCTGCCCTGTGGCCGAGAAAACAGATTTCCGCTCCCGCCTCCGGCAATGATGTGAAAGGTTCCATCCGAAATCGCCAGGGACGTTTCCGCCTGCAGGGCATCTCCCTGGCTCTGAATGGAAAATTCCCCTCCCTCAATGGAAATCATGCCATATCCATCCCCCGTGGAATCATCGGATTTGATGCCGTCCCCACCGGAGCGGATGGAAAAGCTTCCGCCCGTGACAGTCACGGAATCCTTGCCTTTTATCCCATTGTTCAGCGCTTCCACTTCGATATTGCCGCTGTCAATGGACAAATGGTTTGTGGTATGTATGCCATTATTCATATAGCCGAACACCTGAAGAGAGCCTGTCCCGGTAACAGACAGGTCGTCCCTGGCATATAACGCCCCGCCCTTCGCATCCTGTCCGTCCTCCTGCGCTGCTGCTTCCATTTCGGCTTCAGCACCGCTCTGCAGCCTGTTGAAAGTCCCTTCCTCCAGCAGGATCAGCGTATGTCCCGCATTTTCGATATGGATCGCCGCATCTGACAGATTCGTGATATCCACGCCGTCCAGTACCAGTTCCACCGTCTCCTTGCCGCCTGCGTCCACATAAACCTGCCCATCCTCCAGTGTACCGCTGAGCCGATAGCTGCCGCCCCTGTCAATTGTGACAGTGTTTCCCGAAACATCCGCGCCGGGCCCGGAAACACTGCTTCCATCCTGACTTAAGATAATCCGCGTCTGCTCCGGTTCGTCAATGCCGGAGAGCCCTGCCATTTCCCCTCCGGCCGGTTTTACAGCTTCCGATATCCCGTTTTGCAAATATGGCCGCTCTCCATGCAGAATGCCGAACAGAACACAGCCCGATAATGCTGCCAGCAGCCCTGCCACACCCAAAAGCATTGACAGCCCCTTTTTCTTTCTCTTTTTCAACCGGAACACCTCCTACAGCATTTCCTTCTCCGAGAAATCACCTATGGATACATTCAGGTTTCCATTCCGTGCACGTATTTCATCTATAAATTCTTTCGGCACTACGATATCGGAAAACCGCACATCATATGTAAGTTCAAAAAGCGTCCCCATATTGGTCGTCTGGACCTTTCTCAGATAGGTGGCAGACGTATATTTTTCAAAAAGGTCGTCAAACAGACCCTCATAGCTGAAATTCTCAGGTATCGTAATCCTCAGCTGCTTCTCATATCTGGAAGCCGCGCCGAAATTGAATCTGGTCAGGGCAAGTGTGAAGCCTGCCGCCAGCAGGAAAAACATCGCCGCAATCCCCACCAGCCCCATGCCCAGGGCAAGTCCGATGACCATGGCGGTAAAAATTGCCGCGATCTCCCTTGCCGTCCCCGGAACGCTGCGGAACCGCACCAGCGTGAATGCCCCTGCCACCGCCACGCCGGTGCCCACGTTCCCGTTCACAAGCATGATGACAAGGCAGACCACCATGGGAAGCATGGCCAGAGCCAGCGCAAAGCTCGCGCTGTGCCTGCTCCTGTGCAAAAACACAAGCGCCGTTAGTACGCCTAAGGCCATGGCCGCAGCCATACAGACCAGAAACACCGGGAGGGTAATCGGATTTGTCAAAACACTGTTCATCATAAGTTTTTCATCCTTTCTGAAATTGTCTGGCGGCGATGTGCCGCCTGTAACAGGTTCCATATTTTGAAAAGGATAATGGGTATATCCTGTTCTCACTCAATACATGAGCCAGCCAGAGCGGGGCTGCCTGCAGGACCTTAACCTCCATGACAATCCCGCCATCCGGGAGCACCGGCTTTCCCCTGTCACCAGCACACAGATCCAGCGCATCCCCTCGCCAGCGGATGTTCCTGTCAAAAGTGATGCGCAGCTCCGGCTCTTCCCTGCCTGCAAGCGCCATGCGGTCATACCCGATAAAGACTTTCGGCTGCGGATGATATCTGTCAAAAAAGCACCTGATTTCCTGTTGGATTTCCCGGTCTTCATCCAGCCTGCGACCTTCCGTGATGAACGCCTGTATGTCATCCGGGCAGGCTGCAACCCGCCTCTTGCACACCACCCCATCGTACTTTTTCTTAATCTCCGCATAAATGACGCCCTCTCTGTCCGGTACCCCATAGCTGCGCAGGCGGAACTTCTCTTTGTACACCGGCTTCGCCATGGAAGCCCGCACCAGTTCAAAGGACTGTGTATCATAATAGATATTGCAGATGGTATACTGCCCGTATTCATCTTCCCGCATCTCCCGCCCCAGTTCCGGCAGAATGCGGCCGTACTGCTCCGGTGTCAGAAGATACTTTTTCTCATATCTCTTAAATGTATGCTGTGTCCCTTTCATGCTCATCTCCTTCCTGATTCATGAAACCGGAAAACTTTCTTCTGTCAGACCGTCAAGCGCCTCCTCAAGGTACCTGATCCGCTCCCGTATAAACCCGGCAATGCCATTCCTGTTATCTGCCAGAAACTGCTGTTCAAACTCCTGATATGAATAAAATTTTGTCTGATCCTGTTCCACAAAGGTCTGTATTTCTTCTTTCAATGAATCAAGCCGCTCTGCGGAAACCTCTTTCAGCCACTCTGTCAAAATACCGCAGTATTCCAGATATTCCTGATAGTACTCCGGGACGGATAACAGCTTCATGACCAGCGGACGCTCCTCCAGAACCGCACGCCCCGTGATCGGAGTCGATATATCCTGCTTTGCCCCGTCACTTGGCCGGTAAAAAGGTCCTGTCTGCAAAAAGCCTTCATTCATGTCCCATGGCAGCATATGGAACCGTCCATTATCCATGTACAGGTAATAATTGTGGCAGAACTGCCCTGCATAATCGTCCCAGTTGTGCAGCACGGCATTCCCTGCGAAATACCGGAGCACAGAATCCACATCCAGGATGGATTCTATCTCACCCTTTTCACCGGTCTCCATTTCATCCAATATCCGGATCAATTTCTGAATGTCACTTTTATCCTGACTACTGCCTTTCTTTTGCTCCATCAGATCCAGATCCGTATCCGCTTCCAGCGTTGCGCCTTCCCCAGCCTTATACAGGCTTCCTTTATGGCCGCCGAATGTCCTGTCCAGGTAACTATTGTCCACCGCCTCCACACCCACATATAACCCATGCGGCTTTCCGTTGACATATAAATTGAAAAATGCTACATAGGGGACTTCCATCCCAAGCTGACGGAACGCTTCATATCCCAGGTATTCCCGCAGAAAGGAGGGGTCATCATTGCCGTTATTCAGCACCATTTCATCCAGGCCAAGAAATGTCTGACCATCCACATACTCATCAAACTTTATGCGGAAAGGCAGCCTGTCCGAGTGGCGCCACCCTGCCGCCCGCAGGGAAGAATTCCCCCTTGTACGGAACCCTGCGTTTTCTATTTCACTTCCGTCAATCGACACATCCGCAGTATAATATTCTTTTTCCTCTGGACTGTCCAATACCGCCTGCCAGTCTTTTTCATCCAGTTCCACATAAATATCATGCACCTGCGCCTGTGTAAAAAATTCCACATAAGAAGCTGCTTCCTCCTGATTGGAAACATCATTTGCACATCCGCTTAAAACGAACAACATTACGGCTGCAAGAACAGCCACTCCTCTCTTAAAGCGCATTCCCTTACCTCCGCATATCACCAGCTTGTCCCCTTCTCCTCCCATAATACAATAGGATCCACACTTCACCAAAACTCTATTGTCATGAACAATGTTCTTCATGCCCTGCGGAAACCTCTTATCGGGAAAAGATGCGCTGCGATTCCCAAAAACAGCATTGCTCCACCCGCATACATGAGATGCTGCTGGTAGTCTGAAGCTGTGCCTGCAATCTCAAAAATTCCCCTGAGCATGCTGCTGACTGTGACTGCCGCCACCCCCGAATTGTACAGATTCACTGTGAACCTTCCCGGTCTGCGGATTTTCGAAAAGCGCCAGAAAACGATCCCCGGCAGGACACCGAGAAGAAACGGCCATGCAAACAGCCAGGTCATATAGGGAGAGCGGATTCCATGGGAAAACCGGTCATAAATCATATAAAATACCAGACAGAACACCGATACCCCAAAATAAACCATCATACCCTTCCTGGCCCCCGGCCTTCCTGTTTTACGCTGCCTATTCTCCAATGTAGACAATGTCGCTTACTCTCCTTTCCCCAACGCCCCAGCCGCTGGTAGGGACATTTATGATTTCTCCCATGAACCACATGGTGGACGAACCGCCCCCGTCAAGATTGTATGCCGTTTCACATCCAAGCCCCTGCATCACCTCTGCCAGTTCAAACAATGTCAGCCCTGCGCTTTCCGTTGTCCTGCCATCCGAAACCAGGAGGATATAATGGAGCGGTTCCACCATCCCGATCGCCGTCCGGGGATTGCTCTGCATGGCCTGCCCTACTTCGCTGTCCTCCCCTACAGCGATCTCACCTTCCCTAAGCAGCCCCGGGCCAAAGGAAAAGACCTGCTGTGCTCCATTCTCTACCAGTTCTCCGGCATCTGCCTCCGCTTCATAAGCAATTTCAAATCGTCCATCTCCATATATCACAAGGATTTCATTATCAGACCCGCTTCTTGTCGTATCCCGGTAGATGTAACCATTCCGCACAACAAAACCGCTGTCACGGAAACCATAATAATCCCCGTTCACTGCCAATATGGCATTGTTATCCTCCGCCATAGCAGATGTTGTCTCCTTGATATTCCGCCCAAAAACACCTCCTGCAAGCCCTGTCCGCAGGCAGGAGACATCACTGACTGTCACATCCGCAATATAGATCTGCGTATCATGCTCACACATGGTTGTAATGCTAATGGAGAAACTGCTGCTTTCATAGCTGCTATCCGTGATCACAGGCTCCATTTCAGAAGTGCTCTCCCCCTACACCAATGTTTCTGACTGTAATCCGTCTGGCGGGGTTTCTTCTGATGGTATTTCTTCTGACGGAGTTTCTTCCTGCAAAGTTCCATTTCCCGGGGAAAGTTCATCCTGCACATTCTGCCCATTTCCGATATTTTCCGCCTCTTCCAAATCTTCCATACCATCCAGCTCTCCCGTACCAGCCACATCCATTCTCTTCCCCATTTCCCCCATATAAACCAGGTCACGGGGTATCACGAACGCATCCAGAAGCGTAAACGCAGCATATCCTGTAAGCAGCACGCCATAAATGCACGCCCACAGATATGGATATTTCCTCTTATGACATTTCTTTCCCAAAGCACCCACCTCCTGCAAAAACCCAGTTCTTTTGTATGCGGAAACTGATAAAAAACAGGACGGTATCCACAATCACTTTTGCCAAAAGAACCGGAACCTGAAACAATGCCAGAAGCGAAACCAGCCCGGCGCTGGCAAGCATCTGTCCCAGAAAAAGCAGCATGTAACGGAATGCTTCCTGTCCCGCCGGCTCCCTGCTGCCGAAGCTGTAATACCGGTTCAACAGGAAATTAAATATTCCGGAACCGGTTCTTGCAACAGCCGTCGCAAGAAAAACCGTTTTCGTCTGCGAAAAAGCAAAAAAGGGCAGCAACAGACAGAACAACAGATAATCCACTGCGGCCCCTGCCAAAGAAGAAAATGCAAACTTCAGGAACCGCCCATAAATCCGTATGGAGTCTGCTATCGGACGGAAATGGGAATTCTGATTCCTTTCATCATAAACCGTTTCTATTTCCACAAACCGGACCTTGCACCTTCGCACGGCATCCATCAGAAAATTCATCTCATATTCATATCGGTTGCCCTCGACAGACAGCGCCAGTCCCACAAGCCCTGCCGGGATTCCCCGAAGCCCCGTCTGGGTATCCGGGCAATCAATCCCGTTTACCAGCCGGAAAAAAACGGAGGTGACACGGTTGCCAAACCGGCTGCGCCATGGCACGGCTTTTCCGGGACCGCTAAAATCCCTTACACCCAAAACCATGGACTCGGGATGCTGCACAAGCGCCTCGGCCACATGCAGGATATCCTTTGCAAGATGCTGCCCGTCCCCATCTGCCGTAATGTATCCGCTCCTGCACCCACATCGGAACGCTGCCGCCTTAAGCGCTGTTTTGATTGCCGTCCCTTTCCCGAGGTTTTCCCTATGATGCTCCACAATACAGCCAAACGCCTCTGCCTGCCTGAAAACATTCCCGCATTCCGGGGTGCTGCCGTCATCCACCACAACAATCCACAAAAATCCCATTTCAAACAGCTCCTGAAGCAGAAGCAGCAGTTTTTCATCCGGATTTAAGGAAGGAATCAGAATTACCACATCCAGAGGATTCACCTTCATCACCTCACCCATAACGCAAAATGCCCTCCGTTATCTTTTCTGTCATATAAGCGCCTTTACCTTGCGCATCATGATTTTCCTGTGCCATTTCAGTGTTCCATATACCGCCTCTGCCAGATGCAGATATGTCTTCCTTACACACTCCTCTTTCTCAGGCATCGGAGGAACGGAGCCATATGCCGCCTCACAGACAATCTTCTGCATTTGGGCTATCTCCTCCCGGTCCACTCCTGTCAGCCCTGCCAGCTTTTCCGCAAAGTCTTCCTCCATACCGTCATACCCTTCCATAATACCCGCCAGGCGGAGAATCTGCAGTACTCTGGAAAACACTTTCCGGCACCCCATTTCCTCCATCTTTCTCAGCCTCCTGAGCCTGCGATAATCCAGGAAAAGGGGCACCAGACACAGGGAATAGACAACACATGTCCCCAATACATAAAACCATCTTTCATGTTCTTCATAGTCAATCTCAAAATCAAAGGTGAAACCCTCATCCTGCCCTTCATTCCCCTGTCCGCTCTTTACGCGGAGTAACGGAATACCCGGCCTGTCCATGCTCCAGTTCCGTTCCCTCATGATCCGGCCCAGCACGGAGCGGTCAAATCCCGGATAAGACGCCACGCTGCCCCCATCCGAAGCCGGCGTCACCTCCACAGGTGTCCAGCCATAATCCTCCAGAAAGATTTCCACCCATGCATGGGCCGACTCGTCCGTGGCCACCGCTTTCCATGTGCTATCCTCCTGAACCTCAAAATCAGAAGGGGCCAACATGTAACCCGTTGCGTACCGGGCCGGAATCCCATATAAGCGGTACATTAAAGTTGCCGTTACCGCAAAATGTTCGCAATACCCTCTGCCGCCCTCAAACAGAAAATATTCCACAATATCCTCATTCATCGGCGCCCATCCCGGCGTCAGGGTATAGGAAGCATTGCTGTGGAGAGTGTAAAGGATAAAGGCCGTGATCTCATCCAATGTCTTCTGCGGATTTTCCTGGCACAACTTCGTCAAACGGGGCAGAAGAGCTTCAGGAACCTGTGTATACGCGGTCTGTATTTCCTCCACATATGCATTCTGCAGCCTCCTGTACCAGTCTCTTTGCTCCTCAAACGCCTCTGAAACATTCTCCCAGTCAATCATCATATCCTTCTGCTCATAATACCGGTAAACATATCCTTCCCGCTGGCTGCCGTATCCGTAATAATCATCATAATTATACCAGCTGTTGCTCCGCTGGCTGTAATACGGGACGTAAGCGTTGCCGTATACTCCGTTACAATGCCTTATAGTCAGAGTGACAGTTTCCGGAAGTTCATCCTCATTCCCCTGCATACTGCCGTTCATCACAAAGTACATCCCATAGTACCTGTTGGCAATGGAAATCTCATTATCCTGCCAGTCCGGCCTTGCCATGATATTTGCAAACAATGCCTCGTCACTGGAGCGGATCCAGTCGCCGCCCGTGTACTCGCCCCCGCCAAAACCGCGTAAATAGAGCGTCTCCGAAGGTTCCGCTGTAGTCACAAGTTCCAGATGGGCCGTTCCCGTCCGGTAGTTGTTCCCCCTGCCAATCTTCCCACCTGTCACAAGTTCATCCGCCTTTCCCGACAGGCGGCTCATTGTCCGGTATGCCTCCCCTTCCGCATCATACACAAAGCCATAGAGTTCCTCTGTATGTGCAGCAACAAGCGGAAATACGGCCAGGAAAACGGCCACCAGTATCAGCCCTGTCGTAATGCTGCTTTTGCCGGACAGGTTGCGCTTTCCACGGAATACCCCTCTCTTATGCACCAGCTCCGCTATCTTCATCGCCCAGAACGCCGCCTGAAATAAAGCCACCAGCAGAATCTCCCCCACCCCTGCCCTGACTCCCCAGAGCGGCGACAACAAGAGCAGTCCCGTTGTCAGCAGATACAGTACCAAATGGCTCTTTATCAGGAGCTCAGACACTGCCATAATAAAAGAAACTACAACCGTGAGCAGTATTGCCGTTTCCATGACGGACATCGGCTCCGTATCACCTCCATCTGTGATACATTCCACGATATGTGCCGCCTGCTCCCTGAATGTGTCCCCTATGAGGAATACAGCCGTCTGGCAGATCACTACGGATACAAGGGCAAGCAGGAGGAAAGCTTTCTTTCTGCCATAACATGTGTACCAGATCACTCCGCAAAGCACTGCCGCTATCACATAAACCACCCAGCCTGAAAAGGAAACCCCTTCCAGTGAATGAAGGAATGACATGGTTCCGCATACTCCTGCATATAGAAACAGAAGTGCGGCCAGAGGACGCTTTTTCTCCCCTGTCTCTTCGGAACCGCTCCTTATCCTGATCCCATTTCCCATAGCCGCACCTCCGTTCCCGCCTTCACTCAAATGACATAATTCCCCCAGGCGATCTGTTCCTCTATCTTTTCCTTAGAAAACCGGAAAATAAGCGTTTCATTCCAGTACCAGCACAGATCTGCTCCCAGCCTGAAAGCGCTGCCCTGTGCCATAAAACGTCTTTCCAGCTCCGCCTTTTCCTGCGCATCCGCAGCCTCCTGTCCATCAATCCTGTAAAGCTTAAGCAGCATGTCACGGCACTGCCCTTCACTCACAACCCCTGTATCCGCAAGGCATTTCCGATGCCCGTCGTACCAGTGTACCCGAACCGCGGCAGCCCTTTTTAAGAGCCCCAGCACCAGTGCCGATACCAGTTCATAAAATGCATCCGTTTCTGATTCTCTTGCTTCCCCAAGACCTGCCACATCCAGAAGCAGCTCTGTTGCAAAATCCTGTTCCTTCTCGTATTCCTTCACCACAAGCAGTCCTGTTCTTGCGCTCTGATTCCAATGGATATAGCGGTTGGAATCTTCCCTGCGGTATTCCCTGAGCTGCCTGATCTCACTGTGGGCATCCACCCCCTGTCCCGCCACCAGCCCCTGTGACCGGTTGTTTTCCCGGTAGGAAAAGGAAGGCAGTTCTATATGAAGTCCCCTCTCTTTGGGGAAGACAGCCACCTCTATTTCTTCATTCACTTTCCTCCGCACGGAAAACAGGGACAGATAATCATATGCATACAGATCGTCCATTTTCAGGTACATTCTTCCGCAGCAACAGCCGGATATCTCAAAATGCAGAATAGATTTCCCCCTGTCACAACTGCCATAGATTATTTTTGTTTTTCTCCGGAATATCCCCTTTCCGTTGGAACCATACCTATACCGGAGCCTTACCCCAAAGCGGCTGACAGGCAGCTTCCCTCTATTTATCACCCTGACGCCGCACGCAAGCTGCCCCCCTTTTTCCACGCAGTCACTGTGGCGGAGCGCTTCTATGGAAAGGTTTTTCCTGAAATAAAGGGACAGGAAAAACGAGGCCACAAAATAGACGACTTCCATGACAGAGAGGACCATCAGCGGCAGATACCGGTATACGCCCGCCAGATAAAAGGTAAGCACGGCAAGAAGAATAAACAGGAATCTTCTCATCTCCCCTTCTCCCCCAGCGCCGGCTTATGTACCTGCTGTGTTATCTTCGTGATAATCTGCTCCCTGGACATACTTTCCATCCTCGCCGCCGCATTCAGGATAATGCGATGGGAAACCACGTACGGGAACTGGCCCGACACATCATTTGGGGTCACAAAGTCCCTCCCTTCCAGCCACGCGCTTGCTTTTGCCATTTTTACCAGTGCAATCGTTGCTCTGGGGCTGGCTCCTCTCTCGATGTAAGGGTTCTCTCTTGTGGCCGTGACCAATTTCAGGGCATAACCATACACTTCCTTTTTCATATAGACATCGTGGATCTCATCCTGCATTTTCATAAAGGTATTCCTGTCCAGGACCTTCTTCACCTGCTCCAGCCTTCCCATTCTGCTTACCGACATCGCCATGGAAAGCTCGCTCTCAAAATCAGGATACCCAAGCGTTATCGCCACCATAAACCGGTCCACCTGCGCTTCCGGAAGATACTGCATTCCTGCGCTGCCGGGCGGGTTCTGTGTGGCAATGACCAGAAATGGGCTGGGTACCTCCCTTGTGACCCCCTCCACCGTACATTTACATTCTTCCATGACTTCCAACAGGGCGGACTGGGTCTTGGGGGAAGCCCGGTTGATCTCGTCTGCCAGAAGCAGGTTGCAGAATACACTGCCGGGCTGGTAGACAAAACGCTCCTCTTCCCTGCGGTAAATGGAAAAGCCCGTCAGATCCGAGGGCATCACGTCCGGCGTGAACTGCACCCTCTTATAATCCAGCTCCATCACCCTGGAGAAAGCAAGCGCAAGGGTGGTTTTCCCTACCCCAGGGATGTCTTCCAGCAAAATGTGCCCATCTGCCAGAAAAGCCAGCATGACCTCCCTCACTTCCTTTTTTTGCCCAAAATAACTTTGTCTACCTGTTCCACTGCTTCTTCTGCTCTACTTCTGAAATCTGTTTTGTCCATGGAGTATCTTCCTTTCATAAAACACTCTCTTACCATCCATCAGCATATCTGATTTTCCTCGGAGCAGTCATATCTGAATACTCTTACCAAACAGAAATCCTATGCGAAATCAAGAACTTATCATCCTGCAGTTCTTCCACCTCCAATGCCATCTCACAGGAAGAGGCCCCTAAGCTGATCATGGCATTTTCCATATACGCCTGCCTGTAATGTTCTCCCTGATAGTCCCCATACCATTCCGTCAATAACTGCTCTCCCTCTATTACGTTATAAAAAGTATAGCTTCCAAGACCATTCTGTAAGATTTGATCATAACAATTTCCATAATAGCTTTCCATATCCGTAAGAACCTGTTCTTCTGTCATTTCTAAATCTGTGATGCTCCTCAACCCGCTTTCTTCCGGATTCTGCTCCAGATTGCGGTAAATCGAACCGTTGCAGGGCGGCAGATAGACTGATAATTCCTGACGGATATGACTGCTTGCATAATCCGCATCTGTCTTGTTGAAATAATCATACTGTCCGTTGCCTGAATCATCCCATGTGGCATCCACATTATAGTACCCGTCATCCAATGCAACGATATTCCATGCATGGCGTTCCCCTGCATAACCGGTACAGTAATAACAGGGAATCCCTAACTGCTGCAGAAGATACTGGTAGGCCCTTGCATATCCGGCGCATACGGTCTGCCCGTTTACCAATGCGCTGTACGCACTCTGGTTCATTTCAGCGCCCAGGTTATAAGAAACCTTTTCTATCAGCTCATCGTGGACGAATTTTTCTTTTTCATAATCATTGGACAAATTCTGCGCTTCTGAAACAATTTGGCTGGCATTTCCCTCAAAAACGGCCCTTGCATCATCTAAATTCTGTACAGTACGGTTAAATTGCAGTTCAATTTCAACACAACTCCCATCTCTCCTATACTTACAGGAATAAGCCGTTTCCAGCCAGAACAATTCCGGATGGTCATTATAAACTGCAGAAAAAATATTCCTCAACTGATCCAACGTCACCTGTTCCACCGGCATAAACACTGGATATACTTCTTTTGCATTCGCATAAATCTGACGATAAATACTTTTTCCTCTATTATCCAGCATGGCATAATAAGGATATCGGACGGCATCAAAGTCCAATCCGTCACCTGCATACCCTGTATCAAGATAGTTTTGAAGTTCCCCTGCGGCTTCATCATCTATCTGTTCACTGTTTTCCTGTACCTGTTGATATCCATTTCTACCTGATACATTCTCCGGCACGACTATCTCAGACTGTTCCGGCAGAACATAATCAGAAACAACAGATTCCGCTATGGCATCACTTCCCAGAGTATCCGTTCCATACCCTTCTGCTTTCTCGTCAGTGCTTTCCCTTTTTATGTCTTCGGCAGGGTAGCTGACTGCTTCCTGCTGTTGAGAATTCTCCGCTGTCACCATTTCAACAGGTTTCTGCTCCGGATATAGAAATGCCGCAATTTTGTCCGTAATATCCGGTCTATAGGCACATACTATAATAAATATGCTGAGAATGGCAGACAACGCTGCAATAAAATACATCAGCCTTCTTATAAATCTCATCTTTCATCATCCATTCTGATTGTAAATGTTTTTTCTTTTATTTTCTGTCAATGTTCCTTCTTGGGACACTGAAACCAAAAGATTGTCATCCCTTCCCGGAAATCCACGCCATATGGCATTCCATGCGCCTCCAGAATGGTGCTGACAATGGAAAGCCCAAGCCCGGTTCCTTCCCTGCGTCCTCCCTGATGCTGGCTCCTCTGATATCTTTCCCATATCAGCTTCCTCTCTTCTTCCGGAATCGGTTCCCCCGCATTTTTTATTTCCACCGTACACTCCATGCCGCTTTCTGTAATATCCACTATAATCGGCTGTCCGCCCTTTGTATGGTTGATTGCATTATACAAAAGGTTCCGCACCACCTGGCTGATTTTCAGGGCATCAACATATGCTTCCATCTCCCTTGACTCAAAAGCAATCCGTATGCTGATCTGATACTCTGACGCACTCTGTTCGCAAAGCAGGACCTCCGACTCCACAATTTCATAAAGGTTATACCAATCCCTGTGCAGCTGCAGGTATCCTGCCTGCAGCTGGGAATAATCCAGGATGTCGCTTACCATCTCGCTCATCCGGCAGGCTTCCCGCATGATCAGGTTCAGATCCTCCTCTCTCTTTTCCGCTTCCTTCCAGTGGATGTCGCGGACCATCTCCGCATATCCCCCAATCAGGGCAAGGGGAGAGCGCAGTTCATGTGAGACATTGGCAATGACCTCTTTACGCAGGCCGTCCACACGCTGCAGGGCACGCCCAAGTTCTTTTACCGACTCTGCAAGCTGTCCGATCTCATCCCCCTGTGTGATATCCGGCACCGCCTCTAAATTGCCTTTTGCCAGTTCATCCACGGTTTCTTTGATGATATGGATGGGCTGTATGAATTTCCGGGATAAGAAGGCTGCAATGACGGCGGAAACAAGCGTAAGCAGAATACTGAGTACGATCAACAGCATGCGGTTCATACCCAGAACTCCATAAAGTTCTGAAAAAGTCTGGTGAAGGATGACATACGCCGCCTCCCCGTCATACCATGCCGGTATCCCAATCTCGTAAGAAATTAGCCGGGAACCGGCTCTGATCTCTCTGCTGTAAGTCTCCCGGTCAAGCACCAACTGGTACACATCGCTGTTTTCGATATCCTTCCATACCACAATATCCTGTGTCCTGCCTTCCAGATTAACGGGATACCCATAACTGTACATCGCCACCAGCTTCCTATCCTCGTCCACGAACAACAGCTTGCCGCTTGCAACCCTGCTCAGGTAGGGAATCAGTTTCTCATTGCCCGCCAGGTCTTCCGTGGCAAGTTCCTCCATGACCGGTTCGAGACGCTCCTGTATCTCTCTGATGGCCATGCTGGTGTAATTTCTTTCCAGCACATATAGCTGTATGATCCACATAAGGACAACTGTGAATACCACAAGAGACATCATAATGAGCCACAGCCGGACAACCATTTTATTCAGGATTTTTTCCCGGACATTATTCTTTATGTTCAAATTTATACCCCACTCCCCAGACTGTCTGGATCAGTTTCCGATATTCTCCGAGATGTTCCCTCAGTGATTTCACATGGGTATCTACGGTTCGGCTGTCCCCGTAATACTCATATCCCCAGACCGAGTCCATCAGCTGTTCTCTTGTCAGCACGATATGTTCATTCTGTGCCAGCTTGACAAGCAGGTCGAACTCCTTGGGCGGAAGGTTTATGGTTTTTCCTCCTGCCACGACAAGCCTTGTATCTGTCCGGATGGAAAGCTCTCCAGCCTTAATGATCAAATTCCTTTCATTTCTGCTGCGCTTCAGCACCGCACCCACACGGGCCATCAGTTCCTTCGGACTGAAAGGTTTTGATACATAGTCGTCCGCTCCCAGACTAAAACCCATAAGCTTATCATATTCCTCACTCCGCGCAGTCAGCATGATGACCGGAACCTGCGAATACTTCCGTATTTCCGCAAGCGTTGCATAGCCATCGCGTCCCGGCATCATGATGTCCAGAATAAGAATGTCATAATCGGATTCCGATACAAATTTCAGCGCCTGATCAGCGTCCCCCGCCTCACTGCACTCAAATCCATCCAGTTCCGCATAAACCTTCACCAGATTCCTGATATGGGCATCGTCATCCACAATAAGCATCTTTTTCATCCCGTCTGGCACCTCCTTCCGCCCAACAGCCAAATTTCCAGTATCGTGTTATTATAAGTTTAGTAGATATTTGTAAAATTTCTGTGAGGAATTTATGAGAAAAGCATCATATTTGCAAGCTAATGCAGAATAAATAAATTTTAAAAACGCGCCGTCTCCAGCAGTGAAACAGCGCGTTTTTCTAAAGCGATTGGCTGCAGGCAGGTACCGCTCCCTGTCTCAACAGCCGAAAATCTTCTGTGCCCTCCGCATGTTTTCGGATGCGTCAATGCCGAAAGGACACCTTCTTGTACAGGAGCCGCAGTGAATGCAGTCCTCCCCTGTCACCAGCAGGGCCGCATACCGTTCCCTCAATTCGTCCGTCATCTCCTTTTCCGCCATGTCGGCCAGCTTCGTCACCTCGGCGATGTCAATCTTTTTCGGGCACGGCTGGCAATGGTTGCAGTACATGCACTGGTTTGCGAACTGCCCCACCAGGCTTTCCTGAATTTCGCTGAAATCCTTTTCCTCCTCGCCTGCCGTCAGATAGGCCAGCGACTGGTTCAGTTCATCCACATTGGCAAATCCCGGTACGGGACATGCCACCTGGGGGAACGAAAGGACGTAGCTGATACACTGGACGGGGGTAAGGCTCAAAAGGCCTTTCAGTCTCCCTTCTTCATGGTTTTTGAGAATATTGCCTGCCGCAAAGGGTTTCATGGCCACAATGGGCACGCCCTGCTTCCCGCAGAGCTCGTAAAGCTCCTGCTTGGACGGGTATGCCGCCTTTTCCTCCTCTGTCATGGCTTTCACTTCTCTGCCTTTCATCCTTGCATCCGCCGTATCCTGGGGCAGCAGATTAAACAGCGGATTCACCGGGAACATCAGCACATCGATTTTCCCGCTCCTCACCGCTTCCAGCGCGGTTTTCGTATTATGGCTGCTGAGGCCGATAAAACCCACCCTTCCCGTGTCCTGTAATTCTTTGGCATACGCATACATCCAGCCATTTAATATTTCGTTCAGATCCGCCTCGTCATCACAGTTATGCAGGAACAGGACGTCTATATAATCCGTATCCAGCTTTTCATAGAACTGCTGCAGGAAATCTTTGCAGAGCGCCTCATCCCTTGTTTTTACATACTGCCCGTCTTTGTCCGCACAGCCCAGATGTCCGGCCAGGCATACTTTGTCGCGAAGTCCTTTTAACGCTTTTCCGTAATATTCCCTCGTTGCGGGAGTTCCTACAAACAGGTCAAAATAATTGATGCCTGCCTCCACAGCGGCCCGCACCAGATCATAAACCTGTTTCTCGTCTGCTGTCCAGACATATTCGCAGCCCATTCCAATGGCGCTGACTTTTAACCCCGTCTTCCCAAAATCCCTGTAAATCACTTTCCCTTCCGCCTTTCCTCAGTCGATGGCAATGCCCCTCATCCATCACCAGTTCTTCTTTTCCCTGCTGCTGTCGTGCTGCTGCTTCCTCTCCTCCACCATCTTCACGAACCACTCCACCATATTGGGGTCATAGTGGGAGAAGAATGCGCTTGTCTTCGTATCCAGCGCTGCGATGGCGCCCATATCCTCCTGGGTCAGGCTGAAATCGAAGACGTCCATGTTCTGGACCATTCTTTCCTTATGGGTGGATTTCGACAGGACGATTACGCCCCGCTGGATGTTCCAGCGCAGCATCACCTGTGCCGTGGTCTTTCCGTACTTCCGGCCGATGTCTTTCAGCGTTTCATTCTCGAACAGCCCTCCCCGGCCTTCCCCGAAGGGCGCCCAGGCTTCATGGGCAACCTTATATTTCTCCATCCAGGTATGGTCTTCCTGGCGCTGGTTCAGCACATGGGTCTCGATCTGGTTCACCATGGGCGGAATCTTCGTAAAGGACGCAAGGTCTACCAGCCTGTCCGGATAGAAATTGGACACGCCGATGGCTTTCAGCTTTCCCTCCTCATACATGTCCTCCAGCGCCCTGTACGCCCCGTAATAATCATTGAAAGGCTGATGGAGCAGCATCAGGTCCAGATAGTCCGTCTGCAGCTTGCGCAGGGATTCCTCCACGGATTTTCTGGCCTCCTCATAGCCGTAATGCTCTACCCACACTTTGGACGTCAGGAAGATTTCCTCCCTGGGGACGCCGCTTTTCCTGATCGCCGAGCCCACTTCCTCCTCGTTGAAATAGGACTGTGCCGTGTCGATGCTCCGATAGCCCGCGTCCAGCGCGTCCAGTACGCACCGCTCGCACTCATCCTTTGTCACCTGATAGACGCCGTATCCCAGGATCGGCATCTTTACTCCGTTCGATAAGGTTACATATTCCATGATTCTTCCTCCGTCTTCTTTTTTTGCTTTGTTCTTTCTAAATTTATATTGCACGTCACTGCGAACAGCTTTTTCTGTTTTTGGGCTGATAATTCAGGCGCAGTCCTCCGTCTCCCAGCTGTTCCGCCTCCCGGAGCAGAAATTCCACCGGTTTCCCCTCTGTAAGAGAGGGAATCTGTGTAAAGACGGATGCCGAGCCAAGGCCGCCGTCCGTTACCGGCGCCAGGAAGAGGCTGAGTTCGTCCACCACGCCTGCCTGCAGAAAGCTCCAGTTCACCATGCCGCCCCCGCAGATCAGCAGCTTTTCAATGTGGAACAGCTCATACAGCTTTTTCATCGCCGTCTCACAGTCCAGCTTCTCTTCCCCTGCTATAATGTAGGAAACTCCCGTTTTCCGCAGACAGGCCTTATAAGCTGCCGGAGTGGAGGCGGTGAGGACCTCTATCACATGGGCGGGCGCTCTTCCCTTATTGCAGAACGTCCCGGACTCCCATCCGATTTCGCCGTCCACATCCACCGAGACAAAATACTGGTCTGCCTTGTCGTTCGCCACAAAATCCCCTTCCGGCACTTCCTCCGTCTCCTCCAGTACAGGCTTGCGGAAACCGGTAAACTCTTTTGTTGTGGCGGTTCCGTACAACAGCGCTCCAGCGTTCATCTTTGTCCGGTATTTCCCATATTCCCCGCCCAGGGCTCCCACTGCTTCCGTGCCCATAAAGGGACCTGTTATCTTCCCGTCTAAGGAACTTAAGATATGGCAGATTACATAAGGTCTTTCCATTTGGCCATTGCTCCCTTCTTTCCTTCAAAAATCAGACTGGCGGCTGACTGCCCTTACAAGACTTTTTCCAAGTCCTGTGGAACATCCCGTAATCAACCATGTTTTCATAGGCCTCTTCCAAGCTCCTCCGCCTCGCTCCGGTTTGTTGCCATTCCCGCGTATTCCATGCCATAGAGCTTTGCAAAGCGGTTCATAGTATATTCTCCCGCCTCCGGCATCCACTTCTCCGGGGAAGCTCCCTGGAACAGGAAATATAGCTTCCTCCCGGAAAACTCACCGTTTTTCACCAGGCCGTAGAAACGGTCCAGCATATTGCGGACGGAACCGCAGATATTGTGCCAGTACAGGGGCGAGCCGATTACGATCACTTCCGCTTCTTTCATCTTTGCAATCACCTCTCCCAGCTGGTCGTCCTCAAACTTCTGACCGTAGCTCCCGATTCGGTAATCTGTCAGCTGAAGCGTGTCATACTCTTTTCCTTTCAAAAGGGTTTCTGCCAGAGCGGCTGTGTTTCCTTTCCTGTTCGGGCTTCCGTTGATAAATAAAATCTTCATCCTGCTTTCCTCCATTATCTTATCTGTTTTAAAACTTGATAACCTGCACCATATACACCCCGTCAGAGTCCTCCTTGCGGCTAATATCCCGGCTCGTCAATCCAGGCCGCTGCGTCACCGGCCGCCTCGGCGGCTCCTTTCGCAGATTGATATGTGCATTTTATACCTTTCACAGATTTTTTTCAAAAAACGCTTTCAGCTTGCCTGTGATTTTCTCCACATATTCAGGGTACCAATAAGTCTTGATATGTGTTGCGCCGTCGATTAAGAACAGTTCCTTATTCTTCGTTCCCGTCGCTCTTTCATAGCACCCTTCCGTCATATACAAAGTATCCGCGCATTTACCCGCCATCATAAGAAGCGGCTGGTCGATCATCTCCATACCGGTTCTGGCGTCAAAGGCAAACAGGTCAATATTGGAAGACACCGTATAGGCAAAGCTGGAACCGGTGTGTTTATGGGTAATCCCATAATATACATATCCGTCTTTGTACAGATCGAACGGCATCTTCTCCGCTTCCTCAGGCGACATGGTGTCCAGCATGTTCGGCGTGTAGCGTACCTCTTTCCCGGAAAGCTCATCCTCCCTCGCTTTATAAGCATCCGTAAGCCTTTCCGTAATGGTATCCATCTGGGAATCCAGAAACCCATTTTTACGCACAATGCCTGTGTTGAAGGCGGACAGCGTGGCCACCGCCTTTATTCTTTTATCTGTCTGTGCAGCCCTCAATGTATAACCCCCGCCTCCGCAGATTCCCAGAATGCCTACGCGTCCTCTGTCGACTCCCTTATAATTCACAATAAAGTCCAGCGCTCCGTGAATATCCTCCACCCGGTTCTGCGGTTTGTCCGTATTTCTCGGCATTCCCTCAGACTGTCCCTGATAAGAAGCGTCAAATGCCATTGCAACATACCCCATATCAGCCAGTTTCTGGGCATACAACCCTGCAACCTGTTCTTTCACTCCGCCATTCGGATGTGCCACCACAACCGCCGCATAGCGGCCATTTTCATCAAAGTCTGCAGGCACATATACGTTTGCCGCTATTTTTAATCCTCTCAATTCGTATTTTACGGGACGGATATTTACCTTGCCCGGAATATTCTCTGTCAGCGCACCGTCATAAACCAATCCGAATCTGTTCTCTTCTTCTTTTCCCATTTTACGTTCCTCCGTTTTCTTATATGTTTTAAAAATTCATAGCTTGCTCCATATACGCCACATCAGAGCTCCCCTCCTTGCGGCTAATATCCCAACCCTCTGAGCCAGTCAGCCACATCACCGGCTGCTTCTGCCACATCCTGTTCGCTGACAGTAAAACCGTCAGCGATTACTTCCGCCTCCGGTTCCAGATCCTGAATGGTTCCAATGGTTCCCGAAAAACGGCTTCCGTTATGCACATTGAAAGGGATAATCGTCTTTCCTGAAAAATCGTATTCATCAAAGAAACTGTATAAAGCCTGCGGCATATCATACCACCATGTTGGATACCCGACAAAAATAACGTCATAGTCCTCCAGATTTTCAATATGGCTGGTCAGCTCCGGCCGGGCATCCGCATCCTGTTCCTCCGCGGCATAATCAATCAGCGCCCCGCCGTCTCCGGGATATTTTACGGAAGTCTGTATGGAAAAGAGCGTACCGCCTGTCTCGGCCTGAATCATGTCCGCCACTGCCCTAAGACGCCCCTTTGCCGCCCCGTCCACTGTGGTCACGCTGGCAGAGGCGACCACATCCACATCACTGTTCTCTCCGGCGGTGAAATAGGCAATCAGGATTTTGCCGTCTTCACCGGATGCGTTTTCATCGGATGTGTTTTCACCGGATATGATTTCCTGGCTTTCCCCGCTGCTCTGCACCGTCTCTTCAGATGCCGCATTCCCGTTCCCGGCGTCTGAAGCCGGCTGCGCGCTGCCGCAGCCGGCGATATGCAGCGCCAGAATCATACCCAGCAGACATACTTCGCATTTCTTCCTCTTCATCATCATCTCTCCTTCACGACTGCCCTTTCGGGTTCATGTCCGGGATTCTATTGTATCCCTTTGACAATAGAATCTTTTCCTGGATTCTATTGTATCCTTTTGACAATAGAATCCTCTCTTGGATTCTATTGTAGAAGAATCCAGGCCTCAGAAGAAGTCTCGATTTGTTCATCAGTTTATACCCATAGCTTATAACTGATTTTGAATGGCATATCCTTTCGACGGCTTCACAAACATAGCCTGCTACATTGCCCGCACCTTTTCCCGTACTTTCAGCACCATGGGCGGCGCCACGGAAAGCTCGTCCACGCCCATATCCACAAATTCTTCCGTGAGGGTCAGATCCGCTCCCAGCTCCCCGCAGATTCCCACCCACTTTCCGCATTTATGGGCGTTGTCCACCACCATCTTGATCATGCGCAGGATGGCCTTGTGATGGGGATTATAGAAATCCTCCAGTCTCTGGTTCTGCCTGTCGATGGCCAGGGTATACTGCGTCAGGTCATTGGTTCCGATGCTGAAGAAATCCACCAGCTCCGCCAGCTCATCGCTGACCATCACCGCCGCCGGCGTCTCTATCATGATGCCCTGTTCCGGAACCCGGTAAGGGACGCCCGCCTTCTTCAGCTCCTGTTCCACTTCCTCTGCAATGTCATGAATCCGCATCACTTCTTCCGCGGAGATGATCATGGGGTACATGACGGAGAGATTGCCGTAGACCGCCGCCCGCAGAAGCGCCCGAAGCTGGGTCTTGAAGATTTCCGGCTCCTTTAAGCAGATGCGGATGGCCCGGTATCCCATGGCGGGATTCTCTTCCTTTCCCAGGTTAAAATAATCCGCCTGTTTATCCGCGCCAATATCCAGCGTCCGGATGATGACCTTCTTTTCCCCCATTGTCTGCACGACCTGTCTGTACGCCTGGAACTGCTCCTCCTCCGTGGGGAAATCCTCCCTGCCCAGATACAGGAACTCGCTGCGGAACAGCCCGATCCCTCCGGCGTCGTTTTCCAATACATATCCCACGTCGCCCGCGCTGCCGATATTGGCGTAGATGTTGATCTTCCTTCCATCGGAGGTCACATTCTCTTTTCCTTTCAGCTCCTGAAGCAGCCGGAATTTATCCTGTGCCGCTTTGATTTTCTCCTCCGCCTCCCGGCACTGGTCGTCCGTGGGCTCAAAAATGACTTCCCCTGCGGCTCCGTCCACAACGGCTTTCATCCCCGTCCGGATTTCCTCCAGGTTCATGGGAACCCCGATCAATGCGGGGATGTTCATCATGCGGGCCAGGATGGCCGTGTGGGAGTTGGTGGAACCGTGTACCGTGACAAAGGCAAGGATTTTCTCCTTATCCATCTGTACCGTCTGGCTGGGGCTCAAATCCTCGGCCACGATGATGGAGGGCTCCATGCAGGCAAAATCCGCATCCTCCTGCCCGGCCAGGTTTCTGGCCAGGCGCCCGGAGATGTCCCTTACGTCCGCCGCCCGTCCCCGCATGTACTCATCTTCCATGTCCTCAAACATTCTGGCGAAGTTGTCCCCTGTCACGGATACCGCATATTCCCCGTTTACGGTTTCCGTGCGGATGATATGGTAGACAGCGTCCAGATAGTCTTCGTCCTCCAGCATCATCTGTTGCACTTCCACGATGGCCGCGCTGGACTCGCCGCCCTCTTTCTGCGCCTTCTCATACAATTCCGCCAACTGCTCCGCGGTCTTCTGGATTGCCGTCTGCACCCTGGCGATCTCACTTTCCACATCCTCCACCCTGTGCCTGCGGACCTGCTCCCGGCTGTCCCGCAGGACCGCCACGTTCCCCATGACAATGCCGCTGTATACGGGTTTTCCCGAAAATTTCATCATATTTTTCTTTCTCCTTTCGCCATGCTTTTTTCCGCCATGTTTTCCCTCACCCCGACATACTTTATGATGTTTTTATATGAACGGTATGCCGTCTATGCGAAAAGGGAGAAGAATAGCCAGACTCATTATCAGTCCGGCTATCCCCTTATGTCTCTTATAAGCTGCTTTCCAGGAAAGCCCTGATTCCTTCGCAGGCGGCGTCTTCATCCGCTCCCTCAACGGTCACCGTCACGGTCTGGCCGCACTTCACGCCAAGCCCCATGACCGCCATGAGCTTCGTGGCCTCCGCCGACTTTCCGTTGGCGCCTATCACGATTCTGCTCTCATATTTCTTTGCTTCCTTTACCAGCATCCCGGCCGGTCTCGCATGGATTCCCACGCTGTCCTTTATGACATACTCAAAATTTTTCATCTCCATACCTCCTGGATTTACTCTTGATTTATTTTAGGCATGCGCCATTTGTTTCAATTACTTTTCTGTACCAGTCAAAGGATTTCTTCCTGTACCGGGCAAGGCTTCCTGTCCCGTCGTCCCTGCGGTCCACATAGATGAATCCGTACCGCTTTTTCAGCTCCGCCGTAGAGGCGCTGACCAGGTCGATACAGCCCCATGCGGTATAGCCCATCACTTCCACGCCGTCCTCAATGGCCTCCCGCACCTGGACCAGATGGTCATTCAGATACTGAATCCGGTAATCATCCTCCACTGTGGGTATCCCGTCCTCCCCGACTACCAGTTCGTCTGCGGCTCCCAGTCCGTTTTCCACAATGAACAGGGGCTTCTGGTACCGGTCATAAAAACGGTTCAGCGTATAGCGCAGTCCTTTCGGGTCTATCTGCCATCCCCAGTCCGAGGCCTTCAGATAGGGGTTCGGAACGCCCCCCAGTATGTTCCCGGGGCCCCTTTCCACGGAGCTGTCGGCGGTTTCGCATACGCTCATATAGTAGCTGAAAGAGACAAAGTCCACGGTATTTTTCAGGATTCCCTCATCCCCTTCTTCCATCCGTATCTCAATGCCGTTTTCCCGGAAGTACCGTTTCATGTATCCGGGATACGCCCCCCGTACATGGACGTCCCCAAAGAAATCGTTCTGGTGCTCCGCGGCCATCACGGCCATCACATCCTCCGGCGCCGGCGTCAGCGGATAGATGGGCATGCTCAGGATCATGCAGCCTACCTTCGCGTCCGGAATCATCTCATGGGCGATTTTGGTGGCAAGGGCGCTGGCCACCAGCTCATGGTGGACGGCCTGGTATAAGTCCTGCCTGCTTAATCGTTCCCTGAGCGTCCGGATCCCGCCGCTCATGAAAGGGGAATGCAGCACGGAGTTGATCTCATTAAAGGTCAGCCACAGCTTCACCTTTCCGCCGTACCTGGCGAATATCGTGCGGACATACCGTTCATAAAAGCCTATCAGGGCCCGGTCTGCCCAGCCGTTGTATTTGAGGGCCAGATTCAGCGGCGTTTCATAATGGGAGATGGTGACCAGAGGCTGTATGCCATATTTCAGGCATTCGTCGAACAGATCGTCATAAAACTGCAGCCCCTTTTCATTGGGAACCGCATCGTCCCCGTTTGGGAAGATGCGGCTCCATGCGATGGAGGTCCGAAACACCTTAAAACCCATTTCCGCAAACAGTTTGATATCTTCCCTGTAGCGGTGATAGAAGTCGATGCCCACCAGCTTCATGTTATCCGGCGTGGGCGTCTCCGTGATGGGCCCCCGGAGCCCTCCGGGCGTCACGTCCTGGATGCTTAACCCTTTTCCGTCCTGATCATAGGCTCCCTCGCACTGATTGGCCGCCACCGCGCCGCCCCAGAGAAAGCCCTTCGGAAATCCCATATCCATATAAACCTCCTATTATAGTCGCTGCGCGACGGCTCTTAAGAGCGAAGTCCCTCCGGCGCACTCTCACCCTCTACGCAGTCTCGATTATGGCGTCCTGGGCTTTCACGGTCTTCTCCTGCGCCGGAATGATTTCGGCGTAGTCATCCGAATTCGTGATGATGACCGGTGTGACCGTATCGTATCCTTCCGTCCGGATTGCCTTCAGGTCGAATTCCAACAGCAGGTCGCCCTTGCGGATGCGCTGTCCTTCCTTTGCGTGGCAGGTGAAATGTCTGCCCTCCAGCCTTACGGTCTCCAGGCCCACATGAATCAGCAGCTCCACGCCGCCGTCCGAGGTCAGCCCCAGGGCATGATGACTCTCCGGAACCGTCTCCACATTTCCGTCAAAGGGCGCGTATACCCTGCCCTCCGCAGGTTCGATGGCAATGCCTTTCCCCATGACACCGGAGGCAAAGGTCTCATCCTTCACCTGTTCCAGAGGAACCGTCCTTCCGGCCACGGGAGCGCCGACGGACTGCTTTTTCCCGGCCTGAAGAGCTTTTGAATCAGAAGCCCCGGCATCCCCGTCATCCGCTTTTTTCTCGGCAGGGTCTTCAAAGCCCAGAATCCAGGTCACGATAAAGGTAAGGACAATGGCGATGCCAGCGCAGATGCATGCCATCACAAAATTATTGGCCTTCTCCGCATGGACGAAAATGGGCAGCGCCAGCAGGGAGGGAGAGGCAAAGGAGCTTGCGGACACGCCCATGATGCTGGCAATCAGCCCCGTGATGCCGCTGGAGATACATACGGCCGCCAGAGGCCGCTTCAGGGGCATGGTCACGCCGTACAGGCCGGGCTCGGTGACCCCCGCGAACACTGCGGATACACTGGAAGAGGCAGCCGTCTGCTTCAGGCCGCTGTTTTTGGACTTGACCGCCACAGCCAGGCAGGCGGCGCCCTGGGCCAGGTTGCTGATCAGCATGGCAGGGAGCATCAGGGACTCGCCCGCAGGCGTATCCAGCGCGCCGAACACCACGGGAATGAACGCCCAGTGCATGCCGGTCATGACGATGAAAGGCATGGCGGCGGCCATGATGATATAAGCCGCAATGCTTACATGGGACTGGATAAATACCAGCGCGGAAGCCAATCCTCCGCCGATAAAGGAGCCCAGCGGCCCAAGGAGCAGAAAGGCGATGGGCGTGGAAACCAGAAGGATCAGCATGGGCTTCAGGAAGTTCTTCGTAAAGGCGGGCGTGATCTTTTCCACCAGCTTCTCTATATAGCTCATCACCCATGCCGTAAGGATGGCGGGGATGATGCTGGAGGAGTAGTCGAAGTTCGTCACCAGAATCCCCAGGAAATTGATGCCGCCCTCAGCACCCGTCAAAGCGATGAAATTGGGGTGGATCAGGATTGCCACGACGGCGGTGACAAGGAAAGGATTGCCGCCGAACTTCCGACCCGCGGCAAAAGCCACCAGGACAGGCAGGAAATAGAACGCGGTGTTGCCGATGACGCCCAGAAGCTGCATGGTCGCATTCTCTGCTGGCAGGAAATACCCCAGGATTGCTGGCGCAGCCCTTTTCCAGCTTATCCTGAAGAAAAGCTTCCTCCGGATGCCGCGGATATCCAGAAGATACTTTTCAGCGAATACAGGCAATCAAACAAAAAGACCTTTCTTGTACGCAGATATCCTCTGCCTACAGGAAAGGTCATGCCCCCGGCTCTACGGGGTTACAATCCTTTTTCCGTATTGTCCTCCTCCCTGCTGCACACACGGTTGACATGCAGGATGAGATACAGCTTTTCCTCTTCCGATAGCTCAAATTTCCAGATTTCTTTATAATATGCGCTGATTTTGTCCACGCATTCCGATACTTTCGTGTATTCTTCCTTTACGGACTGGTACAGCAAAAGATTGTCCGTATCTATGGGGTTCTTTTGGAGCATCCGTTCCGCAAGATACTGCACATGTGTAGCGAACCGGGCATAGTTAAACGTATTCTTCTGTACCTTGACAGAAAGCTCCTCCTCTATGATGCGGGTGGTCTCCTCCAGGATTTTCTCATGCAGCAGCTCCTTTTCCTGATCTTCTTCTGTCTTGGAGCGCTCCCTGGCATTGATCAGATGCATCGCAATCCCCTGCACCTCACTCTTAGGAAGCTTAACCTTGAATCTCTGTCTGACAGCCGCCAGCAGAAGCCTTCCCGCCTTCACCTCCTGGGGATAGCTCAACTCTATTTCATAAATCGACGGCATTTTCACATAGATTCCCTTTTGCGCCCGCTCTATCACAAAGGCAATATGGTCGGCCAGCGTCAGTACCAGATTGGAGTATGTCTCGCAGGGAAGCTCATCCTGAATCATTTGCAGCTCATCCGCCGTAAACCGGATGATTTCATAAGGAATCTCCTTTAAAAGCGGGATATACTGCATGCTGATGTTGTAAAAGGTTCTCTCGATTTTTCTTAAGTCCGTCAGTTCATAGGGCGTAGCCGGAAATCCAATCCCCTTGCTGAACGCCACCAGCTCTCGTCCGCTGTTGTGAAAGTTCCGCCGGTGGGTTTCACAGCGCCTTTCCAGCCGCAAACACTTCCTCCAGCCAGGCGGCATAATCCGCTACCCAGCCTCCGTCTCCGCCGAACCCATGGGGCCATTGCTCCAGGACGATGGTATCCGCGGCCACCCCAACCTCCTCCATCAGCCCCACCTGGGCCTCAAACTGGCGGTAGAAAGGGTCTTCCGTGCCATAGCAGTAAAAAGTGGGCGGCAGCCCTGCGGATTTCAGGTGCTCCACGTCCAGGGAGGCCACGCTGAGCCTTCCGTAGAATGAGTATATCATGCCGCAGGCCGATGCGTCCGCCGGAATCCGGTCCAGCTCGTCAGGCGTATAACCCGGGTCAAGATAAGAGCCGTCCACCTCCCCGTCCGCGCTGATGAAAAATTCCCCTGCCTGGATGCCTCCCGCGGAATACCCCATGACAGCGATATTCTCCGGGTCGATTCCGTAAATATCCGCATTCTTACGGATGAAGCGCACGGCCCGGGCTACGTCCAGCGCTCCCTCCTCCTGGGAATAAGGCCGCAGGCGGTAATCCACGATAAAGCATCGATAGCCGTACTCCCGCAGCTGGACCGCAGTGGGCAGCGTGTCCGTATAATCTCCCCGGAACTGGAAAGCGCCTCCGGCCAGCAGCACCACGGCCCCCTTTGCCTCAACCCCTTCCGGTATGGTCAGCGCCGTCACATAGGGCCGGAAATCATAGGAATCATAATATCCCGTCATATCCGAAGTAAAGCTGGTCCGCGCCGGCGCATCGCCCTCCTCCCAGAGATAGAAAACCTGTGTCTGCGCCGGATCCGGCACAGCGCGCAGGACCGTGCTGTCCCCCTCCGGCAGCGGCGGGCGGCGGTTCATTGCCTCGTATGAGAAAGATGAGGTCACCTGATATACCTCCGGCAGATCATCGTACTGCAGCGTGAAGCCGGAGACACCCTCCCTGACTTCGTAAGCGCTCCTTATTTTATCCGGTTCTTCCGATTCCTTCGTTTCATTTGGTACATTTGTCTCTTCTCTTATGTCCATATCCGGTTCCTGATCCTCCCGTACATCCCCATTTATAGTCCCCTGTACATTGCTCTGTTCCGCGCTGCCCGGGATATCCTCTTTCTCCCATTCTGCAGACCGGTCCCCGCATCCCGACAGCGCAGAAAGCACCATGACGGCCGTCAGGAAAGATACTCTGAAACGGTTTCTGTCCATGACAAATTCCTCCCTTGCGTCTGATTTTCAGCTTCGCCCCGTTTTATTTCCCTGTGGGCAGCGCGTTGTATTCCTCCTCTGAGATGCGCCCGAGCCATTCCACTCCGCCTGCTCCCGGGTTCGTGTTGATGGCGATATGGGCGAATTCCGTTTCTGCGCTGCCTCCGTGCCAGTGCCTGACCCCAGGCGGGCAAAACGCCACATCGCCCGGATACAAAACCTCCACGGACCCTCCCTCAATCTGGTGGTATCCGATTCCATCCGTTGCGATCAGAATCTGGCCGCCCTCGTGGATATGCCAGTTATTGATGACGCCCGGTTCAAACACGACATAATGCATGCCCGGTGCGCCGGCCACATTTTCACCGATGATGTCAGAAAGGTACACCGGGCCGCTGAATGTCTGCATGTCCACAGCCTGCCCCGCACGCTGGAACATAAATCCATTGTCCGGGGTTACATTGCGCCCTGCATACTCTTCCGCCTCCAGATCCGCATAGTATGTATCTGTAACCGGTTCTTCACCGGAGCCTGACCCGGAATAACCGGAATCATAGACCACCATCTGGGAGAACCAGCTGTCAGGGGCAGCCCCATGCCAGTGCCTGACACCGGGAGCGCACTCAATCACATCCCCTTTCCGGATAATCTGGGCCGTCCCGCCCTCCTCCTGATAATAGCCCACACCGCCTGTCACAAGGATGACCATGCCGCCATGGCTGTGCCAGCCGCTTCTCGCCCCGGGTTCAAATGTGATATGGTTGGTCCGGGGAAAATGGTATACTTCGTCTTCGTTGATCATAGGAGCCAGATATGCGGTTCCCGTGAACCCTCCGGGTACCGCATTCCCTCTCGGGAAGGTCAGTCCGTCACCGATTGCCACAATGCCGCCATCGTTGACAGGTATTTCCTTTTCCTTCGTACTGTCACTGTCATTCGCCGCGTCGTCATTCACTGTGCGGCTTTCATATTCCGCATTGTCGGATCCATCCGTCGGCTGAACCATATCCCTGCCGCAGGCTGTCAGCAGCAGCCCCAGCAAGGCAACCGGCAGGAACGCTCTTCTCACTATTTTCATATCCTCCAATTTCCCACCCTCTTTCAGCCTTAATTCAGTCCCTTGCTCTCAAGCCATGCAGCAATATGGTCCGCTATCACATCATTGTTCATCTCCTGGAACATGAAATGGCTGTTTCCGGTAATCCCTTCATCCGGCAGGTAGACCACCGTGCAGTCGCCGCCGTCCGCATTATAGCTCTCCGCGAACTGGACCGCCCCGTCACGGACTCCCCTCCAGAACCCTGTGGACATGATGTCTTCCGGGCCATTGTCAATGTAATCCCCGAAGTAGATTGTGATGGGGATGTCTGCCTCCAGCAGCTTCTGGTACTGTTCTGAACCCGGCTGGGGCGTTCCGCCCGGCTCAATGGCAATAATCGCGGAAATGTTATCCACCGGCACGTCCCAGCCCACCGCGCCTCCCTGGGAATGGGTCACGAAAATCGCCTTGCTGCCTGTCATCTCATGGACATCCTCCATCACCGCACCCAGGGCGGCCGCATCCAGAGCCTGGTCGAAGTTGCCCGTATTCGGCGTCATCTGGCGGAAGAACTGGTCCTGCGCCACATCCCCCTCCGGGAACTGGGAGCCCTCATACCGCTCCGGGGCTACCCGCCCGATTCGGAAATGGGTATACCACGCCTGGTCGCCGGGCTTATACTCCTTGGAGTCCTCCGCCCATGTGTCAAGGAATCCGTCCATCGTCATCGAGGTCGTTGCGCCTGCCTCCCCGCGCCTGGGCTGATCTACCAGAAATGCCGCATAGCCCTTCTTCAGGAACAGATCGGACCAGCCCTCCCGTCCGTCCGGGGTCGTCATCCAGCCCATGCGGGACTGCCCGTAGCCGTGCAGGTATACGATGGGATTCCCGTTGTCGTCTGCCGGAATCTGGTAAAATACATTGGCATGGTCCACATGGGCCGTATTCCCCGCACGGGTGATATCCATCCAGTTGGTGGTGGGGTCGTACTCCCCCTCTACCGGTTCCGTGACCGTGCCGCCGGAAGAAAACATGCCCTGCCTTGCAATCATCAGCACGTCTGAGGGAATCGCGCCAGAATCGGATGCCCCTTCCTCCGCAGGCTCCGCACCCTCTTCCTGTCCTGCGCCCGCCGATGTACCCTGCGGTGCGCTCTCCGACTGCTGCCCACTCTCCTGTGTGTCCCCCTGTGCCGTGTCCGGCTGGCTGCCGCAGCCTGCAAGCAAGGAAACCGTCATCATGCCTGCCAGCAAAACAGCTGTAATATGTCTTCTCTTCATTTGATATTCCTCCTGTACATTTTTTATGCTGAACGCCGAATATCCCTTTACTGCCTGAGATTAAAGTTGCCATGTCCGGTGTCCATTTCCTTTATGGTCTGCATCTCTTCCTCCGAAAGCTCGAAATTGAAGATGTCATAGTTTTCCGCGATATGGTCCGGATTGCTGGAACCCGGGATTGTAATATATCCCGCCTGCACATGCCAGCGCAGAAGAATCTGGGCTACCGTTTTGTCGTGGGCCTGGGCAATGCCCAGCAGAGTCTCATCATTAAAATAATTCTGTGTGAACCCGCGCCCTCCCAGAGGATACCAGGATTCGATAAAGAGTCCGTACTGGCCTATATACTCCTGGAATTCGGTATTCTGGAAGAACGGATGGTTTTCATTCTGGACCAGTACGGGCTTGATTTCCGCCGCTTCATACATACGGTCAAAGGTATCGTTATCAAGGTAAATATTGGAAAGCCCGAGAGAGCGAATCTTCCCCTCTTCCACCTTTTCCTCCAGCTCATGGTAGGCTTCCTCATCATTCGGCCTCGGAACATGATGCAGCAGGACCAAATCTACATAATCAAGGCCGAGACGCGCCAGGGAATCTTCAAATGCGCTTCCCGCATTTCCAAAATCTGTATCCCACACCTTTGTAGTTATAAATATTTCTTCTCTCGTAACCAGCCCTTCCTCAATGGCCCGCTGGATTCCTCTTCCCACACCCTCTTCATTGTTATAGGCCCTTGCGGTATCTATAAGACGGTATCCATCCTTCAGGGCATGATAGACCGAGTTTTCCGCCTCCTCCACCGTGAGCGCATAAGTGCCGAGTCCAAGCACCGGCATTTTATAGCCATTGTTCAGCTCCTTGTCTTCGATAAAATAAGTCTGGTCGCCGCTCATCACATAAGGTTCATCCGATGTCACCTTGACCTCGTTTTCAAGAGCCGGGTCAACCACCACATTCTCCGCTTCGCCCTCTTCCGGTTCTGCCCCGGCCCCGGCGGTATCCGGTACCGACTCAGCAGCCCCTGTCGGCTGTCCTGTACTGCCGCAGCCTGCAAGCAGAAGGCTGGACAGTGTAATGGCGAGCAGTAGTGAAATCATTTTTTTGTGCATAATCTTTACCTCCCATCAATCTGTTCGTTTCATGTGCCGGAGAAACCGCCGGCTGCGGTCTGGTCATTGGCCTTTACCAGTTCACAGAGCGTCACATGCTCATTGCGGTATCTGGCGGCCGGATTTTTTTCCGGCCTGGGCAGCGTGAACTGCACCGCCATTTTGGGGCAGACATGGACACAGGCATAGCAAGCCTGGCACCCCTCCCGGGCATGGACGGCATGCTGGTCCTCCAGACGGATGCAGCCCGCCGGACATACTCTGGTGCAGATTCCGCAGCCAACGCATTCGTCGGTCACCTGAAAGGCGGCCCAGATGGTCCCCGGCGCATTCTTCACCATTTTCGTGTACATCTTGTGGGCTGCCTTTTCCGCAAGCCCCGCCTTTTGTACGCCCCTCCTCTTCGCCCGGATGTCATTCCTGATCCGGTCCAGATGCTCCTCCACATGCTTATCCATGGCCATCTGTTCGTTCATGTCAAAAGCCGGAAGGAAATTGTCCACCATCGCGATGGAAGTAATGTAATCCGCCTCCTTCCCCACGCTTTTGAAAAAGGAATCCGCAATCTCCGCCGCCCCGCCATGGTGTGCCCCATAGGTGAGCACCACGAACAGATAATCCGTACCAAAAGAGGCCCTGCGGATGAATTCTTTTACCATGCCCGGCATCTCATGTCCATAAACCGGACATACGATGCCGATGCTGTCTGCGGAGAATTCCAGTCTTTCCTGTCTGATCACCTGGGGGATGCTTCTGGTATCCTCATCCAGTTCCTTTGCCGCGTACAGGCTGTTCCCGGTTCCCGTAAAATAGAAGATCATCTCCGTTTCCTCCTCTCAACCACCGCCATTGTATAACAGATTTTTTCGTTTGTACAATTCCGATTCTGCAATCCAGATTCCTGAAAACGGAACCTGGATGTTTACTTTTCCATTTCCGTCTGTTATAATGTCAGACATCCCGCCGCAGACACGGCACAGAGCAGGCTCCGCAGACATGGCTTCGCCTGCGGGAATAAGGGACTGTCTTCCGGCAATTCCTTATCGCAACACATACGAAAGTTCTGCAGAAAAGAGGCAAGGAATAACATGGTGGATTACAATATTCTGGAACAGTTCGTCACCTTCTACCAGACCGGGACCCTGCGGGAAACGGCGAAAAGGATGCATATTTCCCAGCCTGCGCTTACCAGGAACATGCAGAAGCTGGAAGCCGAATTCCAGGTCCCCCTGTTTTCCCGCACCAGGAACAGCATCTCTCTGAATGAAGCCGGTCTGCTGGCCGCAGAGGACGCTGTGATGCTGCTGAAACAGACAGAAAACATGCTCCGGCATGTCCGTGATTTCGACCGTGCCGGCAGGACCATCCGGCTGGGCTCCTGCACGCCCGCCCATATTGCGGAGATCATACGGCGCATCACCGCCTTCTGCCCCATGCCGGCCATATCATCGGAGGTACAGGACGTCCCCCGGCTCCTCGAGGGAATAAAGGATGGCACCTATCAGTTCGTGCTGCTTCCCTTCCGTCCGGAAGACGGCGATCTGTACTGCAGGAAATGGGGTGAGGAGCATCTGTCCTTCCTCCTTCCAAAACGGCACCGTTTCGCCCGGCGCAAGTCCCTCAGCGTCTCCGAAATGAACGGGGAGAATATGCTCCTGTTCCAGGACATCGGTTTCTGGCACGACCTGGTAGTCAGTAAAATGCCGGATTCCCGGTTCCTTGTCCAAACGGAGCGCTACACCTTTTTGGAGCTGATCGAGAACTCCACCATGCCCAGCTTCGCCACCGACGCTTTCCGGGACATATTTCCCGGCGCCCCTCCGGCATCGGACCGTATCGCAGTGCCCATCGCGGATCCTGAATTCAATGTCACCTACTATCTGGTGTGCGGTGCATCAAACCAGGACAAATTAAGGGCGATGTTCCAATAGCTGGCAAAAAATCGAGACCTCGTCAGAAGCCTCGATTCGCCATGCTGAATATACAATGATTTCATACGTTCCGGCACTGTAGATGCCTGTTCATCCGAGTTGGCCGTATGCTTCGCCGTCTACCGCTTCGCACCATTCGGTCCTCGCCTCTTCTCCCGGCACCTCCATGGCAAGATGCTGGAACCAGGAATCCTTTGCCGCGCCATGCCAGTGCTTTACCCCTGCCGGGATGTTCACCACGTCACCCGGCCGAAGCTCCCTGGGTTCGCAGCCCCATTCCTGATACCACCCGCGCCCGCTGACGCAGATCAGCATCTGCCCGCCTCCGCTTTTCGCGTGATGGATATGCCATCCCTCACTCCATCTGTGCTTCCCAAAATGCCGCCGCATCGTCGATCCAGCCCTCCGCCACCGTACCTGTCCCCAGGCCGAATCCATGGCGGAGCCCCTCATAGACATGGAACTCCGTGGGGATTCCCAGCTCCTCCATGGCCTCAAGCCGCGCCTGCATGGTGCGCCAGCTGGCGATCCCGTCGTTTGTCCCCACGCAGGCATAGGTGGGCGGATCCCCCGCGCTGTATTCGCTGTGCCCGGTATACTGCATAATCACCGCCCCTGCCCCGGGAATGTCGTCCCCGCCGAAGGCCGCCGTGCCATAGGTGCCCAGATAGGCCGCCATCCTGGCCCCCGCGCTGCCTCCCCACAGGGAATAGCAGTCCGTGTCCACCTCCAGCTCTTCCGCATGGGCGAAGATATAGCTGATGGCCCGCGCCAGATCCTCACAGGCTGTCTGGGCGCCCGGGCGGTAGATCAGGGCAAAGGCATTGTAGCCCATCTTCGACAACTCCAGGGCGTGGGGGAAGCTGTCATGCATGGCCCCCACATAGGCGAATCCGCCGCCGGCATTGCAGACGGCAAACTTTTCCCCGGGATTGCCCCGGAAGAAGAACAGGCCGGTATCTTCCTTTGCCGGATCCGCGGCTTTCTCTTCCTCCGAATAGATGTCAAAGAACACGGTATCTCCCGCTTCCGCATGGTCTTTCAGATAATTGGCGATCTCCACGGTCTTGTCCGGGTCGATATTGTTGTACCAGGTCAGCCTTAAATCCCCCAGCGTGGTTCCGCTGTAATATCCGCTGTTCACCGGAAAAATCAGCCGCCCGAAATCTCCGAAAGCCGGATCCGACATCACTTCCGATATGCTGGTGTCCGCCGAATATGCCTCTTCTGTCTCCTGTTGCCCAGACGCCTGATCTTCTGTCTCCTGTTTCCCGGATGTCTGATCATCCAGGGTTTCCTCCGGACCGGTTTCCGTTCTCTCCATCCTTTCCACGGACTCCTCCACCTTATTTTCCGCCCCGCATCCGGTAAAAAGAGCCAGGATGCAGACCGGCAGTACCCATTTTATTCTCCCCTTCATGGACCATGCCCGCCCTTCTGTATCTTGAAAGCCGCTATTGCCACAGCGGTATCCTATCCTCTACCGGCCGTCCCCTTCGCCATATATCTCCTGGATCATGGGAAACGTGCTCCACGCCTTCGGCCAGCCGCAGTAGAATGCAAGCTGTGTCACGATTTCCACCGCCTCCTCTTTTGTAATGCCATGCTCCTTCCCAAGCGCGAGATGGGACTTTAGCTGCGGGTATAAGCCGGCCGAAAAGAGCGCCGCGATGGTGATCATACTTCTGTCCCTGGCCGAAAGCTGCTCTTCCCTTGACCATACCTCCCCAAACAGGACATCGTCATTCAATTCTGCGAATTTGGGCGCCAGCTCCCCCAGTCTGTCCCTTCCTGCTGTCTGCTTCTTTGCCATAATTCCGTACCGCCTTTCTATTTTTATATTTCTGTGCCGTCCCCTGTCCCGCCGCCGGAACCCGGGACGTCTCCTCCGTCATCCGCAATCTCTATGGTGATGTCCTCCCCGTATTCCTCGAACAGGGAGACGTCCGATGTAATCTTTCCCACCGGCACCACAGGCACCACCGTCTGCTCCCGGCTCGCCTTGTAGATCAGGGCTATGGACGGCCCCACATCCCAATAGGCCAGGGAGCCCAGCTCGTATTCATACCCTGGCATTCCTTTCTGTGCAATCTGCTCTGGCAGGTCAAAGGCTCTGGCAAAATCCGTCGCCGGATGCCACAGCTCCACCGTAAGCGGGAGCATTTCGGAAAATTCCCGGGCAGTTGAGTTGTCGTATAATATTCCATTTAAGACCGTATCCCCTGCCGTGATGCGGATGGAACACATCGCCGTCTGCTCCACGCTCAGCTTCGGTTCAAAGCCCTCCGGCAGGGAAGCCGTATCGGCATAGCCGGGTGCGGCGCATCCGGCCGCGCCGAACATCGACAAGGCCATCACCAAAAACCGTAAAGCCCTTTTTTTCATACTCTCTCCTAAAGTTTCCCCCCTGGAAGAATGCCCGCACTTTGGGCATTCTTCTGTGTGCAATTTAGATTTTCTTAGTCCGCGTACTTTGCGGGCTTAGAAAATCTTTGCACACTTACTTCTGCTCATCCACAGGCGGCACCATTTTCACATACCCCTCCAGCATCTGGGGCGTGCTGGTGTAATATCTCATATTCTTGTCAAGAGCTGCCACCTGTGCCATCTCCTCGTCCGTCAGGGCAAAATCGAACAGGGCAAAGTTATCGCGGATATGGTCCGGGTTCTTGGAGCCGGGAATCACGATATTCCCCGCCTGGATATGCCAGCGCAGGATGATCTGGGCATTGGACTTTTTGTATTTTGCGGCCAGCTGTGTGAATACCGGCTCCTCAATCAAAGTCCTGTCCCCATGCCCCAGCGGGTACCAGGCCTGAATCACCATGCCCTCTTTCTCCAGGAAAGCTTTCAGCTCCTTCTCCTGGAAATAAGGATGCACCTCCGTCTGCAGGATGGCAGGCTTTACCTCGCACACATCCAGAATCTTCTGGATCTGCTCTTTGTTGAAATTGGAGAGCCCGATGGCCTTCACCTTGCCCGCCTTATAGGCCTTCTCCATGAGGCGGTATCCTGCCAGATAATTGCCCGCGGGCTGGTGGATCAGCAGCAGATCGATATAATCGGTATCCAGCCTCTCCAGCGTCTTTTCCACGGCGTCCTCCTGCTCATAGAAAGACGGCCATATCTTCGTCTCCAGGAAGATCTCCTCCCTGGGGACACCGGACTTTTTCATGGCCCTGCCCACTGCCTTCTCGTTGACATAGGCGTTTGCCGTGTCGATCAGGCGGTACCCGCCCTGCAGGGCGCTCAATACCGAGCTTTCCGCCTCATCCGGGCTCAGCAGGAAAGTCCCGATTCCCGCCATAGGCATCTCCACGCCATTGTTCAGTTTTACACAAATTTGTTCACTCATTTTCTTCTTCTCCTTTTATTATTACTGTTTTCAGATTTCACTTTTCCCATTCAGCGGCACCGGCATTTCGTGCCTCCGAACACATCCGACATCTCCATAGAGTCAAGCTGCCTGTCCAGGACCTGGATGTCCTTGTCCGTCAGTAGGATGTCCGCCGCCCCTGCGTTCTCCTTCAGGCGATCCGGTTTCCTGGTTCCGGGAATGGGCACCAGATAAGGCTTCTTGCAGAGCATCCACGCCAGGGAGATCTGGCCGGGCGTGGCATGTTTCCCCTCCGCCACAGTCCTCAGCAGCTCCAGGAGCTTAGCGTTCTGCTCCAGGGCCTGCGGCGCGAACTGGGGCATGACGCTGCGGTAGTCCGTGCCCGGTTCAAATGTGGAGTCCTTTCCGTACCTTGCGGACAGGAATCCGTTTGCCAGGGGCGAGAACGCCACATAGCCGATGTCCAGCTCCTCCAGCACGGGAAAGAGCGCTTCGTGCCAGCGCGCCATCATGGAATAGCGGTTCTGTATCGCGGTTACCGGACAGACCCTGTGGGCCCGGCGTATGGTCTCCTCTCCCGCTTCGGAAAGCCCCCAGTGGGTAATCTTTCCCTCCTGTATCAGCTCCTGCATGACTCCCGCCACTTCCTCGATTGGCACCGCCTCGTCCACCCGGTGCTGGTAATACAGGTCGATATGGTCCGTTCCAAGCCGTTTTAAAGAATTCTCCACCGAAGCGCGGATGACCTCCGGCCTGGAGTCCGGCACCAGGGGCTTGTTGACCTGCCTGCTCTCCATGTGGAAATGGATGCCGAATTTGGTGGCAATCACGACCTTGTTCCGGTAGGGCTTCAGCGCCTCCCCTACCAGCTCCTCGTTGTGATGGGGATTCTCCGGCGTGCCGTAGACCTCCGCCGTGTCGAAGAATGTATACCCCATATCCACGGCCTCCGCCAGCAGCTCCCTCATCTCCCTCTTATCCGCCGGCGCTCCGTAGGCATGGCTCATTCCCATGCATCCCAGCCCTACCGCGGATACGGTCAAGTCCTTTCCTAACGTTCTGTATCGCATAACTGTTCTCCATGCTTCCCTGCCGCTTTGTTTTCCTTTTCTGATGTCTGTTTTAACCGATGTTCTCTTTTGCAGAAGTTCGTCTTGCCGGACTATCCATTTTGGGACAGCCCCAGGCTTTCCGCCCATGACACGACTTCCTCCTCACTGTCCGCCACACTGTTCCTGGACAGGGACAGGGTGTTCTCGCTCACCCAGGCATCCGGCTGCAGCTCGGAAATCGTCCTCACTGTTCCGGAAAAGCCGCTGCCGCCGTGGGTCACAAAGGGGATGATGGTCTTTCCCCCAAGGTCGTACTCTTCCAGGAACGTGTAGACCGGCATCGGCAGGTCCGCCCACCAGTTGGGGAAGCCCAGGATGATGGTTTCATACTGTTCCATGTTCTCCACATGGTTCAAAAGCTCCGGCCGTTTTCCCTCGTCCTGCTCCTCCGCCGCCTGGTCTACCAGAGGATCATGGTCAAGCGGATATTGCTCCACCGTCTCAATGCGGAACAGGTCGCCGCCTATTGTCTGCTGGACGACTTTCGCCACATACTCGGTATTCCCCAGCTTCTCACTGTCTTTAATCAAAACGCTGGCTCCGGCAACCGCGTCCGTGGTCTCCACATCCTCCGGTACGGAAAAGTAGACGATCAGCAGGTTGGAGCCGCCTTCGGCGGAATCGCTGGCCCCTTCAGGGCTTTCCGGATTGTCTGCCGCCGATTCCTCTCCTGTCGATTCCTCTGTCTCCAAAACCGTCTCATCATCCTGGCTGCCGGCTGCGGATACATCCTCCGACGAAAAGACCAGACTGTCTGTCACGCTTTCGTCCATGCTGCCCTCCCTGCTGTCCTTTCCGCACCCGGCCATGCCCATTACCAGCAAAGCCGTTATGCACCAGTAATAAATTTTCTTTTTCATCTGTCACCTCCGTGTTTTCATCCTATTTATTGGAACCGGGCATTCTTCTGTCCACAACGGGTTGGCCGCTTTCGTCCCTGTGCTTTTTCATCCCTGCTCTTTACTGCCCCTAAGAATCCCTGCTCTTTGAGAACAGCCACCCCATGATCTCTTCATCATAGGCAAACAGCCCGCCGCCCCCATGTTCGTTGGACACATTCCTGTCCGTAAAATAGTCATGCTCCTTGATGTCCAGGACAAGCAGGGCATCGATTTCGTCTTCCGTCAGCCCCTGCTCCTCGTACAGTGCGTAAAGAGTGTCATAGGCATCCTGGGTTTTGGCGGAGCCGTAATACTCGTCATCCCTGCCTATTGCAAAATAGACCGGAAGACGCTCCCTGGCCACAGGCCCGTATTCCCCGTCCCACTGGGAGCTGACATGGAGATACGCCGTGAACAGGTCCGGCCGCATCCCCATCACGATGGACATGGTCTCCCCGCCGCCCGAATAGCCGTTCCCATACACTTTCGTTGGGTCGATATTGTAATGCTCCAGGAAATATTCCGCCAGGGCAATCGTCTGGATAGCCGAGGTCTCTCCCCAGTCGCCAAGCTGCGGCGCGACTATGATCATCTCGTCATTGTATTTCTGCGCCTCGAACCCGAATTCTTCCGACCGGATATTGGCAGCAACGCCCTGGAAATATAGGCCTTCGTAGCCTGGCAGCGTGAAATACAGGGCATACGGCCTGCTGCCGTCATAGCTTTCCGGCAGATACACATTATAGTGGATGTCCCCCGCATCCGCGGAGTGGAGCACATTGTCAACCAAAAAGCCCCGGTAGACCTCCTCCCCCTCCGTCACATAAGGGAGCCCGTCTGCTTCCGATGCTGGCTCCGTTTCCGGGTCTGACCCTGTTCCCGATTCTGCCGAGCCGGTTCCCGCAGCCTGCGCCCCGCCCGGCTGTTCCAGCATGCCGATCCGCTGAAGCCATGCCGCCACATCGTCCACATCGGCATTATGGACACGGTATCCCTCCAGGACCGCCGCTCCCTCTGCAGCCCCGCGGATATAGTCCATGCTGACATCTATGCCATTGTCCGTGCTGGTGCAGAAAGGCACCACCGTCTTCCCATTCAGGTCATAGCTTTCCAGAAATGTCCCCACGGCCATGGGCGCGTTGAACCACCAGATGGGATACCCCACATAAATCACGTTATATTTGTCGAGGCTTTCCGGCATTGCCGCCAGTCCGGGCCTCAGGTCCAGGGCCTCTTCAATCCAGGCGGTAGCCGCGGTCCCCCAAAAGGCGCTGCGGTAGTACCTCTCCGTATGAATCTGGAACATGTCCGCCCCTGTAAGCTGCTGGATCATCCCTGCGGCGGCTTCCGTGTCGCTGGTTTCCCCATATCGGTTAGAGCTGGGCGATGCCGAGGTGACCGCATCCGCTCCCTCCGGTATGACCCCCTCCCTGGAGAAATAGACCACCAGGGAATTTGTGCCCTCTTCTCCGTAGACTATTTTGTTGTCGGCGTTTTTGATTTTCCCTCCCAGGAACAAATACCATGCCCCCAATAGGAGCAATACCACTAAGACGGCCAATACAATCCATCCGGCCGCTGTTTTCTTTCTTTTTTCTTTCATCAGGAATCTCCATTCTTATGCGGCCTGTGAAGCCCATCAGGCCAACAGGTTCGTAATAAGCCCTGTCATCAGCGAAAATGCCATTATAACTCCCGATTTTCCCTTACGCTATCACAATTCTCCCTTTTCGGATTTGTGTACCCCAGCGGGAGATTGGCCTGCAAAGCGAACCTGTTCGCTTGCAGGCCTTCATACTTCCTGTCATGCCGCCTCCGGCGGCACAAACAATCTGTGAACTGGTGCAAGGCCGTAAGAATGACCTTAGAAAATCTTCATTCCGTTCACACTTTACTGCAGATTCAGGCCTGCCACCCATTCCTGCACCGTCTCCTCGGAAGCGCCGGAGGAAAAACGCTCTCCCTCCAGCCAGTTCCCGGTGCCGGCTGCTTCCGCCAGCAGCTCCCCGCTCTCTTCCAGGCCGGAGCTGGAAGAAGTGCAGAACGGAATCACCGTCTTTCCTGTAAAATCATTGGCTTCCACAAAGCCGTTCACCGGCCATGCCGCTATATGCCACCAGATGGGGTATCCGATGAACACAGTGTCATAGGAATCCCAGTCATCCACGGTAGTAGCCACCAGCTCCACGTTCCTTTCATCCTCATTATCATGTTCCCTGCTCACACGGCTGTCTGCATTCGTCCAGTCCAGATCATCGCTGGTATAGGGCTCTACCGGTTCCAGTACGAAAATATCGGCATCTGTAGCCGTCGCGATGTAGCCCGCCACGTTTTCCGTATTTCCCGTTGCCGAATAGTAGACCACCAAAGTCTTTCCGGCTTCTCCCGTTCCCTCTTCCTGCGCTCCGTCAGATTGGGCGGTCTGCTCCTCGCTGTTTCCCTCTGCCGGACTCTCCTGTGCGTCTTCCGGCGTGCTGCTCTCCTCCGGGTTTTCCTCTGTGCCTCCCGATGCACTGCCCTCCTCCGCGCTTTCCGGTGCCGTGCTCTCCGGTGCCAGGCTCTCTTCCGCACTTTCTGATGCCACGCTCTCCTGTCTGGTCTCCGACGAGCCCTCTCCCGGCCTTTGGCCGTCGCCTCCCTGGCTGCCGCATCCCGCAAGGCTGGCTGCCATCACTATTCCCATCCATAACGCCGCCGCTTTCTTCCAACCAAATCTTTTCATCATAATTTCCTCCTGTTTTTTGTTGTTTTCCCCTGGCCAGCGACAGAAACCTTTTATTCCGCCGCTGACTGACGGGCTTTCAAAAGCTCTCCTGCTTTCTGTAATCTATCATATACCAAAACACACCTCCCAAAGAAGTCTCGTTTTGTTCATATATTTATACCTCTGGGTTATAACTATGCCCCGCTGTCTGCTGTCCTCAGGTTTTCTATGCCAGAGCCGCTGCTTTCCACTCCTAATACCCTTTCCCATATCGGAACAGCAGCCTGCGGCATCCTTTCATCCTGCCCAAAACTGCCTCCGCTACTCTGAAATATATCCACCTGACGTACTGCGCTTCCTCTTCCCCCGGCAGGATCTCCCCATAGACATCCTTCATCACAATCTCCTGCTGCCTGCACAGCTCCTCCTTAGCCAACTCTGGAAAGGCTTCTGCCACCCTCTCCGGGAACTCCCTCTCCCAGCCCTTCAGATCCGGTAAATATCCCGTATCATGCAGCAGCCCCATCATCCTTGCATATATTTCCTTACAGTCCGCCTGCCAAAGCCTGTCCCGATGCCGCAGCCTCCGCTCATCCAGGACAATGGGGCAGAACAGCACAGAGCAGAACAGGCAGGAACCCGATACCAGCCAGAAATCCCGGTGCTCTCCCATGTCAAAAAACACGGAATATCCCTCATCCCATGCCCCCTCCGCTTCCCTGTCCCTGCCTGCAGGACTCTTCTCCGCCCCGCCGCCCAGGCGCTCCCGTTCTGTCAGAATCCGGAACAGATTGCTGTCCAGCCCCGGATAGGATATGGCCATCTGCCCGTCTGCCGCAGGCGTCACCTCCACCGGCGTCCAGCCGTAATCCTCCAGGAAGATCTCCGTCCACGCATGGGCTGACATGTCCGTGACCTCCGCCCTCCATGCCCCGTCCTGGAACCTGAAATCAGAGGGCTGCACCAGATAGCCGGAAGCATAGCGGGCCGGGATGCCGTACAGCCGATAGAGCAGCGTAGCCGCCGCCGCAAAATGCTGGCAGTATCCCTCTTTGTTGTCAAACAGGAAATATTCCACAATATCCTCATTTATGGGCGGCCTGCCCGGCGTCAGCGTATAGGATGCCATATTCTGCAGGGCATATCCGATAAACGCAGTGACTTCCTCCAGGCCCTCCCGGGGATTCTCCTCCGCAAACGCCGTCAGCCTGGGAAGCAGCTCCTCCGGCACCCGGGTATAGGCATCCTCCGCCACCTCCAGGCAGGCTCCCTGCAGCGACCGGTACCATTCCCTTGCCTCTCCTAAACGGGTCTCTCCCTCCCATGTAATCCCCATATCCTTCTCCTCATAATATTCACACTCATAGCCTTCTTCCCGGGCGCCCTCCCTTCCCCGCCAGTACCATCTGCTCCTGCTGTAATAAGGAATGTAGACACTGCTATAGTCTCCGTCCGGATGCGCGATGTGCAGCTGCCTCTCCGCCCCTTCTCCGTCCATGTCATAATTCAGGACGAAGTACATGCTATAGTACATACCCCCAATCATCCCGATCCATTCCTTCCAGTCCAGAATATCGGCGATCTCGCCAAACAGCGCCTCCTCGTCGGCTGCCTCCCATCCGTTCCCCACATAATCCCCGCCGGAAAATCCCCGCAGATAGAGGGGCTCTGCAGGCGCCTGGGCCGCAGCCAGTTCCAGCTTCACTTCCCCGGTCCGGTACAGGTTCCCCCTGTTGATTCTCCCTGTAGAGGACAGCCCGGTCCCATTGCCCAGGCCGCGCAGCATAGCATCCACATGCCCCTCCGCCAGATATACCGCCTCATACCAGGCTGCCGGACGGAACAGGACTGCCGCCAGCGCCAGGAACGCAGCTGCCCACAGGCTGATTCCGATGGGGACGCTCTTTTCCCTGCCATATCCCGGTCTTTTCCTCTTTCCAAGGCTCCTCTCCCCTGGCTTCCAATGCAGCCACACCCACAGGGCAATCTGCACCGATGCAAGCCCTCCCAGAATCACTGCATTCAGCTTCCTTCCGTACAGAGCTCCCATCATCAAAGCGCACTCTGCCGTAAAACAGAAAAGAACCTGGAGCTTTTGCAGAATTCCCAGGAGCCGGCCTTCTCCGCCTCTCCCTGGCCCTTTCCCCCTGTCATCGTCCAAAAAACATATCTCTTTCCTGCCCATTCTGTTCCACATAATCCTCCCAAGGCTATATGCTCCTGCCAGCCTTCCCCCCAAAGCCCGGCGGAAAGCGCCAAATGTTCCTCCGGCCCAACCCCCATGTGGCATCCCTGCATACCCCGTCTATGCATACATCATCCCCCGGCCAGGATTTTCACTTTCCCCAACTCGTCCGCGAGCCCCTCTCCCGAAAACCGGTACAGCTCCCTGCCCCCCTGGAAAAGCCCAAGCCCCATATCAAGCACAAAATCCGTATCTCCCTCCACAGGAAAGCTCCCTCCGGATTCCTCCATCAGGTACAGCCTGGACAGCAGTTCCCGGCACTGGGAGGCCTGCGTGATTTCCATGGATGATGTCCCTGACTCTCCACGCCAGTTCACCAGAACCTCATCCCGTTCCCGCAGAAGCCCCAGGACCGCAGCTGACAACAGTTCATAGAACCTGTCCCTGCCCTGCTGCCCTGCCTCCCCATGTCCCTCTAAGTCCAGACAAAGCACAGCCTGCCGCCGCTTCTCCTGTTCCTGTTCTTTTATGAGCAGCTGCCCTGCCCTTGCGCTCAGCTTCCAATGGACATGCCTGGCGGAATCGCCTTTCCTGTATTCCCTCACCTGAAAGACCCCGCCGTCTCCGGATAGCGGGGCAGCTCCCGTCCGGTCTGTCTCCGGATTCCTGCCATGGCCGTCCTCCGGAAACCGGATGTCCAGCGCCTGCTCCCTGGGGAAGACCATCACCCGCATCTCATGGGACACCTTTTTCCTCACCCTCCCCAGGTAAAAATAATCGTACACCCAGAAAGCCTCCAGACGCAGCCGGACCGCCCCGCAATATTCCGGCCGGATTCGAAAGGCTGTCTCCCCGCCGTCTCCATACAGCCGCTTCCGCCGCTTTTTCTCCCCATAGCCGTACCCTATCAGAAATCCCATGCCGCCCGGGGGAAGCTTCCCGCCATGCTTCACGGCCAGCCCGCAGGAAACCGGCCCACCCTTTACCGCCGTCACAGTCTCCCTCTCAAAAGCCGCCTGCATCCGCCTCCCGCAGATACGGTTCTGGGCAATCAGGAACAGCAAAAACAGCGCCTGTCCCATCCCAAGCGCCAGCAAAGCCGGATACCGGTACATTCCGGCCATGTATACCAGAAAGAGGGAAAACGAAAGAAAAATCATTCTTTTCATGGACATGGTTCCCTCCTTTTCCCCTTAGCAGCCTCTCGGAGTCTCAAAACCCCCCTGTTCATCAGAATCCCGGGCATTTCTCCTAAAACTGAACGTTTCCTAAACAAAAGGCAGTTTAATATTGCTTATTATTTCATCAATAACCTGCTCTTTTGTCAAATGCCCCGGCCCTGCCTCTACAGCAATCCGGTGCCCCGCCACATAGCCGAACTGCTCCCTCACATCCTCCGGAACCACATAGTCTCTCCCGGCCATCCACGCGGCGGCCCTGGCGATCCCGGCCAGCGCAAGGGACGCCCTGGGGCCTGCCCCCCTGCGCAGCCGGGGATGCTCCCTTGTGGCAGTGACCAGCTCCAGCAGATACCGGGCCGCCTTGTCCCCCATGCGCACCCGGCGGACCTCCTCCTGCATCCCAAGCAGTGTCCCGCCGTCCAGCACAGCAGACAGCCTTTCAGCCTCCATGCCGCCTCCCGCTCCCTTTATCAGGGCAAGCTCGCTCTCAAAGTCGGGACATCCCACGGACAGGGCGATCAGGAACCTGTCCGTCTGCGCTTCCGGAAGCCCCCATGTCCCGGCGCTCCCCATGGGATTCTGTGTGGCAATCACCAAAAAAGGGCTGGGGACCTTTCTGGTGACGCCCTCCGCCGTGCACTGCCGCTCCTCCATGGCCTCCAAAAGGGCGGACTGGGTCTTAGGCGAGGTCCGGTTCAGCTCGTCCGCCAGCAGCAGGTTGCAGAACACGTTCCCCGGCTGGTACACGAACTCCTCTTTTTTCCGGCTGTATACGGAGAATCCCGTCAGATCCGACGCCATCACGTCCGGCGTGAACTGGATCCTCCTGTAGTCCAGGCCCAGCACGCTGGCAAAGGCCTTCGCCAGCGTGGTCTTCCCCACTCCCGGAATGTCCTCCAAAAGCACATGCCCGTCCGCCAGAAATGCCAGAAAAATCTCCTCAATCTGCTTTCTCTTCCCCAGGACCACCCGCTGCACCTGCGCAAGGGCTTCCTCCGCCTTCTCCCGCCCTGTATCCATCTGTTCCACCTGCCTGTCGTTTTATCGCTGCATATATGCGGCATACTTTCAGCTGCCCAACCGTTTCCTGCTGTATGGCCATTCTCCTGGCTCTTTTGTCCTTACCGCGCCCCATTCCAGAAAAACCGCAGCCCATTGTATGTATATTCGTCAGAGGCCGTGGCATCATGGACATACCCTTCCCGTTCCAGAAATGACAGGTTTCCATCCGCCTCATTGTCGGCAAAACGGAACGTGCCGTCCGGGACGTTCCCCATTGCCATGATCTGCGACTTGAAAGCACTGTAAGCGAAATCATCCGTACCGGAAGCCGCAAAGATAAAGAAGTCGTCAGAATCGTGCCCGGACTCTCTTACCAGCTCCGCCATGTATTCACCGTCTGTGGAGTAGCTTCCGCTCATGGGCATAAAGTACCGGAAATAATCAAGCGCATACCGGAAAGTGCACCATGTATTGACGGACCCCATGGAAAAGCCACCGAATCCTCTGTGGTCCCGGGATGCCTTCAGCCCCTCCCGGGTGGTGTCTTCCGCGTAAGTGCTGTATTTTCCCTCCACTGCCGGAATCAGGTCGTTCACCAGTTCATTATGGAACCGATCTGTCAGCCGGAGCGCAAGGCTGTAATCCCCGCTGTCCCCGCTGCTCGTATTGTTATAGGTGGGAAGGACGATGATCAGGGGCTGTATCTTCCCGTCTTCTATGGCATGGTCAATCACATGCTTAAAGGAGCGCGGGTTCCGGTCGGTCCCCATGACCGTCGTCTCATTGCTCCAGCCGCCGTGGCTTAAATAGAATACATTATATTTCTGCCCTTCCGAATAGCCATAGGGCAGATAGACCCATGCCCCCTTTGTCAGTTCCTGGGTCTGTTCCTCATAGGAAAAGGATTCCCAGGTCTGATAGGTCAGCCTTTCCAACGTCCCTGGATGTTCCGAGGGGCTCATATATTCAGCCGGTATATATTCCAGTTCTTCCGGTACCGTTCCGCTCAGATTGGTTTTCTCCCCATCAGCAGGGGCGCCTGTATGGCTGTTTTGATACTCTTCCACCTGCCCGTTTTCCATATCCACAGATACCCCCTCCGTTTCTTTCGGCTCTTCCTGTGCGGATGAAGCGATCCTATCCGATTTCGTGCTTTCTTCCGGCAAAGATGGCGCCTCTTCCTTCTTCCCGCAGGCAGCCAGCATAAAAAGCATCAGCGCACCTGTGAGGACGGCTGTCTTTATTCTCATAATCCGTCTCCTCGTCCTTTCACCCCTGTTGTATCCTATCTCTCTATGCCATTCAATAAATCCCCGCCTCGTCCGCATGCTCCATTACATCCCAAAATCTTTTTGATGTCTCCAACACTTTACTTTCCATACTGCTTAACACCCCTGCACCTTTCTCCAGATTATTCACTCTCTCTAATAGCACTCCCGGAATATCCCCAGAATTTCTTCCTGCGTCAGCTTCTTATAGCTGCCGGGAACTATCCCGCAGGAATCCGCAATCGCTTTCAAATCCGTATTTTCATCCACGCCTAATTCCCGCAGGGTCACGGGCAGGCCGATTTCCAAAATAAAATCCTCCAGCGCGTCGATGCCGGCACGGGCAGTTTCCTCGTCCGTCCTTCCCTCCCCGGAAATGCCCCATACATTCTCGGCAAACCGCTTAAACTTTACCAGTCCATTCTGGAAGATATGGCGGTAATAGACCGGGTGCAGCACTGCCAGCCCCGCGCCATGGCTGCAGTCCGTATAAGCGCCCAGCTGGTGCTCCATCTGGTGGCACTGGAAGTCCGTCCGCTTTCCCAGCTTGATGATCCGGTTCTCCGCCATCGTCGCGTCCCACATAAGGTTGCTCCTGGCCGTATAGTCCTCCGGATTCCTGATGGCGGCCCGCAGGTTGCGGATCACATTGCGCATGAGCGCCTCGGCAATGTCGTCAGAGACATTGTCCTCGTCCGGGCCGCTGAAATAAATCTCCATGATGTGCGAAAGGATGTCAAAGCTGCCGGACGCCATCTGGAATCTGGGTACGCTGTAGGTGTAAGTGGGGTCAAGCAGGGCAAACCTGGGATTACATCTGGGATAATCACGCCCGATCTTTCTTTTCAGCTCTTCGTTGGTGATGACGGCTCCGCCGTTGCACTCGCTTCCGGTTCCCGCCGCCGTGACGATCACGCCCACAGGCAGAGGCTCGAAATCGAAGATACCCGGACGGGCAAAGAAGTCCGCCCACACATCCCCCTGGTACCGGGCCGCAATGGATACCGCCTTGCAGCAGTCCATCACCGAACCGCCGCCCACGCCGAGAATCAGTCCCACATGGTTTTCCCTGGCAAGCTCCGCGCCCTCCAGCACCTTCGCATAGGTGGGATTTGCCATAATGCCCGGAAACTCAACAATATTTTTCCCGGCCGCCTTCAGTATCCCTGCCACCTCATCGTAGATGCCGTTCCTCTTGATGGAGCCGCCGTATGCCAGCATGACCGTATCCCCATACCCTTTTGTCAGGCAGCACAGGTATTCCTTTACACACCCTTTGCCGAAAAACACCTTTGTCGCGTTCTCAAAAATAAAATTGTTCATACTGTTCCCTCCTCGTCTGCCTCATTATTTGCTGCACTCTTTTGCCCAGTCCTTTACCTCCGTTTCGGAATCCGCAACATTGCTGCCGCGCAGGGACAATACCCTGTCCGTAAGGACTGTTGCCCCTTCTGCAAGCTCCGCCACCCGGTTCACGCTGTTCGCGCCGTTTGAGCTGCCATTGTGGGAAAAAAACGGTATTACTGTCTTTCCGGACAGATCATACTCTTCCAGGAATGTCCAGACCGGCATGGGCAGGTCGTACCACCATACAGGAAAACCAAGGTAAATCACATCGTACTGCGCCATGGTATCGGCATCTATGTGTTCGGACAGCTCCGGACGGATCCCATTGTCCAGTTCATCCTTTGCCCGGTCGGCGCAGGTATTGAAATCCTCGCCGTAGCTTTCCGACGGGACAATGCGGAACACCTCTCCGCCTGTCTCCTCGGCAATCCACCTTGCCATCTGCTGCCCATTGCCGGACCAGGAGAAATAGGCCACCAGCACCCTGCTGTCCCCATGCACCTCTGATTCCGGGCTGTTATCAATCCCTGTGCTGGAACCGCTCATGGTCCTCATCAGAATCGCGATGACAGCCACTGCGATTATAAGTATGATTCCTGCAATTCCAGCCGCTTTTCTTTTCATATTGTGTCTTCTCCTCTCCATTTTCGAGAAATTTGAGGCGTCGCATCACCCCTCGTCAGACTCGAAAAATGCTTCGCATTTTCCTTGTCGAATCATGCCCCACACCACTTCAATCAGACTCGAAAAATGCTTCGCATTTTCCTCGTTGAAACATAATCGGCACAGCCGATTATGTTTCACATTATAAACAAAGCGAGACCCCAACAGAAGTCTCGCTTTGTTCATCAGTTTATACCCAAAGGTTTTAACTTGTAAAATATGCCTTTCCTATTCTTTATTCGTGGCCAGCTGCGCCGCTTCCAAAAATCTTCTTACTGTCTCTGACGGGTTCGGGGAATGGAGCAGCCCAAAGGGGATGCTGTGCTCCCATTCCACCGGAATCACCTTCAGGAGCGGATGCACCGTGGCCCATCCCGGAATAGCCAGCAGGACATCATTGCTGTTCTCACATCGGTTAAAGGCCTCCATACTGTAAAAATCAAAGTCTACAATATGTATCTGGCTGTGGTTCTGCCAGACGTCATCCCGCAGCCTGTCCACATAGTTGCTCCAGTCCCGGCGCATCAGCATCAGGTTCTCTCCATAAAGGTCTTCTATCTTCAGCTTATCCTTTGCCGCAAGCCGATGATGGACAGAGACCGCACAGCAGAACGGCTCACGGGATAACGTAAGCCCCGCGCAGCGCCGCAGATCCAGCATGGTCTCATCAAATATCCCGGCAACCACATCTATGTTTTTGCCCAGGTTGGCCAGAATCTCCCTGGCATTTTCCGGCGTGTTCTCAAAGGGGATAATCTGGAACTTCAAATCAGGGCAATGCACCTGTATCCTGGGCCACAGCTGCATCAAAAGCTGGGCAGGCGTCATGGGGGAGCTGCCGATCCGGATGACGCTTCCATTATCCTGCATGGCGTTTTTTGCCCTTGTAACAGAATCCCGGCAATACTGGATGATATATTTCGTATCCTGATACAGTGATGTTCCGGCTTTCGTCAGAGTCAGCCCTCTGTGCGTCCGCTTGAACAGCTTTACGCCCACCGAATCCTCCAGCAGGTTAATCTGCTTTATGACCGCAGTCGGGGTGATATAGGCCTCTTCCGCTGCCCTGTTAAAGCTCCCGGCATCCGCCACGCGGATAAAGGTATCTAATTGTGGGTTATACACGAAGCATTTCCTCCCTTTTTTCTTTTCGCCTCTGATCTGCAGGCTTCCCTGCATCCCGCGGTATCATCCACGCGTGGCCGAAACGTACAATACCATCAATCCGGCTTCCCTCGCACAGTTTCTGGACGCGTCTTTCAGATATTCCCCATTTTTGCGCCGCTTCTTTTACGGAAATATAGTCAAGCAATTTTGCCGCCTCCCATTGATGTATTGATATTATATACGGAGAAACGAATCAATGCAAGTAAATTTGACCCAGCTATTGAATGAACAGTCCGAAAGCATTCTATGTTGTATCAGATAAGAAAGCAACATAGAATAGGATGCCCCGCCTATACGCAAGCTGGCATCCTATTTCCCACATTTTTTCAGTTCAGTTTTCGATTCCCTAAAGATATTTCAAAGCACATCCGGCTTTTCCGCCCACTTCAGTCCCTCGTTCTCCTTCAGAAGCCCCATGTGGTACAGCGCCTGCACACAGTCCGCATATCCCTGGATGTAGGCACACTTCTCTTGGGCAGATGCAAAATCCTCCAGGCACTCCTTCATCTCCTCCGCCTTTTCCTGTCCTTCTGCAGGCAGGGTTTCCAGAAACACCTCCCATTCCTGCTCCGTTTCCTTCCATGTATCCAAAGCTGTTTCAAACTCCGGGGTACGCACATAACTCTCCCGTTTCACGTTCTCCCCGTTTAACGTACCCAGGAATTGGGCAATCTTCATCCATACATCATTCATGCCATACATCTCCTTTGCTGCATTTTTTATATCCCAGTATTCCCCATTTCCATCAATATCTTTCCCTATTCTTTTTATGCTTCATCTTTAGAAGTATATTATCACTCTGTTTCGGTAAAATCAATCTTATACTTCATCTTTAGAAGAGGTCAGGTTTATGAAGATTTATTGGAATGGCACCTCAAAAAACATCATAGGCTCGAAAGTGAGACAGCTCCGCACCACCCAGGGACTTTCCCAGGCGGCTCTGGCAGGGAAGCTTCAACTCCTCGGCATGGAATGCAGCGACCTGACCATCCTACGCATCGAACAGGGCAGCCGTTTCGTCCCGGACTATGAAGTTGCCATCCTTGCCGAATATTTTAACATATCCACAGACGAACTGCTCGGGAAAGGGAAGCCAGAAGAATAAACCAACCTGTTGGCTTCCCTTTTTCTTACCCCTTGAAAGCCTCCAGTGACGACATGATGCCGTCCAGGGCATCCTCGTCAAACCCAAACATCGTTCCAGCCTTATCCTCTGTGGCATCCGGCTCAATAGGTTCTACAGCCGTTACTCTGTGCGGTATCTCCCACCCCTCATGCTCCCTAATCACCTGCAGCACAAACTGCCGTATCCTCTCATAGTCCACCGCCTGCCCTGCATGGGGCATATCCCCGGCCTGTGCCCCATTCTGGTACGCCAGCACCGCATTGACGATGTACTGCGCCTTCCCCCGTTCCATGCCATTCAAGAACTCCGCCACCTGCACATGGGAGGGGTCATTTTTATTGAATCCTATGGTGGTCACAAATGCGTTCTTCTTCCCCATGGCAGTTACCTGCCTTTCCTCTGTATCTGGTAGAGCAGGCCGTAGCCTTTTGCGTTGGCACAGATGTCCTCCACGAAGATGCTGCGCCCGATCTTGTCCGAGCTCTCCAGGTACTTCCTTAACAGCATCGCCCCGCCGCCGATGAACACCACGCAGCTGGTCTTCAGGTCAAGTCCCCGCTCTCGTAAAGTCCCTAGGATGTCATCCACGAAAGTCCTGGTCATGTCCCCTACGATGCGCAGAATCTCCCCGTCATAGTCCGTCCTCTCTCCCCGGATGATCCGGTCGATATCCGTGTCATCCAGCAGGATGTCCTTCTCGGAGTTGATGCGGGAGGCTACATCGTTATACAGCTTGATGACACCCTTTTCCAGGGAATCACATACCCCCAAATCCGGCCTGCCTCCCCGGATCAGCAGATAGTCCAAAGTGAATCCCCCTATATCCACCGTGATGACCTTGCTGAACTCCGATATCCTCTGGTAGACGGTCATGGCGGCGGCATAATCCTGCGGGAAAGCTGCCGCATCCGCAATCTCAACCCTGTAGGGGATATTCCTGTAAGTGAACTGCTGGACTCCCCTGCCCCTGAAATAGTCCTCGAACTTCCGGTACAGCGCACCATAATGCTTCGGGGGCAGCCCCACCGGCAGCACTGCCTGGAGGATGGTGTCCTGGGCATTGAGCATCTGCTTCTCCGCCTCCATCGCCAC
>CAJTXE010000030.1 GCA_910580225.1 uncultured Acetatifactor sp.
TGCCATTGTATTTCAGATGATTGCTGATATAAGGGGGTTTGTCAACAGCTCGATTATGGCCACAAGTCTCACCCGGCATTTCCCCGTTCATAATCTGCAGTTCCCGGATGATGTCATTCCTCCTGCCCTGGCAGCAGACCTTGTTATAATGTGCCTCCATGACCGTGGCCTTCTCCGATGGGAGCAAATCCGCAAAGGATCGCTGCATCAGATTTGTCTCAATCACATAGATATAAGCCTCTTCATCGGAGATCCCTTCCTTCACGATAGCCGGAATCTCTGCTAGCCCCGCAATCTTGGCCGCATTCTGCCTGTTATGGCCGGAAAGCATTTCATATCCCCTGCCAGCCTTGCGGACGATGACGGGATTCAGTACCCCATGTTCTTTTATGCTCTCCACCATGTCATCCAGCCGCTGGCCCTCATAAAGGCGGAACGGATGGTCATGGAACGCCTTTATCTTATCCACGGACAGCATCTGTACGCCGCCTGCTGCCATTTCACCAGCCTGTACCGGGGATTCACCGGTCAGCATATCCACGGCATCAAATATCTTCCTTTTCTGCGCGTTAGCCCTCATAAGCGATCACCTCCCCCGCCAGTCTGTCATAAGCCCTGCACGCATTACTCTCAGGCGCATATTCCGCCAGAGGCTCGCTGTAATAAACGGATTCACCCACCTTGACCGTATTCGGGATCTTGCTTTTGAATATCCTGATCTGTCCCTGGAATGTCTCCGCCACCTGCTCCGTGATGGTCTTGCACAGGATCGTCCTGGCATCGCACATCGTGAGCAGGATCCCTGCCACTTCCAGCGTCCCATTGATTCGGCTCTTAATCTTCTTCACAGTCTTCAGGAAATCCTGCAGCCCCATCATCGCCAGAAGCTGCGGATTCACAGCCACAATCACTTCATCTGCCACCGCCATCGCATTGATATTAAGTGTTCCCAGAGACGGGGATGTGTCAATGAGGATAAAATCATAATCAACCCTCAGCGGCTCCAATATCGCTGCCAACATCCTCTCACTGCCCATTTCCAACCTCAGCTTTGCTTCCACTGCAGAAAGCCCTATGGATGACGGAATAAAATCCACCCCGTTCCTCTCCCTGACATATTCCTCACGCCCCGGAAGCTTTTCATCCTCAATCACATCCATCATCAAATCCGCGATTGAGATATCCACATCATCCGCCCCAAAACAGGTGGTCAGGTTGGACTGTGGATCAAAGTCCACAGCCAAAACCTTTTTTCCCATTTTCCGCAGTGAATACGCCAGATTAAATACCGTCACTGATTTTCCAACGCCGCCCTTCATTGCTCCTACCATGTATATCTTTCCCATATCGTCATGCCCCCTGTTCCGCATAATTTCCATACTGTGCTTTCCGCTCAGCTACAAATTGCGCATGCAGCCTCTCTTTTTCTGCCTCAAACTGCTTTCTGAGAATCGCCGTTTCCCTCTCCATGAACTCCGTCTCGGCTTTTTCCATCGCCGCCCTCTCCACATCCGGTGTGATGATCAGCCTGCCATTTTCGCAACTGACAGAAACATAATCACCAATTTCAAATCCAAGTTCCTTCAGCCACTGCCCCTTTAACATAATCGTCGGTGTCGCTTTATACTGATAACCACTCTGTTCATACACCTTCACGCTCCTGCGTGCCTTGACTTTCTTCTGCATCTTCTTTCCTCCTGATTGCCATTGTTGTGATGGCCATACAGCACCGGGAGCCACCCGGCAGTCTGCCAAAGGGTAAAAAAATAGACTGCCTCCGCCTGCCATGATTCCTCATTTCGCAAACTGATTCAGTCCTACCCAAATCGACCATATTCTGTTTTTTACCTCCGGTGCCTTTCCCCACCGGTCATCCGGGACCTCTGTTACACGTTTTGAATAGGACTATGCCGCCGAAGCCCGTGTATTTACGGCGCTCTCATGCGGTATCACTATTATCACGCGTTCCCCGGCAGCACCGATCATCAGAAGATGGATGTCGCCGGAATCGATCAGGGCAGTGACGCCGCCATGGGAAAACTTTCCGCCTACCACGATGCCCTGGGTTTCCGGCAGGTTCTTTCCCTGCCTCCACAGCTTTGGTTCGTATGGGACATGGGTATAGGTTTTTTTGATCTCCCTATCCGTGGCAAAGCGGGCCGTCCCATACTGGCCGTCCCCGACTGTTTTGGATTTGATCCCGTCCAGGTTATAGTGGCTGGACAGGAACGTGACCAGTCCTAACAGGGCGAACATCCCCAGTCCTGCACACACCAGAATTATAATCTGTGTCGTCTGCATGTTTACTCTCCTCTCTACAAACTCTGACAACAAGCACGATTTTGTTATGTGGACGGCATTTCAGAGTAAATACCACGCCCCTGCACCTGACTGACCAATCAACTACCCCATCACCGTTTAGAATTAGGAGAAACAGCCGTTTTCTACAAGGGCTTGGCTGGAAAAACAATCAGGCCATCTGCAGCATCTTTTCCTTCACCAACTCCGGAGGCGGCTTTTCCTCTGCCGGAACAGCTTCCATCCCATGTGCCGCCTTGAGATCCTCATTCCAGTCTTTCCAATGGGATAAATACAGTTCCGTGTCCGGATATCCGGCTTCCGTCAGCTTTTCCTGTATCCGTGCCGCTGCCTCCATCCCTGCTTCATCGTGATCCAGGCACAGATAGATCTTCGTTAAAACCGGATAGTCTTTCAGTGTCTGGAACAGTGCCTGGGATCCTACGCCGCACAGGGAGACATAGCTGTGGTTTTTCCAGCCGGCTTTGTTCAGGGAGATATAAGAGAGCAGGTCAATGGGAGCCTCGAACACATAGACCTCACTGCTTTTCCCGTTCCAGTGGAAGCTGTACCGGGGATCGCTGCTTTCCAGATTTCCCCGATAGCTTTTCCCGACTGTGTAGATCCCTTTCTTGTGTGCATGCCTGGCCTTCCCTTCCAGGTCATACCCTACAAAGATAGCATTGTGGTATTGCCGGCTTCCATCTTTGGACGGCTCCAAGCTTTCATAGATCAGCCTCTTTTCCGCAAAGGCAGACACCACCTCATAGTCCAGCATCCGGCTTTTTAACAGATAGGCGAACACCCGCCTCATATTTTCATTGGCGGCAGGCAGGGTAAAGGGACCTCTTGGGACCTCCTCCTGCTTTTTGCTCTGCCGATAGGTCTCTCCCTGTTCACCACCAAGGAGCATGCTCACCGCATCTGGAAAGGATTTCCCGTAGTAGTAGATGACAAAGTCAATGGCTGCCCCGCCCTTTCCACCGGAGCCATGGTCATACCATCGGTTCCCCCGAATGGTGATGCTGTGGTCACTGGACATCCTCCACTCCGGTCCGGAGCGCAGAAGCCTCTCTCCCTGGCGCTCCAGGAAATCTTTCAGATCCACCGTATTGGCGCGTTCCTTCTGTTCCTCCGTAAAATATACATATCCCATCTGTTCGCCTCCTGTCCTTACATGGTCTGCTGCGGCTCATGGTCATCCTTCTTATGCCCCTGTGCCATCCGCTTCTCCTGCAGTTTCCATCTCCGCTTTCTGTCCATATGCCCCATACCGGAGCCTCCCGATGCCCTCCGGTAATCTTCCTGAAAGATTCTGGACAGATGGTGCATCAGCCGGGTGGCTGCCAGCACCAGATCCGGATCCCGGAAGGAATCCATATGCTCCAACAAAAACTGTGCATAGATATTTCCCTGGGCTGCGGATGCTTCCAGCAGGGGGACTGCCTTTTCCTTATCACGAGGTACTCCCGGCTGGCCGCACAGATAAAGCTTCCCAAGAGCATACTGGGCGTACTGGTTTCCATTTCCTGCCGACATCTCCAGCCAGCTCACGGCTTCTTCCAGATCCTGCGGCACATCCTTCCGCAAAAGGTACACACTCCCCAGGCGGTACTGGGCGTATTCATTTCCCTGGAGAGATGCCTGCCGCAATAGTCTGACTGCTTTTTCCATATCTTTGGATACCTCTTCCCCTTTCAGATACAGACACCCCAGTGTGTACTGGGCAAATGGCAGATCCTGATCAGCTGCTTCGGTAAGCCAATGGACAGCTTTCTCCACATCTTTTGGTATGTCCTTTCCTTCCAGATACAACCTTCCAAGACGGTAAGCTGCATATCCGTTCCCTTGTTCCGCTGCTTTCTGCAACAGTTCCACCGCTTTTTCGGTATCCCTCTCCCCCAGCCGGCCTTCCAAATAGATCTTCGCCAATGCATACTGGGCAGAAACATTTCCTGCATCTGCCGCCTTTTCCAGCCATTCCACAGCCTGACGGATATCTCCGGTTCCGGTATCCAGCCAGAACTTTCCCAGGGCATACTGGGCATTCCCATTTCCCATCTTTGCAGACAGCTGCCAGTACCGGACAGCCTCTTCCTCATCTTTTTCTGTACCGATACCCTGATGCAACATCTGTCCCAGACGGTATTGCAGTTTGTCATCATGGCCCTGTTTCTCCAGAACCAAAAAACCGGAAAATGCATTCTGAAAATGAACTTCCGCCTGTGCTGCCGACTTTTCCGTCCCGCTCCCATTCTGAAACATCTTCCCCAGTTCATAACTGGCATAGGGATTATCCTGTGCGGCAGATGCCTGATACAGAGTAAATGCATGCTCCAAGTCCTTTTCTACACCCTGGCCTCTGGCATACAGACCGGCAAGGGTATACTGGGCATATTTGTGCTGTTTTTCTGCGGCCTGTCTCAGCCAGACCGCAGCTGTTTCGTTGTCCTGTGTACAGCCAAGACCGGCGAGATACATTTTTCCGATCCGATACTGGAGGTACGTCTTTTTTCTCTCCGGCAGATCCTTTTCCGCAGACAAAAAGGCCGCCAGCGCTTTGCGGTACCATTCCTGTGCCGTATCCGGATCCGCCTCCACCCCAAGACCGTCTGCCCACATCCGGCCCAGGTCATACATGGCAAACCCATTCCCTGAATCTGCTTCCTCCTGAAACAGACCCATGGCTTCCGCAAAATCCTGCGGGATCCTTTCACTCCCGTAAAGATAGCTTCGAGCCAGTTTGTACCGCTTGTTCCATTCTGCTTTTGCAGACCCATTCTCTCCTTCTTCGTAAAACGGCATTTCTGGTTCCAGCAGGGGATCTTCTGCATTTGTCGCAACGCTCCTGTCTTCCGTGTCTGCAGAAGCTGCTTCCGCTTCCTCCTCCTCATCCGAAATGGTTTCTTCTTCCAGCTCATCCAGACGGATCCAGGTGTGGTCATTCCCCTGCATGGAAGTTTCACACAAAAAATGGCGATCACCCAGCTTCAGTGCTTCGGCAATCACCATGTTCTTGATGCTCTTCAATTGTTTCTGACCGGACAGCGGCGGCAGGGACGGAGCCTTTGAGGAATAGGTCATCAGGATCTGATTCTGCCATTCACCCCATGCCCGGTAGGCTTCCGCTATCGTTGGATCCTTTGCCAGTTCATCTACAATCTGATCCACCAGACGTTTCACATCCGCTTTCAGATAACCATATACCTTTTTTCCTCTGGTATGTTTCAGTCGTTCGGAAAGCAGTTGCAGCTTCTCTCCGATAACTGGATTTTTACATACCCCCTGCATCATCTCCTCTGTAAGCAGGCACATCCGCTCTGCCGCTTTTTCCTTCAGGCTGTTCCGTGCCAGATTCTGCCCTTCGTAGATCTGTGCAAAGTCCTGGCGGAAGATATCATGTGCCAGTTCCGAGCGCATGGCTTCAATACCGGCTTTGGTTAGGTATCCGTCATTGTCCTTTGCCGAGTAGACCATCAGATGTACATGGGGATGATGTCCCTCATTGTGAAAAGCCGCATACCATCTCAAGTCTGCACTGTCAATCTTCATATACTTGCAGAGCATGGCACGTTTGGAACGCAGGAGTGTCATCCACTCTCTGGCAGAATCATATCCAAGCCTTGCCGCATCCTCCCGGCGCAGGCTGACCACATGGGTCCAGACAGGGCCTTTGTGTTCTGAAACTTCCTTCTGCACCTCTGCAAGGATCACCGGCTTTCCTGCATCCGTAAACAGGCCATGCTCACCGATCCGTTCCACACGGGGACGGTTCGCCAGGTAATCCACATAATTTTCTTTCATCGCTGCCATGTCCAGGTTCCGCTCCAGTGCTTGGGTGATGAACTCTGATGCATTGCCGATGGTAGGATGTTTACGGTAGTCCTCATATTCAAGCATGTCTTTGGACTCCGGCATATCTTTCAGGAGCTGCCGAATCAGATTTTTCTGTGCAGGAGTAACTGGAAGATTCTTTTTGCTTTCATCCACTTTCTCCACACCTTCACGGGTACTGATGTAGCGCACATAGTTCTGCAGATGTTCTGGCGGAGCGTCACGGATGTAGCGGCTGGTGAAGATTAGTTTTGCCATAGTTTCTCTCCAAAAAGAAAAGGTGAAAGTATTGTACCCTTCCACCTTGGCCCATCAAGCATCTTATAACAATAACCTTGAGAATATCTTTTTGCATTTTATTGATCAATGAATCTTTTCATCTCTGTTGTTTTTTCTAATAGATAATCCGTTGTTTCCTTTCTCTCAAATGTCTTTCTATCATTAAAATCAATATTTTCTTGCTCTATAATAAAGTCTACAATCTTGCAGAATATTATTGGGTATCGAGAATCATCTTGTAAAATATCAACAATCTTTTGGCAATAACTTTCCATCGCATTAGCATTAAACCGTGGAACTTTTTTCCCAGATACATATATTCTAAAAAGCATCATGGCATGATATCTGCACTTATTATACTGCTTATCAATAATATTTTCTGATATTAATTTCTCTATTTTATATTGTGTTAAAGAACTTGTATAATATAAAATTGGTTTATCATTTACTTTAAATATTTTTCCTCCTACCTTTTTCACTATCGCACCATAATTTCCAGATACTCCGTGAGGATTATCCAAAAACATCGCAGAAACAGATTTTATCTGCTGTGGAATATTAACAATTTTGGTTTTAGGAATTGATTCAAGCCTATACTGCCCTGTTCTTCTCTCATAATACAACCGCTGAGCTTCATCATAGGTAGTATAGTACGTTTCCAAATTTTTTTGAAAATCAGATAATGCCTCCAATTGTTCTGGTTTTATAGAGGTTTGGCTATTTGTAGCTTTTGTAATACTGTTGCGTGTAGTTTCATCCTTTGTCCCTATAACTTTTATTGGAATTAACAGTTCATCAATATTATCTAAATTTCTATTTTCATAAAGTATGTGACTGGTTTGACAACCATTCACAATTTGGTAATCTGTCAACACAGCCGTCGTTCCTGTCAATGAAACTTTTTTCGCAATAATAGTAATTCCATTGTTAAGCATGCAAAATGAATTAACATCTAAATTTTGTAATGTACTTAATATGGCCTTATTAACAGAATTTCTATTTCCTAAAAAATCTCGTATATTATCATCGAAAACAGGTTTTAACGAATCGCTGTCATTAATAATTATTTTTCGATATTCTTTAAACGGTATAACTCCACTATACCCTATACTATCACTATCTTCATCCCCAAACATTACAACACATTTTTCAAATTTAAACTTTGTTGATAACACATTTTTTGTATTCCGATAAAGTGATTGTATTTCAGTTGCACCACATGGAACAAATTTAATATCTGAAAATATGTTTAACTCTTTTAATTCCGTTTCATACCTTTCAACTAATTTTTTTAATGTTCTATCTTCAACCCATTTTCCTGTAGTTACATAGTACATTGCCAATTGTGGGTTGGCTTCTATCATACACTCTGCATGCTCATAAATATATTCTTTCATTTCAAAAAAGTTCATTATTTCGGATGTGTTAAATTCTGAAATATCATTTGAAAAGAATACTTTAACAAAATTCATAAAATTTAACATTAGTGCATTGTCAAAAGAAGATGATGTCTTCGCCTGAATGAATACAAATTTAACGTCCAATGAACGATTATTTAAAATTTGAAATTCAATCTCAGATACAGAGGTAACCAATTTGTGGTTAACAATAATTGCTATACCATCAATTCCTTGGGCATTCTCTCCTGTAGACATATCATTCAATCTAATATCTACAATACCATTTTCTTTATTTACACAGCAATAATTACAAAAATGTTCAAAAACCTTAATCTGATCCATATTCCCTAATTCAAATGAATTACAAAACTCCCCAAGAAATTTTTTTGTAATCGGATCCACGATAGTACCTCCTATTCTCAGAATAGTATTATCGTACCAAAATTTCCCTTTCCTTTCAACATAATTAGACATTATTTGGCACCTCTTTATAAAGAATTTCTCATAATATAAAGTGTCCTAAATATTTGTAATAACACTCAGGACACCTCATATCTATATTCTAGAGTACACCCAGCTTCTTCAGCAGAGCCACGCAGTCCTTCGCTCCCTGCTCATACAGATACAGGCAATCGTGATCCGCCGCCAGCAGGGTCGCCTCCACATAATCCGTGATGGCCTTCTTCACATCTTCCGGCAGGTCTTTTGTCTTTTCCTGCATCTCTTTGCTCAGCCTGGCCACCTTTTCCTGCAGCTCCTGGTCCTCCAGCGAATGCTCGTTGCGCTCTCGCACTGCTGTCTCCGTCATCTCCCGGATCACCATCTCATAGATCTCTTCTCTGTCCATTTTCACTTCACTCCTTTTTCCAACCAACATAAATAAAACCGCCCTGACAGTCCATATGCAAAGTCAATAAAATTATTTCCTTTTAGTTTTCACGTTTCTGATATTTGTATGCGTCATCCAGCTCCACCGCACCATTGAGACGTTTCACTTCCTCCACACACTTTGCATGGAGTTTTCGGAATGCACTTTCATCGATCTGGCTCTCCGAATGGTAGGCAATCATATGCGCCAGCATGGACAGCTCCACTGCGATCTTGAAATCCATCCGGGCCAGGCGGTTCTCCGTATCCTGCACCGTGCTTGTCAGAACGGAGGACAGGGACTGCAGCAGATAGTTTTCTGCCTTTTTAGAATTCAAATAGCCACAGTAGAACTTCAGCGCCTCAGTCACGAACTCATTCCGGGAGCGTACATTGGCCACTTCCAGCAGTCCGTCCGCCATCTCAAGAATCTCTTTCTCAACATAAAAACCGGCCCGCACCTTTCCTGTCCCTTTGGCCATTTGTGTTCTCCTCCTCTCTGATTGCCTTATTCTCTCCTGGTATTCACTTTTTTCCTTCCGAAATCCCCAAAACTCCTATCGCTTTTCCGGGAGCAGGTATAAAAAATTGCTGCATCCCTGAAAAAGTTATGCACTTTTGCTCTTCCGCACGGCTTTGCCGGGCGGTGTTTTCCGGGTTTAGGCTGCGAAAGCAGCATAAACCCTTTAACCTGCACACCTTTCGACCCGGAACTCACACCGCTCTGGCCCAATCCCGAACCCCTGTCCAAATTGCTCCAACAAGGCGGATTTCCCTTCCGGTGGTAACTACTGCCACCCCTTCCCCGAAAACGGCACACGGGGCCATACGGCGGCTTACAGGGGCGGATGCCGGGGACACGTTCTCTGCACCATATGCATACCGTCCCTGACCTGCCTGAGTTCCTCCTGTATCACCTGCTTCCGGGCGGCTTTCTCTCTTCTTTTCTGTCTATCCTGCTCCCCCGGCCTTTCCATTCCCCGTCACTGCCATCACTCAGAATGCTTTTTACACGCTGCCCCTGTCTTCACTCTGCCTGTCTGCATTCCTCTGCCTGTTCGGACGGGACGGCCTGGCATTTTCCTCCCTGGCGATCCGGTCATCCAGGTACTCCCTGGTTGCCTGGGGCACATATTTTTCATAGAGTTTCTGGAGATAGTCCTTCAGTTCCGCCTGCAAATCTGCTTCCTTCTTCCCCATATGGTAGGTCAGGGCATCCAGGCGCTCCGTGTTGAAACTCATCGTCAATGTTGTATTTTTCATATTCTCATCTGCCTCCGATTCTGATAGTTTGTTCCTTGCTTCTTTCTCCGCCTCCCATCATCCCTCCTGCATGATGGGAACTGCCGGTTCTTCTTCCGGCTCATTCACCCAGTTCTCATAATCCTCCACGCTGCAGTACCCTGCCAGCATGGCAGAAAACGCATCCAGCCGTCTGGCCTTCACGCCGGACAGTTCCATCTGCAGGCCAAAGTAGCCCTGGAACACCCGCACCACTTTTGCGTCCAGGACATCCGCCCAGGCTTCCTTTCCCGCCTCCGTCAGTGTTCCCCCATCCAGTTCCACAATGGTATGGGGCAGCCCGTAATCGATCTCATCATGGACCAGATGCAGGTTTTCCCATCGGGCACACAGCAGATCCTTCAAGCAGGTTCCCATGGCCTGTCCTCCATTTTCCTGGCTCATGTTATCTCCCGAATCTTTTTCCTGGGAAACAAGTCCCGCCAGACTCTGTCTTTGCCTCTCCTGCAAGTTTTTACAGAAATCCGGATAAAAACGCAGCTCCAGGCAGTCTCTGCGGATACTTGCCAGGCTCACCTCCGGCCTCTCCACAAGCATGTCTGCCAGAAGCTCTGTCAATGCCGGATTTTCAGAGAAAGAAAAATCACACCCTTCCTGTATCTGATCCAGATAAAAGACCCAGTTTCCATCTCCCGTATCACTGGTCCCCTCCAGAATCATCCGGTCTGCCAGCCGGGACAGCCCTGCCCCGAACTCGGACAGGGAATCGTATTCCAGGGTGGCGGCATCCGGCACATAGGAGGCGTAGCGGGCGTAATCATAGCCCTCTGCTTCCACCAGGACACCGTCCCTTCTCCCCTCGCCGGTGACCAGCAGGCAGTGGTACACCCCTTCCTTATCCTGGCACATGAGATCTTTATTCTCCACCACACATGGGACATCCTGCAGCGGATCCCTCAGAAACTTTTCGAACGCCTCCGCTGGCAGGCAGACTTTTTTCTCCACCTTCGCCTGCCGGAACTGAAAATCCGGCTTGTATAAAAACAGCATATCTACTGGGTTGATTGCACATCCCTCCTTCAGGTAAAATCCACTTCGTAAAGGGTTTTCACCACCCTCTTATATTCCGCGTGCTGCAGTGCCTCCTTTGTCCCATGGCGCACCTTTTTGTTCAGCTGCTTCCTCCGCAGGGAGATCCCCCGCTTCAGTTCGCCCCGCATGCTGTCCGGGCCTCTTCCCCGTACCCAGTCGGCCCTCCTTCTCCTGGCTGTGCCGGGCATTGGTTTCTGTAATGCCATCGCTTCCTCCTGTTCTGCCATTTTATCAACCAGCTGCTGTTTTCTTTCAGCAACACACCATACCGGAACCTTCCCGAAAAGTCGATACCCAAAACCCACAAAGATCCCTTTTCTTCTCTGCAGATTTTGGCTTCTTCCTCTCCTTTACGGGATCCCCGGCAGACGGCCCGTGGCGTAGTAATGGCTGCGCCAGAAATTGGAGTTCAGGTCACCGTAGCCAATGGGATTTCCTGCATGAAGCATCTTTCCATCCCCCACATACATCCCCACATGACTCACCGGGCCGGGGGATGCATAGGTCCCAGTGAAAAAGATCAGGTCACCAGGCCTTGCCTCCTCACGGGGCACGATGGCGCACTGATTATAGATTCCTTCCGCTGTTGTCCTTGGCAGGTTGTAGACGCCGGACTGTGTGTAGATCCAGCAGATATACCCGCTGCAGTCAAAGGATGTGGCAGGGGATGAGCCGCCCCACACATAAGGGTAACCGATATATTTCGTGGCTTCCGCAAGTAGCGCCCCGAAGCTCCCATCCCCCATGGCCTCTCCCGCCGCAAAGTTACCGGAAGCTGCCCTGCCATAGACTGCCATAGTATAGATTCTCTGGGCGTTGGCCCTTGTTTCCATAGCCAGGCTCCTCCCCAGCAGGCTTTCCAGATTCCGGCAGATCTCCTCCTGATCGGTGAGAAAAATGGCCACCGTATAGGTTTCCTCCGTGATGCTCCCATCCTCTTCCTCTACCTCCCTGGTCCGTTCCTCGTAGCGCAGGAAGCATTCCAGAAAGTCCTTCTGCACACGGCGGGAGGGCTGTCCCTCGCCAAAGTACAGGGCATAAAACCAGGCTTTAACCCGGCTGGCATCGATCTCCCCGCCCTCCAGGTTGTCCACGCTGGCGATCAGGCTGTCCAGATTCTGGAAACTCTTTCGGATATCCTCGATGTATTCCTGATACTCCTCCGGCACCTTTTCTGACAGCGTCCCGCCATGGAAGGACAGATCCACAGCAGAGAAATTATGCGTACTGGTGCCGTCCAGTGCGCCCAGGATCATGAAGGTCATCAGGATGAACGGCAGGAACACCGCAACGACCACGGAGGCGATCGCTGTCCTGGCCCGCTTGTCCGTGACTGCCACAGCGGCTGCCTTCACTGCCAGGGTAATGGCTGCGGATGCGGCCATCTCCATCATCTCCTTTCTGAATTATACTCTATATCGGTCTTTTTTCAACCGATTAGGATACTGTTTATTTGCTAAAATGTTGGTTAAACTACCTCTATAGCGAAAAACAGAGGTGAACCCATGGAAGGAACAGACGCAAAGGTGATCGGCAGCCGTATCCTGGAATGCCGTAAAAAACTGAAATACAGCCGGGAGAAGCTGGCAGAGGCCGCGGACGTATCCAATTCCTTCCTGGCGGAAGTCGAACATGGCACCAAGAACTTTTCCGTCCCGGTACTGGCAAGGCTCTGCAAGGCCCTCGGAGTATCTGCTGATTATCTCCTGTTCGGCAGGGAAAATGCGCCCGACACATCCGGCATCCTCCAGATGCTCTCCGGCATCGACCCTCAGTACCTGCCATGTCTGGAGGAACTTCTGGCCGCCTATATCAAGACCATAACGATTGCGGAATCCCGTTAGCTGTGCCGAAAAGCACAGCTTTTTATATCTGCAATACCTGATGCTTCCAGCAGCCATCTGCCATTTCCCTGTTGCCGCACCATCAGACACATATCTTTTGCCTGTGGTTACCTGCAGGTCTGTTCCTGCACATACCTTCTTACATATTCATGCCGTCAAACATGCTGTACTGTTGAGGCGGCTCCTCAACCCGGTGCCTCCTCTCCTGCTTCATCACTTCTTTCGTTCTCCTCAAAGCCATCTTCAGCACATCCTCATCCATGCCGGCTGTCTCGTACCCTTTCACGATTACACTATAATAACCGCTGTGAGGCATGGCAGCCTGCCTCCCGTCATTCATCACATAGACCATGGCAGACACGTTTTTCCCTTCAATCTCCACCTCCAGGTTCTCCTTCCGGTAGAGGTGCGGCCACCCTTCATAGCGGTCCAGTGCCTTTTCATTCTGGGGAGAGATCTTCCATAAAAGCACAGGCACACTGGCGTTTTCCCGTGGCTCTATGGTGGCCACTCCCCGGAACAAAAGCTCATAGCCTTTGACCTCGCCGGTTCCCACTACCGATGCACCGGGACACCGGCATTCCATCTGGGTGAGGTTCAGATTGCTCCCATATGCGATATATAACCGTTCCTCTTCTCTCTTCATTCCCATTCCTCCTGTTTTCCTGTCCTCTACATGGACATGGTAAAAGCCGGAGACTCCTCCCCGGCTTCCTGTCCTTCTGTATGCTGTTCTTCTGTCTGCCCTTCCGCAGCGGCCTGCCTCTCTGCAGCCTCCGCCATCTCCTTCTCTTTTTTCTGTCTCATCCGTTCCTTCTGTGCCAGGGCCTGGGCCGGATCCTTCCAGGCGATGCAGCCGTCCAGATGCTCCAGCAGGTGCCCCCTGGCGGTCTTGAACTCATCCCCGATGAGCCCCAGGCGCAAAAGCCAGGTACGGAAGGTGTATTTCTCATTCTCCGTCACGGTCTTCCTGCGGCTGGCGCAGCTCTGGTTCAGCGCCTGCGCCCCAATCGCCAGACAGAGCTGGATATACGCCTTGATCTTCCCTGCATGGACCGTGCCGTTGAACAGCCGGAACTCCACCGTGCCTTTCTGGAATACGCTGTGCAGGTTCAGACAATGATACCGGCTGTCATCATAGTGGGTGTCCCTGCGGCTGCTCCCGCCATACCAGATGCGCTCCACCGCCTCCATGCTCTTTGGCTTCCGGCTGTTCAAATCGTCCAGAAAACGATGTTCCACCGGCTGGCACCAGCGGTGCTGCCTGGCTACCGAAACCTGCAGGGCCTTGTAGATCAGGTCCTCCTTTGCCGCCATGATGTTGGTGATGTTCCGGAGCGTCCGGGCATCAAAAGGGGATGCATCGATATGCACATGGATCCCGCAGCTTTTGTTTGCAAACGCACCCGCTTCCCGCAGCTTCCGGATCAATTCCTGGACCGTCACGATGTCCTCATACCTGCAGATCGGGCTGACCATTTCCGTCCGGTATTCCGGGGATGCGTCAAACCTGGTTTTTCCTTCTTTTCTCTGGGCTTTGATACTGGCATCACTCATGAATTTCCATTCCCGCTGCTGTTGGTCCTTTGCTGCATAGGTGTCATAATAAGTCCCCACATAATAGGACGATGTGCCAAAGTGTGCCGCTGCCACTTCTGCCGCTCGTCTTCGGCTGATCCCGGTCAGTTCTATCTCAATGCCGAACTTCTGGTCCTTCAGATCCATGCCTGTCCACCTCCTCTCCTGTCAGGACATTCCGGTCTCCATCAGCGCCCGCCTGCCTTTCCGAACAGCCTGGCCTTGTAATCCGGAGCCGTCACCATCAGGTTATACCGCTCATTACCGCACTTATAGAGACACACGCCCCTCTGGGGATAGCGGATCAGGGAGAATTCACTGGGTTCCAGCTGCAGGGTGTCGATATAGAACTTCTCATCAATGGCACCGGCATTGAACAGGAACTGGTGGGTGGGGATGGAGAACAGGGGCTTGGTGTACTCTCGGATCCCCTCGATATTGAAGTCCTCCAGGTTCTGGCTGGCAATAATGACCGCCGAATTTTTCTTCCTCACCCGTTTCATAAAGTTCCGCACATACTCCACAGCCGTCAGGTTGGATAGAAATAAATAGAACTCGTCCAGGCTGGCCGCCGTATCCCCGGTGGTCAGAAGCTCGTTGCTCATGTAGGACAGCACGTTAAACAACAGGGCGTTCTTCAGGCTTTTGCTGGCCTGTAAAAGCCCCTTCACCCCGAAGGTGACAAAGGTGGAATCCGTGATGTTGGTATGGCCGTTGAAGAACTTGGACTCCGCCCCTTTGCACATGGAATGCAGCCCCAGGAGGATGTTCTGCAGAAGGTCCGTCGTATAGAGCTGCCGCTTCTTTTCATCAAAGCCTTTGTATTCCGCCTCGATAAAGTCATACATCTCCGAAAGGGTCGGGTAATCCTCTGGCTCCAGCAGCTGGAAGTCGGTCTGGTCGCTTAACCCCCGGCTCTGGTACAGCTTCTGCAGCATGATCTCGATCACATCGATTTCCCGGTCCGTGAAGTCCTTGTAGCTGCGGAAGAAATCCTTTAAAAAGCTGATGTGCTGGCTCAGACGGCTGCTGATCCGGAAGGTCTCCGGGGCATCCGGATCCTCCGGCCCGTCCCCCTCATCCCATACCTTCGGCTCCAGGGGATTGATAATATAGCGCCCTCCCATCAGGTCAATGAAGCACCCCTGCAGGTTATTGGTCAGATCCTCGTACTCCATCTCCGGATCCAGGCAGATGATGTTCATGCCGGATTCCCGCAGGTTACACAGGATCAGCTTCAGCAGATAGGACTTTCCCTGCCCGGAGTTCCCCAGGATCAGGATGGAGCCGTTGGTCTTGTCCTCCGCCCTCTGGTTAAAGTCCACCAGGACATTGCTGCCGAACTTGTCACGGCCCACATAGAAGCCATGGGGATCCGTCTTTCCGCTGTAGTTGAAGGGATAGAGATTGGCCACGCTGCTGGCAGGCAGCACCCGCTCGAACTGGTCCCGGAATACATTTTTTCCGCTGGGCATCACGGACTGGAAGCCCTGTTGCTGCCGCAGCATCAGCCGGTCCACATTCAGCTTGGAGCGGATCAGCTCTGTCAGCACTTCTGTCTGTAACAGCTTCAGACGGTCATAATCACTGGCAGACAGTTCAATGTACACTGCCGTGTGCAGCAGCGGTTCCCGGTTCCGGTGGGTCTGGGCCACGATGGTTGCCACATCCTGCAGGTTGCTCTCCGCCATCACGGTCTGCTGCAGGTCATTGGTGTTGGCCCGCTCCATCCGGTTCTTGCTGGCGGCATTGCTGATGATCTTCCGCTCCTCTGCGGCATTCACATGACGGGTATAGATCCGAAGCGTCACCCCATCCTTCTCCCCCAGCCTTTTTAAAATGGCCTGTTCCTCCGTGGAAGTAGGGTATTCCCGTAGCGCCCAGACACACCGGAATGTATTGCCGCAGATGAAATGGTCCGTGTTGAATTTGATCACTGAAGGGGCGATCATATCCAGAAACTCCTGCATGCGAACATCTCCCGGAAGTCCGGGCTGGTCTGTATTTGTATTCCTCAACTTTCTTCCTCCTGTCCTGTTTTTTTGCATAAAAAGACGCCAGACGCTTTTCACATCTGACGTTTCACATTATTATGATCCTGTTTTTACAACTGCTGGCTCATCCCCTGGGCCTGTTCAATCATGGCAAGATACCGGTCAAGCTGTACTTCCTCCAGTTCTGCGAGCATCTCTGCAAATGGTGAGATATCCCCCTCCACCGCATAGGCTTCCAACGCATTAAAGTAGTCCAGACGGTTCTCCTTTGCGATGGATATGGGCGCGAAGCCGTTTGCCATCAGCTGATAATTCATGATCAGCCTTGATGTCCTCCCATTTCCGTCCGGGTAGGGATGGATCTTTACAAATTCCGCATGGGTCCATGCCGCCAGCTCAATCAGGTTCAGCTGCTGTCCCTTCCAGGACAGATCCGCATAGAAATTTTTTATCTGCCGGTACATCTCATTGGGGGAAGGCGGGGTGTGCTGTGCGCCGGAAATATACACATCCACATTTCGGTAAACTCCTCCTACCATGATGTTTTGCATCAGCATGGCATGGATATCCTTGATAATCTTCTCGTCCAGCGCATATCCTTTGCCTATACAGTCTTTCACATAGTGGAACGCCTTCTCATGGTTTAACGGCTCGTAAAGTTCCCGCAGGCGTTTGCCGCCCACGCTGATCCGGTCCTCCAGCACCAGCTTTGTCTCCATCAGCGTCAGGGTGTTCCCCTCTATGGCCGTGGAATGATGGGTATATTCTATCTCGAACGCCCGCTCATAGCTGGCAATGGTCAGCTCCGGTATGAGATGCTTTCCTTCCTGATACGCATCCCGTTTCCGCAATAATTCCTGATAATCCATAGGCTGTCCTCCCTTCTGTCCCTTCTCCCAGAGTATACCACATTTTTGCCAGGGTAGTAACCCACTATTTTTCCTTAATCGTCCGGGATGATCCACCGTTCCCCGTCAAAGTCCTCAAACTTCTCGCTGGTCACGTTCTGCTCGTAATACACAGCCATGATCCGCTTGATATCTTCGCTTCCCGCCCGGCTGGCGGAGAACCCCTGCTCCTTTAAGGACTTTTCGATGCGGTCCAGGTAGGAGAACACCTCCGTCCCTTTCTCGTTGTGGAGCCGGATAATGATTAAAAATTCCCTGGCCGTGGCCATCTGCACCTGGATACGGTCCAGGAAGTTCTGGTCACGCTCCAGGAGCCTGCGGACCACCGGGTTCCTCTCCTCCTCTGCCCGCTTCCGCAAAAAACTTTTGTTCTCCTCGAAGTTCTCCCTGCTGTTTAAGCACAGCATCTCGATCTCCGCCACGCCTTTCAGCACATTCATCAGCGCATACACCCTGGCCCCCACGCTGGAATCGGACAGCACCGACAGGTTGGTGGGCCGGATCATGAAATACACCAGGTCGTCCCCGTCATAGGTCTTAAGGCTGTAATCGCTGACTGCCTTCGTGTTGATGAGCTGGCGGGTGGAAAGCTTCTGCTCTCTGGCCTTTTTCTCTTTTCTGCTCATTGGTGAAACCTCCATTCAAAAAATTGCTGCCGGAAAAAGAACGCGCTGGCATAGCAGAGGAAATCCAGGATGCTGGTATCCTCAAAGCGAATCGTCAGAAACGCATAGACAGCAGTCAGGATCGCCGGGATGACGATCCCCGTCTGGGTAATGGCAAGGACAGAAAGAAGGACACCCACGCCTACAATGGTGAGATCCCTAAGCTGCCACAGCCACATGGTTGCCTTCGCCTTCAGGTGGTCCGGATAAATATACATCGTTCACTCACCTTTCTTAACATAACGTCATCGCCTCCATCCCTGCAGGTTCCTCCCGGCGCTGTCCCTCTATCTGCTTCTGGAAGGAACAGATATCCGAAGACGGCACTTTCCGTATGGGAATCCCCAGCCTTTTAGCCTCCGCTTCCTCCGCTTTCATCCCGGCAGACATTCGTTCCCCGCACAGCCAGATTTCCTCACAGGCTGCGAGTACCCTCCGGCCCATCTTAAGCCCGGCCTCCCGTTCCTCCGGCACCCGGTCATCCAGAAACCGGGGATACATCAGGTGAACCGCCACCGGCGTATACCCCTTTGTCGCCGCATACCGGCAGGCCGCTTTCGCAAATTCCACATTCCCTTCCACATCCCCTGCATAGGGGGACGCAATATATACCAATTTACCCTTTGTCATTTTGCCACCGCCTTTACTACGGTTCTGGTCATGTTAATAGCGCTCTGAGCCGCATAGACCGTACTCATGATGTTGGCCCTGGTGTTGGTATCCAGTCCGAACTGCCCGGCTATCCTGGGCACTTCCCCGGCTGAGAGCATCAGCCCAAGTCCCAGAAGCGCATGATCCTTTAACACCATAAGGCCGGCGATCAGGATCGTTGCCTGCAGAAAAGCCGTCAGACACAGTCCGATGACCTGTTTGCACCAGCTGGTGAAACCATCCAGGTATCCCCTGGGGATACTGAACATGTAAAGGCTCCCCACCGCAATCTGGATCACCAGGATCCCGCCCCGCTTTAAGTTGGCAAAGAACACCTTGATGGTAGCGTATCCCATCATGATCAGGATAAAGATCATCAGAATAGGGCTGGTGATCTCCGTCAGGCCGCCGAAAACACCGCCGCTGCTCATGACCTCCTCCAGACTCGCATCCTGCAGGGTGCCGATGATGTTATTGGCAAGCGTGCCCACATCCGTCCCAAAGCCCGTGATCCCTGCCGTAAAGCTGGCCTGCAGGGATACGCACAGCTGGTAAAGCCGCACCGGCACCACGGAGAACAGCCCCACTGCCAGAAATCCCTTCACGGCATTCAGGGCCGTATCCTTCACGCTGCCCCTGCCGGACTGGTATTCGATGCCGCACTCAAACACAGCCACCACAAGTCCTACTCCGTACAGCGCCCATCCAAACTGGAAAAAGAACTGCACGATTGCCTGGACCCAGGCCATCTCAAACAGCTCCGCCCCCATATTTCCCATGGAGGAAAAAAAGTTCCCAAGGAACCCGATGATCTGCCCGTAGATCCAGTCCACGATCTGCCCAAGAACCGTGTCCGCCACAAAATCCCATATAAACATAGGTCTGCCTGTTCCTCCTTTCTTTTTCCGGAGACCAAAACACATGGACTGTCAGGACATGTCCATCCCCTGCCCGACACCATATTTCCAGCACAGCCTGGGGACGATCTCCGGCAGCATCTCCCTGTTCCAGCAGCTGCTGATGTCTGGTCTCAGTTCCACTTCCGAAAGGATCTCATCTTTTTCCTTTTCCCCAAGGGGATGTGCGTCAATCTCCTGATAGGTATCATTTCTATATTCCAGCACCCGCAGATAGCCTTCTGCACTGGTCTGCCCTTCTCTTCCGATCCACGTTAGATAATCTTTTAGGACGGATGCCAGCCCTTTCGTCTCGATTTCTTTTTTCTGCCCGTAGGCATATAAGGCAACATATCCATAAGCTTCAAAATCCGCCCCTTCTTTTGGGATCTCTACCTCCGCCAGGGAATCCGGATCCTGGAGCACCTGCATATACACATCCTTTCCCTGGGAAATCAGCCAGGAGCGAAAGTCGATAAACCCGTCATCCGTACAGTGGGTACCCGTGGCCGCACAGGCCGCCCACAGATCGTTCCTGTCTGCAAGCTGCATATACACACCCTTGATCTCATGCCATCTGGCGATGTCCGCAGCAGAATATTCCATCAGTTTCCTCTGGGTTGCTTCCAGAACAGCCTCCTGGTCACCATCCTCCACACATCGGTTGACTTCCCCGATTACCTTCCAGAATGTCTCCTTATCCATACCAGCCTCCTTTCCGCAGCCTGCCAGAAAGACAGGCCGCATATAAACACAGCTTCCTTTCCTCAGATCCCGATGATCCCCCAGATATAAAGCGGGGCCGTCAGCATGAACACCAGGCAGGCGAACAGGATCACCGGCGGAGCCCATTCGATCTGTCCGTGCTTGCGGTAGTCCATATAGGCCGTCCCCACCTTCACGAAGAACAGCACGGCCAGAATTAGGTCGATGGCCGGGAACACCACCTTATTGACCACAGTCTTGATCTGGGCCGATGCTGTGGTCCAGGTTCCCTCAATGGCCCCTGCCACATCCCCGGTCCCGGCTGCGAAGGCAGTGGTGGCGAACATCATCGCCAGGAACAGGCTCACCGCCAGCATTGCCATCCATTTTTTCTTTCTCATTGATTTTTCCTCCTTTTTCTCTGATGCTCTGTTCTTTTATTCCAGCCGAAGCTCCGGCCCGGACGTTCTCATTTCCAGGAAATCAGCAACCTCGAAGACCTCCGGCTCCCCATAAAACCTTAAATCTCCCCGGAATCCTTTCTTCAAAAAGCTGAATTCCTCTGCCAGATTCAAGAGCTCCTGCGACGCATCCACAGGCATTGCCTGTCTCCAAATGACCCAGTCCCCACTTTGGTACCTGGGCTGCAGCTTTAAGATCACATACTCCTCCGGCACAAAAGGAGGATAGCGTTTCAGGATACCACCCATTGCATAGTAGGGCTTTCCTTCCTGCATCACTGTCAGCTCCATCAGCCGGAGCGTATCCTCCAGACAGCTGCACACCCAGCATTCCCGATCCCCGAAACGGCGCAGCCTGCCATCCTTCCGGATCCCGTCCAGGTTCTCTCTCTTTGTATAATGGTAGACGGCTCCTTTTGGACGCTTTATCCTCTCATATGCCATACTCCTGCCCTCCTATGTCGGATCCTGCGGGGCGATATGCCAGTCCATCCACAGATTTCCCCGGATGCTTACACTGTCCGACAGGTTCATGGACAGCATCCCGGCAGGAGTCCAGCTGTCGATGAGCCAGGTGTAGGGGGTATAGCTCCCGTCCGGGTACCAGATCGGTGTGAAATGGGTCCTCCGCTGATAGGTGCTGTACTCGTTTTCCTGAAACTCAAACCGTGCCTGGTACCCGCTCCCGGTACGCCCAAGGAGCCGCCAGAACCGCCCATACTGGAATTCCGGGAAATACGTCACCGCATTCTGGGCCGGAGTGGTGGCCGAACTCTGGCTGGTGCTTACCCTGGCCGTCACGGTCTCCTGGATTCCGTAACCGGATTTTAAGGTGCTTCCGGAAGCGGTGGGATTCTTCCCATCCGGCGTAATCCCCATGGTGGCCGACAGACCCGCATGGTAGGTATCCAGGTCAAACTCCCACCAGCCATGGTCGCACCAGTAGCCGTCATCCTCCCCCCTGCTGTGCCACACCCAGTGTTCCTGCCACCAGGGCCTCCATACGCTCCAGTCCAGGGATGTCTTCTGCTCATTCACCGGCATAGTTCCCGGCGTGAACCCATCGTTCCGGTCATCGGCCTGGGGGTCCGGGGGCGGGTTCTGATCCAGGTCTACGATATTGGCGGTGATCACGCTCTTTTCCGCATGTCCCTTGCCGGAAGCCGAGACGGTGATCTCCATCACCTGGGGTGTTGCCGGGGTAGTCCAGCGGATCCACACCAGCTGGCTGTCTCCAGAAGGGTAATACACATCATTCACCCGCATGGTCCGCCCGCCCACATGGAAGGTCACGGATACCGGATGGTCCGGATCTGCCTGTCCTCCCCGCACCATGACCGAAGTGATGACCTCCGTATTCACCCGGTATTCGTAATCATAGACAGACACTGCCGGTGGAGTGACCACTTCATTGAACCGGACGATGCCAAGGCCCAGGGAAGACTTCACCTCCTGGTTGGAGCGGACACCGGATCTGGGGCCGCTCCATGCCGGAAAACCCAGATCTCCGGTCTCCAGAAACATGGACAGCGGCAGGTTCTGGAAGGCCACGGTGGGCAGCACTCTGCGGACGGCTCCCCCGGTCACCTCATCGTAGCAGGCGGCCTCAGTGGCAGTCATGGCCACGTACACACCCTGGAATTTCACATACATCACCGGCTCCAGGAACAGCTTGTACCTGCCGCCGATCAGGGTGTCAAAATCCATCCCCACCAGCCCGGCGATGCTGCGCACCACCTGCTCGTCTGTAAAATAGCTCTTGATCGCTTCGATGCTGGCTGCCCCCAGGCTTTTGGAACTGATGATTCTGGGCAGGGACTGGCCAGGGTTCACATACTGGTAGACTCCGGTATCCGGCGCGATCCCCTGCCCTCCCAGGTAGGAGATCTTGCACACCTTTCCAAAGGAATAGGCGATGTTGCTTAAGCGCTTGTTGGTCAGGTCGATGGGCACGGTCACCGGAGTCCCTCCCTCCGCCTCCACCACCGTCACCCGCACACCCTCCATGCCCGGTGTCCAGCTGTTCTGGTTCGTTCCCTGCCCCATGCCTCCGCCTCCGCTGTCAATGTTTCCTTCCCCCACAGCATAGGCGGTGGAAGGGAAAAGCAGCAGACAGACCAGCATGCCTGTCAGCACCTTCTGAAAAATCTGTTTCATTCGGCTCCTTTCTGTCCGTAGACCATATCATTCCTGCATCGCCGGACGATATTTTTTCACAAAATCCTGTCACGGAACATATACCCGCGAGCATACTTATTTGCCAAATGATTCGGTATCTTTTATGGAAATACAGGAACTGTGTTGGCAAATCATTTGGCTCACGGGTATAACTCCCGGTGACAGAAAAAGCACCGCCACTTTGACGATGCCCTTTTCCTATCAGATATTTTTCTTTCTGCCATGCCGTTTCTCAGTCCATGGCCCCGATCTTGTTCCCGTTCTCATACATGTCCCCGGCTGTGGTCCCCGAAGCACCTCCGCCCTGGTTCTCCACCCATCCGAAGCCGGGAATGTAGATCTGCCCTCCGGAAGTATCCCCGGCCTGTGGGGTACCCTCCGGCACCACCGGCTCTTCCGGCCTGCTTCCTTCCGCATGCTCTTCCGGCACTGGCTCTCCTTCCACCATCTCCCCATTCGGTTTCTTTGTAGGGTCGTGAAGGATCTCCTCCGAGACAGCCTCCGGCTTTGTCACCTCATCCTGGAGCTTCTGCTCTTCTCTGTCCGTCTGAGGCGGAAGGGCCTCCTGCACTGTTTCTGCAGCTCCCGTTTCTGTTCTTACGACCACTTCCGGCTCTTCTGCCTCATGATCGTCACTCTCTCCTTCTGTTCTTTCCAGTTCGATATCCACCCTGTGTGGAAGGTCTGCCAGGATAATCCGGGTATCCTCGGTCTCCTCCGGCAGGATCACATCCCCCGCCCCAGGCTGCTTCCTGAACTGGCTCCCGATCGCCACCGCCAGTACGATGCAGATGACGGCACCTCCTGCGATCAACATCCATTTTTTCTGTTTTGGATTCCATTTCATGCTTCTCCTCCTTTTTTCAGTGAATCTTACGTTTCCAAGTACCGGTATGCATCTCTTTGTACGACACAACATACCCGAAGTTTTTCCAAAAGTCCAGCATTATCGTATGGAATTTTCAGAATACTTCAATATATCCCGCCTGTACCTTCAGACGCATCCGAAGAGACGGAAGCACCTTCCCGGCAAACCGCACCGGCACCTCCAGCGTGACCATGGCATCCGCCTCGAAGCGCTGGGCATTCCGGGGATCTGACGGGGCCAGGGGCGCGTTCCGAATGGTCACCTGCAGGTCGGTGATCTTATATTCCAGCACGCCCTCCGCATATTTGACATGGGCACCGCCTTCTGAATGGGTACCCAGCACCCGGTCCAGCTCATAGTAAATGTCCCCGTCATCCACCGTGGCCTCAAAACCGGAACCATCGCTTGTGTATCCCCCGGAATACCCCTCCCGCACCCCATGGTACACGTTGGCGTAATTGTCGTTGACCACCACCACGATGGCATCCTGCACCGCTTCCTTCACGCCGGCAGCCATCAGGTTCAGACGCAGGTATTCCATGACCCCGCACAGAATCAAAAGCAGAGCCAGAGTAATAGCGATTACCAGAGGAAAGGACACTCCGCTCTCATCCCTGAAACATTCCTTCAGCTTCCTCATTTCCAGTACACCTCCGATTTTCCGGAGGCTTCTGCCTTCAGCGTCACCGGAAAGGAGCCGAAGCTGCCGAACAGCCCCAGGTCATACCGGTAAGTCAGCTGGACACTGACCTCCTCGTTCAGCTGGATCCGCCCGCTCCTTGACCACTGGATCTCCGGTGTCAGGCCCGTCTGCTCCGTCAACACCGCCGCCCGCCTGCTGGTCTCGCTCCCCACCCGCCCGGAAATCTCCGCCTCCCGGCACAGCTCCGTAGCATAAGTATCCAGCTGCTGTTTGGCGATGAATACCGGCAGGAGCTTTACGGACAGGGCCAAAACCAGAAAGACGCACAGCACCAGCACGGCGATATCGATGTAGCCTTCCCCTTTTTCCTCCTTCCACAGTTTCCTCAATGCTCCCTCACCTCCTGTGCCTTTTCCTCCCCAGTCAGCTGACAGAGTCCTTCCAACAGACCCTCCCTGCTCTTTTTTTTCTTTCTGTTCTTCAGTCATTGGCCCTCCTTCCTTCACTCCATTTTGATTTCTATCTCTTCCCCTGGCACCTGCCCGGCTTCCTGCAGTTTTTCATTCAGGATCTCATAGTACAGCTTCTCCCCATCCATACATCCTGTGTCCAGGTCGAATCCCTGGAGCCTTAGATATTTGGGAAGTTCTCCTTTGGCCAGCCGGCTGATCCGGTATTTCGTATACCCCATCTTCTCCAGTTCCTCCTGAAGCATGGGCTTTCCATCCACCACATAGGCCCTCCTTGTTTCCTTTTGCATCTCCTTTAGGACAGCGAACACATCCTTATCCTCATTCCGGCATTTCCGGGTATAGAAAGCACTTGCAGTGATGCCAAACTCCCGCAGGAGTCCTGCCATGGTCTTATAGTTCCTTCCCCGGATCCGGCAGTGGGGAATATAGTTCAGCATCTCCTCTTTCCCCATCCCCAGCCGTTCCTTCATCTGGTTTAAGACATCAAACTCCTCCAGAAAAGTAAGGGGCTGGCTCCGCAGCTGCTCCCTCACGCACAGGACTGAGATGCCGTAAACCCGGCACAGGTCGATCTGGCTCTCATACGCCTCCCCCCGATAGGTCACCTTATTTTTCTTTCCCGTCCCCTTGACAGGCCGTGTCAGTGCCTCCTCCAGATCCATCCCATATTCCAGACGGAAGTACACATTGGCCGGCTGTATCCGGTACACAGCACACAAGTCCCCGAAATGTTCATAGGTCTTTCCCTGGAATTGAACCGGTTCCGTCTCCAGCGCCTTCTTCACTGCTTCCTGGAGTCTTACCCCTTCCCGCACCTGACTGACCAGATGATAGTGGCTGATGCCAAACACCATGGCGACCTGGGACAGGCTCTGGTACTCCTTCCCCCATACCACCATGTCACGGCTGGCATATCCTCTGGCATATTCCACGGACTGTCCGATATCCTTTGTCCGGTAGTAGGCATGCTGCAGGATAGAAAGCGGAAGGTCCAGCTTTTCCGCCATGGAGCTTAAAGACGGATACTGCACACCCTCATACTCTGTCTGGATCCCATTGGTCACCTTCTCTCCAAGGGCAGTCTCCACGGCCTCCTCAAGTGTCCACCCTGAACAGAGGCGTCCTGTCACCCTTTTCTCATCAATTCCATACTCCTGGCACAATTCTTTCCTGGAGCCATATTCCTTTCCCTTATAACTGACCGGCTTTGGCGGCATCTTTCACCTCCCCTAAAACATACTCCCCATGGATTTGATGATCTCGATCACAATGATCGCCAGGTACATGAACAGGAAGCACATCAGCATCACAAAGCTGAACACCCGGATCTTCGGCGGGATCTTCCGGGCCTCCTTCTTCAACCGCTGCAGCTCCAGCTGCTTGAAGTCATGGGAGAGCATCTGAAAATACATGGCTCCGTCATCTCCCCGCAGCACCCCGATCAGCCCCCGGACCACATCGGAGAGCATGGGGGAATTGAGCCTGGCCTCGAACCGGGTCAGGGCCGCCTCATAGCTGCTGGATCGCATGTCCGCCACCAGCACGTCCAGTTCCCCGGAAAACTGCTCTCCTGCGTTCTTCTTATAGTTCTCCACGATGGAGAGCACGTCCCGGCTGTTCTTCAGTTCCTGCTCGATGGTGGATACAAACCGGGGCAGCTCCGTCTCAATGACTCCCCGCTTCTTCGCAAGCAGCTCATCCGCACGGTTAATCTCCTTAAAATAGACCATCACGGAAAGGAACACCACCATCACTGACAGCAGGGGGAATACAAGCAGCGCCGGGAGGATCCCCAGCATCACGGCACCTGCTTTCACAAACGCATAGGCCTGATAGACCTCCGGCTCCAGGTTCAGCCCGCTGGCCTTTAAGATATTTTTCAGACGGCTCCTTTTATAGGCATCCATCCGGATATAAGGGGCAAATCTGGCCGCCAGTGTCAGCAGGTAGGTCTCAAACGTCTTCGCCGCTGTCTTCTTCTCCCTGCCCGTATTGACCATGGCCTTTGAGGTCCGAAGGTAGGGAAGGCGCAGCAGATCCGCTGTCACAAAGAACAGCCCTCCTGCCAAAAACACCCCAAAGGCCGCCAGCAGCCCCATCATCAACATGGTTGTCACCTGTATCACCTCCTGTACTCTAACGGTTTGGTCAGTCTTATGACCAATGCTGTGGAAACAAAAATCAGGGCCGCCGTCACCGCCAGGATGATCTGCCCCACGGTTGTGAACATCAGCGTCTCATACCAGCTACGGTTTAAGAAATACATCAGTGGGATGTTGCCGATCACCAGGAAGACCATGGTGATGAACTCCTTTCTGGGTTCTGTCACCAGAAATTCCAGCTCCGCATTCACGATCCGCATGTCAGACATCTTGTTCACGATGGGAGTCAGGGTGGTCTTTAAGCTCCGGTCCAGCTGGCAGTCGCTTAAGGCATCACACCATTCCTCGAACACGTCATTCTCGATCCGGCCCCGCAGAACCTTCAGCGCCGCCTCCACATCCGGGTTCACCATCTTTACCTGGGTGACAAAATCCCGGAACACGTTCTGGACGGGCGGATTTAAATAATGCAGATTTTCCTCCACCGCTGTCAAAATGTCTTCGTTGCGCAGGTATGCCGTAGTGATGATGGAGAGCGCCGTCTCCAGTTCCGCTGATACATTCTTTTTATAGTGGTTTGCGGTCAGGCGCACATACCAGAATGGTATGAACAGAAAACCGCAGGCCATCACCGGTGCCAGAAAAAAGTTCCCAATCATGATGGCAAAGGAGCCGCCTGCGGCGAACAGGGCAAGACTCACCGCACAGACAAGAGAGAATCGATTTCCTCTCCCGGTCATCACAAGGATGTCCTGGGCTTCTGTAATCTCCTTCTTCAGGATCCCCGGCTTCTTCCTTCTGGTGGCCTCGTTGATCTCCTCTTTCAACGTCTTCGGTTTCCGCAGAAGAAAGGAAAACAAGTCATCCGTAAACTCCACCGGCCTTAAACGCAGCAGAAAGAAACAGCCGGCGATCATTCCGGCACAGGCCAGTAACTGGATCATGGTCATTGTTCTACACCCCCTTTCAGGCGCTCCAGCACACTGCCGGGCATCCCGTTCTCGGTCAGCCTCCTGGCCAGTCCCTCCGAAATGGGATTGACCCTTCTGTGGCTGCCTTCAATGATAAATTTCCCCTCCTCCATCCGGTTCTCCGTGATCTCATACTGGAACAGGGGCCGAAACTGGCGGCTCCCATCGGCACAGATCTCACATTCCATGATCTCCATCAGGCGGCGCTGCCGGTTCTCCAGCTGTTTGCAGAAGGCCACGATGGGGTAGGCCTCCGTCACATAGGCCATCAGGGTCTCATCGCTCATGTCCACCGCACGCTTGCATAAGGACACCATCCTGCGGTAGGTGGCCTCACAGCTGTTGGAGTGGATGGTGGTGATCACCGCCACGCCGGTTCTTGCCGCCTCCTGGGCCGCATTGGCCTCCGGCCCCCGCATCTCCCCCACCACGATCACATCCGGATTAAACCGGAGAGCCATGTCCAGGAGGGCGATCTGGTCCACCCGCTGGCGGTCGTTCTCACTGTCGCGGGTCAGGGTATGGATCACGGAATTGCTCACCTTCCCCTCTTTTTCCCGCACCAGGGCCAGTTCCCTGGAGCCGGATTCTATGGTGTAGATCCGCTTCTTATCTGGGATGGTGGTCAGAAGCCAGCCCATCAGGGTGGTCTTCCCGGAACTGGTGGCCCCTGCCACACAGACCGAGATCCCATAGCGGACACATTCCGTTAAAAAGTCCAGCATCTCCCCTGTCGCCGTGCCGCCCTTTACAAAGTCAGAGGCCTGCATGGACTGGGGATTGACGATACGGATGGAAGCCGCCACCCCGATGTCCTCATCCACCAGCGGGGTCTTCATGGCGGCGATCCGGATGTTTTTGCTTAAATGCCCCAATACTGCAGGGCTTGCGTTGTCCAGCACCATGCCGGAGGTATGCAGCATCCGGCGCACCACGTTGATGGCATGCTGGGGACTTTCAAACCGCTCTTCCAGCTTCCTCGTCTCCCCGCCTGCATACTGAACCTCGATGTCCTTCCAGCTGTTGATGTCGATCTCCTCGATGCCGGCCCCGAACACATATCTGGTCAGGAAGGAGAACTCCGCCATCTCCGTATAGATGGTGTCCACCAGTTCCTGGCCGCTCATGCCCTTGACGGCAATCCGGTAGTCCTGCACATATTTGGTAATATAACGCTTGATCTGGGCCTTGGTATCCTCCCCGCCCTCATCCATGATCAGCGTGGAATATTTACTGGAGATGTACTCCTGTACCTCCTGCAGGACAGAGGCGAAGTCCCTGGCGTTGTCCTGCGGAGAGAAGAACAGGTCATGGGTCCTAAGTGCCGTCCCGCCCTTCTGGAACTGCACCGCCTCGTCTTCCTCCTCCACATCCAGGACAGCCGGAGGCCCTATGGGCGCTGCGTGTACCTGGGCATTGGTCACGCCTACCGTTGCAGTCGGGATCCGGGGGCGGGAAGGAAATGCCGGAGCAGCAAAGTTTTCCTTTTCTGCCGGTTTTCCAGGCTCTTTTATCACAGATAGATCAGAATCCTTCTCCCTGCTTCTTCCGGATCCCCCATTTGCATCCAACATTCTTTCGGACTCTCCCCTCCCGTTTTTGTTTCCGATATGTCCCTCTACCGTCCTGATATCCTGGCTGTCCCTTCCATCCGCCGTGCCTGCCCTCTGCCCATTCCCGGAAGCCGCCTGCCCCATTGCCGGGCCAAACAGTTCCTGCGATCTTTTTTCCCCTAACATCCGAACACCTCCCTGCTGACTGCTTCCAGCTCCTTCCTAAAGCCCCGGCTGTCCCGAAGAGACAGATCCGCCAGAAGGTTCCCGGCCAGGGTCTGTCTGGCAAGCTCCGGGGAATGGGGCAGGCGGAAGGTCACGTTTCCAAGCACCTGTTCCGCGTGATCGCTGGCCTCATCCGTCCTTACGTTGCTGGCCACCTTATACTGCTTGTCCGCATCCCATTTGTTGTCCCGCAGGAGAGGAAGCTGGCTGGACAGGTAGCTGATGCTCTTTAAGTCACAGTTCACCAGCCGAAGCACCGCATCCGATTCCATCAGGGCCACCGCCGAGAGGATGTCGTTGGCGATATAACTTCCGCAGTCGATGATGATATAGGGAGCGATCCCTTTCAGGCACTGGATCAGCTCCGATGCCTGGCTGGCAGTAAAGGGCGGATAAGTGTACTCGTTCTCTCCCTTTAACATCCCAAGGAAGGTGAGACAGCCGTACTTCTTATGAGTCACCAGGTTGTGCTTCACCAGGGATTCCGACACCCGCACCGCCGCCAGAACGCTGCCCAGGGAATGCTCGCATTCCAGTTCTCCGGGCGGGCAGATGCAGGGCAGCATGGGGGCGGTCATATCGCACAGCAGGAGGATGACGTTTTTCTTCTTCCCTGCCAGATATTTGGCCAGCTTCACCGCCACGGTGGTCTTGCCGCTGCCAGGGCTTCCCCAGACTGCCAGCACCTGGTTCGGGGAGCCGTACCCGTCATACTCCGCTTCCCTCTGGCCGCCATCCTCCCTGCGGCCAAAGATTCCATTCTTTTTAAAGTTCATCTACTGCTCCTCCCCGTCCCCGCTGGCAGGAGCCTCCCTGTCTCCCTCCGTGTTCGCTGTGTCCTCTGTTTTTTCGCTGCTTCCTTCTTTCTGCTCTGAAGATTCCTGTGTCTCCTGGGAATCCGCCTCATCTCCTGTGCCTTCCGCTTCCCCTTCTTCCGTTTTCTCTCCTTCTGTTTCCTCCCCTTCGCTGTCCTCTTCCTCCGGGGCATACAGCGCTTCCAGCAGTTCGTCCTGGGCTTCTATGAATTTCCCCGCATTCTCCTTCGTTCCCCTGTACACCAGGGAAAGGTGCAGCTTTCCGTCCGCCTCCAGATCCGCCAGCACTTTGCTCTGTTCCGGGGACACCAGGAGAGTGACCGTTCCCGGAAGCTCCCGGTCCTCATCCTCCGCCTGTTCTCCGGTATTGGCATCGTAGCCGCTGTTGGCGGTTACCGCGATGACTTCCACATACTGCAGTTCTGCCGGGATAACCGTGACTCCCTGCTTCTTATAGTCCGGGGCAATGACCGAGACGATGTCCCCGCTCATCAGCTTTCCGGACAGGCCGTTGGCAAAAGCCTTGACCGTGACGGAGATAGCCTGCTTTTCCCCGTTCAGACTGTAGAGATAGGCATTCTCCGCCGCAGGGGCATCTGCGATCTTGGAGCTGATGATGTAATCGCCGGGGACCATATCTGCAGAAGCAAACCTGCCAATCACCGTGGCCGTATCCTTCACCACACCATCCGGAAGGTTGTAGCCACCCACCTCCACGGTCCGCACCATGTCCTTTGTGATCTCATCCCCGATATGGATCTCCTTCACCACCCGGACGATCTCCACCTTCTGGCTCATGGATTTGTTAAACAGCGGGGTTACCGCGAAACAGATGACCAGAGAAAGGATGATGCAGATCACCCCGATCACGGTCCGATTCTTAAAAAAGCTCATAATTTCCTCCATTCTGTGCGCGTTTCACAACACAAACAGGTATTGGTAAAATATTTTTCTTTCACCCTTTTCCTCCGATAGAACATGCGGCAGACCATATCTCTTCCGGCCTGCCGCATCCTCTCCATTTTTACAGTTTCATTTTAGCAGGGCGATCCATAATGCTTCTTACGGCGGCGCAGCACACAGAACACGGCAGCGGACACCGAAGCAAGGACACCTGCAACAAGCAGGATCTTCTTCATACACATCTCCTCCTTCCCCGAAAGAAAAACAGACTGCCGGATCCGACAGCCAAAAACAGTTTCCAAAATGCCCCCTGTCACAGATCGTTGACATTTTCCCGGAAGAAACACACTCCTTCCTTATGGGAGAAAATAAGCTGCCAGAAAACCGGCAGACAGAAATGGAGCCATTGGCCGGGCTTCCTTCCCCCGCAGCCCTCCTGAAATGACCAAACAGGAACACAGCATCAAAAGCAGCCCGATGACGCATCCGAATATGGTATCCCAGAACCCCAGGACCAGGCCGCAGGCTGCCACCATCTTCACATCTCCACCGCCCATCCCTCCTCCCATGGCCGCAATCAGGAAAGGTACCGCAGCCAGGAGTCCCCAGAGATTCGCTGGCCGGAAACACAGCAGCGCTGACAGAGCAATCCCCAGGTTCAGGATATCCGGGATGATATGCCTCCGGCAGTCAATCCAGGCCGCTGCCAGTAAAAGCGCCGCAAACAGAATTATCTGCATCAAGGCCAGAATCTGCCCCGGCTGGATGGCCACCCCCTGTATCCCGGACACAAGCCAGGGAGCCGGCAGGATCAGGGCTATACCAGCCCTAGCCGGCATAGTTAAACATTTCCTGCACACGGCGGGTCAGCGTGGGCAGGACGGTCTCATCGAACAGCGCATACAGGCCTGCCAGCACCAGCGCTCCGATGACCACTGCCATCAGGATCTTGATGGCAGTATCCACGAACCCTTCCCCTGACCTGTTGGTGAGAGCCTGACGGATCTGGAATGCCCTGCGGGACACACGGTTTCCTAACTGGATCATTACTTTTCTCAAAATCATCTCCTCCTTTTTCTGCTGATAAAACAGACGGAGGCAGGCGTACAGATGCGCCTGCCTCATCCGGCACCTCCCGTTCCATCGGGAGATTGCCGCATTTCATTGGTCTCTTTGGTTTCTGATTCTCTCCGTTTTCTGTCGATCTCCTGCCTGCCGCTGCTACATGGACATCCCGCCCATGCCCTCCTCCTGCTCCGGATCCTCCTCTTCCTGGAAGTTGGCATCGTCCAGGTCCGGTTCCTCCCCGGAAACCTGCCCTTCTCCCACAGTCTGCGCTTCCCTGGAAGTCTGTTCCTCTCCTGAAGCCTGCTCCTCCTGCATGGCCAGGGTCTGGGTATACGCCTCCCGCACCGCCTGATCGAACTGTTCCCGCAGGCCACGGCTCTCAAAGAAGCAGGCATCCTTGTATTCCCTGGTGTCCGCCATTTTCGTCCTGGGCATCACCACCGTCAGATCGTAGTCATCCTCCTTGATCTTGACGTTGCGGATGGTGCAGATGCCTGCCAGCTCCACATCTGCGGTGGCCAGGAATTCTCCCCTCCGGCTGTCCGTGTGGATCGCCACCCCGGTTACCGGCAGAACCTCCGGCTGTGCTGCTTCCTGCTGGCGAGCCTGTACGGCTGTCCTCTGTGTCTGGTCATCTCTTCTCGGTATTCTTTTTTCCTCCATCTTCTTTTTTATCTAAATCCCCGTTGGGGCTTCAGAGCTTCTTTCCTGCAGAAAGCCGCCACAAAAAGCGGCGGCCTTCCCTTTCCTCTATGATGCTTCTGTATCTGCTTCCTGCTCTTCCCTGGCTTCTCCCGCCTCATCGTTATTCCTTTCGGCTCCTTCGGCCTCCGTCCTATTTTCTTCAGCCGCTTCTTCCTCGTACCGTTCCAGTTCCCTCGTGATCAGCCCGATCACAAACTCCCTCTGGCTCAGTCCCGGATGCTCTGCCAGGTATCCCTTCACCCGTGCGAACAGCTCCTCCGATACCTGGAATGCCAGCGTCCTTGTCCCGTTTGCCATCTCTTTCCCGCCTTTCTTAAAATGCTCCTCCAGTACCATCTCCACATACTGCGCCAGGGTCAGCGCAAGGGCCTCCTGCTCCTGCTTCACTCTCCCGTGCAGTTCCTCCGGGATCATGGCACATAAGTTTTTCCGTTTTTCCATAGCCGTTTCTCCTTCCTGTAAGCCAAGTATATGGAAAACCGGGCGGAATAGCTATGACCAATACCAACAAGGATTTCCCATAAAACGAAGCATATCCACTACAATGTCATATCGCCCATGCCCTGGGTCAGATCCTCCCCCTGGAACATGGATGTATAGCTGCCCACCGCATCCGCAAGGGTCTTATAGTCCGCCGCCGTGGGCTGGCAGACATACCAGGCAAAGTCATTCCCGTCTTTCCAGATATGAGGAAACATCCCTTCCCGGAAGTTGGGATTTGTGGTCTGCTTTCTGCCCAGCACCTCCGAAAACCGCAGGAGCAGGCTGTCGATGGGACCTTCCTTCCGGTTCAGCAGGGTCACTTTCAGAGCGGAATAATGGTCTGCCACCCCTTCAGTGGCAAACTCCATCCGTACCCGGATATCTTCATCCAGCTTGCCATAACATGCGCGGCCGGCGAAGATGGTCTCCGGAAAAGACAGCCCATGCTGGAACAGCTTCCTCATTTCTTTTTCAAAAAATGTCATCACAGCCTTCCCCTTTCTCTCACATGCTCATCTGAGGCGCTGCCTGGTCAAGTTCTGCCGTTGCCTGCCCCTGGCTCTGGTTCTGGGCCAGGGACTGCTGATAAGCATTTAGAACCGCCTTGTTCAGCTGGCTTCTCGCCTCTTTGGTGCAGGGGAAACAGATATCCTTATACTCTCCGTTCCCGGTCCGGTAGCTGGGCATGGAGACGAACAGGCCGTTTGTCCCTTCCATGACCTTCAGTCCCCGGATGGCGAAGCTCCCGTTTAAGTTCACCGAGGCCGAAGCCCGGCAACTCCCCTCCGGATAGAGGGAATGGATTTTTACGTCATACTGGAGAGGGGCATATCCTCTTTCCTGCACGGCTGCCGCTGGCTGCGCTGTTGCTGTTTTCTGTGTTTTTGCCATTTCCATCTCCTTTCCGGCTGTCAGCCTGAGTAGCTGAACATCTCCTGTACACGGCGGGGCAGGGTCGGCAGCACGGTCTCGTCAAACAGGGCGTACAGCCCCGCCAGCACCAGCGCACCGATGACCACCGCCATCAGGATCTTGATGGCGGTATCCACGAATCCTTCTCCCTTCTGCTCTTTCAGTGCCATATACCCGGCAAAGATCCTGCCAGACACGCTGTGCTTTAAGTTCCTGATCCTCTTTTTCATGGTATGGTTCCTCCTCTTTTCTTTTTTGTCTGCCCTCTCACGGACATACCGCGATCACTTCTGTTACAACTGCATGATGGAACTCTGCGCCGGCTCCGGCCCGCCAAAGGCGATGGTCTGAAATCCCCGCTCATCCACGTAGTGGAATTCGCTCCCCTCCCCGTCATACAGCTCGATCACGTCCGACATGGACAGAGAATGGCCCGTATATCCCGGAGGATGCAGGCCCGCGTTGAACTTGTTTAGATCTCCTCCAGGTTATTGGTCTCGGCCTCCCCGTCAAACACCAGCTGGTAATCCTCCGGCGAAGGCTCCCCGAAGCGCTCCCGCATCCGGTCATAGCCGATGAACTTCATATGCACGTCCACGGACGGCTTCAGCTGCCAGATCCGGATGTTCTTTAACACCGGGCCGTCCGACAGATCATTCTGCCCATTCATCAGGCGGTCATAGACGCCGTCCCTCCATTCCACCTCCCGGATCCCTTTCTGCTTCTCCAGAAAACGGTTCAGCCCGTCACCGGAAAAGAGCGGGTCCACCACGGCCTTGTTCCCGGTGACATACCCGGCCAGATTCCCGAAGTACAGGATCCTTCCGTTTTCCATGCGTATCCCCCGCACAGGGCATCCCTCCTTCCTATGTGAGTTCCATGCTCCCGCCGTCCACCTGCCCCTGTAGCTTCCGTAAGTCTGCTTCATCCGGGAACACCATTTTCCCATCCACTACCTCCATCACGCAGAAATCGTCCCGGTCACACAGCATCACTTTATGCTGGTAAGGTTTCTGCATTTCAACATAGTCCATGGCTTCCTTCTCGCTGCACAGCCAGACCCCGGCTGCATAGCGCCCGTCTTCCAGAAAACTGTATCCGGAATAGAGCGGTTCATGCCCTTCTAACGGTAGTGCCCCGATGGGGCGGATCTGGGACAGCTGCAGCTTTGCCTGTTCCGGAAGAAGCTGCGGCTTTAAGGTTCCCAGGATCTGGGAGCGCCGGAAGCAGATTACCTCCCCGTTCTCCAGGCTGACTCCTGACACGGTATGCTCCACGGAATCCGGTTCTGCCCCGCTCCCTCCTGTGCAGAAATAAAGCTGGTTCCTACAATTACCAGGAAATATATCCGGGCAGGCCACGATCACTTTTCCTGTCAAGCACATGCCGTATCCAGTTTCCTTACAGTCCTTTGCTGTATAGACCCGCTTTTCATCTTTTTCTTCTGTCGGTCTTTCCATCCCTTCATCCCTCCTTCTGGCGCATCAGCCCGGATAAATCGGAGATCAGGCTCAGACGGGTATCGTCCGGCATGGTCCGGATGGCCGCCCGCACATAGGCTTCCACTGCCTCCGGGGACTGATCTCCTACTTCAACGATGCTGACCTTCCGCACCGACACTTTTCCATCCTGCAATCCCAGGCCAACGATGTCCCCATACTCCATCCCGGCTGCATTCCGCATTTCCTTCGGAATCAACACCCGTCCTTTCTGATCCAGCAGCTTGTACACGGATTTACCCATCCAAAAATCCTCCTTTCTCCAAGATCTCCATGGCCTCTTTCTCTGTCATGTCCAGCAGCCGGAGCATTCCGTAAAACGGCCTTCTGGCTGCAGTCAGCGGTTCCTCCTTCCCGATCAGAACCGCCCCTTCCACGGTCTGGACCACCAGCTCTGCATCCAGTGGGATCCCTGCTTTTTCTAACAGTACATGGGGCAGCTTCATCTCCGCCTCTTCCGGTGGTTCCATACATTCGGCCTTCCAAAAACCTTCTGCAGAGAGGAACAGTCTCCCATAGCTGTTCTCCGCCCGGACAGGCTTCCGGCTGCCATAGACGAGATACACCGGATCCCCTGGCCCTGCCCCCATGGTCTCCAGCACGCCAGGGGGCAGGATGAGGCTGCCGTCACCGGCAATAACCCCCTTTACTTCCATCTGGTTCATGTCATCCACCTCCCTCCCCGTTTCCATCCGGTTCCTTTTCCCTTTTCAGTTCCTCACAGAATGCGGCTACGGCCTCCTCATCCCCATGGATGTCCGCCGCTTCCAGCTGTGCCACAAGGGCCGCGATCCGGGCACATTCTTCTGTCAGCTCCTTCAGCCGGGCGCTGGGGCTGTAACCTCCGCAGGTGCGGATATAACCCTTCACCCGGCAGTCGTAGAGTCCCGTCTTCTGACTTTTTAAGAGGGCAAAGTAAAGTCCCACCATGCATCCGTCCGCGATCTGCACTGCCGGCATCCCGTCCCAGCCCGCCAAAAGCCGCTGTTTCCCTCCGGTCTCTTCTTCGATCAGGGCTTTTGCCCACCGCAGTTTCTCAATCCCTTCCATCGTCACTCTCACCTCCCGGCATCCAGTCCCCAAACAGGCTCATCTGCTGCGGCCCGGCCAGCTTCCGTTCTTTGGGGTCATAGTTTGTGATGATCAGCTCCGGGTATTCGCAACCGTTGTCATACCTCTGCGCCAGGTTGTTGATCCGGCTCACCGCCGTGATATGCCGCCCTTCGTAAAGCCCCCGGATATAGGCACAGTCGTTGTAGCTGACCATCCATTTCCCCTGGCAGGCATTTAAGGTATCCCGAAGGCGCACATGGTCCCGCTTCGGGAACTCCACCGCATAGTGGTCCTCCGTCATATAATAGGGCGGGTCACAATAAATAAAGGCGGTTTCCCGGTCATACTGGCGGATGAGCGCCTCAAAATCCTTGTTCTCGATCACCGTGTTGGCAAGCCGCCTGGACGCCTCCCAGATCAGGGAGAAGGTCTTTCGCACATCAAAGGGCTGACAGCCGTAGGACGTGCAGCCGCTCCCGTAGCTGTAACGGATCAGCTTATAAAAGGCCACGGCCCGCCGCACATCCCCAGGGGATGCGTTCTCCAGCATCAGGGAACGGATGTCTTCAAACTCCGGTGCGGGCAGGTTGTGCTTTGCCAGCTCCAGCTCCCTTTCCATAAACGGGGCATCAAACTCCCCCTTGTCCAGAAACTGCCGGATCACGTTAAATTCATCCCGGCTGTTTAACGGCAAAAAAACCAGGTCTCGCAAAAACTCCCAGGTCTGCTCCCTGACACAGGAATACAGGTTGGCCAGGTTGGAGTTGAAGTCATTGTAGACCTCCATCACCTTCCCGTCCGGCGGCCTGCCAAACAATACCCAGCCTCCGCCCCCAAACACCTCGATGTAGCGGTCATAGCGGGCGGGGAACATGTCATAAATGACTTTCCGCAGCGCCTTTTTCCCGCCGACCCATGAAATAAAACTGTTGATCTTCTGTCACCTCCTTCTTCTGATTTACTGAATCTACATGGAGAACTTCCTTTTCATTTATATCTCTGGTCACATGGTCTGGCAGGCACATCCTCCCATCTGCAGGCCGTCCTCCTGGACTTCGTTTTCCGAAAGATCCAGTCCCTGCTCCATGGATACCGCACCATAAGAGGTCAGTTTCATACCTGCCGTTTCGTACTGGGCCATACCGTATTGATAAAAATCAAATCTTTCAAAAGCCGAGTCCGAACAGTCCACACCCAGGTTCTCCAGGCATTCTCTTCCATAATCCCCATAGCTGACCTGACTGGGATCGAACATATACTCATCCAGCCGGTCTGCCAGCCGGAGGGACCGTTCCACGCTCTTCCAGCCGTCAAACTCCAGAACTGCCTTGTATTTCAGACGTTCCCCAGAGGTCATCTTCTCCAGCTTTCCTGCCAGTTCATTCAGCGCCCCGATGTCCTCATCCGGACCGATGTGTTTTTCAAAGGCAGGAATCATACTGCTGACCTCCGTGATCCGGCAGCTGCTCAGACAGGGGGAAGGGATGAAATCCCATACATGGGTCATTTTCCCGCTGCTGCAGGGCAGGAAAAGCCACACATCACCGTTTTCCGGATGGTCCCGCTCCTCGATGCGTACAGACAAAAACGTCTTTGTCCCCAGTTCTGTTTCCGGCAGCTTTTGGCCGTCATAGATCTCCTGCCAGCCCTCCCTGGAACGGAAGCAGTACCCCTCTCTGGTAAAGGCACCTTTTTCCGAATGCCTGAGATATGCCCCCACCTTTGCCGGATCCAGCAGGCCGATCACTTCGTCCGGCAGATCCTGCAGGATCCGCACATAGTCCCCATCCAGTGCGTTCTCCCCCAGGTCCGTATCCTTTACGATTCCCGGCAGGAAATCAAAGTTCTCCAGGTTAACGGTGGCATTGATCAGGTCTTTGATGGAGCATTCATGTCCTTTCCGCTCAGTCTCCATACAGGCCAGCACTCCTTCATACGCCGAAAGACGTTTCCGGTCCATCTGACCGACAAGGCCGGCAAGAAAGCTCACCTCCTGCACCCTGGCCTCCGTCCGGGCCAGACGTTCCTTAAGAAAGACCGGCCAGTCACGGAAGGTGATCATCCGGTACTCCCCATCTGACCGCACCCTTGCCCGCTCCATGGCATCCTGTATGGCCTCCCTGGTGGCAGGAACTTTCAGCTCCGCCCCCTGGTACTCCGGGGAATTCCCGTATCTCTCTGCTGCAATGGTCACATACATCTACATCCCTCCCATCTGTGGGCCGCTGCTTTCCCGGAGCCTGTTAAAAAACGCATCCTCCGGCAGAACCTCAAAGGAATCCCCTGACTGCCAGAAGCTGACATACAGCTCCCCTTCGGGCGTCTCGATCTCCCTCTGCTCAAAGCCTTCGCCCCATCCATCGGATGCCTGGCCGCTCCAGCTTTCTATGACCGCGCCCATCTCCTGCGCAGTCAGATCGCCACGGCTTACCATCGTCATTACCCCATACAGACAGCCGTTCACTTCCTCTATACCGGGGAACATGCTGACTACCCGCTGTTTTAACAGCTGGTTGTCCAGATACTTTGCCAGCCCCCGCTCTCCCTCCTGGGACCAGTCCTCCTTTTCGAGCCGTTCCTGGATAGATTCGGCATACTGCATCAAATCCAGCCCATCCATGACGACAGGTGTTTCCTCCATGTTCCCCCACTCATCCTCTTCAAAGAAATTCCCCTCAATCGGGCTGAACAGGCGGGTTGTGACCAGTTCTCCGGAAAAGTCCCGGAAACGCCATCGGTCGCCTGTCACGATCCCAAAGGAGGTCTCCACCGCCCCGGTCTCTTCCATCAGGGCTTTTGCCATGCGTTCCATATCTACAAACTGCTCAATAAATCCGTCCAGGTAGTAGACCTCGCTGTCCTCCAGCACATGGTGGACGTACTCCTCCGGGCTGTCCACTCCCTCCGGGCACATCCGGTAGTCTTTCAGGTTCCCCGCTGCTTCAAGCACTTCTTCCAGAGTCCTTGGGCACTCCGCTTCCAGCACGGCAAGTAGCTGCTGAAACCGTTCCTCTGTCCCGTCCAGCACCTCCTCCACAAAAAATGTGGCTGCCTGGTTGATCTCCTCTGCTTCCATTCCAGCCGGCAGGTAATCTGACAGATCTTCCCGCCCCGCATGGGAAGTATAAAAGCTGCACCTGTTTAAGCTCTCCACACCAAGCCGTTCTCTGGCCAGTGCGATCCGTTCTCCGGAAGCCGGGACTGACAAGACATACTCCCCATTCGGACTCCAGGAGCCTTTGGGATACAAATGCAGCAGGAGCAGGCTGCCTTTTTCATACCCTGGATGGGTGTGTCTGCCGTTCCCATAGACCTCCTCCGGCACAGCCCCTTCCTTTTTCAGGACCAGCCCGCTGGGGGAGAATTCCCCCTTGTGGTGGAGGAAATAGGCGGATGACACCCGCTCATGGTCCAGGAAGCATGCAATCTCTGCCGGAACCTGGATTCCCTTATCCCTTTTCAGCAGCTTTCCGGATATCTCTGCCTGGTCTGTCCCATGGGGGATCACCTCATACTGGTCAAGATTGTAAGAGAGGTTGATGACCTCCCCCAGTGTTCCCGGCTCTTCCATCTGGAGCACCGCGGAAAACACATCCTGTTCCGCCTGCGTCAGATATCCGATCCGCTTGGCCAGGAAATCCAGTTCCCGGCGTTTTTCCTTCTTTTCATAAGAAAGCCCCTTAAGCCGCCCTCCCAGGTAGGGGACGGATGTCCGTGCCTCCTGGATCAGCACCGGTTCTCCTGACCTGGCACCACCAAGTTCCGCAAATGCCCTGTCAGTCTCATCAGCGGTAACCGGCAACGTCAGGCAGACCGTCCGGCCTGCATTTCTTCCGATATATAGTTTCAGCATGTCTTCTCCGGTCTCCTTCCTTTCTTTTCTTCTTTTTCTGCCATGATCCCGATCCCGTGCCGGCTGATCAGGATGCCGGTTAAGATCACCTGCAGGAGCCGGTCACCGATCAGTTCCGGATCCCCCAGTTCCGACAGAGACAGCCTGGGTGTACCGCCGCACATCTCCTTTGCGGCACAGAAAAGGGCGTATCCATCCGGCTCTATGCCGTGGACCGCCATCTTCCTGTAACGGATCCCCTGCTTTGTGATACAGGGTTTGGCCCTGCCCCATAAAAAGGTATCTGCGCTCAGCAGGAACACTGCGGCAGCCTGGCCATGGTCCGAATGCAAAAAGTCATACTCTCCGCTCCCGCAGATCTCCCGGAACCTCTTTTTATGCTGGCCGCTCCGAAACATGAATTCCTTCACCTCCCCTCTGCTCTTTAGATTGATGATGCGGACAGTCAGCCGGGACGGCGGGATCTCCGCCAGGAAGAACCGCTCAAGTTCCCCGTATGACGCTGGCTGCATCTGCTCTGGTCTTCCCCGGATGATCCCGGACCGGCAGGGTGAAAATCCAGGAATCTGCCGCATTTCAGATTCCAGTTCCCGCAGGGCTGTCCCCTGTAAAAAATGTCCTCCCAACCATCCACCTCCCCTAAGTCATCTCCATCCTGGGACTCTCCTGCTCCATGGGCTGGCTCTGGTCCGCCGCCTGGATCCCTTTTAATTCCTGTTCTGTCTGGATCCGGTTTCTGGAGGCTGCGCCGAAATCCACACAGAGCCGGCACCCTTCCTCACACTCAATGTCCTGTTGGACGAACCCTTCTCCCCAGCCGTCCGCCATCTGCCCGTACCACTCGCTCTTCAGACGCTCTGTCTCTTCCGGGGACAGTTCCTCCCGGCATTCCACTTTAAGGACTCCCCAGAGACAGTAATTCCAGACTTCTACAGCCGGATGCATGCTTACGACCTTTTCCTTTAAAGGTCCCTCATCCAGATATTCCGCAAGCCCTGCCCTGCTCTCCTGGATCCAGTCCTTTTCCAATGCCTTTTTGATCGTCCAGTCATATCCGCTCAGGGCATAGCCGTCCATGGACGTGCAGTGGTCCTCGCTGTCATAAAAAGCGCCCACCAGGGGACTGTACAGCCGCATCCCTGCAGGCGCTTCTGATTCTTTAATCTTCATTTCCGCTCCTCCATTCCTCAAAATCCGTCAGGCTCATCTGCCCTTCCACCTGGAAATCCTCCATCCACCAGGAAAACACATCCTCCGCCGTCCGCCATCTGGTCTTTCCTCCGTCCCTGTGGATCACCTCCAGCATCCGCCCGAAAGCCTTCGTATAGGCATGCCGGTAGGTGGGGAACAGGGCGAACTCCTTCCACCGGGTCTTCCCCGCCATGGGGCAGCCGATGCAGCCTACCCGGAAGAAGCCCATGTCATACAGCGGGTTCATGGGGAGCCGCTCGCTGCGGATGTACTCCCATACATCCCGGTCCGTCCAGTCCACGATGGGATTGCAGATCCGCTTGCCCTTCAGGGCGCAGCTCTCAAACAGCCTCCGATTGTCATCATTGTCATTGTTCAGGATGATCTTCTTTTCCGGGTTGGCAGTGAAATTTTCATACACGCCCCGGTTATTTTTTCGTTTCACGCTCTCTGCCCACCGGACCCCGGTGGTGATGAAACGGTCCCGGCAGGTGGCCTCCTTTAATACCTGGCAACAGTATCGCTGCAGCCTGGTAGGCGGAAATTTCTTCATGGGAATCAGCGTCCACATGGTGACCCGCCCGCCTTTGTATACAGGATAGTTGACTTTACAGGGGACTCCCTGTTCCTCCAGCTTCCGAAAGGTTTCCCGCACATAATAAATAGTCTGGGGCGCATCCGCCGTGGTCAGGTTATGCTGCACCTCATAGGGGATGCCGGCTCTTTTTACGATCTCCCGGCACACGCAGCTGTCCTTGCCTCCACTGTCCGTGACTACCAGGGGACTTCCATACAGGGTGAAGGACATCTGGGACGCCGCCTTCACCCGCTCGATTGCTTTCTGCTCTAAATCCATCCAAAAGGGAGTCAGATATCTTTTCCCTGGCCAGGAACCCCGTCTCCTTTCTTTCTGGTCTTGGTGTGCGCACAAAAAAAGCGCCGGTTTCGTCAGCGCCTGAAGTCCTTCTCTCTTTTTCCTACATCCTTATCTCAAATCCGCCCACCTCCTTTCCCAGCTCCTCTTCCGTTAAAAGGCACAGATTCTCTCCCCGCTCCGTATCCCAGAACCCCGCATAGAACCGGATATGTCCGGCTTCCAGGATACGGCTGGCAAACAGCACTCCCCAGCCATGGGCGGCGATCTCTTTCCATTCCTCCTTAAGTCCTGCCAGTTCACGGTCCGTCAGCTTCCCGGCAGTGCTTACTCTGGCCACTCCCCACAGCCGTCCGTGATGTTCCTCCACGTCCGGAACGATGGTGGATATTTTCCTGGCCAGGAGCTGGTTCCACAGTGTTTCTGCCAGCCCGCCTGTTCCGTACTCCCGCATGCTCCTGGCAATTTCTTTCCGGATCGCTGCCTGGTATGCCGGCACCTTTTCCCCATGAAGGAGGGCGGGAAAAAACGGATATCCCGCAAAGGTGGTCAGTGTCAGGGGACTGTACAGTTTCATCTCCTGCCCTTCTCCATGGTCCAGACAAATCGGTTTCTCCCGGTTGATCACCACACCGTAAAAGGTTTCTGTCACACCATCCTCAGCGATCTTCTCCTGACCATACCTGCGGTGGTCAAAACAGGAGGACAGCCCTTCCGGAATCGAAAGACCTGCCTGCTCCAGATGGTAGTGGGCATAGCTCTCCGGTTCCAGGAAAGGGAAGGGCAGAAATTCATACGCCTTATGCGCCCGAATCACATGGCAGCATTCTTCCATGGTTCCCGGAAGTTCCGCCTCCAACGCTGCCAGTGTCAGCTTCCAGTCGATCCCTGAACACGCTTCCAGCTCTTCGATCACCTTTGCCGCATGGTTTAGTTCCTCCAGTGTGCTGCATGGCGGCAGATGTTCAAGAATTCCATTGATGGCGGCAGATATCTCTACCCTTTCCGGTATCTCCTCCGTGAGTCCTGCCTGTCTTTTTTTCTCTGCCAGTTCCTGCTCCGGCAAAGGAAGTGTGAATCTGACATAGCGGTCTGTGAAGAATTCCCGGATCAGGGTGACTGCAAAAATACCCTGTTTCTTTTCCGGCTCTTCTGTTTTCTGCCCCTTTTCTGCTTCTGCCTCCCCATGGTTCATAGAACTTTTCCGTTTCTCTACATATCCACCCTCTGTTAAATATCCATAGCCTCCCTGACAGTTACGCCCGATCCCTGCGTAATCGATATAAGCCTCCAACTGTTCCGGAAGCTGTGAGGTTTCTGCCTGTGTCAGATATCTCCCCAGTTCCTCAAAATTTCTGATCTCCGGATGAAGCTGGTAACAGTCCAGATGTCCCAGTGTCTCCTGGATCTGCTCCGTTGTATAAGGCGATTCCATCCGGAATGCTGCCCGGAACAGCATCTCTTCCTCCCCATTCAGGCTTTCCAGTCTTTCTGCCAGCTGGTTAAGCCGGTCCAGATTTTTCTCCTGAAAGACCAGTTCCCCCACCAGCCGCTCTTCCAGCTCCGGGAACCTGGAATCTACTGCTCCCACAAATGGCTGCATCATTGATGGATGCTGTCTCTCCAGGCTCCTCCTGACCTGCTCTGCTTCTTCTTTTGTGGCAGGGAGCTGCATCCATATCCCATCACTCCAGTTTTCTCTCTTTACAAATATCTTCAATGCTTTCCCTCCTACCGTATCTGGAAAACCTGAGAGGATCCCTTTTCCATTTCCGGTTCTTCCTCTTTTCGCACCACAAGTCCGGATTTTGTATAGGCGCAGTTGTAGGACGCATAGTATTCCTCTCCAATCCCCGTATAGTCCAGGTAAGGCCAGACCTCTCTGGGAAATTCCATGAAGCCGTTCTCCACCACATAGCCTCCCAGCTCCCGGCTGCAGGTCACACCGGGAATATACTCATACAGGGACAGGCTGTCCGCCGCCTGCAGCACATCCTCTATCGTGGAAATGGCACTGCAGTCCAGAATCCCGGAAAATTTTATCTGTTCTTCCCTGTCCATCCTTTCAATCTTCTCCGCCAGCCGGCTGATCTCCTGAAACCACCCGTCTGCTGGAAGGTACTGCCTCAAGTTCGGAATGGGGGACTCCACTCTGGCAATCTGGTATGGGATGCTTTCTTCCTGTTCATGGCCGCTGGTCAGAGCGAGCATTTTCTGCTCTGACCTCTCTCTGCCGGAAAGCGGAAAGGTGAGCCAGACCTGGTTGACTGGCGCTTTTGTATTTTCATACAGGATCTTTATGGTTGGTTCTCTCTCTTCCATAGCTGCCTCCTCTCTGTCCTTCTGTTATCTGTCAGTTATTCCATCACCATCCCGTCCATCTCCGGCTCTTCTTTTCCCGTGATGGTGACGTACTGGTCAATCACACTTAAAGCTTCATAATAATTGTGGCATTCTCCTCCTGTGATACGCTTCTCCATCTCCTTTGCTTTCTCATCCAGGCCGTTTTCCCGCAGTGTTCGAGCCGCAATCCCCATCAGATTGAAGATATTTCCAGCCTCACCGATTAAGGTACAGTTCGGTTTTTCTGAAACGTCTTCACGGATAAAGCCGCCCAGCCGGTTGTTCACATAGTCCGACATCCATGTGCCGCCAAACTGGGCGTGGCTCTGAAGCCTCCAGACAGCCAGCTTCCCCATATCCAGCTTTTCTTCCCCAAAGAAAAAGAGCAGGTTGGTTACTCCCCCGTTCTGGAAAACTACCACATCGTCAAGCCGTTTCCCTTTGGGAAGAATCCCTTCCTGCTCCAATATCTCATTGATCCCGTCTGTCCACTCCTTCAGTTCTCCGCCACATCCCTGAAGGACCAGACCCTCACGGCCATGCATCTTGCGGAGTTCCTCTTTTTCGATCTGTCTGATCATGTTATGCTACGCTCCTTTTCTCTCTGATCTGCTCCTGTCCGTCATAATGGACGGAATTTTTCAATCGTTCTGGCATTCACTGACTCTGTACACCGCTACGCATGCGAGTCCGGCTATTCCGGCCAAAAGAATCCCTACTGCTGCTGTAATACCCAGTATCCATTCCATATTTTTCTCCCTCCCTTTTGCTCTCATATCTGCCTCATATCCACCTTCATTGGTTCCATTTTATGTTCTTTCTCTTCTTCCGGAAATCTTTCCAGGATTTCCCGGATCCTCTCCACTCGATTTGGGCCTCTCCAGTTTTTATCCAGAAGGATTTCGTGAAATCTCCCGGCTTCTTCTGATCTCATCCTCTGAACCTGTTCTGCTATCTGGTTCAACGCGGGAAGATCCATGGCGGAAAGCCTGAGATCATGGATCGGGAAGAGATCTGGTGCCTTTATCCTGATATACAGCCTCTGTTCCGGATTTGCCTGGATTCTCTTCAACTCTTCTGCCACCTGGTCGCGCTCTGCTGGAAGCGGAACCCTTACGCATCTCCGGTTACAGGAAAGTTCCAGCCAGACCGGATGCCTCTTTCCGTATTCCCTGTCCCTGCGAAAATCCGGCTTCCATCCGGTTATCATTTGTATACGGGATCTGAAATAGGGAGACTGGCATAAAAACATTTCCTTCTCTGTGAATACCTGTTCCCCCTTTGCCTGCTGCCGAACCTCCGTACAATTGGACAGAAAAAGCTGCAGGCACCCTTTGGGACTCGGAACCTCCATGGAATGTTCTCCCCATCCATCCCATATGCCTCCATCGAAATGCTTTTTTAACACTTCAATATCTTTTTCTGTAAGCAGCCGTCCGGCTCCGGCAACAATAACACCCCAAAGTTCCCCGTTCCAAACCTCCACATCCGCACGTTCATATAAAAGGCTGTGTTCCTTATAAGGTGCCAGTTCATAGAGTCTGTCATAACCTTCCCAGTCCGACCAGCTGCTGTCCGGCTGCAGATTCCTCGCAATCATCTCAGATATCTGCTGTTGATAGGCTGCCGCTTCTGCTGCTGTCAGCTCTACCGGATCGAAGCTGGGATCGGAAGTCTGCATTACGGTTACGGGAAAATAAAATTTTGCGATCTGAAAAGAAACATGTTCCCTCTTCCAGTCCTGAAAACGCTTATATTCCATAAGATCAAACAGATTTTCTCCTGTATACTGAGGGCAGAAACCGCTGTCCTTTTCAACCCCTGCCGCTTCCGGGCAGATGGCAAGTGCAAGATTCAGCATTTCACCTGGATGCATCTTTGATGCTGCGGAAATCTTCTTTTGAAAGCACTCCATTTGCTGCGGTTCAAACTGTTGCAGCATATAAGCCAACAGATTCATTTCCTGAACCCATACACCTTCCGGGAGCTTCCCCCTCAGATCTGCTGTTCCAGCCTCAGCAACCAGGCACCTGGCCGTGTACATGGGCAGAAACAGGTCGCAGTATTCAGGCTTTTTTAACCGCATCATCTCTGCATCGCTCATGGGTAGAGAAATCTGTACCCCATCTTTTTCTACTACAATCCTGTTTTTTCTCCGGATTTTCTCTTCACTGGTTCCCACGCTCTTCCATGCCCTCCCTGTTTCCATCTGCATCTTCTCACAGCATCTGTATTCCTTCCGGCATGCCTTCCCTGTTTTCACGCTGCATTGTATCCTGCATTTCTGGCATCACCCTTTTCCTTTCCATGTACTGGATCCGGATCCCGGAAAAATCGTAGCCGACCGGCTCCAATACTTTTCTTTCCATCATTGTCAGCAATGCTTCCGTATCGAATTTCGCTTCAAAGTATAAGTCTTTATCGATCTGGAGTGGTACATCCATCTCCTCCGGGACTTTTCCAAGTATGATCCGCTGTCTTCCGAACACCTTGCCCCTTAGCTGCATGAGCCTTTCATGCATATCCGGCTGCTCGTTGCAATGTTTCAGGATAGTCTGGACTACCTTCTTCCATGTAGGTGTCAGCACAACCTCACCGGATGCAAATGTCAGGGCAACAGGATACTTTCCTTTCAATGCAGCTGGAGAACTCCATGCCAATGTACGTTCCCTGACTTCAATCTTTGGAGAGCTTCCCTGCTCTTCCTCCTGATACCTCTGGATCAGATCATCACATCTCTGGTTCACTTCCTGTAACAGTTCCTCTCTTGCTTTTTCTACCATTGCTATATAGTCCATCAATGCCTCCCCTTTATTGAAATAAAAAAAGAATTAGAATTTCGCCTCATCTCAAGGCGCTTCTTCCAATCCTCTTTCTTATCAACACCATACATATTTTTCTTTCTGTTTGTATATGCAGTTCTTATTTCCTGCTATTTTTAAACGTTATACACACAATACAAATTTAAAACTATACTGTATATTACGTCCATAATGATAATGTCATTGTTCTCATAAAAAACCCTGGCCAATGCCATTCTCTGCAGCAGCCCACCCGAAAAAAGGACTCCGTCCTCATGGAATTCCCTTGTCAGCTGTACGTCCAAATCGGTTATCTTATCAGACAGCCCCGCCTTATTCAGCGCTTCTCTGATTCGTTCTTCGTTTGCTTCGTTCCCCGCACAGATGTTATTCCTTATTGTGGTTGCATATACGTTAAAATCCTGAAAAACCGTACTGAACTGTCCTCTGTATGCAGAAATGTCAAAGTCTTTTATATTCCTGTCATTCTGAACAATCACTCCGGATGTGGGATCATAGAACCGCAGCAGCAGTTTGATCAAGGTTGATTTTCCGGAACCGTTCCTGCCCACCACCGCAATCTTATCCCCCTTTCGAATACGCAGATCAACTTCCCACAATCCTGACGTCCCGTCAGGGTAACAGAAAGAAACCTTCCGAAATGAGATATCCTGCATTTCGCCGTTCAGCTCACTGCCCGCCGACTTTTCTATATCGCATTTGATTTTATCTATATTTCGGATTCTTTCTGCCAATCTGCCGTTTTTCAGAAACTCCGAGATGGCTTCCGTCAAACCATCCAGTTTTAACTGAATTTGTGCACTGGCATTGATTGCGATCACAAAGGCCGAAACAGACAGATTCTCAAATACCAAAACGGCAACGCACAGACAAAGGGGTATCAAAAAGTCAATGCAAAACGCGTTGCAGAACATCTTTTGAAACAAAGATAACCTGGCGATTTCCTTTCCGTCAGATTCCGCAACTGCCTGTTTTTCTTTGATGACCCCATCATACTCCGCCAGAAACACCTCATGGATACGGCTTAACCTGGTGTCCTTTGCATAGTCCGGCAGGTACAGTAATCGATATAAAAGGGAAAGCTTTTTGTCCTTTCTCTTAATGGCTTCATCATACCGAACCACTTTCTCTGCATTCCTGTTTGTCAACAGGATTCCAACCAAAAAAGACAGGGCACATATCCCGAACACAAACCAACTGGTGAAAACAGTCCCCGAAATAATCACCGCTGCAGCAACCAGACATTCCATTCCCCCAAACAGATTATCCACTACAGACAGCGGCCGCAGGGTAATTTCCTCATTCGCCAATGCAATCGTGGTATAGGTATCGGTGACGTCATAATTTGCCATATCCGCGCCCCGCAGTTTCTCAAAAAAATCCTGCTGCAGACGGCAGTTTATCCTCTCCCCATGAAGCGGTTTGAACAGATGATTGTAGTAAGCCTCTGCCGCAAATGCAGCCGCCAAAAGCAACGCACTGATGGCCAAAAAGCAAAGGATATATCCTCCTTCCTTCTTATTTTCAACAAAATACAATACCGTTCCAAGTAAATAAACATATAAAAACGAGGTGCGCAAACCGGAGAGTACACGAAGCAAAAATGTGACAAACACATATTCTGCATCTGTCCGATACACCATTTTCATGACATAAAAATTATTCTTTATCATCCTTACCATCTTTGACTCATCTTTTTTCATATCCCCTGCCCCTTGTACAGATTGCTTTGCTCATGGTACAATTTTGAATACAGCCCCTTCTTCTCCATCAATTCCCTGTGATTTCCTTCCTCAACAATCCTGCCATCCTCAAATACCAGAATCCGGTCCACCAGTTTCGTCGTCGATAGTCTATGAGAAATAAAAACCAAAGTACGGCGGGTACCTTTAAGCGCATCTAAAATAATGGAATTGATTTTTCTCTCTGCAAGCGCATCTACTGCACTGGTAGGCTCATCCAATATCACAACCGGAAAATCGTTTGCAATCATACGCGCCAACGCCAATTTCTGCCGTTCTCCTCCGGACAGCACAAGTCCGTCATCGCTGATCTCTTTGCCAATGACCTGATCGATATCACGGATTCGGTCCTGAAGGCCTGTCTTACGGATGGCTTCCCTGATTTTCGCGTCTGCAACGGCTCCGTTGACCGACAGATTGTCTCTTACGGATACGGGATAAATCTGATAATCCTGGCACACCACTCCAAAAAACGATTTCAACCCATCACGGTCATAGGAATTGATATCCAGGTCATTCAACAAAATTCTGCCGCTGCTGCCGGATATCAGATTTACCAACAGGGAAATAAAGGTGGTCTTTCCGGCGCCGTTTTCACCGACTACCGCGATTTTTTCCCCGCTTCTGATCTCAACGGAAACATCCTTCAGCGCCTCTTCTTTCCTTCCCGGATATTGGTATTTCACCTGTTCAAACCGAATGCAGAAATCCTTCCGCAGGTCAATTTCAGCCTCCCTTTTTCCCTCCGGTTCTTCCTGTTCAATATAGTTTTGATAATCGCAGATATACAGGGACGCGGACTTTAATTCCAACAGGGTATCCAACATCCATTCCACATCCGCGCTGAATATGGTAATTGCCTGGGCTATCCCGATAAAATCCCCCATAAAATAACTGGCGCCATATAACATACGGACAATCACATACACCAACGGCAATACCATGGAGACGGCATCTCCCAAAAACAGCTCGATAAAGGAAATCCGCGCAATCCCTCTGCCCTCTTTCCGGTGCATGTCCTCCGTCCCTGCGGCGCCTTCCTCATGGATATCCCTGACCACCCTGCCTATTTTCGTCGTTCTGAACTCCGCCGCATACTCCCGCAGATAATGCGCGCGTTTTGCATAGTCCTTTTTCCGGGAAAATACGGAAAGCTTTTGATTCAGTCCATACTTCAATTCCTCGCCTTTTTCCGCTAAAAAATAGGAATATAACAGCGGAAAAGCCGAAAGCGCAATGGCAAATATATCTACTTTGACTATGTAATATAAAATCATCACAAAGGCTTCCGCAAGTCCGCATACGAGACAAACTGCCTGATAAGACCGCATAATCGCCTTGGATGAGTTCTCGATTACCCGGTTGTATTTATCGAAGGATTCCGGTGAATTTGCCCTGTCATACGGAATGGCATTGGCTTTGCGCATGATTTTTTCATTCACAAAACACTCTACTTTCAACTGAAAAACAGGGAAATACACATTCTTATAATACTGCTCAAACCGGCCAAATAACAGCTGAATCAAAAACATAACTACAAGGACAGTCAAAATATGGCCAATGCTTTTCCTGGTTTCCAATCCCACAAGAATCAACCGGATAAAATACACGCCATAAAAGACATTCATGAGCTGTTTGATCAGGTTATAAGCAATACCTATCAATAAACTGTTTTTATCAATACGGCAAACTGTTTGAAACATGGTTTTTACGGATGTTGTAATCTTCATGATTTGTCTCCCACCAGAATACTGTCATTGCCTGGGAAACAGGTCCCTGTTCCTTTGGCTTTACCCCATATAATACCATATCCCCTTGTCCGTTTCCAGTGGTTATTTAGTAACAGTTCAGACAGGGCGCTGAACTGTTACGAGAATGCACACAAAACGCGAAAAGAATGCGTTTTGGCGCCCGCAAGTCTCGCAAAATTGCACAGAGCGCAAATTGCACAGAGCGCAATTTTGACTTCGCGAGAGGAGCTGTCTGAACTGTTACGTTATTTACGCTGTTTCGCCGAAAAAAACACCCAAATACTTGTCCCCGGGAAGAGAATTGTTTATAATGATGTGGTATGGTACCGGGGATTGCGCTGAACCAGGTACACAGCAACGAATGACGCATGAAAGGAGACAAAATGAAGCTTTGCATTGCAGCAGCTCCATGCAGAGTTTGAGGAGACTGCATGGAGGAACCGCTTTTGCGGATCTCCTCGGACTTTGCTTCTGGCCTGAAAAATAAGAAAAACAACAGGAGCAAAGAGATGAAATTGATAAAAAAGAATGCATTATTTGAGTTAAAAGATTTTTTCATACTCTGGAGTACCCAGAGCGTGTCCCAGCTTGGCAGCAGCCTTACAGGCTTTGCGCTGACATTATGGCTGTACGAAAAGACAGGTTCTTCCTTGAGTACGGCTGCGCTTACGATATGCACTTATGCGCCGTATGTACTAATGAGCATATTTGCAGGCGTATTGACCGATCGATTGGACAAAAAGAAAACCATGCTTGGCTGTGATATGTTTGCCGCTGTCTGTACGCTTCTTGTATTTGTACTGTACCAGACAAATCGTCTGATGGTATGGCATTTATATGTTTTGAATGCGGTTTCCGGACTCATGAATACCGTTCAGCAGCCTGCCGGTGAAGTGGCCATGACGCTTATTTTGCCGGAAAAATATTACCAAAAAACAAGCGGACTCCGTTCTCTGTCAAACAGCCTGATTTCTACCCTGAATCCTTTGATTGCCACAGCATTGTACGCGTTTACAGGGCTGAACGGCGTAATCGCGGTGGATATCGGCAGTTTCCTTGTTGCGTTTACCGCTTTACTGTTTTTTGTGAAAATTCCGGAATATAAAAAGGGGGAAAGCGAACGTGTACTGGTGCTTGCCAAAGAAGGGCTTACCTTTCTGAAAAAGAATCAGCTTATTTTGACCTTGATTTTATTTATGTCCGGTATCAATTTCGTAGCCTCTGCCTTTGATGCCGTATTGCCCGGTTATGTTCTTCCCAATCCGAAAGGCGGCTCGACTGTTTTGGGAATCGTCACCTCCTGTTCCGGTGCTGCCATGATTGTGGGCAGTCTGGCGGTTTCTGTTCTGCCAAAGCCGAAAAACAGGATGAGGGTTATCTATTTGACAATACTGTTTTCATTGGGAACCGAAAACTTTTTACTGGCGTTTTCCCGGGAACCGCTGCTCTGGTGCATTGGACAGTTTATCGGATGGGTGGTTGTACCAATTATGAGCGCAAATTTGGATGTGATCCTAAGAACTGCCATTCCTGTGGAACTGCAGGGGCGCGTCTATGCCTGCCGCAATACGCTTCAGTTTTTTACCATTCCCATAGGACTGTTTGTGGGCGGTTTTATGGTTGATCAAGTATGCGAACCCTTTATGAGGGTGCATGGTGATTTAACCATTCTAAAAACGCTCTTCGGCACAGGGAAAGGTTCCGGCGCAGCACTTATGATGTTGATCCTTGGAATCAGCGGAAGTTTATTCTGTATCATCACAGGGAAAAAATTAAAGAAATACTGATATAGAAAGGGAAGCTCTCGCTTATCAATATACATTGTAAATGACACATAAGGTTTTTTCATCCAATAGATCAGTCGGGATTTACAGGAGGAAAATACATGGAGAAAATTCTTGTAATGGACGAGCATAATTATGATGACAATTTAGAAGAAATATGCAGGGTATCCATAAGAGGAATTATATTTGTTAATGGGAAGTTATTAATGATTGAAAGCTCTTTTGGAGAGGTTAAATTACCCGGTGGAGGTTTGGAGGCAGGGGAAGATGATTGCCAAACTTTAATTCGGGAGGTTAAAGAGGAAACTGGATATGATGTGATTCCTGAATCCATTCAACCCTTTGGAGAAATAGAGGAAAAGAGATTATCAGTTCATGAGCCGAAAATTTGGCATCAAATCAACCGTTTGTATTTTTGTGATGTTTATCCAAAGCAAGGGCAGTGCGAATATTCCGAGAACGAAAAAAAGGCAGGGTTTCATCAAGTGTTTTATACGCTAGAAGATGCATTGGAAAAAAACGAAAGCATGTTGCAAAAAGAAGGACGACATGCATGGAACCAACGCGAATATAAGACACTGCTGCTTATAAAGGATCGTTGGAACACTTTTCCGAAAAGGGAATAGATATAACAGTTTTAGAAGGAGTATGCCGAATGTGTAAAGAATGCTATACGGATCAAAACAGGAGTACCCCCTTATTAAATCCTTTCGATTGTCTGGAACATCATACCCCCTGTGTTCAGGGTTGAGGAATACAAAGAATATCCCAATACCCAGATCCGGAAGCTGACTTCTGATGAAATACAGAAATATATGGCAGAGCGTTGAGCGCGGGTTTTGCGAATTGTGAGTCAGGTTGGATGCTCTTTAGAACGTCCAACCCTGAAACACACCTGCCCCGGTTTTCAGCCAATCAGCACCGTCTTCCCCTCAAAAGCAAATCCGTAATGCCGGATCCGCTCCGGAGAAATCCCCCTGGCTACGAGTTCCATATCATATGCTTTCTCCTCAATCTGCCGCAGCGCAGCCCACACGGTATCCGCCAATGCCGCCTCATCCTCCGGATCTCTCACCTTGAATTCCAACACAAAGGCGGGATCCCCGGCTCTCAAAGGCTCCAACATTACATCGTACCTGCCCAGGCCGCTCTCCCGGTTGGAGGTAATCCGGTACCGGTCTGCCAGATCTACCATCAGCCCAAGCACAAAACCGTGGTAGAACCGCTCCGGTTCTGCAGCTTCCGACGGCTTATTTCCTGTGTCAAAGAAACTGAACGTAGCCAGAGCCGTCCGGTTCATATAGACATTCATCGCCTTTTTGTCATCAGCCAGTATCGCCTTGATAAATGCATTGTAAGCCGACGTATAGTCCGCGAACCAACTCTCTATCATCTGCTCAAACATGATCCGGACTTCCTTGTTTGTCAGCTTCAGGTCATATTCCAGTTTTCCACGACTATCCAATGTAGTCTGCTCCACCCGCAGATAACCACTGGTCAGAAGCAGGCTCCAGACTGCATTGGTATTGCTGTCCAGTTGACTGAATATAATCTGTTCGTCAATCCTTGTATGGAAGGTTTTGCCCTGCAGCAGGTCTTCCATCACCGTCTTTACCTCCGCTTCTCCTTCCCGGATCAGCTTTCCCACAAGGCTGTTGGAACTGGTATTCGCCCAATAGGCGGCAAAACGCCCCTTATCCAGATAATGAATGATAGACCACGGATTATAAATGTCCGGCGTTTCCCCAAAAGTAAAGCCGTCATACCAGGCCCGGACTTCCTCTTTTTCCGTAAGCCCGAATTCATCCATAGCAGCAAACACTTCTTTTTCCGTGAATCCAAATACTTCTTCGTACTTACAGGAAGTCGTAGTAACTACCTCCAGATTATTCAAATCGGAAAAGATTGACTCTTTGCTGATGCGGGTAATTCCTGTCAGGACAGCCCGCTCCATATAAGGATTTGTCTTGAAGGTAGAATTAAACAGGCTGCGGATAAAGGCTGCCATTTCATCCCAGTAACCATATACATAGGACTCCTGCATGGGCGTGTCGTATTCGTCCATAAGGATGATCACTTTTTTCCCATAATAGCCCGCCAGGAACTGCGACAGGGCCTTTAAAGAATAGGAAGCCGCCGCGTCTCCCATTACAGGGGAAATCTCACGAAATATATCAGGAAGCTTCTCCAACGCCGGATCCTGATCCAGAAGGCGTTCAAATTTATCATACTGGGCTTTGATGATGCGGCAGATTTTATCCCTTGCACTCTGGAAGGTAGTCTCCTTCACATCTGCAAAGCTTATGAAGATCACCGGGTAACTGCCCTGGAGGCTGCGGTATTTGTAATCTGCGCCGGACGATTTTTCCTCCCATATGCTTAAGCCCTCAAACAAGTCTCCCCTGCCTGCATACTCCACGGAAAAGAAATGCTCCAACATGCTCATGGCCAGTGTCTTGCCGAACCGGCGGGGACGGATAATCATCGTGACATCGTCCCGGTTTTCCCACCATTCCTTAATAAACGCAGTTTTGTCTACGTAAAAACATTTATTTTCAATGATTTTTCCGAAATCCTGTATCCCGATCCCAACTGTCCCTGCCATTTGGCACCTCCTGCGCTTTCACCAGGCGCTTGCTAGACTTCTGCTTCCCTGCTAAGGGCTGTAAACATTATACCAATATTTTATCAGCCGCACAACCGGAACCTGATCTGTCTCGCTCTTTTATTTATTTGAGAAACAGATGGATGGACAGCTCCTGTCCCTGTAACGATGCATTGACCTCTCCCCCGTGGAGTTCCACGATGCGCTTTACAATGGCAAGCCCCAGTCCGGAGCTTTGCGGAGTGCTTCTGGCCCTGTCTCCGCAGTAGAAACGTTCAAAGATCCGGTCCGGCTCAATGCCGCATGCATCTGTCAATCGGTTCGTGATACAGATGTGGAGCCGGTCCGCATCCTGTGCCGTCACGGTTACCGGAGCGGAATGATCGGCGTATCTGCGGGCATTTTCCAGTAAATTCTGAAAAACCCGTACCATCTGCTGTGTATTAATATGGGCGGCGTGGCTTTCCGCCCCCAGCTGCCATGAAAGCGTCAGGCCCTCCGCTTCCATCAGAATTTTATATTCATACAGGATATGCCGCAGCAGTTCCAACACATCCCTTTTCTCCATGTCCGGTAGCCGGT
>CAJTXE010000031.1:0-19775 GCA_910580225.1 uncultured Acetatifactor sp.
GTATTTCAGATGATTGCTGATATAAGGGGGTTTGTCAACAGCTCGATCATGTCCACAAGTCTCTTGCATGTCCACACCGTTCAGCATTGCAATCTCTTCCAGAATGTCATTCCGTCTTCCCTGGCACATGACTTTCTCATATCGTTCTGCCAATACTGCTGCCTTTTCCGATGGTAAGAGGTCATCAAAAGACCTCTGCAACATATTGGTTTCTATCACATACACATATGCTTCTCTTTCAGTCAGATTGTCTTTGATGATTGCTGGAATCTCTTTGATGCCCACGACCTTAGCGGCATTCCAACGATTATGACCTGATAGCATTTCATATCCATCTGCAATTTTCTGTACAATAACCGGAATAAGAACCCCATGCTCTCTAATACTCTCCACCATATCATCAAGGCGTTTTCCCTCATACAGACGGAATGGATGATTATGGAATGGTACTATCTTTTTCACGGAAATCATTGTCTGACCACTACTAACCGGATTTATCATCTCTTCTGGTGGGCTGATTAAATCCACCGCATCCTGAAATACTTTTCTTTTTGGTGCATTAGTCTTCATCCGCAATCAACTCCTTTGCTAAATTCTGATACATTCTGCAAGCCTTTGTTCTCGGCGCATACTCTAATAATGGTTCTCCATAATAAACCGATTCCCCCACTTTTACCGTACTCGGAATCTTGCTGTCAAATATTCGGAGTTTCCCGTTGAATGTCCCTGCCACTTCCTCAGTAATAACTTTGCAAAGGTTGGTTCTCTCCTCACACATGGTCAGCAGAATCCCGGACACATCTAATTTAGAATTGACACGGTTCTTAATTTTTTTACGGTCAGAAGGAAGTCTTCCAATCCCACCATTGCCCAGAACTGCGGATTTGCCGCTATAATGACTTCATCTGCAGCAGAAAGGGCATTGATTGTCAAAGTATTCAATGATGGACATGTATCAATCAGAATATAGTCGTATTCCTCTCTGAACGGTTCCAGAATACATGCCAGAATCTTCTCGGCTCCCATTTCCAGTCTCAGCTTCGCATCTACAGCAGACAGCACTTTTGATGATAGTATAAAGTCAACCCCATTTCTGTTAATAATGTACTCAGCCGGATTTGGCTGTTCCTCTTCGTCCATCTGATTCATCATCAAGTCACCAATACTGATTTCAACAGTTTTTATATCCTCTACCACACATCTGGTGATATTTGCCGAACTATCAAAATCTACCACTAATACTTTCTTCCCTAATTTGTTCAATGAATATGCCAGGTTGTAAGTGGAGACGGACTTGCCGACTCCACCCTTCATGGCACCTAATACGATAATCTTTGCCATAATCACTTTCTCCCTTTCTTGCCATAACATTTACAATCTTCTGCCACCATTATGCACTGTCCGCATGGAGCATGATATTCCACCATTTCCGGTTCTCTCGGAGTGATAATCAGCTTTCCATTCTCACATTCCACCTGAATCAGACCACCCACATCAAATCCGGTTTCTTTCAACCAATCTCCCTTAAGGATGATAGATGGGGTTCTTTTATAGTTGTAGCCGCTTGCTTCATATACTTTCATTTTTCTAAATTTCTTAAATGCCATAATATTGCCTCCTTAGATTTGCCTTGTTTTAGATTAGATTCACAGACCTTGTATCGGATATAGATTCATCCGAGAAATTGTGTTCCACAGCCCAACGGCACCACCTCCCTTACACGAAAAAAAGAACTGCCAACACTTCATCGTGTTAACAGTTCTTCTGTAAGTTCGGTTTATTATGTTTTATTTTTCTTCGTTCTTAATTCTATGGTAATCTTCCATATTGATGCTTAAGTCTACGTAAGAATCGGGCTTAGATTTTCGGTTGCTCAAGAGACACACAGTCTCCACATGCACCGTCATCCCAAACTGATCCACCCCCCTTACCCTCCGAACCTCATATCCTCCATCACAAAGCACACGCAAATCCCTGGCCAGCGTGGCCGGATCACAGCTCACATACACAATTCTCTTCGGCTGCACCTTCAGCATAGCTTCCAGACATGCCTCATCACATCCCTTTCGCGGCGGATCCACCACAATTACATCCGGCTTCTTTTGTTCCTCGTTTTCCCCGTAAAAATCCTCCAGAACTTCCTCCGCTTTTCCCACCGAAAATGCCGCATTCCCTATACCATTCCTCCTGGCATTCTCTCTGGCATCCTCAATGGCCTGAGGCACGATCTCCACCCCGTACACCTTTTTTGCATTGCCTGCCAAAAATAATGAAATCGTCCCTATCCCGCAGTATAAATCCCAAACAGTCTCCGCCCCTGTCAGACCTGCATACTCTAAAGCCAGGCTGTACAGCTTCTCCGTCTGACCTGGATTCACCTGGTAAAAAGACAGGGGGGATATCCGAAATGTCAGCTCTGCCCCGGTAAAAGGATATCCAGACCGGGTCATATCCCTGACACGAATGGTATCAGAAATCGTATGCTGCCCCCACAGTGTATGGATCTCCGTGCCCATTATAACATTGGTTCTCTGGGTGTTAATACTGACTGACACACTCGTCATATATTTTATCTGCGCAAGCTCCTGCAGAAGTTCTTCCTGTGCAGGCAGCCATTCTGTTTTCGTTTTTTGCACGCCTGAACCATATTCTCCCAATTCCTCTGGCCTATCCCCAACAATGCTTCTGTCGGCGGCACCTCTTCTGCCGGTTTCCGTTTCTCTGACGGAACTTGGTTCAAGTGCTGCTATCCTGCCAGCTCTCCTCTTCCCCCCACTGTCAATTTCTCTGGCGGCTGCAGACCTCCCGCCCACGACAGCTTCTCCGCAGACACCAGACCTCCCGCCTCCAGCTGTTTCCCCGCAGACACCAGGCTTCCCGCCCAAATCACGTCCCCCCAAATCCTTCGTTTCCTTATTTATCACCAGACAGACCATAATTTCCCCGCTGGCAAAACCTTTCCGTATCAAAATATGGCGCACCAGCCCAGTGCCGGTTTTCTCATCATATGCGGTAACATGATGCCGCCGCATATACCGCAGAATACATCCCAATATTTCCTCATTCTCAGACACCCCCAGATGACAATCCGTATTGGCAATGATATCATGAGAGTGTCCTGCATAGAATCCGGTCACTACATTGCCGTCTCTGTCGGTTCCCACCGGGTACTGCGCCTTATTCCGGTAGCGGAAGGGCTCATCCATTCCCACCATAGGCTCCATCCACCCTTCCACGGATTCCTGTGCGAAACCGCCGATCCGAACCAGGCTGTCTCTGATCTTCTTCTGTTTGAATTCCAACTGCTTCTCATAGGAAAGAGTCTGAAGCTGACATCCGCCGCACTGTCTGTGATATCGGCATTTCGGCTCCACGCGAAAAGGAGAAGGTATCAATACCTTCTCCAAACGTGCATATGCATAATTCTTTTTGACCTTCAGAATCCTGGCCTCCACGGTATCACCCACAATGGCATCCTTCACAAACAGGGTGAACCCATCCGCTTTTCCAATGCCCTGTCCTTCACTCCCAATATCCTCAATCTCAACCGTTATGATCTCATTTTTCTGAAAATTCATGATTTTGTCCTCTTTGTGTGTCTGCTCTTTGCAAACTTCCTCCGGCGGTAATACCCTTTCAAAGCAGAAGCATCTTCAGGCAAGCTCCTCCGCCAGTGCCTTCAGCTGCTCTTCATTTTCCGGTTTCATAGCTGACATTAGTGTCACTACATTTTCCACAAATGTGATATCCCTGCTTTTTTCAAACATGCCACGCATGACCTTACCTGCCGCCGGAGCCCAGGAACCATTTTCAATAAACGCCAGCTTCCGCTTCTGATAGCTGTGCTCTACCAGGCGGATAATAAAATCATGCATGAACGGATTGATACTCATATTATAGGTATTGCAGGCGAGAACCATCCTGGAATAACGGAAAGCATCCGCCAGTGCCGCAGACATATCATCTTTCCCCAGATCGTAGACCACTGTCTGAGTCCCCCTTTTCCGCAGCTCTTCTGCCAGGTACAGTGCCGCCGCCCGGGTATTTCCATATACGGAAGCATAGGCCACCACCACGCCCTCGCTCTCCGGTTCATAGGAAGACCAGGTATCATACAGTCCAATGTAATACTCCAGATTCTCTTTCAGAACAGGACCATGCAGCGGGCAGATTACCCGGATATCCAATGCCGCCGCTTTCTTCAGCACATTCTGAACCTGTGCACCATATTTTCCCACGATTCCGATATAATACCGACGCGCTTCATCCGCCCAGTCGTCCTCAACGTCCAGAGCACCGAATTTTCCGAATCCGTCTGCAGAAAAGAGCACCTTGTCAGTGGACTCATAGGTCATCATCACCTCTGGCCAGTGTACCATAGGTGCGTACACAAAATTCAGCTTATGCTCCCCCAATACCAGTTCTCCGCCGTTGGCTGCCGGAATCTGTTTCACACTGCTGTCCAGAGAGTAGAATTGTCCCATCATTTTAAATGACTGGGGTGTGGATACAATCTGTACATCCGGATATTTCTTCACAAATAACAGAATATTCGCAGAATGATCCGGCTCCATATGCTGCACCACCAGATAATCTGGCCTGCGTCCCTGAAGCACCTCCTCCACATTGGTCAGCCACTGCTGGCCGAATGCCTCGTCCACCGTATCCATCACCGCAATTTTTTCATCCAATATTACGTAGGAATTATACGCCATGCCGTTTGGCACCTGGTACTGGCCCTCGAAAATCTCTACCTCATGGTCATTCACTCCTACATAAAAAATTCCGTCTGTCACTTTCATAACCGTCTCCTTCTTCGAATTATCATGATAACCTGTTCTTATTCTCTCCATCCTTGACAGGAGACATTCCGCCATTTTAAATTGTGAGCCCAGCTGACAATCTGATGGCAGATATGTCTTTCTGAAACGGAGCATTGGACATAGCCCAATTTGCCACATTATAGCAGTATCTTTAAAACCTATCACTCCCTCGTCCACCGGAGATTTGATTCAAACAGCCTGTTAAACCCGAGCCATCCCTGGTTTGCACTGTTGTTCTCCAGAATCTCTTTAAAGGTCTCCAATTTGGCATCCGTGTCATCCGCATAGTTCAACGCCAGAGCTTCCATCAGCGCCGGCAGTTTGGGAGAACCGTATTCGTATTTACCGTGATGGGCTAAAATACAGTGCTGCAGCTGCGCCAGCAGTACATGGGGAAATCCTTCGATCTCCGCCGCTTTCTCCGCTACCATCTGGGAGCCCATGACAATATGTCCCAGAAGCTGTCCGTCATCTGTGTAATCATTTTCCGGAAAAGGAGAAATCTCTTTCACTTTCCCAATATCATGGCACATGGCGGCAGTCAGAAGCAAATCTCTCTTTAGTATGGGATAAGCTTTGCAATAATAATCACACAATTTCGTCACGCTTAAAGTATGTTCCAATAATCCGCCTACAAACCCATGATGCACGGTTTTCGCTGCAGAAGAAAACTGAAATGCTTTAATAAACGCCTCATCCTTGATAAAAAATGCCTCCAACAGCTGTTTCAGCCAGCTGCTGCCGATATTTTGTATATATCTTTTCAATTCATCATACATGACATTTATGTCTTTTTCACTGACCGGAAGATAATCCGCCGGATTGTACTCCCCCTCCCGACAGACACGGATACGTTTCATGCTCACCTGCAGGTTTCCCTGAAAAAGATTCACATCCCCATGTACTTCAATGTAATCCAGCGCATTGTAATTTCCGATCCCCGGATTATTGGGTTCCCAGACCTTGGCGTCAATGGTTCCCGTCTTGTCCTGCAAAATGACGTTTTCATAAGGCTTTCCGTTTTTGGTCACTGCTCCCTGCTTATGCTTACAGAGATAAATGTCAAAAATCCTGTCTCCTTCTTTCAAGTCTCTGATAAACTTCATCTAATTTACCCCTCCCAGTTCAATGCTGAATTCCATCTCTTTATATCCGTCCTGTGATTGACGCATTACCGTCACTGTTACCAGCTGCCCCGGTTCCATCTGCATCAAAATATTGCTGTACGTGCTGAATCCGGCCACCGCCTTATCATCCATGGCTGTAATCACATCCCCCGGTTGAATGCCCTCCCGCATGGCCGGAGAATCCATATCGATTTCCTCCACATAGGCACCAAAAGGCACACCCAGCTCCTGATTGGCTTCCCTGGGCACATCACCTCCCTTGATTCCCATGTAGGCAATAGTTGCGGCATTGGACATTTTTTCCACTGTTTTCTGAAGTTCACTGATTCCGTACGCTGAAATCAGATGCTTCATATCCGAACCGGTCTTGTTATTGGTAATGATTCCCAGCATCTGGCCGTGCAGATCAAACAACACCCCGCTGGCATTCTGGCTGCCGCTGATATCCGTCAAAATCAGCTTGTAATTTCTGTCTGCGGTGGGCAGCACTGTTGAAGATGCTGTAATGATCCCATATCCCATGGAACCTGTCGTTCCCATGGGACTGCCGATGGCAACAACAGGAGTCCCCGCCAGATTCTTCCCGGAGGAATAGCCAAACTGGACAATGGGAAGAACCTCTTCTGCCTTGACGACTTCCGACAGACTTTCCAACGTCACTGACAGTACTGCCAGATTGGTTGCGCTGTTATACTGTTTCAGCTGGGCATCCGCCTGAGAACCATCATAAAATGTCATCACCAGTCTCTCCGCAGACATAATCGATGAATAATCTGTCAATATCAGCAGCTCTACCCCGTTCTCGGATACAATCACCCCGGAACACTGATTCTTGCTTTCCTGCACGCTGTCCAGCCAGTCAATATTCGAAGTGACCGCCGTAACAGTTACGATGTATCGTTTCAGACTGTCTGCATATACAGAAAGCGCCTGATACATCTCCTGATAGCTGTCCAGATCCAACGTCACCTGCGCCAGGATCTCCTGAACCTGTTCCTCTCCCAACACAACAGGATCCTCTTCCTGTCCATCCTCCGTTTCCGGTTCAGCCGTAGCTTCGGGCACAGGGCTTGGGCTGGGACTTACCGTGGGAAGATTCTCCGCCAGCATTTCCTCCGGCGACATTTCCTCCTTATCCTCCGGGAAAGCAACCATCTCCACTTGGGGTTCTTCTTCCGGATTCAGCCAGTTGCTGATCACCGGTTCCAACACCAGAAAGGTCACGCAGGCTACCAGTCCGAAAATGATTGCCATAGAAATGGTAATCAGCGTCCTTCGGATCAGTTTCTTCTTATTTACCGGCCTGACCTTGATTTTTTCCACCATAAAATCATTTTGATTCTTCTGTTCTAAATCCGGCATCTTCTCCCCTTTCAACACTTTTTTATGGAAGGAACTTCCGGCCTTGTCTTTTAGTATACAAAAATATGGCCAGAAAGTAAAGAGGCAAAAAAGGGCTGCCCATCAAGGAACTACGCCACAAGATCCGGAAATTCTCTTCCCTGAAAATACCATATCCTGTGTCCTTAATGTGACAACCCTGCAAATTGTGACACGTATCTGACGGAACGCAAGCTTCAAACACGTGCTCACTCCACCATATACGAAACCAATATATTATACAGCCTTTTTCACAGCCTCAGCCAGCAGCGCCTCCTTATCTGTGATATCGGCCACCAGCTTAAACTGATTCCTCGCCCTGTCCAGATTGTGCTGCTCACGATGAATCTTAAAATACGTATCTCCGTTTAGATAATCCGTCAGAAAACGGATGCCGCACTCATATGTCATCAGTTTCACCGACAGCGGCAGCAGCGCAATCTCCGCCTCTGTCAGCGCTTCCTTCATCTCGCTTAGATATCCTTTTGCAAAGGCCTCAAATGCCTCCACCTCAAACCGGACCTTCTCCAGGTCCACCTCATCCTCTGCAGCAGCGGAGCCGCCTATGCGCAGCGCATCCCCGAAGTCGTACAATGCGCTTCCCGGCATGACCGTATCCAGGTCAATGACACAAACTGCCTTCCCGCTTTCCTGGTCAAAAAGGATATTGTTGATCTTGGTATCATTGTGGGTTACCCTGACCGGAATTCGTCCTTCTTCCATCCCCTTTACCACCGCATCGGCCCAGGCTGCATTCTCCAGAGCAAAAGCGATTTCCGCCTTTACGCTGTCGGCCCGTCCCGCTTTGTTCTCCGAAATAGCTGCCTTCAGTGCCTCGATCCGCTTAGGCGTATGGTGAAAATCCCGAATGGTCTCGTGAAGTTTTTCCACAGGAAAATCCGCCAGCAGCTTTTGAAAATGCCCGAATCCTACACCTGCCTCATACAGATCCTCCGCTGTTTTGCTGTTCTCTATGGACTTGGTGTTTTCCACAAACCGGTAGACACGGTAGACATTATCGTCGTCAACTTTAAAATACTTTCCCCCGTCCTTTGCAGGCACCACCATAAGCGTCTCCCTGTCCGGATCTCCTCCCGCCGCAGCGATTTTCTCCCGCAGAAATGCCGTGACATTCTCAATATTGTCCATCAGTTCATCCGGATTGGTGAAAATGGAGGTATTGATTCTCTGCAGTATATACCTGGGCATGGTGACCAGGTATGTATCGTTGATGTGCCCGTTGCCATAACTTTCGGAATCCAATATAAGATCAAACTGCTGTAGTATTTCGCTTCTCGTCATCTCGTTTTTCATAGTATAATACCCCGTCTCTTTCTGCACCTGTGCCGTTCTTCTCCAACCGGCCCAAATCCCTCTGCTGCTTATTTTCTCTGAATTTTCCATTTCCACGGTCCCCGGTTTCCTGCTTTCATACAGCCGGTCCGGAAAATATCCTCACCAATATGAGCAATGCGCTGCCTCAGTCTGCCATTCCCATATCTGTACCTCTACATCTCTGCCATATGCCATTTCCCGCCGGTAAAATCCGGAATATCCACCACTGCTCCGCCCTTTGCGATAGACATCTCGGACAATGCAGTAACCGCCATCCAACTGGCAGCATCATATACATCCACCGGCATGGGAGTCCCTTCCCGCAGACACCGGAAGAAGATCTCGAACTCCAGCCAGTCCATACCGTCATGACCGCCCTTCACACCATCCTCGATATATTTCTTCCATACCGGATGATCCCACTCCTCTTCATAGTTCTTTGCATTGCCCACACAATGCTTGAGCCAGTCAAAGTCATGATCTTTATCCTCCTTCCGGTCCTGGAAAACCGAATCCGTCACTTCCTCATACATGGCTTTCGTGCCCCGGACCGTAAAATTACGGCTGTAATACCTTGGCAGCGTAGTATCCAGTGTCAGCACAATGGTCTCCCCTCTGGCACACTTAATCACCGTTGTCACCACATCTCCCTGTGCAAATGTCTGCTCCTTCAGAAACGCATCATCCGGTTTATTCTCCTTTATAAACTCACCCAGCCCCGCTGCCTTGGAGGCTGTTGAAGACAATGTCAGCATACGATTGCCGTGGTTGATGTCCAGCACCTTGGCAATGGGCCCCAGATCATGGGTGGGATAATTCTCACAGTTCCGGCTGATATAATTCCGCAGCCTGTAATGACGATTCTCCCTTCCGAAAGCAATCTCGTCCCGAAGATCATGCTGGTATCCGCCGGCACAATGAACCACCTGACCGAAGAGGCCCTTTTTCACCATATTCAGCACCATCATCTCCCGCCGTCCAAAACAGCAGTTTTCCAGAAACATGAAAGGCGTCCCTGTCTTCTCATAAGCTTCCACCAGGTCAAAACAATGTTTCAGCTCATAAGCCCCGCCCACTTCCACGGCCACTGCTTTGCCTGCGTACATGGCAGCCAAAGCAATCTCCACATGACTCTCCCAGGCCGTGGCTATAATGATGGTGTTCACGTTTTCGTCGTTAACCACGTCTTTGTAATCAAAATACACAGCAGGCCGTTTCTGCCCTGCCTTCTCCACGGCGTCGGCGCCCCTCTCCGCCCGATCCTCATACACATCACATACTGCAGTAATCTGTTCCCCCTGCCCTAATACATCACAAGTCATCAGACCGTAGCCCCTGCCGCCCAATCCGATAAATCCGATCTTAATGTCTTTCATTCTGCCTGCCTCCGTTGCTTTTTGGCTCAATGATCCGGGAAATTCCGGCATTTCTGTAATTCCCCTTTACATCCGTTCCCATTACTGTTATGATACCACTATAAAAAGTATATATCTATGCCTAAACAGCTCATTTCTATGTACTTTTGGCTCATATTCAAAGCGGCACAGGGAGGATAAACAATATGATCTGGCTTTCCTATTCTATTAAGGAGCAAATTCGAATCACAGATATGTATACTCTCTTTGAAGTCCGTTATGACAACGGCTATGCCTTTCCGGGCGAAACCCACAACTTCTGGGAATGCCTTTATGTCATAGACGGAGAGGTCTGCGCCTCCGGCAATGAACGGGTCTACAACCTCTCCCAAGGATCCATCATCTTTCATAAGCCCCTGGAACTCCATAAATTTATTGTAAACGGATCTGACGGTGCAGATCTGCTGATTTTTTCTTTTACTGCCGAAGGTCCGCTGACCGCTTTTCTGGAGGAGAAGGTCTTTCAGCTGTCCGGCAGCCAGAGGGAGATCCTCTCTGCCATGCTTTCCTTTATCCGCCCACGGGCAGATAACAATTCCGTCTCACCTACCGCCCAGCCCTATCTGGAGCCCTTCCTCACCTCTCCCACCTATTCCCAGACGGTGGCTATCTACCTGCAGCTGCTGATGCTCTCCCTGGCAGAAACCGGCTCCGTCTCCTCCGTTTCAGATGCACCCGATGCCGTCACCTTCCGCCGGGCTATCAGCTACCTGAACAGCAATATCCACCGTCAGCCCTCAGTTCCGGAATTGGCCCGCTTTTGTAACGTCAGTGAGTCTGGTATAAAACGTATTTTCGATAAATATGCCGGGATCGGTATCCACAAATATCTGCTGAAGCTAAAGGTCAAAACAGCTGCGGAGCTATTGCAGAAGGGGGAAAGCGTCTCTTCCGTGGCGGAAAAACTGGGATTCAATTCCCAGAGCTATTTTTCCAGAGCCTTCCGGCGGGAGACCGGGCTCATGCCCTCCAGTCTCAAGTAACAGCCTTCTCTGTTACTTGGGTCTTCGCTGCGCAAAGCAATAGAATGCACTCCATGAAAAGCCGCCAAAGTTTAACGCCCGACCCCATGGAAGGTTGAAACCTTCCGTAAAATATGGTAATATCTCCTTAAAGCAAAAGACGGAAAGAGGATTCGGCCTGGATAAGAAAAGAAAGGACCAATCTGACCAAAAACCGGAAAGGACAACATGTATAAACTCATCACAAAAAACGAAGAATTACAGCCATATCGCTACGATACGGAAGATGCATTTGAGCGGGCTGTCATTGAACATAAAAACGCCGTCCTGGGAGCGAATTCCCTCTATTTTCAGAAAAAAAGGAAACTGGGAAACACCATTCCCGACGGTTACTGGCTGGATCTGACCCTCCACACAGAACCAAAACTGTACTTTGTGGAAATGGAGCTGGAAACACATGACCTGTATGGCCATATCGCGGAGCAGCTGTTGAAGTTTTCCATGGCCTTTGACGATAATAAATACCGGCTGAAGTCAATTCTAATGGATGAAATTGCCGGGGATCCGGAAAAGCGGCGTCAGCTGAAAGCTTTCGTCCAGAACCCGAAATCCAGGTTCCGCGACGAGACGGAACTTCTGTACCATGTGATATATGAAAGACCAATTTCCATTATCATTATCATCGATTCCCATACCAAACAGCTGGAACGGGTACTTTCCAAATTGAACGATGAAATTACCGTATTAGAGTTTGAAACCTATCGTTCAGGCAAAAATCTGGTCCACCGCTTCACTCCATTCTACGATGAAGAGGAAATGGGACTGGATCACGACGCTCTGAATGACCTGGACGAACTGGACACCATCATTGTTCCTGCCTGGGAAGACGGCTTCAACGAGACCTTTCTGGGCGAAAACTGCTGGTATGCCGTACGGATTTCCTCCCCCATGATCAGCAGACTGAAGTATATTGCCGCCTATCAGGTAGCACCTGTCTCCGCGGTCACCTGTTATGCTGCCATTGACCGAATCGAAAAATATGAAGACACCGGTAAATACATTCTGTACTTCAAGGGAAATGCAAAGAAAATCGAAAAAATCCCTCTGGGCGACAACAAAATGGCTGTCCGCTCCTGCCGGTACACCAACCTTCAGAAACTGTTGGCAACGGATACCGTCACTCATCTGTGGGAATAAGGAAAAGGTCATCTGATATCCTTCCGTATGAAAAAACGGACAGCACGAGACAAGGTCCTTTCATGACCACAGCGAACACCGTTCGCACTTAAAACAGAATAGGAGTATAAAATGAACGAAAAAGTATTAAATACATTAGAATACAACAAAATTCTGGAGATGCTGGCAAACAAAGCCAACTCCGCACCAGGCAAAAAACTCTGCCGGGAACTGATGCCCTCCACAGACATAGAAGAGATCCGCAGAAACCAACGCCAAACCGCCGACGCCTTAAGGCGCCTGTTCAAACTGGGCAGCACTTCCTTCGGCAACAACAAAGATCTGGGCTTCACCATTCGTTCCCTGGAGATCGGCAGCACACTGGCCATTCCCGAACTGTTAAACATCGCAGGCCTTCTGGACAATGTGTCCCGGGTCAAGGCCTACGGCAGACGGGACAGAGACGACCAACCCCTGGACACCCTGGACGAATATTTTGATCTCCTGACTCCCCTGACCGGATTGGCCAATGAAATCCACCGCTGCATCCTGTCGGAAGAGGAAATCGCAGACGATGCCAGTCCCAAATTAAAGAGCATCCGCCGCTCTATGATCCAGACCAACGACAAAATCCATAGTCAGCTTACCTCCATGCTTGGCGGTTCCTGCCGTACTTACCTTCAGGATGCCGTCATCACCATGCGCAACAACCGCTATTGTATCCCCATTAAGGCGGAATACAAGAGCCAGGTGAACGGCATGATCCACGACCAGTCTGCCACCGGCTCCACCTATTTTATCGAGCCTGCCGCCGTGGTCAGCCTGAACAATCAGCTGCGGGAACTGGAGCTGGAAGAAAAAGAGGAGATCGGCCGGATTCTGGCTGCCCTAAGCGCCCAGGCTTCTGCCCATACGGAAGAATTGGCCGACAATCTGAAGCTCATGACCCTGTTGGATTTCATCTTTGCCAAGGGGGAACTTGCCATGGAACTGAATGCCACGGAACCCCTGTTCAATGAAGACAAATATATAAATATCCGCAAAGGCCGGCATCCCCTTCTGGATAAGAAGAAAGTGGTTCCCATTGACATCCATCTGGGACAGGATTTTGACTTACTGATCATCACCGGCCCCAATACCGGCGGCAAAACCGTTACCTTGAAAACGGTAGGGCTTTTCACCCTGATGGGACAGGCAGGACTCCATATCCCTGCGTTAGACCGTTCAGAACTATCCATTTTTACGGAAGTTTACGCAGATATCGGGGACGAACAAAGCATCGAGCAAAGTCTGTCCACCTTTTCTTCCCATATGAAGAGAATCGTTCACATTATGGAATATGCGGATGCGGATTCCCTCTGCCTGTTTGACGAGCTGGGAGCCGGTACCGACCCTACAGAAGGCGCTGCTCTGGCCATCGCCATCTTAAGCTACCTTCACGACAGAGGCATCCGCACAGTGGCCACCACCCATTACAGCGAACTGAAGATTTATGCTCTCTCCACCTCCTTTGTGGAAAATGCCTGCTGCGAATTCAATGTAGAGACCCTGCAGCCTACTTACCGGCTGCTCATCGGTATTCCGGGAAAGAGCAATGCCTTCGCCATCTCCTCCAAACTTGGCCTGTCTGATGACATCATCAATGCCGCCAGAGAACAGATCGGCAGGGAAGACAAGACCTTTGAGGATGTGATCTCCGATCTGGAAGAAAGCCGCGTTACCATTGAAAAGGACCGCCTGGAGATCGCCCGTTACAAAGAAAATATCCGCACTTTGCAGGAGCAGCTGAAACAGAAAAACGAGAAGATCGATCAGGCCAAAGACCGGATCCTTCGGGAGGCAAATGAGAAAGCGAGAGAGATTCTTCAAGAGGCAAAGGAAATTGCAGACGAAACCATACGGGATTTCCACAAAGCCGGTATGAGTTCAGACATCAGGGACCTGGAAAAGAAACGCCAGAAAGTCCGGGACAAGATCAGCGAGAAGAACGAACGCCTCTCCATAAACGGTACTGCTCCCTTAAGAGCCCCGGAAAAGAAAACCATCGATCCCAAAAAGCTGAAAAAAGGCGATGCCGTGAAGATCGTTTCCATGGGCCTGAAGGGCACCGTAAGCACACTGCCCGACGCAAAGGGAGCCCTATTCGTGCAATGCGGCATCATCCGCACCCACACCAATGTGAAGGATCTGGTCTATGCGGAGGATGAAGCCATCACCGCCCCCGTACTTTCGCGCAGCGGCGGTGGTTCCGGCTCCGGCAAGATGAAGATGTCCAAGACCATGTCCATCTCCACGGAGATTAATCTCCTGGGCAAGACCGTGGACGAAGCCCTCTCGGTCCTGGACAAATACCTGGACGATGCTTATCTGGCCCATCTGCCCAACGTCCGGGTAGTCCACGGCAAGGGAACCGGTGCTCTGCGCAATGCCGTCCACGGACACTTGAAACGCCTGAAATACGTGAAGGAGTACCGCCTCGGAGAATACGGCGAAGGGGACTCCGGCGTCACGATTGTCACCTTTAAATAAAACTGCAGAAAGGAAGCACAAACTATGGCCGCAAAACAGAAGATTTTGATTGTAGATGACGACAACAACATCGCCGAGCTTATCGCCCTGTACCTGACCAAAGAGTGTTACGAAACACAGATAGCCAACGACGGTGAATCCGTGCTTCCCGCCATGGAAAGTTTTTCTCCCAACCTGATTCTGCTGGACATCATGCTTCCGGGCATAGACGGCTATCAGGTCTGCAGAGAACTTCGAAATAAATACACAGTCCCCATTATCATGCTCTCTGCAAAGGGTGAAATATTTGACAAAGTGCTGGGACTGGAGTTGGGTGCTGACGACTACATTGAAAAGCCCTTTGACACCAAGGAACTGGTGGCACGCGTCAAGGCAGTGCTGCGCCGCTACAAGCCCGCTGCTCCCGCCCCTGCCGCTCCCAGCGAAAAATGTGTCCAGTACACCGACCTGTCCGTAAATCTGACCAATTACTCAGTCCTCTACAAAGGCCGCACCATAGACATGCCTCCCAAGGAGCTGGAGCTTCTCTATTTCCTGGCCTCCTCCCCGAACCATGTCTTCACCAGAGAACAGCTCCTGGACCAGCTCTGGGGATATGAATACATCGGCGATACCCGTACAGTGGACGTTCATATCAAACGCCTCCGGGAGAAAATCAAGGACCATGCCAACTGGAAAATCAGCACCATCTGGGGCGTCGGCTACAAATTTGAGGTGCGGAATACATGAAAAAAACCCTTTACCTCAAATTCCTGCTGGCTTATTGTATCTTCGGTGTGTTCAGCTTCATCATTGTCACTACCTTTGTACCCAGTATGACCACAGAACATCTGGTACGGGAAAAAGCCGAACATCTCTATGTGGAAGCCTCCCGCATCTCAGACACCTATGCCACCGGGCTGTATGCCAGTGAGACCGATCTGGAAACCGTAAAAGACCAGCTGGACTCTCTGGCCATCTACCTGGACTCCACCATCCGCATCATCAACCCTTCCGGGCGCCTGGTGCTGGATACGGACCGCCCCCTGAATGTAGAGGAAGAAATCACCATAGAAAATTTCGACCCAACAGCCACCAGCGGTTCCTACTATATGGTCAACGACTTCTTCGGTAATTTTGAAACGGATATGATCAGTGTCTTTTCGCCTATTACTTACCGTTATATGGTGAAAGGTTATGTGGTTATCCACTGCAGTATGGAGAAAATCCAGGAATCCTGCAACAATATGCTGAATATCTCTTATATTACACTGGTGATCCTCTTGTTGCTGTCCCTGATTATTCTGATCTTTTTTACTGAAATGGTATATATTCCTCTCCGGAAAATCACTTATGCCACAGAACAGTATGCTGCCGGCAACATGCACTATGAATTTCAGGTGGAAAGTGATGATGAGATCGGCTATCTGGCAGCCTGTCTGAACTACATGGCAAGCCAGATCGCCGGAGCGGAGGACGACCAGAAGAAATTTGTGGCAAATGTCTCCCATGACTTCCGGTCCCCCCTGACCTCCATTCGAGGCTATCTGGATGCTATGATCGACGGCACCATTCCGTCAGAAATGCATGACAAATACCTCAATATCGTATTGAGCGAGACGGAGCGGCTCACCAAACTCACCAACAGCCTGCTCTCTCTGAACAATCTGAATACCAGGGGAATGCTTCTTGACCGCACCGATTTCGATATCAACAGCATCCTCCGGGCCACAGCCATGTCCTTCGAAGGTACCTGCCGAAAGAAAACCATTGTCATCGAAATGGTTCTCACCGGAGACGAACTGTATGTTTATGCCGATATGGACAAAATTCAGCAGGTTCTCTACAACCTGTTGGACAATGCCATCAAATTCAGCCATCAAGATTCCGTCATCCGGGTGGAAACCTATGTGAAGAACAATAAACTGTTTGTATCTGTCAAGGATACCGGAATCGGAATTCCCAAAGATGACCTGAAGATGATCTGGAATCGATTTTATAAATCGGACCTGTCCCGGGGTAAAGATAAGAAAGGCACGGGGCTTGGACTGGCAATTGTAAAAGAAATTATCAATTGCCATGGAGAAAACATCAATGTAATCAGTACGGAAGGAGTGGGCAGCGAGTTTATCTTCTCCCTGCCGCTGGCCGAAGACGAGGAGGACTGAATCAACAGTCCTCCTGCTTCTTACCGTTTGCACAGCCAGCCGCCCTTTTCATAGCCATCCGCACAGGCCTGTACAGAACCAGCATCAGAACAAAATTCCCCACCCCATGGGCAATATCCCAGGGAATGCCTGCCACCCACCAGGCAAAACCGGCCGTCAGACCACCTGTAAGCCCGCCGTCTATCGCGCCCATCACCACATAGGGAACGGCACACAGAAACCCGAACAGCAAACCGAATACCGCAGAAAGAATACTCCAGAACCACACAGACTCCTGCGCCCGAAACAGCCATACTGTCAGAACCAGCAAAGGCCAGGCGTACAGATACATGACCCACCAGAGGCCGAAACCATAGACCGCCCCCTCAATTAAGATAAAAGCAGGTACCACCAGCAGAATCCTCCATCCAAAAAAGAGAGTGAACAGAATGATCCAGAAGCTGGTCAGTTCAATATTGGGCAAAAAGCCCAACGCCGCCTTGCTCACCTCTATCACTGCCACCATCACGCCCACCATGGCTATATCCTGTACGGTAATTTTCCGCTTTCTTTGTTCCGTCCTCATATCGAATCACGCTTTCTTTGTCTCTGTCCACTGCATCCGCCGCACCAGATGCCCACAGCGCATACAATATCGTATTTTGGTGAAAAACCGCCCCATTCCATCAATCTATAGTATAGACGATGGAAAAAGCATCTCCGTCCGCCACCGGCTGAGTATCGATTCCGTAATTGCAGTACTCTCCGTTCACATAAAAGGACCAGTATGCCCCATCTGTAGGATAATCAGCGGTCAAATCGTTCACTGTATCTACCATCATTCCGTAATCACTCTCTGCTCCGGAAAAAGTCAGCCCCTCTGCTTCCTCCATAGCCTGCCGCAGGTACTCCGCATCTGTCTTCAGCTCATAGGCTTTACTCTCCCCCTCCTTGTCCACCACTTCAATTGTAATGGATTTGCTGCCTTCCACAGGCTTCTCCCGGAATTTGATGAAAATGACCGCCAAAACAGAGATCAGAACCACCAATGCCGCCAGTCCTGCAATAAGGGTTTTCTTACTTTTGTCTGCACTTTTGTTTTCCATATTCTCCTCCATTCTGTGATGTATACCACCACTGATCATACCGTCACTCTGTACTGCCGGTGGGAAATTCCGGTCTGATCCCAAACCTCCCCATCGCCCCGCACAACGGCTCTTATCTGCAGTGAATAAAAACAGGAATTAAAAAACTCCCACGATACCGCAGGAGTTGGCGTACTTAAACAACAGGACACATTCCCGCTCTCTGCAGTAAAACGCAGAAAGCTTCACCAAAATGCTTCCCGTTCTTTCTATATGCAGTCAGACTCCTATAGAGTCCGCCTGTGCATACCGTACCCGCCAATTCCTCGTGGCTTCAAGTAACAGTTGAGACAAAATTTCGTCCCGATAAAGTTACACAGTACCCACAACAGGCAGGTCTTCTGACTTGAGTATCTACACTCTGCTTCGTCTTCCCGGGAAAACTCCCAGTGACACACACCTCACTTTAACGGCTCTGTACACCCCGGATTCTCACAGTTCGGTTCCATACACCCCCTCACGGTACGATTCCATATGACCCGGACCCTCACATCCGATTCCATACACTCTACCCCCCGCGATCCGGTTCCGTTTCCATATTACGGCGGAAGCAAAACTCCTCTCTTACAGCGACGAGATCGTGCAGGTCTTGCACCTGCTTCCCTTTTCACCGGGCCAAACGCCTGAAAACTGCGCTCCCCGGCACCTGTCATGTCTTTATTCACTTAAATCCGTATTGTAGCATAGTCTCCTGGAAATGGCAAGTGGGTTCCCGGGATTCTTTTCTCATTGTTATTTTCCAACTCAAGCATCTCTTTATTCCATATTTCGCCCCAATCCGCTATAATAAAATCGTACCCGGGACTGCTGCCGCACAGACATACCTGCAGAAAGCTGCGGCACCCAAAACCTTCTCTGTCATACCCGACGTCAGTCTGACAGAGGTGCCGCCAGGATACAGCAAACACGCTCCAAAGTGTCCCTGGCCAATAAGAAACAGTCAACATTTTAATTGCGGCCGTTAATCATGAAACAACTGCCCCAAAATGCATCTGTTCATCAGAAAATGACAGCCGTTCAAAATGTGCTGCTGAATAAGAAGCTGTAAACTTCAAAAAGTAACTGTAAAACAAGACACAGCAGGCACTCAAAATGTAACTGCTGAACAGAAAAAGAGGTAAAATTATGTTCGATACCATGCTTGTAGCAAGAAAAATTCGGGAGGCAAGAATCTCCCAAAATATGACACAAATGAATCTGGCAGATACCATGGAAGTCAGTTATCAGGCTGTCTCCAACTGGGAGCGGGGCAATTCCATGCCCGATATCGCCAAGCTGGAACAGCTCGGTCGCGTTCTGCACATCAGCCTGGAAGAACTTCTGGGCACAGACACATCCAAAACCCTGGAACGGATCATTAATAAAGAGGAAGATACAAATGAATCTGTCCAGGAAGTCCTTACCTACCAGGAAATCGAAGAAGTCGCCCCTATCCTCCCTCCTGCCGATGTAGAGAAGCTGGTGGAAGATACCCTTGAGCAGCAGGAAGAGGAAAACCTGAATCTGTCCGCTATCACCGGACTGGCTCCCTTTCTGGACCATCAGTTTCTGGACAGCCTGGTGCAGAAAGTGCCTGCAGGCAGCCTCCAGGAAATCACCGGGCTGGCTCCTTTTTTAAGCAACGAAACCCTGAACAAACTGGTTCTCAATGCAGATGGTGACACGGATATGTCCGGCATCACATCCCTGGCCCCTTTCCTTAGTCATGACACCCTGGACCAGCTGATTGAGAAGATTCAGCCACAGGGCAATCTCCG
>CAJTXE010000031.1:19875-51445 GCA_910580225.1 uncultured Acetatifactor sp.
ACGACATGTACGGAATCATAGCCCTCGCACCCTTCCTTGGTCATGACACCCTGGATCAGCTGATTGAGAAGATTCAGCCACAGGGCAATCTCCGGCAGATTACCGGGCTGGCTCCCTTTTTGAGCCACGAGACCTTAAGCAGGCTGGTTCTGAATACGGATGCTGCGGAAGATATGTCCGGGATTGTTTCCCTGGCTCCTTTCCTTGGTCATGACACCCTGGACAAGCTGATGGAAAAGATTCAGCCACAGGGCAATCTCCGGCAGATTGCGGGGCTGGCTCCCTTTTTGAGCCACGAGACCTTAAGCAGGCTGGTTCTGAATACGGATGCTGCGGAAGATATGTCCGGGATTGTTTCCCTGGCTCCTTTTCTGGGACACAGCACTCTGGACAAGTTATTGGATAGCCTTCCGAAAAATGAATATGGGCATATCTCCGGCCTTGCGCCTTTCCTGTCACAGGAAACCCTGCAGAAAATTGCCAAAAAACTGATGACGAACGACAGTCTGCCCACTTGAAGCCGGCGGCACCGTTTCCGTGATAAGTCTGCAATATGACCGTTCTCTTCCTACTGCCCTACCTGGTGATGGCAGTACCGGTACGCCCCCGCTGCAGTGGCTGTGGCGGCCACTGTCAGCATCAAGGCTGTCAGTACTGCCTTCCCTCTGGCCGGTGCCTCAGCAAATGTCCCCGGATAGGACAACGGCATGCTGTAACACACCAGATGCAGCATGCTGTTGACTCTTCCCATGGGCAATGTGTCCAGGACAATTTTTACCACCGCCAGAGGTCCTGCATAGAGCAGCAGCGACCGTACCAATACAGAGAACAGCTGTCTGCCTGAGGCGGAAACGGCTCCCACAAGAGCAACCAGTACCAACGTAGATCCCCATCCGCACAGATACAATACAAGCAGGCATTTGCCTGTAGATATGTAGTCATATTTAACATCCATGGGCAAACCTGCCAGCCGGCAGCTGACAGCCAGACCATCTGCACCATAAAAAGCAATGTACTGGAAAAAAATACTTCCGCAGCACATCCAGTAATATACCGATGCCAACAATCCGCCTACCGCCATACGGGTCTTCCAGACTGTAAAACGGCCTTTGGGTGTGGACAGAATAACATCTGCGGTGCGGCAGGCATAATCTTCCACAAACAGCGGGCACAAACAAACGATAATCGCCAGCTGTCCCAGTGCAAATGCAATGCAAAACCTGTCCCAATACCATGTGCTCCCCCCTGCATAGCCAAACACATAATTCCCCTGCAGGTACCGGCTTTCCCTCCATCCATCCCTCAGTCTATAGACAATCTCCCCATCCTCCATGACGGGCTCTCCGAAAACTCTCACCACGAAGCGGTTGCAGAAATTATCATTGCCGCCATCTGACGCGGCTGCCTGCAGTCCCTCCCAGGTAGTACTGCGGTTCTCATAATTAACAGGAGGACCATATTTCTCCCAGATGGCCTGTACCGTATCCGCTGTCAGAACGCCGGAAAATTCGGCCGCAATCTCCTGGTCTCTGGCAATGGCTTCTGTCTTCTTATAGATTCTGCCGTCATCGATCAATCCCTCTCCCCAGACCGTGTTTCCCATGGCATAATATAAAGCAAACAGCATCCCAGCCAGCATGACTGCCAGATTTATCTTCTTTGACAATATACGGTAGACTTCTGTATGGAACATCTTTTCTCTCCTATCTCCATGTGGCATTGCTGTCTCTCCTGCCATGGACCTTTTTAAAGTATCAGCACCGAACTCACTGTTCCCGGAAATAATACAGATAGACATCCTCCAGATCCGGATCCGCAGGCCGGGCCTCCTCCATAGGGCGCCTGTCTGAGACAATACGCAGTCTGACACCATTTTCTGTATTTTTCAGGCTGCTGACATTAAAATAAGCCTGATACCGCTCTGTGTCCTCCGGCTTCACGATACATTCCCACACTTTCCCCCTCGCCAGCTCCAGCAACCGTCCCATATCCCCCATTGCCAGCAGCTTTCCCTCCTTCATCAGAAGGATTTCATCCGCTATGTATTCCACATCCGGCACAATGTGAGTGGAGAGAAGAATGATTCGTTTTCTGGACAACGTACTAATGATATTTCGAAATCGAATGCGCTCTCTGGGATCCAGCCCTGCAGTAGGTTCATCCAGAATCAGAATCTCCGGATCATTTAACAGAGCCTGGGCGATTCCCAGACGACGCACCATGCCTCCTGAGAAGGTTTTAATCTTCCGATTCTTGTCTCTGTCCAGGTCCACCTTCCGCAGCAGTTCCTCCACCTTCTCCCCGGCTTCTGTTTTCCCCATTGCTTTCAACGCCGCCAGGTACATTAAGAATCGCTTTGCCGTGAATTCCGAATAATATCCGAACTCCTGAGGCAGATAACCCAGAACTCTGCGATATTCTGCCCCCAGATCCCGTATACTGCTGCCTCCGTACAGCACTCTGCCCTCTGTTGCCTCCAGAATGCCGCAGATCATGCGCAGAAGGGTGGTCTTGCCGGAACCGTTTGGCCCAAGCAGCCCGTAGACCCCATTGGTCAGGGTGCAGGAAACGCCATTAACTGCCGCCATGTCTCCATACCTCTTCGTCACCCCTTCTAAAGTCAGTTCCAACATACCATCTCACCCCTTCTGATTTTTCTATATATACACCGTAGCTGCCACAGATAGAATACAGCGCCTGCTGCCAGCACTGCCCCCCATTTCCACAGACGGGCCCCGGCATAAGCCTCCCCCGGTGTTGCTGCAGGAACTGCCGCCAGAGTCCCTGTCACAAACGCCATCGCCAGCTGAACATAACGACTTCTGCCTCCCCGCAATGCCGTGAAAAAGAACAGACAGCACACATTAGCCAGCACAAAAGGCACCAGAATATACACACATACCGCCCCAAACGGCGCCTTTGCCCGCTCCGCAATCCTGCCGCCGCAGAGAGTCAGAACCCCAATATCCACCAGACCCGAGAACGCCATCCGTATCGTCCACACCTGGGACAGATTAAAATAACAACTCTGCTCCAGCTCTGCCATTCCCCTGGAAAAATGTCTGCTCAGTTGACTGCATCCTGCCACACCCATCCAGGCAGCTATAACGGAAGTCCACTGCAGATAGTCTGCAAGCTCTCTCTTACCTCCGGATGCCCGTTCCACGAAAAGTATCATCGCAACAATGAAGATTCCCTGCAGAATCCAAAAACCGGCTGATAGATACTGTATCTGGACGGCCAGCAGCTCTCCAGGAAAAGGGGTGCGACAAAACGTCTTTTTCGATATGTTTTGTCGTATTTCAGCTAGAGATTGCTTTCTTCGCTCCGGATCCGGCATACATTCCTGCTTCAATCTCCTGACTGCATCTGCTGTTGCACATTCCTCCACGCCATTTTCTTTTTCCCGTTTTTTCTCATAAAAGCGATTGAGACCTGTCCGCTCTTTTTCACCTTTTAGCGCCTTCACTCTATTGTTCCTTCTCTTCCCTTTCTTTTTGTCAGTTTTTTCCATCTGTCTCTCTTTCATTGCCTGCTCCTGTCTCTCCGGCCTGTTAGCCTCAACTCTGCTCTAATCCTGCGCTTCTGAAAATTATCTCCGGACATCAATCGAAAAAATCTTCCCTCTTCAGGTTTTCCTGCAATTTCTCCATCCCCTGCCGAACTCTGGATTTGGCAGTCGAAACCGACACTCCTGTCATATGTCCTATCTCACGATATTTCATATCCTGCAGATAATAAAGCAAAATAGCTTCTCTCTGCATTTCCGGCAGCTTTGCCAGCGCACCCATCAGCCTTTCATGAACATCGCGTTCCAATACATGCTGCTCCGGAAGATGCCTGCTCCCCCGGTTACTGCCATCAGAATCCATATTATCTTCACCGGACCTTCCCAGCTCCCCTTCTTCCTCCTGAAATGTGTCAAGCGAAACCAGCCGCCTGTTCTCCCTTCCCCGCTTTCCCATGGCACTCCGGCACACATTCGCTGCGATGGTCAATAAATATCCCTTTAGGTTGCGCTCATGGTATCCCTCCACATAACGGATAAACCGAAGAAAAGTCTCCTGAGTCAAATCATAGGCATCCTCACGATCTCCCGTAAAAAAGACACAAAAACGAAAGATATCATCGTAATACTTCTCGGCAATATCTGCAAGATACCGTTTTTCTCCTTTATGGACAGCTCGTATCCACTGACGCTCTTCCACACCGACTCCTTTTTACCGGCAAACCAAACTTTTCTTCGGATGCTTTCCTGTATCCCCCGGTCTCTTCCCCTGCCGAGTTACACGAAACCTTTCACCGGCAACTCTCTGCTGTGTATCCCGTCCCGGCTTCCCCTTTCGTTCTGCCAGCGTCTTCCGCTGCTCTTCCCCCCGGTCCGGCTTTGACAGCTCATTGTACATCCATACTCTGTCCTCTCACTCTATATAATCCGGCTATTCCCGAAAAAGTTTTAGAATCTGATATTATTTTCATTTGATTCATTCTCAATCCGTTTCTCCAGACTGACATAACTTTGATAAATAATGACAAATCCCAGCGGCCCTCCGATAATCCCCCAAAGGCCGAACAGCTTAATTCCCCCATAGATGGACACCAATATGGCAATCGGGGAAACACCCACCTTCCTGCCGATCAGCCTGGGTTCCAGCAGTTCCCGGACAAATATGCACACCACATACACCAGCAGACACACTGCAGCCCGGACATAGCCTCCCAGAAACAATTGCTGTAACCCCAGCGGCACCAGCACTACCCCTGTTCCGATAAAGGGCAGTGCGTCCAAAAGTCCGGCCAGCAATCCCCACAGAATGCCGTGTCGAATCCCGCTGATTTCCAATGCTGCTGCAGCCAGGGTTCCGATGATACTCATAATAATCAACTGTGCCTTCACGTAAGTAGCGATATATCGTATAATACCGCAGATGATCTCGAGAAACACATGGCATTCCTCCCGGTCCAACATTCGATTCATGATTTCGTCATAATCTTTTGCCAGCAGAATCGCGGCGATCAGGAAGGTCACCAGAAATCCACCCACAGCGCCCGCCGTCTTAACATATGTCAGCGAATGAGACAGCATATCCGGCAATAACTGCAGTTGAAAATAATCAATCCCATCCTGAATCCATACCGACAGGAGCTGCTCCAGATATAAATTGTCCACTCCCAGCCACCTCCCCACCACATTGCAGATCTCATGCACAAAGTAAGACAAATCTGTCCCCAGTGAATCCAGCCCTCTCACCAGACCGGGCAGACTTCCCACGATCCAGGAAAACAGAATCCACAGCAGTATGGCCAATATCCCTCCCGCCAGAAGCAGCAAAAGCAATGCACCGATCTGTCTGTGAATTTTCATCCTCTTCTGCATCTTCTGAAACAGGGATCCAAATATCGTCACAAAAAGGATTGCCGTCAAAACCGGCGCCGTCAACGGAGCTATCACCTTCAGGAAAAAATAAACTGCTCCTGTCAGAAGGAGCAGCAAAATCATTTTGTTTTCTTTTATTTTCTCTGCCATACTGTTTCCTTACACCTTTCCGCCCCGGTTTCCCATATGCTGCTGCGATACAGCAGTGCCTTCTATCATTCTGAAAATGCCGGAACCCCTCTTCTGTCAAGTAATAGTATGGTATTTTTTTCAATCATTCATAACTGTGAAAAAAAGGAAAATGCCTTTCCTCCGGGCTTCACCTGAAACTCCATCTTCCCTCCGGAAACAGGATGTACGAATTCCAGCCGGTATGCGCAGAGCGCCGCATTTTGAATGTCCAGCTCCCCACCAATCCGGAGACTTTTGTCGTCTCCGTACTTTCTGTCCCCCAGAAGAGCCATTCCCCCATGCGCCATCTGAGCCCGGATCTGATGAAACCTCCCGGTTTCCAGTCGAATATCCGCCAGGGCGATCTCCGGCCTGTCCAGAATCTGCAAGATACGATACCGCAGACAGGCTCTGCGGGCCTCCCACCCGCTTCCCTCTTTTGACGATAATTCCATAATCTCTGCTCTGCCGTCACGTTTCCGAAGATAATCTTCCAACCTTCCCTCCAGTTCCGGCGGCCGGCCGCAAACTACCGCATAATAGCATTTGCAGAATCCTCCTTCCGCATCCTGCCTCTGCAATTGTCTGCTCAAATGCGCCGCTGCCCTTGCATTCCTGGCAAATACCAACAGCCCTTCCACCGGCTGATCCAATCGATGAATCACTCCCAGATACGGTTGCGTATTCCCGGCCGGTTTGGTCTGCTCAGTTTTTCTGTCGGTTTGCCATATATAATTTTTCAATTCACTCACCACATCAGCCTGCCCTATGCCTGCTGTCTGAGTCGCAAACCCTGCCGGTTTATATACCACCAGTATCTCCCTATCCTCATATATCAATTCCGTTTTCATATTGCCTGTTTCCCCGCTCTGCAGCCATCCTTCTTCATCGTGATGCTGCACTTGTATCCTTTTGACCTTTTCCCGGCTGTCTTCAGCCTCGTCCATACGATGTCAGCCTTTCCCGGCTTTCTCCTGTCCATTCCGTTCTTCTCTCCCTGACAGTCTGCCTTTCCACTGTTTTCATCTATATCCCAATCGCAGCCGGAAAAAGCAGACTGCCATAGACCAGCAGAACCGCCAGGTGGGTCAGCAGCGCGGCTGCATAAGGAATCCTGTGCCGGCAGGCCTCTATCCCACTGAGCATAGCCGCCCCATACCCAAATACATTCACCATCTGTTTTCCCCATGCCAGAGGCTCCTGAAGCATCACGCCCTGATATGGTTCATAGCTGATCCACCGGATACCTGAGGCCAGCCCCTTCATCCAGCCTTCTCCCAAAAATACTCCGGCTGTCCCCAGCACAAAAATTCCCCCTACAGCCATTCCCCAAAAACAGAGCCGGTCTCCTCTGCCGAATGCCTTCCTTCGAGACAGCATCCAGCCAAAAATGACCAGAAAATAACCGGGATACAACGCCGCACCCAATATGGCCGGGAATACGGCCCCAAAATTCTTCCCTTTTTCCCACAGCAGATATGCGCCCAGCAAAAATGCAAAAGCCACGGAATCAATCTGTCCCCAACATATACCCCGCAGATATACCACAGGAGACAGCAGACACACAACGAAGCAAAAGGTATGCTTCAGCTTCTCCTTCTGTCCGCAGGCAATCGCCGCAAACAGCAATGCTACTACATAATCCGCCCCTCCGGCCAGCCATTTTACCGTATGCAGCGGCAATGCCGGCAGGTACTGCGCCGCATATACAACAAGATGATAAAAAGAGGACTGTATATTGTTTTCATGTCGGTCGAATAGGGCTCCTGCATCTGGCGCCGTCCACCAGACTGCTGCCCGGCGCAGATAAAGGCCCAGCGCTGCCGCCATCAAAACCGTCAACAGAAGCATATGCCGCTCCGCCCATAAAAGAAGCTTTTTTTCCGCTTTTAACACGATTCTGCCTCCCTTCTCTCTGCCTGATACAATCTTTGAAAGCATCTCCAGGTCAGGTAAAAATAAATGATCAGATTTCCTGCCGCCAAGCCGTAATGAGATACAAATTCCCACCCCAGGTAGCTCTGCCCATTGCACTGCATAGACAGCAGCACCAGCACCAACGCAGGAATCCTAAGCTTTCGGTGAAAAAGAGCACACACCGGCAGCAGAAGCTCCGCCATATAATTGTAGCGCTCATGCATACAGGGCAGAAGCATGGCACAGGTCATGGTAGTCCACACAGCATACTCCATGACATCCCGCAGCGTGTGTTTTGTTTGGGACTGCATAAACAGTACCGCAAACAACAACAGCGCGGTAAAAGTGATGATCACCGCCGCACTTCCAAACTGATAGTAGGGCGCCTCCTTAAAAAACGTCCAGATATTGGGATAGTAATAGTACAGAAACGGATATTCCCCCAGCATCTCACCGTAGGTCCGAAACGCAATATCCGCCGGGCATCCACCCAATATGGCAGGAATACACAGTACCTGTATGGCCGCCGGCACCCAGAGCAGATGCAGGATGGAAAACTTCTTTTTATAAAAGTAGAGAATCAGAATCAGCGGAAGGATAAAGATACTTTGCAGTTTCATAGCCAGCGCCGCTCCCAACGCCCACATTCCCCTCACCGGCTTTTCCTGCCAGATATACCAGAAGCTGAGTAACGCCAGAGACGCCCAGATCCCTTCACTTTGTGCCAGATATCCACTGTTGATTACACCCACAGGATTACAGAGAACCAGGCCGTAAGCTGCTGCTCCGTATAAACAGGAATTGTCCCGCGCCTCTCCAGCCGCCATCCCCATCTTCATCGCTACCCCGGCTCCCAGATAGTCAAACAAAATGGACACCATCTTAATGCTGATGACAGGCTCTACCGGCAGCAATGTAAGGAAGTACAAAATCGTTGCGTAAAAAACGTTGTAATCTCCCTGAAAATCCGCCAGTGCCGCCAGACTGCCGCCCTCTTTCAGCTGCAGAAACCAGGCCTCCAGACACTGTTCATAGTCCACGCCCCGAAACCGGATGCCGGTCCAGCGCAGAAGGAAGCCCAACAGGGATAGAATACCCAGAACCATCAGAAATGTCCTGCGGTCCATACATTTGGCTTTTCCTTTTTGGTTCCTCATTCCGCCTTCCTCCCGTCTTCCCGAAAATCTTTCCGCCGAAGTCCAATAGGATAATGATTTTTCATGATCCCTCCGGCAAGTTTTCCCCAGCCAATGCTGAAACCATCCACACAGATCAGATACCATCCCCGCTCTCCCGCTGCCGGAAACGTCTGCCCTTTCAGATAAGCCGTCACCAGCGGATCCCGGGCATCAAGATTCCACACATGCACCGCATATATGGGACAAAGTGCCATTGCCAGTCCATGGGAGGGTTCGAAGCGGTTCTTTTTCAATTCTCCGAGATGCATTCCCGGCCGCAGCACCTTCAAGCCATTGAGCAGGGGCAGCTGTTCCGGAACAAGGTAAATCTGTTCCCCAAACCGGACGGGACGTACTTCACGCCCCATCCCCAGGACCTGTCCGATCTCCTGAAAAAGATCCTGGTCCCCGGTTTCCGGCGCATGATTGCATAATCGAATATTTTCAGATGTAAATACAGCAATTGATTCCAGTTCCATCTCGGAACAGCAAGAATTCTCCTTTCGAGCCTTTCCGGACCTCCTGGAGCTTCCCCTGTTTCCGCATGTGCTGGTCTCTGCCCGGTATTTTTCCCCGCAGCCTCTGCCCATGTTACTCTCTGCAGCCTTCGTCTCCATACGTCTTTCACTCATGCCGGGCTCTGCAGCATCCTCACGTCTTTTCTCTGTATTGCACCCCACCGCGTTCCCATCCCCGGAAACCGGAGATCCGGGCATTCCCCCGTCCTTCTGCAGCAGCACTGCAAAATGTCCCTCTCCCCGGACGCGCTGGGGCAGCAGGCGCACCGCGGCTTCCATTCCGGGCAATGCCTGTTCTGCCTCCGGCTTAACCCGGGCAAGATATGCTGCCGAACCGTCACAACCTGCCAGACCCAGCAGCTCTTTTTCCACAGATCTTATGGAAAACGCTCCATGGCGGCGCAGAAAGCGGCTCACGCTGCCCTCATTTTCCTCCGGCGCAAAGGTGCAGGTAGAATACACCAATGTCCCTCCTGGGCGCAGCATGCACGCCGCGCTGTCCAGTATCCTATCCTGCCGTTCCGCACAAAGCGCTATATTTTCCGGACTCCACTCCCGATAAGCTTCCTCATTTTTACGAAACATCCCCTCTCCGGAACAGGGGGCATCCACCAATATCCGGTCAAAAAATCCGCCGAAAAACCGTACCAGACGCTCTGGTGCTTCACTCATAACACATGCATTTGCAATCCCCATCCGTTCCATATTTTCAGACAATATTTTGGCCCGGGCAGGATGAATTTCATTGCATACCAGGATTCCCTTCCCCAGGAGCTTTGCCCCGATCTGGGTACTTTTCCCACCTGGTGCTGCACACAGATCCAGAACCCGCTCCCCCGGCTTTACCCCCAACAGCTCTGCCGGCGCCATTGCGCTGGGTTCCTGAATATAGTACAGCCCCGCCTCATGATAAGGATGCTTTCCCGGCCGTTCTTCCGCCGTATAGTAGTATCCGTTCTCCGCCCAGGGCACCCTTTCCGAATCCGCAGCATCAAGACCGTACCTTTCCGCTGCACTGCAACCGTCCATCCCGATTTTCAGCGGATTCAACCGCAGCGCCTGATACCGCTCCTCCTCAAATGTCTCCAGAAAAGCTTCATATTCCTCCCCCAGCATCTTCTGCATTCTTTCCGTAAATGCTTCCGGCAGCATACCTTCTCCCCCATGTCCGTTGTTTTGTTTTCTACCTGTTGTCAGCTACTGCCATTATATAACACTTCAGTGCAAATGTTCAAGCTGATTCCGCCTCCGTCCGGATACGGCTGACAGGATCTGATTTTCCGTGCATAACATGCAGAAAACGCTTCTGAATATCTCTTTCAGATAACAAAAAGAAAAACCAGAAAATCCGCGCTTTCCGGTTTTCTGGTTCTCCTCTTCTTATACCTTAAACCGATACCCCACACCCCAGATGGTCTCGATATACTGGGGCTTGGCCGTATCCTTTTCGATCTTCTCCCGAATCTTCTTGATGTGTACCGTGACTGTCGCAATATCACCGATGGAATCCATATCCCAGATTTCCCGAAACAATTCCTCCTTGGTATATACATGGTTGGGATTTTCCGCCAGGAAAGTCAGCAGATCAAATTCCTTGGTGGTAAATGTCCGCTCTTCGCCGTTTACATAGACACGGCGGGCCGTTTTGTCTATCCGAATTCCCCGGATCTCCACAATATCATTCTGGGGCTTCTGATTGGTTCCCACCAGCCTCTCATACCTTGCCATATGGGCCTTCACCCGGGCCACCAGTTCACTGGGACTGAAAGGCTTCGTCATATAGTCATCAGCGCCCAGACCAAGTCCTCTGATCTTGTCGATATCATCCTTTTTCGCAGAAACCATCAATATGGGAATATTTTTCTCCTCCCTGATCTTTCTGCATACATCGAAGCCATCCATACCCGGCAGCATCAAATCCAAGATTACAAGCCCATAGTCTTCTTTCAATGCCATGACCAGTCCTTCATCTCCGGAATTACAGATATCCACCTGAAAATCACTCAGCTCCAGATAATCCTTCTCCAGATCAGCAATCGCCACCTCATCTTCAATAATCAGAATCCTGCTCATCTTCCTTACTCCGCCTTTCTTCAATCCTTTCTCCCTTTTCAGAATTCCTCCTGAAGCTCAATATACTTCCTCAATACAAAATGCATACAGGTTCCTTCACCATCCCTGCTGGTAGCCCAGATATAACCGCCGTGATCCTCTATAATCTTTTTCACAATGGACAAGCCGATCCCGCTGCCGCCCTGGGCAGAATTGCGGGAAGCATCCGTCCGGTAAAACCGTTCAAAGATTTTCGGCAGATCCTTCTGGACAATGCCCTTACCGTTATCCTCAATCTCAATCCGGATGGAATCTGCTTCATCCAAAATCCGGATGTCAATGATCCCATGAGGCTTATCCATATATTTCACACTGTTGCTGATAATATTGTTGATCACCTTTTTCATCTGTTCCGGATCGGCAATGACAACAGTGTCGCTTCCTGCCAGATTGGAATAATTCAGCTGAATGTTTTTCTGCTCCAGATCCAATCCCACTTCTTCAATGCAGTCTCCAAAATAATCAGATACGTTAATTCGATGAAAATTATACGGTATCCTATTATTATCAATACCGGAATAGTAAGTGAGCTCGTTGATCAACCGCTCCATATCATTGGCTTTATTATAAATCGTCTTGATATATTTATCTATCTTCTCGGGAGTATCCGCCACACCATCCATAATGCCTTCCACGTACCCCTTGATCGCCGTAATGGGTGTCTTCAGATCGTGGGATATATTGCTCACCAGCTCCCTGTTCTGCTTCTCGCTCTCCCGGTTCTCCTCGGCATTCTCTTTCAGACGCAGACGCATATCTTCGTAATTTCGGTACAGATCTCCGATCTCTCCCTTCACATCCGTTTGCAGCACATAGTCGAAATTTCCCTCTTTAATCCTCCGCATTGCCACATTCAGCTCGTTAACCGGATCAAACACCCCTTTATGAATCCACCTGGTCAGCATCAGACCGGTGAAAATCAGAATCAAGAAAATCGCCACAAACATATCCACCAGCAGCTTCCTGGAAATCAGGGAATTTACTTTGGTGATCACAAATGCGCTTCCCTCTCTGCCATCCGGGAACAGGAAATCCGCCTGTTTCACATATTTATCCATATCGTCAAAATAAATTCCGGATTCCGCCGATTCTTCAGGCTCACCATAGGCAGGCAGTCTGGGGAATATGGCCTCTGCTGCTTCCCTGTTCCCGGCAAAATAGAGCTCCTTCTCTTTCCTGACCAGAATGTATGTGGTCTTCCTGACAATCTGAGCATTCAGCTGTTCCAAATATGCTCTGTCCGCCAGCCTGGAAGGATCTGTCTCAATCTGCCGTTTCAGGTTCAGAAAAACCTTGTCCGTGGCATCCACAACTTCCCGAATATTCTCCGTCATTGCCGTATAATCCAGCTCCTCAATGGGAAATCCATCCTGAATATTCATCAGATACAGCCCGATCCCACAGAATGCCAGCGCCGTCAGCACCAGCGGCAGGGCAATGATTGTCACAAAAGTAACCCTCAGCCTGGTTCTAAATCTCATCGCCACCCCCCTTTCCTTCCTGGAATCAGGTCATTCAATCATGAACACAGTTCCGTTCATAGTTAGATGGTCATCCGACCGTTTCTTTTTCATGGAATAAGGTCATTATATCATATCCTCTCCTTAAATGTGTAAAATAAAGAAAAAATATCATTAAAAATCTCTAAAAATGCAGACTGTCTTAATGAAAATTTAAACATCCGGCTATTTACTTTTCCGCCCGTTAGATGTAGGATAAAAGGACAGGTTTTGAGAATTTGGCGAAACAAAACGGCTTGACAGAATAGAAAGGATTTTATTATGAAAAAAACAAATGTTGCAGTATTTTTCGGAGGCTGCTCCCCCGAATACAGCGTATCCCTCTCCTCCGCTTCCGGTGTCATTCTGAATCTGGACAGGGAAAAGTACAACCCGGTGCTGATCGGCATTACCCGGGAAGGCTCCTGGTACCACTACGTCGGACCGGTGGAGAAACTGCTGGATGACAGCTGGTGCAATCCCTCAGACTGCACCCCTGCAGTGCTCTCTCCCAACCGCGGGGAAAAACGGCTCCTTCTGTTAAAAAAGGGAGGCATTGATTCTATTTGCATAGACATTGCTTTTCCCGTGCTTCATGGCGGCAACGGAGAAGACGGAACCCTCCAGGGCCTGCTGGAACTGACCGGTATTCCTGTGGCCGGCTGCGGCACACTCTCTTCCGCCCTGGGAATGGACAAGGACCGGGCACACAGACTGGTAAGTCTGGAAGGCATCCGTGTGCCGAAACATCTGGTTCTGAACAAAGGAGAGGATTTGGCCCCGGCAGAAGCCTTCGCGGATACCCTGGGATATCCGATTTATGTAAAGCCGGTTAAGGCAGGTTCCTCCTATGGTATTTCCAAGATTTCCCGACGGGAATTGTTATCCGAGGCCATCGCTCTCGCCTTCGAGTATGATAACCAGGTGCTTCTGGAGGAAACCATCCCGGGATTCGAAGTTGGCTGCGCAGTGCTTGGCAACAGAGAACTTATAACCGGTGAAGTGGATGAAATCGAACTGTCAGGTGATTTCTTTGATTTTACGGAAAAGTATACTCTGAAGACCTCCGCTATCCATGTGCCTGCCAGAATTGACGGCGCCAAAGCCGCGGAACTGAAGGAAACAGCGAAGATAATCTATAAAGCTCTGGGATGCCGCTGTTTTGCCCGGGTGGATATGTTTCTCACTCCCACAGGAGATATCGTATTCAATGAGATCAATACCATCCCCGGCTTCACCGAACACAGCCGTTATCCCGGCATGATGAAGGCTGCCGGCTATTCTTTCGGCCAGGTGCTTTCCCGAATTCTGGATCTTGCACTGGAAGAAGCATAACGGCCCAGAGAGTTTTATTTTGACATAAACGGAGGAATACGGATGCGTACCAGACGAAATTACGGCGGACTTGATATCTTCCGGATCTTTGCTGCTTTACTTGTAGTTGCAATTCATACCTCTCCCCTCGCTGTTATCAGCGAGGGGGGTGATTTTTTCCTTACCAGAATCCTTGCCCGGGTCGCCGTGCCCTTCTTTCTGATGGTGACCGGACACTTCATAGGAGCTGGTTTTCTGAACCCTTCCGTCAGATCCCTGGCCAGATTTTATAAATTTCTTCAGAAAACCATACTCCTCTATGTTTTCTGCATCCTTCTCTATCTGCCTGTGGGGATCTATGCAAACCATTACGCGGATATGACAGTAGGGTCGATTTTTCGTATGATTATATTTGACGGAACATTTTATCACCTGTGGTATTTTCCGGCCTGTATTCTGGGAATCCTGCTGATCTGCCTGCTGAGCCGCTTCCTGAGTCTGGGCGGCATGACAGTTGTATCGGCCGTCCTGTATCTCATCGGACTGTTGGGAGACAGTTATTATGGCCTGGTACAGAAGGTTCCTGCTCTGGAAACAATATATGAGGCGCTGTTCCACGTCTTCTCCTACACCCGCAACGGTCTGTTCCTTGCACCTGTTTTCCTGGTACTCGGCATGTGGATGGCAGTCCTGCCGAAAAAGAATTCTGCCGGAACAGAGTCGCTGCCTTTCCGTCTCGGAGGCCTGGCAGTCTCTTTTGCAGTCATGACAGGGGAAGCATTCACCCTGCGGCATTTTGAACTGCAGCGGCATGACAGTATGTATTTTGCCCTGATTCCTGTCATGTTTTTCCTCTACCAGTGCCTGTTGTATATCCGATCTGAATCCGCAAAAAGATTACGTACCGCTGCAACCTGGATATATATCCTGCACCCGGCCGTGATCGTGGCTGTCAGAGGTATTGCCAAACCTCTGCACCTGACAGAACTGCTGGTGGATAACAATCTCATACATTATATTGTAGTTGGCCTGCTGTCAACAGCTTCCGGCTTTTTCATGAACTTTCTGCTTTCTCTGATCGGTTCAGGCAGATGGTATCGTTCTTTCCGCCCTGCACAAAAAGCACTGTCTCATGAAGCCGGCAGGTATGATACAGAATATGAGGAGGATCCCAATATGCTGGAAACAGAATATGAAACAAATTCTGAAAATTGGACAGAAGATGAAACCCTCTGGAGTTCCGGGCAGGATAATGCCGCCGTAAACGGAACCGAAGAAGAATATCCGCCCTACGACACACAGAACGCAGATGAACCCCAGCCGAAAGAAAATGTCTCTACGGACGGTGCGGAAGACTGTATCCTGAAGATCATGTCCGGGAAATCAGCATCCGGCAGGCAGATTACCGCCCCCGAGATACAGGATGCCGGATCAGAAACCCTGTCGGAAGATCTTCCGGAACCGAATACCTTCTTTCCACATCCCTGGCCGGAAGCCTCTGACCAAGCCAAGCCGAACGCGCGTTCCAGAGCCTGGATAGAGTTGGATGCCTCGGCTCTGCAGGAGAATGTGGAGTTCTTCCGCTCCCGCATCCCCCGAAGATGCCGCCTGATGCCCGCTGTAAAAGCCGATGCCTATGGGCATGGCATTGTGCCCATTGCCGGTCTGTTGGCCCGCATGGGAGTGGACGCTTTCAGTGTGGCCTGTATTTCAGAAGGCATTACTCTGCGAAATGCAGGAATAACCGGAAAAATCCTGATACTTGGGTATACTGCGCCGGAAGACTTCCCTCTGCTGCGTTTCTACCGCCTGACACAGACAGTCGTTGATTATGCCTATGCTGTGGAAATGAACCGGTTTGGAGAGAAACTCCATGTCCATATCGGCATCGACACCGGCATGCACCGTATCGGCATAAGATGCGAAAATATAGAGGAAATTGCTTCCGTTTATCAGATGAAAAATCTGGTTGTAGACGGACTCTTCACCCATTTATGTGTCAGCGATTCGCCTCACCCCGAGCACAGAGCCTTCACCACCAGCCAGCTGCGCGCCTTTTACCAGGTGATTGACATCCTGAAGGCAGACGGATATCCCTGCCCGGGACTGCATATCCTTGCCAGCTACGGCATTCTGAACCTGCTGCCGGACAGTACCCGACAGGAACAACAGGGCTTACGTTCCTTGGGGAGCCGGACAGGACCGGGTCCTGACCGGCTGGCCGGGGATTTCGTCCGTCCCGGTATTGCTCTTTATGGTGTTCTCAGCACAACAGCTGACCAGAATGTTTGGAAAAACGCCCTGAAACCTGTCCTGTCTCTGAAGGCAAGGATCACTTCCATCCGCCCGCTTTATGCGGGAGAATCCGTCAGTTACGGAATCACATATACTGCCCCGCAGGATATGCGGATTGCTGCCGTGGCCATCGGATATGCAGACGGACTGCCCAGAGAACTGTCCAACGGCAAAGGCTCAGTTTTGATCAACGGGCGCAGAGCCCCCATTATCGGACGAATCTGCATGGACCAATGTATTGTGGATATCAGCAGAATACCCGGCGTAAAAAGCGGTGACATCGCTGTAATCATCGGGCGCTCCGGAACGGAAGAGATTACTGCGGCACAAATCGCAGAGACCTGCGGCACAATCACTCACGAAGTTCTCACCGGCCTGGCAGGACGGCTGGGACGTATTGTCATGGATTCGGCACGGATTGATTGAACCCACACCGGCTGCAAAAAGTTTGTTCCTGCGAACAAAAATTAACAAAATATAAATTTCATAAATTTTTCTGATTTATGTTGACAAATCAGAAAAATTCTTTATAATAAAAACAGTAATCATTATTAATTTAAAAGGAGCTCAAAATGGCTGTGCGAAAATACAGCAGACAGCGGGAATTAATAAAGGATTTCCTCATGACCAGAAAGGATCATCCCACTGCAGATGTCATTTACCAAAACGTCCGCAATGAAAATCCGAATATCAGCCTGGGCACTGTGTATCGTAATCTGACGCTCCTGGCCGAGAGTGGTGAGATCAACCGTCTGAATTTGGGAGACGGCACAGATCACTTTGATGGGGATACTTCTCCCCATTATCATTTCGTCTGTACGAAATGCGGCAGTGTGATCGATCTGGAGATGGACAGTATCGAGTCCATCCTATCCACAGCAGCAACCAATTTTCCAGGTCATATTGCAGGCCACAGAACTTACTTCTATGGAACCTGTGAGAACTGTATACACCCCCTGGACCATTCCTGATCAGCTTATCCAAAAATTTTAAATAAAAAAGGAGACACTATTATGAAGTATGTATGTCAAGTATGCGGTTATGTTCACGAAGGAGATGCTGCTCCGGCAGAATGTCCTATCTGTCATGCACCTGCCGAGAAATTCACCGTTCAGGCCGGCGAGAAAACCTGGGCTGCAGAACATGTGGTAGGCGTTGCACAGGGCGTTCCCGAAGATATCATCAAGGATCTGCGCGCCAACTTTGAGGGCGAATGCTCTGAAGTAGGTATGTATCTGGCCATGGCAAGAGTTGCCCACAGAGAAGGCTATCCCGAGATCGGCCTGTATTGGGAGAAGGCTGCTTACGAAGAGGCCGAGCATGCCGCTAAATTTGCAGAGCTGCTGGGTGAGGTTGTCACCGATTCCACCAAGAAGAATCTGGAGATGAGAGTAGATGCCGAGAACGGTGCTACTGCAGGCAAGTTTGATCTGGCTAAGAGAGCTAAAGCTGCCAATTTGGATGCGATCCATGATACCGTCCATGAAATGGCCAGGGACGAGGCGAGACACGGAAAAGCGTTTGAGGGACTTCTTAAGAGGTACTTCGGTTAATTAAAAATGCCGTAAAATGAATGTTCTTGAGGATTTAGGGGTATGTTGGAGAAATCTGACATACCTTTATTTTTGTTCAAGCGGTTGTGTCTGAATGCGAATATAAGACATTAACCACCGATAAGAAACTTACCATTTATTGTGATGGAAATCCTATAGCAAATTATCGTTTTAAGAATCCAATTAGTGACATACCATTTGATTATATTTATGTAGTCATCCTTGATTGCGATTTAATTTTTGAATCTGCAGAAACGGAAATAGAACCAGAACAGCAAGAACAATCTGATCCATATGATGACATACTGACAAAGGTCGGGTATGACAAAGATAAAACATATACTATGACGGAATATCTGATTATACTCGAAAACATTTCAAACGAACCGGAAAAAGAAATTAATTCAACAAAGAATTTTAAATTTATGTATTGACTCTCTCGTGGCGTAACGGTTTACGATTAAACCAAAAGGAGGAAATAATGAAAACCGTAAAGGACATGTCAGAGATAACCGGTGTAAGTATAAGGACGTTGAGATATTATGATGAAATCGGTCTGTTGAATCCAACGGAAATAACAAAAGCTGGTTATCGGCTCTATGACAACAAAGCGTTAGAAAAGTTGCAGGAAATTATGTTCTTTAGAGAACTGGAAATTCCATTGATAGACATTAAAAAAATCATGGATAACCCTAATTATGATAAAGAACAGGCTTTATTGACTCAAAAGTCTTTATTGGAGCAGAAACGAAATCGGCTAAATGGGATTATTGAGTTAATAACAGACGTAATGAAAGGAGTCAATACTATGAGTTTTGAAGCATTTAGCAACGAAGAAGTACAGAAAATGGTAAATCATACTTTGGAATGTATGTCAAAAGAAAGTCTTCATGAGCAGGTGCAAAAATACGGGAATATGGAAAAATACAAAGAGCATTTGGTTTCCGGCTTTGCCAACGAACAGGCTGTGGCAGACTTATTGAAGTGGTATGGAAGCAAAGAAAAGGCAATGGAAGCAGTTATGCAGACAACCGGGAGTGGCAAAGAAATAAAACAGGAACAAGAAGAAAATGCCAGAATCTATAAGCATTTTATGACAGCAAAAAAAGCCGGCAATATGGATATGGCACATTCCGCTGTTGAAATGCTTGCAGAAAATTATAAAACAATGTTTGCGCTTGATAATGCAAGAAATATCCTGCTCGATTTGGCAAAAGAATATTTGAAAGGAGAAAAACTTGCTGAAACAGCCGATAGCCAATTTGGAAAAGGCTGCGCTGAATATGTCGCCCATGCTATTCAGCATTACTATGGTGCATAACGAACGAAACCACAATAATTATTTATAACGGGTAACGAAATGAATACATTTTCTCGTTGCCCGTTATATTTGAAGTAACAGCGATGTCAGAAAGTAATTTTTAAATATGTATCCCCATGTGGGAGAAAGAAGAAAATTTCTATGGCTTGCACGGAAAGCTACAGGGAATACAACATGAATTCGTTCAACGCCTTTTGCAAAGTTGTCATACGCTATGCCGCATTTCTGCCCTTGGAAAACCATCTCTATCATTCATAGCAAGACAAATAAAGCGATTGTCCTTCCTTTGCGCACTTCTTACGGAAACGACATCGCTGCCCCCTGTTCATATTCTGTCATCCTTATAGACAACATCGGAAAGAGGAATCTTATACTTTTGTTTATATTGGTACATCTTGGTATCCGTATCACTGATGTACTCCGTTAAGGACACGGCACAATGGGCCGGTACAAGGGTGGTCGCATAACTGAAGCATTTGGGATGTCCGCTGCTTTTATCATCCAGCATCATTTGTCTCAGCTCTTCTAATCTCCGGTCCTGTTCCATGGCTCCAATGCCCGTCTGAAGCAGGAAAAATTCGTCGCCGCCTACCCGACATACTTCGCCCCCCAATGTCTGCAAAGCATTGGAAACCTCAATCAGATAACTATCGCCCTGCTCATGCCCGAAAGTATCATTGCAATACTTGAGATAATCTACATCGATAAAAGACAGTGTAAAAGCTGTTCCTTCCTGGAGCCATTCCTCCATCTTTTCAGTCGCATATCGTCGGTTGTTTAAGTTGGTCAGAGGGTCCACATATGCAAAGCGATAGATCAGATTCTGCCGTCTCTGCCGTTCCGTTTCATCAATCACAATATGGACAATTGCCTGCTTCCTGGCATCCCGGGAATTCTCTGCATCCGAGTGAAACCATGGAATCAGAAAAGACTCCACCTGGTAATAGACATCTGTACCATCGGCACTGCCCAATGCCATATTCCATCTCAAAGAACTGGGATTCCGCTCGGACTGTGTCTGCTCTTCCACTGGCTGTCCATCCTGCCCTGCTGTCGGTTCCGGCAGCTGCCTGTCTCTGTGCTGCCCGTTCTGTTGTTCTATTTGACGATGAATTTCCGGCTGTTTATCAAGTAACTGACGGATTAATTGGTCTGCAGTCTGTGCATGTGCTTTCTGAAACCAACGGGCAGGCTGGTTTGTATGTACTTCCCGGGCAGTATCCACAGAATATACAAAAATCATATTGTGTGTATAGTCCGTCAGAGCATTTACCAATGCCAGATTGCTGCGAAGCTCCTGATTGCTCTGTTCCAGCTCCCAGCTGATTTCATCCATAGCCTGGATATTATCCATCAAAACCTGATTCTCCAGTTCCGCGGCTTCCGTTTTCTGCTGCAGCTGCGTTGTCAAATCCCGAATTTTGTCCGCCAGAAGTATGATACCCTTCCCTAAGTTTCGAAAATCTGAGGATAAATCTTCCGGATGAAGGGAAGCCGTCTCCGGATATTCGAGAATATGCTGTATATAGTTTGTCAAAAGCTTTAACGAATATTCCATGGAGTCCCCCTGTAAAACCAGTTTTGTCTGTACATCCTTCCTATCATCCAATACGGTGCAGAAAACGCACCTTTTATCGGAAGTTAAGTTATATTATACAGTAACCGGGGCTAAAAAGGAAGGCTTTCTTTGCCCTATCCCGAAATTTAACCGTCCCCCTTGACACACCCACCGGCAAATGCTACAATATCCATAGTTCAGAACAATGCACAGTTGGTGCTGTGAAAACGCTTCTCAGAACTCAGTGATGTTCATTTAACTTAGACAAATACTCCGTTATCGGAGATTTGTTCCATATTTAACAATAAACAGCGAAAGGAGACTGATTATCATGCAGAAGTATTTTTGTAATCCCTGTGGATACACCTATGATCCTGAAAAAGGCGATCCCGAACATGGTATTGCGCCCGGAACCAAATTTGAGGATCTTCCCGATGACTGGTGCTGCCCTCTGTGCGGCGTGAACAAGAGCATGTTCCAGCCCTGCATCGAAAATTATAATTAATATGTGAAAAAGGGCTGTCTACGCTCCTGACCACAGGAGCCTGACAGTCCTTTTTTCTCCACAAAATCACGATACCTGTTTCCTACCCCGTATTGCAGTTCTTTACTGTCAGCCAGAATTTCTTTTCAAAGAAAGATTGTCAAGTGTGTTTGTAAATTTTTTACAAGCTTTTTTATGAAACACAAAATTTACCTCAATCTTCCGCTTCTGGCAATCCAAAATAATATAGAAAAACATCTTCCAAACCTGCAGCAACCCCTTCAGCATTCTCTGCTGGTTTCTTTTCCGCCAATAATCGAATATGCAGTTTATCACCGATTCTTTGTATATTACTGATTTGAAAGTGATCAAAATCGGTGAGTTTTTGCTCCGCAGACAATGTCAGCTCCCACACCTTTCCATATAAGTCTCTCATCAGTCTTTCCGGCGTATTCTGTTTGATGAGCATTCCCTCTTTCAAAATCAACACTTCATTTGCAATAGCCTCCACATCAGGAACAATATGCGTAGCCAAAAGAACAATTCGGTTTTCAGAAAATTGGCTAATCAGATTCCGAAATCGGATTCTCTCCTGTGGGTCAAGACCAGCAGTCGGTTCATCTAAAATCAACAATTGGGGTTCGCCCAACAAAGCCTGTACTATGCCAACTCGCTGCCTCATACCGCCTGATAATGCACCTATTTTCAATTCCTCGGCATCAGACAGATTAACTGCTTCCAAAAGCTGCTTCATACGCTTTCTTCCCTCTTTCACCGGAATATCTTTCAAAGCACACATATATGCCAAAAAGTCTTTGACAGAAAAGTCCGGATAAAACTGTGGATACTGAGGTAGATATCCAATTTCTTTTAAATAGGTTTTTCCAAGTTTTTGAATATTGACACCATCAGCAAAAATTTCCCCCTGGGAGCTTTGCAAAATACCGACCATTATATTAATAAGTGTTGTTTTTCCTGCCCCATTTGCACCCAGCAGACCATAAACGCCCGGACGCAGTAATGCTGAAAAATTATTTAATGCATTTTTTCTTTTATATTTTTTTGATATATTGCGTAATTCTATCTCCATGAAAGCATTCTCCCTATGAACATTCACTTATTTATCATCTTCAGCCAGCTCCATTATATGGACACTGTCATCTCCAGAAACATAATACTGCAACACACCACCTTCGATTTCAACTGACGTTATGTTTTTCTCCACAATCATCTGCACTTCACTTCCATCCCTACGGTCAAAGTAGAGATGATTCTGATCGCGCAGATTGGAAAAATATATGCCATTCGGTGTCAAAACATAAGCACCTGCCGCTATATTACCGACTTTATCTATCCTGCCCGTTTCCGTATCATATTCGGAAAGACGCATTTCATCATCAATAAAATAAATTCTGCGTCCATCATATGAGATATTTCCATTTAACGGAATATTCAGAACTTCTTTTTTATGTGTAAGCAAATCTATCTGCCACACGGCATCATCCGTTACAAACCAAATATTCTTATTATTCATGAAAAAACCTGTCACAAAATTCAAAAAAGACCATTCCGAGTTCTTTTGATAAGAAACTTCAAACTTACAGAATTCTTCCATACTGTCAGCAGAAATGCCCAGAACACAGACCTTCATTTTCCCTTCTCGACGACTCAGCCGGATATTTGAATCATCCTCGGAACGAGAGGATATATAATAAACGATCCCATCATTTCCATAAATACAATTTGCATGAATCCGATCTGACCGAAACGGAGTGCGCACCATATTTATCATTTCCTCATTATTTTTCTTCATCCATATCCCCGCATTTTCTCCCTGTTCCACTGCCTTCACGAAAAAATCATTAGCCCAATAAGAATCTGAAGACGTGGAATTGTATATAACCTGCATCGCCTCCAGAGCACCTGTCTTTCCACATCCAGATAAAAACAAAAAACAGGAAAACAAAAATGTTGCCAGCCGGCTGTTTCTTTTTTTATACGTCTTATACAAAACAATTTTATTGCAGTTCTTGTAGCAGACAAATAAACCGCACAAAAAAATGATAATCAGGCTGACCATACATAAATACAGAAATTGTGCTGACGAAACCTGCGAAAAAATAACGGTTTCTTCCCCAGTAACAGAATCTGCCATAACCTCATTTCCCAATAAATATCCCACTGCCCGTAAAAAACCCAGCGGCATTGGCAAACGGTATTGCAGAGAATCGCTGAATGAAATATATGGTATGCCAACCATACATAAAACCACTAAACAGGAAGATGCATTCCGTCTTGTCAGAACAGCGGCAAAACAAATCAAAGCCGCAAGGAAGGCAGCGCCGAACATTCGCAAAAACGCCAAAATCCAAAATGCCTGTCCTAAACTTATGGAATAGGGACAGCTGGAAAAATATGCAAGGCTTTGCAGCGGATATTCCGCATGTGGCAGTCCATATTTAATGATACAAAAGATGATATGCCCGATAGTAAAAAACAGACCAAGCAGCATAGCCAAAATAACGGAAACGGCACTCTTGTGTACTCCGAAGTTTCTGCTTCCATTCACTGTTGTGATAGCAAAACAATCCACCCTGCACAAATATTCGCTGCAAAACAGAGGAATCAATAAAACAAGCAATACAAGAACAAAAAACAGATCCTGCCTGTCATTTTGCAATAAAGCCGCCCAGCCATTTGGATAAACTATATAACGACATTCCGGCTGCTGACGGGCATAAAGATATTGTTCATAAAGCGCATTCATTCCCTTGTAACGCACAGCAAAATCCTGCTGCTTTAGAACCTGCTGGTCACATTCTTCTTCAGAAATATTTCCAGCATAAAAATCTGAATAACTCTGTGCAATTTCACTTTTGGCTGCCGCTGACTGTGAGGCGGTTTCCTCAATATAATTTATTTTTTCCCCATTCAGTCTGCCTTCCACTTTCTGCATATAGTACATATAATCATTGCGGTACAGTTCAATATTTGCAAATTCAGGCGAGTCCACAATCAGCAGATATCCAAACTTTATCACAAACGCAGACAAGATTACCAACCATCCTCTGCGGCAAATAAGCAGTTTTTTCCATTCAAACAGAAATGTCCGCATACTTACCTCCAATCCGCCTGTGCCAAAGCGGCTATCATAGCAGGTCTTTTCAGGACATAAAAAAGCCGCCTGCCTGAAACCCGGTATGTCAGTTTCAAAACAGACGGCTACACTTACGCCATTATTTGCAGCCTTTCGGCTACTTTCTGCCCTTATTATGCAGGCTTAAATGCCTGCCCCTTATCATGCAGCCTTTAACGGCTGCCCTTTGCCCTTGTTTTGTAGCCGTTTGGCTACCTTTTGTCCTTGTTTCCCTAAAATATGGCTACATTTACATAGGGTTATGGTAATTTCCATAAAAATAAGGCTACGATAAACCTGCTTATCATAGCCTTGTCCATAACTATATTAAAATGCGTCAAAATCAATCAGATCATTATCTGGCGGCTCTGTGGAACCCACGTTTACGGTTTCTTCACCCTGTACCACTGCATTTGCCGGATTGGAAGCAGCGGGCAGAACTGCACCATTCATTACAGCATTTCTGTTTTCTGTACTATTTGCCAGTGCCTGCCCGTACACCATACCGCTCTGCGCCGCCGGATATGCCCCCATAGGGACGGATAAGGGAAAAGCCTGCATCTGTGCCATATATATCCCCAAAAGTGCCGGAAGGTTGGATATCACTTTCTTTTCCACCGTTTCCACGATACGCTCCGCAAAGGCGTCCTCTTTCTCCCTCGTTTCCAGATACGGATCATTTCCCGTTGCTATGCACCTGTCGTAATAATCATTGACTGCCTCTATCACGAACCTATTCTGTGATTTGAACATCTGCCGCACTTGCGGGGAGTGCAGAAGCTCCCATGCCCTGCACTCGTCCTCTTTTTCCATGTTAAAACGGATATTGTGGTTTTTGTTCTTCATTCAGATGTGCCTCCTTATCCGGCAGAAGCCATTGCTTTCTGTCTGCGTAGCTTCATATAACAGAAATATTCATATCCTTTGGCATTTGCCCGTATATCGTGGTTGAAGGTGACATTATCGCTGTCATAATCTCCCACAAGCTCCACAACCTTTGCGCCGCCACCCATTATATACAGTTTCATAAGATTTGGATTATAACCGTGCGCTTTCAGTTCCGCAAATATCTTATCTACATAAGATTTTGCTGCTTCTTCCATGAGCTGCTGGTATTCCCCGCCCACTTTTGTGTCGCCGTAACGCAGATAATTCTCGATAATCTCTGCCGGAAGTTCCTCCGCCTTCCTGTCCAGAATAAGATTGCGGATTGCCATAAAACATTCATTTGCCCCCAGCCTTACCGTCCACGACTTGCTTTCGCTCGCCTTGCCGTTGTTGAGTATCATCACATTCATTGTACCGTTGCCGATATCCGCTACCATGTGCATACCCTTAAAATCCGGCAGACTTTCCGCTATCGCAGCGTAGCACTGTGGCATGACCGTACAGTCCACGATGTCAACCACATAACGCCTGCCTGCATATTTGTAATCCACATGGCGGTTCTGGAGCATATATTCCCGGAACGAATCCCGCTGCGTCTGCACCCATTTCAAAGGAAGCCCCACTGCAAGGTGGATTTTCGCAGTTGATAGCTCCCTCGCTTTCAGCTCCTTCGCAATAGCGGCAAGGGTAAGGATATAATTATCGTCATCCATGCTCTTTTCTGCCACAAAATCTTTGTGTCCCTCGCCTATTGTGTAATAGCTGCCCTCATATTCCAGAAAATTTCTCGTAAAGATGGGTGGCTGGTCGCTCCTGCTCACAGAAGTCGGGAAACAGCACCTTGCCGTCTTATAGTTCCCATAGCCTGCGTCTGCACCTAAAATGATTGTTCCATTCATGTTATAATCTCTAAGTTTTGCCATATCAAAATCCTCACTTTCACGATTGTTATTTTTCATTAAATTATCTGCCATATTTTGCTTTCACTTCCTCTTTGGTTGGAAGTCTGCTCTCTGCAATAACCTTGTTTTCCCCAGATACCATAACTGCAACCTGTTCCGTGCTATCCATGCTTAAAAGCACATCTGTTGCCCGTTCAGCTTCCGCTATCTGCTTCTGTTTGTCCGCCTCCCTTGCACCTTCGATCACACGGCGGATTTCCAGTCTGTGCTTCTCTCGGTAAGCCTTCTGGTATTCCCTCCTGTACTGGCGGCGTTTCCGTTTCTTTTCCTCGTCTGCCATTTCTTCCTCCGAAAGTTCCTGCGCCGAAAGCTCCACTTTTCCAATATAATTTAAGAAAATCTCAATCTCCTGCACACGGTCTCCGTCCGTTTTTTCTATTTTGTGTACCATAACCTTGTCTACAAATTCATTAACGATGGCAGGCGTAAGCTCCTGAATGTCGGTGTACTTATGGACAAGGCTCAAAAATTCCTCCGTCCTGTCCGTATCTTGTTCAAACTGCATGAGTTTTTCCTGAATCTCTCTCATGGAAACCTCAATCTCCTGCTGTTCCTTTTCGTAATCGGAAGAAAGCATTTCGTAGCGTCTATCCGGCAGCTTACCCATTGCGTTGTCCTCATACACCTTTTTTATCAGCAGGTCAAGGTCTGCAAAGCGTCTCTCTTTTTTGGAAAGGCCTGCTTTCAGCTTTTTCACCTCACCTTTGTCCCTGACTTCAGATGCGCTCCGCATACTTTTTATAAATGCCGCTTCGTCCATACGGACACTTTTTAAGGCATACTGTATCGTTTCGAGGATAAGCTGCTTTACCGTGTCCTCTTTTATGGAATGGGAACAGCATATCTGCCTGCACTGTTTTCTGCTGCTATTATAAGTGCTGCAATTAAAGCCTGCTGATGTATGCTGGACTTCACCATTTGGAATCCCACGCCAGTCCCTGCCTGCCCTCGTTGTACCCCTGCGGTAGTGCATTTTCCCGCCGCAGTCCGCACAATAAAGTTTTCCTGTCAGCAGGCTTCCTTCCCCGCCTACATCAACCTTGCGCACGGTCTTTCTCAATTCCTGCACCATGTACCAAGTCCTGCGGTCTACGACTGCCTCATGGGTATCACGGAAAAAAGGATATCCTCACTGGAATTTTTTACCGCTTTCTTGTCTTTATAGGATTCCTTGTGGCTTCGAAAATTCACGGTGTCTCCCATATATTCCGGTCTTTCCAGTATCCGCACAACCGAGCCGCCCGTCCAGTTATAAGGGGTTTCAAAATCGCACATGGTCTTATAATTGCCCCTCTGTCTGGTCGCCTGATAATAAGACGGTTTTTCAATCTTTTCCTCCGTAAGCTGCTTTGCGATTTGGTACGGTCCCATGCCCTCCACGGTCAGCCGGAATATCTTCCTCACAACCTCCGCTGCTTCTTTATCGACAAGCCAGAGGTTTTTATCATCAGGGCTTTTCACATATCCGTATGGCGGATTGCTTGTGATTGGTTTTCCTTCTTTTCCTTTTGCCCGCAAAACTGCGGTAATCTTCCTGCTACAGTCACGCAGATACCATTCATTCATGATATTCAAAAAAGGGGCGAATTCACTGCTGGTGTTGTTGGTACTGTCAACACCGTTGGAGACAGCAATAAAACGGACACCCTTTTCTCGGAAGAATACCTCGGTATAAAATCCTACCTGAAGGTAATCTCTCCCGACACGGCTCATATCTTTTACTATAACTGTAGCAATGTCGCCGTTTTCAATCCGGCTTAACATCTGCTTCCATCCCGGTCTTTCAAAACTGCCGCCGGAAAATCCGTCATCTGTAAAATGCACCGTGTTCGTGTACCCGTTATTTTTTGCGTAGTCCTCCAGCATTTTCTTCTGGTTGACTATGCTATTGCTGTCCCCCGCAAGATCATCGTCCCTTGAGAGCCGCTCATAAAGAGCTGTTATTCTGTTGTCACCAGCCATCCTGTTGTTCATGTCGAACTCCTTTCCGGCGGCTGGCTCATCTGTGGTGAATCCATCTTAACATAACTTTCTGCTCCTGTCACCATTTCATTCAAAATTAAACGGGGAATTTTTTCATCCAGCGTGTCGGCATATCCCGAACCTGTATGCACCCTGACCTTGAAAAGCGTCCCGCCGATTCTTCTGTAAAAAAATCCAGCCGGAACAGGACTGGATTCTGCTGCATCATTATTCACTTTTAATATTTCTGACATACAATCCTTTCTTGCGCGCAATCCTCACTTGCGCTTCACACGCATATCCCTTATAATATTTCCTGTGCTTCCGTTTTCCGTAATCGGTTTTGCATCCTATCCGTATTCCATAACCTCTCTCCTTTCTTGTAACCGTTATTCGGTTAAAAAGAATTACTCTTTCACTAATGGGAGAAAAACGGCTATAAAAACGGAAGTGTTTTTGAAAAAACTGCTACAAAATTTTATTTTTTTGCAAAGGACTGACCATAAATGCCGAAATACGCTGAGTTTCAAGCGTTCAGGGAACAAAACTTAATAACCGAAGCTGACGGGGATATGCTGCACCGTGAAGCCCGTGCGCTTGCCCTCCGGCGCATTGAGGAGAGCGCAAGGACAGAAGAAGATTTCAGGGAAGTCATTAAATGGTGGGATAAACTGGATGCTAACAGGGAACGGAAGGAAAGGGATCATGAAAAAGGGCGTTCCGTTATCCCCCTTGAATGGGGAGCAGATGAAACGTATCTATCCGGCAAGCCTTCCTATGATATGGTTTTAAGAAAGCTCTTGCTTGCGGGCGATTTCCTTGATTTTATATTTGACCGCCCGGAAACGCTGCACGAACTTGTCACGGATGCGGATTTATCGGAAATATTGAGGGAACTGAAGCCCCATCTCAAAAATATGCTCTATTACCTGTTCCTGCATGATTATTCCGCATCGGAGTATGCGGAGAGCATCGGACAGTCAGACAGGAATATCCGTGGAATCAGAAATACCGCACTGAAAAAGATACGGAAACTTTATAGAGGCGTACTCGCATACAGGAAAGAGAACAGCCTGCCGATGACTCTTGATGAAAAATATTTTCTTGAAAATGATGTGCGGAAGAAAAGGACAGACAGCAAAGAGGGCAAAAGGAAAACTCAAACAACTTGACCGATAACAGGTAACTGTTTATAATATAGGAAGTATTACATCAGATAATATGATGGATTGGAGCTGATTTCTTATGAAAAATTTATTTGAACATACCAGCGCACCGTGGATCAGATACAATGGCTATGAATACAAGACAGATGATAATGGTGGTTTTTACATAACTGTTTCCAAAGATGCCAAGCCGGAGATGTACCGTCCCATGCAGGAAGCAGGGCAGCTTGTTATTGATGCCTTAAATGTCGGGCTTGCCGCCATGCACAAAGTTCCGGAAGAAGAACTGAAAGAGTCTGTTCTCGGTTTTGTGCAGAAGTACGGCTTTCTCGGCTTTATGACCGCCCTGCCGACAACTGCGGATTTTATAATCTATGAATCCGTGTATCTGCCTAAAAACCACTTTATAAAAGCAGAAACTCTGTCTACAGAGGACTATCTTTCTTATTTCTACCCTTTTAACAGACTGGATTTCAGAAAAAGCGGTGTAGAATCGGGCTGGTCTGTGGCTGACCGTGAGGGCATTGCGATCACGATGGCGATGGGGAATGCACCGCAGGCTGTGACGATGGGATTTCAGAAGGAATATGCGGAAAGGTATGACTGGATTGTAAAAGAGTTTACTGACCTTGCATTTACCTTTATGACAAGTTTCCTTTATTACCTCGATTACGCTTCAACTGACGAAGATACCCGTAACCTGTACCGTCAGGGCATTTCCGCTTTCGGCGGCATAGCGCCGACTTATCGGATTGCTCTTGAAAAGGATTCTCCCGTCATCGTATGGGATTTCCACTCCCTGCTCGTCATGGTGCAGATGTGCTTTTCTTTCATGCTCACGGATAAGGACAGTGATATGCGTATGTGCAAGCACTGTAAAAAAGCCTTTATCGCAAGCCGGAAGGGGAATGAATTTTGCAGCCCACAATGCAAAAATCAATTTAATGTTTACAAATCAAGGGGAAAGAAGAAAGGAAACAAAAAAGATGATTGAAAACAGGAATGTGAACATCATAACCGATGCCGACGGTAAAAAGCTGGTCTTAATCAACGATATCCGGTTTAAGGGAAAGCGGCAGATTGACTGGGATGATGTAAAGCAATATCTTGAGGGATATGTCGGGGACTATTACGAAATTGCTGAAAATGCGGAACATATTTTTATCGGAAGTGAACTGCCTGAAGAATACACAGAATCAGAGAGCCGTAAAAGCCTTATGGGTGCAAATGCGAAAGCTAAGGCAAACGCCGCCACTGCAATACCGGAACTGATCCAGATAGCATCCAATCCGGCTTTTGAAGAAAACCGCAAGGAAAAACACAATAAAAATGCCAAATTTGGCTGGTACAGGTACGATGTCCGTTTTGCCCTTCCTGTCTATGATGAGAATGTGCTTGTCAGATACAATATCTTCCATGCCCGGCTTTTGATCAACCATGCCGAAAATGGCAGGAAATATCTGTATGATATTTTGGCAATAAAAAAAGAAACGAGCAAGCCGTAGCAAGATGTACGGTGAAAACCCATTTCTTACTGTCAATAATAAGCCATTTTTTCCGTCCTGTCAATCCCCGATTTTGTTTTTTTCAAAATACCGCCATTGGCATTTTTAATGCAATGGGGGAACTTTGTTTCCCCTTGACCGCTCCATAGCATGAGGCGCAGATGATGTCAAGACCGCCGCAGGCGAGGCGAAGCCGGGTCTTTACATCATCTGCGCCTCATGCTACAAACCCCGGAGCTGCACTGAAATATTAAAGGAAATATACCAGATCGTGAAGCACTACTTCCTCCGCCCTGTTCCTGATGCTGTTTGTCTTCTGAAGCCAGCACAGCCAGTCATCGGATTTAAGCTGTTCCGTCACACCCTCTTTCTTTGCCATCTGCCCTACAAGCCTATCCATCATCTCGTTGCATTCTTCATCAATATCCGCAAGATGCTTCCATAGGGTTTCTGACAAAAGCATATACGAATAAACACCCTTGTGGTTTTCCTCTAAAAACCGCTTCCGCATCCTGCCATATTTACCGATTTGGTATTCTGTGGTATCCGAAAGTTTAAGGTCAGGAATCAGATAATCGCCTTCCCAATGATAAGTGATTTCCATATACAACCGCCTTTCTTTGTGCTAAACTGTTTACAGATACGAATAAAAAG
>CAJTXE010000032.1 GCA_910580225.1 uncultured Acetatifactor sp.
CTGGCTAAAGTATAGCAGGCTTTTGGAGGAATTTCCAAAAGCCTAATTGAAGTTATTGCTCAATCATAGAATGCAGCTTGGCTATGGCTTTATCTATACCGCCCACTTCATCAATGATTCCCCGTTTCACAGCCTCATCTCCCACCAGAATTGTTCCTACATCTTTTGTCAGGATCCCGGTTTCCATCATCAATTCCTCCAAAGTACTCTTGCCTATCTGGCAATGGCTGCAGACAAAACCGGTAATCCGATCCTGTATCAACTTAAAATAATCAAAAGTCTGCGGAACCCCTATCACCATACCGCTCATACGCACCGGATGAATTACCATGGTTCCGGTTGGTACAATATAGGAATAATCTGTGCTCACGGCAATGGGCACACCTATGGAATGGCTGCCTCCCAACACCAGTGATACAGTTGGCTTGCTCAACGATGCAATCATTTCTGCTATGGCAAGTCCTGCCTCTACATCTCCCCCCATAGTATTCAGGAGTACCAAAACTCCCTGTATATCCTTGCTGTCTTCTATAGCAGCCAGACTGGGCAGGATATGTTCGTATTTCGTTGTCTTGGAATTATTTGACAGATTTTCATGTCCCTCCACCTCCCCAATAATTGAAATCAGATGAATATTACCCAGCCGGTCACTTTCATCCAATGTCACCTGTCCTGTCTGCTCGATTCTTTCATCCCGATGTTCTTCTTTCTCTATCCTTTTGTCACCCTTCTGTTCTGCCATGCCGATACCTCCATATGATAAAATCAGGGAGCGTTCCATAAGTCACACGCTCCCTGATAGCATTTCCTTTTTTATGATAATTATCCCAAACTGAATATTTCTCACAAGTCAAAATCTTCCCCGTCTCCCACCGGATGGTCAAAATCATCATCATCAGATACCTTTACTGAATACTCCAACACCCTTTTCACATGTTTTTTCGGCAGAGGCAGCGGATTTTCCAGGTAATGGATCTTTTTCTGCTCCTGTCGGCTTCCTCCATTTCCCGCTTCCTGACCATCCGTTTCGAAAGACGCTTTTTCACCGGCCTCCATGGCGAAACCCACGTCCCGATACATCCCTTCTTCCGCATGGATCTTGTCCGTCGGCAATTCCTCCGGTACTTTCTTCCCCCTGCTTCCATATCGATTGCTGCCTTCCGAAGGGTTTTTCAGTCTGACAGTTCCTCGGAAGCACTGACCTGTACCTGTCGCCGCCACCAGCACAAACAAAATATATAGGGTAAAGAAACCCGGCATTGCCTCCGTGAATATTCCAAAACACCCTACTGTCATAACAACCCAAACCGCCAGCACATATGGTGCCAGATACTCCTTCTCCCTGTCACGCCAAAAACCAAAAATACCAAATGCCAACAGGCCGAAAAGTATTGCGTTCTCCCATTCTGGCCCTGCCTCTGTCAACCCAAACGGCAATCGAAATCCCGTCCCCTGATACAGCTGAAACCACGCCTGCACCACATTCAGGGAGCTCTTGCCGCTCATAAAGGCGTCTGCCCATATGAAAATAAAAAAAGCTGATACTGTCGTCAACAGACAAATCCCTGCAGCAGCCAGCTTTCTGCCGAAACTCGTCCTCTCCCGCTCCGAAAAAGCCAGTCCGAACGCCATCACTAAGAGCAAGATGCCGTTTATATCGAGATAGCAGCAAAATGCAATCAAAAAACCGATAATCGAAAACGCACACAAATGCAGACTTCCTCCGGAAACCCACACCGCTGTCCCTACAACCATGACAAGCAACAAAAAATACAGCATTTCAGGCGAAAGCACCATCGACGCCTGAATCATATATGGCGCACACATACAAAATCCGAATGCAATCAGCGCCGAAACAGCCCCGGCCAGCCTGTGCATGATAAGATAAAGCCCCACGGACGCGGTGAGCTGCAGCACAATCTGCAGCCATATTCCTGCCGCATACTGATTTCCTAACAAAAGAAATACGCCATGTAGCAATTGCAGATAAAGATATTCTGCGCCATGAACCAACAGCGGAATCGTTTTTCCCTCTGCAACTGCCGCTATTTCAAAATATTCTCTGCCCCCTTCGGCACTGCTCATGGCATTAACACGTAAAACCACCCCGGCCGCCAACAGAAATACTGCCAGCACAGCTTCCGCTGCCAGAAAAAACTTGCGGTTACGCTCCGCCACAGCCAGCCGACTGCAGGATGTTTTATGCAGCCCCAAAACGACTGCTCCCACCAGCAGCAGATATATTGCCGCAGCCAGAAAACCTGCCCAGGCCGCAACACCCACTTCCGCGCACATTGCACTCCCCAGACTGACAATAGCAGTACCGGTCATAAGGACATATCCAATCCAAATGAGATAACTAATTCCGTTCTTTTTCCAATTCATGTCAGCCTTCCTGGTTTTCCCGGCCTTTTTCCTGTGTCCCATATGTCTCCGCAGGCTTTCCTTCTGTTTCAAGTGACTGGACACTGCAGAGAATTTTCTCAATATTATAACGAGGACGCTGCTTTACTTCAATATAAATCTTTCCGATATATTGCCCAACCATTCCAATAGCCAGCAGCTGAAGTCCTCCCAAAAACCAAATAGACAAAATCAGCGAAGTCCATCCCGGAACCACATGACCCGTGATATAAGAAAACAGCGCATATACCAGTGCCAGCAGCGAAACGATGATGATCAGTAACCCGATCCCCAATATCATGCTGATAGGCTTGACACTGAACGAAGAAATCCCGTTAAATGCCAGCGCCAGCATCTTCTTCAGCGGATATTTGGATTCTCCTGCCACACGTTCTTTTCTGTCATAATAGACACTGGCTGTCTGATATCCGATCAAAGGCATCATCCCACGAAGAAACAGATTCGTCTCTTTATATTTGGAAAATTGTTCTACGGCACGCCTGGACATCAGGCGAAAATCTGCATGATTATATACCGTTTTAACTCCCATCATACTCATCAGCCTGTAAAAGGCCTGTGCCGTAGTGCGTTTAAAAAAGGTATCTGTCTTCCGTTCCTTCCTGACACCGTATACAATATCATTTCCCTCATGGAATTTATCGATCATCTCTTCGATGACGTTCACATCATCCTGCAGATCCGCATCTATGGAAATCGTCACATCACTCCGAGACATGGCTGTGATCAGCCCTGCTGTAAGTGCAAACTGATGTCCTACATTACCAGCCAGATTCACGCCGCTTACCTGTACCGGATAAGCCAGATGCTCTTCCTCGATCAGTTCCCAGGTATGATCTCTGCTTCCGTCATTTACAAACAGAATAAAACTGTCTGCTGCAATTTTCTCTTTTTTGATCAAATGTGTGAGTACTCCACGCAAAGCCTCTGATGCCAGCTTCAGCACTTCCTCTTCATTATAACAGGGAACTACAATTGCCAGTCTGTCCATAGAATATCCCTTTCTGCTGTCTATTCCTCGTCCCAGTTATGGTATACTGCCTGGACATCATCATCATCATCCAGCAAATCCAACGTCTTCTGAAGATTTTTCACCGCAGTTTCATCAGATAACTGCACATAATTCTGCGGAATCATAGTAACTTCCGCACTCATCATAGGAATTCCCGCATCTTCCAGAGCCCTACGGACATCTTCAAATTGATCCGGATCCGTCAGCACTTCATAACTGTCCTCTTCCTCGCTGAAATCTTCCGCCCCTGCGTCAAGGGCTGTCATCATCAGATCATCCGCTTCGATCTCGCATTCTTCTCTGTCTATAATGATCTGCCCTTTTCTGTCAAACATAAAGGATACACATCCCGGAGTCCCTACATTCCCCTGACCCTTTGTAAATGCACTCCGCACATTTGCCGCTGTCCGGTTCTTATTATCCGTGAGCGCGTCCACTATAATGGCAATTCCATTGGGCCCGTAGCCCTCGTAGGTCACATACTCATAATTCACGTTGCCTACATCTCCGGCAGCTTTCTTGATCCCTCTCTCGATGGTATCATTGGGCATATTGTTCGCTTTTGCCTTGGCCACCACAGTGGCAAGCTTGAAGTTATTATTCGGGTCAGGGCCGCCCTCTTTTACGGCCACTGCAATTTCTCTGCCAATAATCGTAAAGATCTTCCCCTTCGCCGCATCATTTTTTTCCTTTTTATGCTTAATGTTGGCAAATTTTGAATGTCCTGACATCTATTTTCTCCTTCTTCCTTCTGTTTATTTGCAGAAAGCGCAAGTTTCTTCCCGCATGACCAGGCTATCATATCACTTTTCTTCCTCACATTCAAGTGCAGAATCCGTCTCCGGCAGCTTTGAGACCAGAACGCTCTGAATCATCCGATTTTCCACCGAAAGTATCTTAAAGTGATAGCCACAGTAATCCACGTCAAACTTTTCATCCGGTTCCGGAATTCTGTCCAGACGGGAAATCAGAAATCCGTTCAGTGTCTCAAACTCTTCTTCCTCAAAAGAAATACCGAAACGTTCTTCCAGCTCTTCCAGAGGGGTCATTCCTTCAATGACATATTCATCATTTCCCCTCTCCTCAATATACTCACTGATCTCATCATATTCATCCAGAATATTACCCACGATCTCTTCCAGAATATCCTCCATGGCCACAAGTCCATCTGTCTGACCATACTCGTCCACTACCACCACCATCTGCTGTTTTCCTGCCTGCATCTCCCGGAACAATTCGTCAATATTCCTGGTCCTGGGAATAAATACCGGGTCCCGCATCAATCCCTCCAGATTTTTCAGCGGCGTAATCAGATCGTCTTCCTCCGCATGAAACCGCAATGCATCTTTCAGATGCAGAATGCCGATGATATGGTCAATATTTTCTTCATATACAGGATATCTGCTGTTATTTCCCTCCATCATAAAGGTAATCGCATCCTTCAGCGTCATGTCTGCGTCTATCGCCAGAATACTTTTCCGGTTTGTCATAATGTCCGAAGCTTCTTTGTCTCCAAACTCGAAGATATTGGAAATCATTTCAGCCTCACTTGCCTGGATAACTCCCAGTTCATGACCCTCATTCACGATATTGATAATCTCTTCCTCAGTCACATCCGCTCTATCCGCATTTCCGTGAATGCCGAAGATTCTTAAAATCCCTTTTGTGGTAACCGTAACCAGTCCTGTAAATGGGGACAGCACCTTCGTCAAAAAAAACACTGGCGTAATACAAAGATAAGCCCATCTTTCCGGCGCTCTTGCCGCAATCTTCTTCGGCAGCAGCACGCCTATCGTCAGCGTTATGTACAGAAGCAGCAACGCGGAAAGTACTGCCGCCAGCCCCACAATAAAGCCCGCCGGCAAAGCCGGCATCTTTAGCTGGCGTTCTGCCACTATCTGCAGTCCGTGTGACATTGCACGCAGCAGCAAACCCAAATGCACTGCTCCTATCACAATGTTGATCAATGTAGTGATCAGCTGTACCGTATTTTCATACTCTGCAGGATTGCTGATGATACTTCTCAGCCTGACTGATTTTCTGTCTTTTTCTTCTTCGGCCCTCCTTTCTATCTCCTTTTCGTTCAGGGAGGCAACGGCCGCTCCGAAACCATAGAAAAACATATCGATCAAAAGCAATACTACAAAGCAGATAATACTGGCACTAGGCCCACCATCGTCCATTTTAAAACTTTCCTCCACATTCGTTTCTTTTTGTATTTTTTACTACATAAATATACCATTTCCTGTTCCGTTCGTCAACCATTACCCGATGCACTGCCAGAATTATGTATCCAGCTCCAGACTTACCATCAGGGCCCTGTTCACTCTGCGCATGATATCGCCGTCCAGGTGACATACTTTATCCTTCAGACGTTTCTTGTCAATTGTCCGCAGCTGTTCCAGCAGCACCACGGAATCCTTATCCATATCATACAGTGTTGCATTCAGCTCAATATGCGTGGGCAGCTTCGCCTTGTTCATCTTGGAAGTGATCGCAGCACAGATAACCGTCGGACTGTGCTTATTGCCAATATCGTTCTGAACGATCAATACCGGCCTGATACCACCCTGTTCCGACCCGATCACCGGCCTGAGATCCGCATAATATACATCTCCTCTTTTCATCTTGCCTCCAAATCCATTGATCTTTATCTGTAGGATAGTTTTGCCAGTTTTGAGACAGTTATTCACTTAGAATCCCATCGAGCCGAAATATATCAAATGCCTCCTTACTTATTATATGAATCCTTCTCTGAAATGTGTCATACTTCCGGCAGGAAATCCCATACGATTCACCGCCCTGCAGCCTCTGCAATATCCCAGGCCATACAGGCTGCTTCACCTCTCTCCCGTGCTGCTCTGTCTCCGGCTCTCCCATGGATATAAGCTCCCACCGATGCCGCTTCGAAACTTTCCATTCCCTGGGCAAGCAGCGCCGCAATGACACCGGCCAGTACATCTCCGCTTCCCGCTGTTGCCATACCGCTGTTGCCGCTTACATTCAGACAGACAGCACGTCCCTCTTTACAGATAAAGGTCCTGGCATCCTTGGCTGCCACAACTGCATGCATCGCCTTTGCCAGCAGCATGCTCTCTTCCACAAGATCTGCCTTGCATACGGGAATCGTTTTTCTCACAAGTCTTGCAAGTTCTCCCACATGGGGCGTCAGGACAATCGGTCTGCCTTTTTGTCCCTGTGCTGCAAGAATATTCTGGAGCTGCCGGTTTTCGGAAAGAAGATTCAACCCGTCTGCATCCACCAGCAGCGGTTTTCTGCCCTCTCTGATCACTTGCTCCAGACACTGCAGCGCAGTACTGTCCTTTCCCAGACCAGGTCCCACTGCAATTACATCCGCCCATTCCAAACCTTCTGTCAAATGGTCGGCAGTATCCAAAAGCGCTTCCGGAACCTTCTGCTGTAAAATGATTCGATTCTCCTCCGATGTGATTACCTTCACCATTCCCGCTCCGGCACGATACGCTGCTCTTGCTGCCAGCACTGCTGCTCCAGCCATGTTCCGGCATCCCGCCGCCAGCAGTACCTTTCCGAAAGTTCCCTTATTCCCGTCCCTGTCACGCCGCGGCATGAGCAAAGAAACTTCCTCATCATATGCATACATTTCGGGGGCTTCCCCACAAAAACTTCGCTCTGAAATACCGATTCCGGCAACAATAACTTCGCCTGCATAGTTATGTCCGGGATACAGCATCAGCCCCCGCTTACAGAAACCAAAGGTCACCGTCATATCTGCTTTCACGGCACAGCCCCAGATCTTCCCGGTATCCGAATCCACTCCGCTTGGCAGATCCAGAGCAAGTTTCCACCCCTCAAGACGATTAAAAACCCTTACAGCCTCCTCAAACACTCCTGCCACCGCCCTGGAGAGTCCTACGCCCAAGAGTCCGTCCAACATAACAGTATATTCCGTTCTTTGAGGCATTTCGGTAAATTCCACCGGATACTTTTCCAGAATCCCCATCTGCCGTCTCCACTCCTCTGACGCCTTGCTGCGATTTCCCACACACCAGACTTCCACCTGGTATCCCAGCTCGGCCAGCAGCCTTGCAGCTGCCAGGCCGTCTCCTCCGTTATTCCCGATTCCTGCCAAAACAAGTACATGCTTCCGGCCTTTTTGCCCCTTGCAGTATCCCTCCACTGCCTCTGCCGCTGCCAAAGCCGCCCTCTCCATCAGAACACATGCGGGAATTCCGATCCTTTTCATCGTATTGCTGTCATAACGGCGCATCTCCGATGCAGACACAAGATATTTCATGACTGCTGTTCCTCCGGATTGTACTGCAGATCAAAGATGTCGATCACTTCCGCACCGAACACATCATGCATATAGGAATAAATGGCATGATTTCTCTGCTCCATTTCCTGCTTTCTGATCAGACGCTTCTTCAGTTCCACCCTTATTTCCGAAACCCATCCGGCAATCTCCCGAATTCCCTCTGTATTTTCCTTCATGGCATGATAACAGCTCTCCATTGTGGCCAGCATCAGCCGGAAATTCGCCTCATCGATCTGCTTGGGAAGATCCAACAATTCATCCTGACGGTTTTCCAACAATTCATTGCACTCCTCCAGTTTTGTCTTATTCTGTTCGATTTTCTGTGAGTTCTCCGAGTCAGTCTCCTGCCCTGCTTCGTCCATCATGGAGACGATTTCTCCCATCAGCTTCTTTTTCAGCCGTTTGATCTCCTTGACTTCGTTGTTCAGCTTTCCCTGCTGCTTTAACAGGATATTCAGCTGCTGCTCCAACTCGGCGATTTCCCGCCTTCCCTCTTCCGAAAAAAGCTGATACCACTTATTGTCCAACGTCAAAATGGGAATCTTTTTCCCATCCAACGCCCTGGAAAAAGATTCCTGCTGCTCCTGCCGGCTCCCATCCTTATCATATTTCATATGTGTCTCCATACCTCCTGTTAATATCACCGTTTCTTCTATTATATAAAAATAACTCTTAGAATTCAGTAACTCTTAAAATGCCGCTTCCCTTTCGGCCTGAAATCCGATTACAGACTGCCCTCTCCAGTCTCCAGCTTCTCTCCCCTGCGAATATTATAAGACAGCTTCATCAGGCTGTCCGACAAATGCACATTTTCCACCTGGATGCCTTCGGGAACATTCAGATCCACATGGGCAAAATTCCAGATCGCACGGATTCCGGTCTGTACCAACCTCTCTGCTACGGACACTGCTCCGGTTTTCGGTATAGTTAATACCGCAATATCGATATCATTCTCCGCGATAAATCGTTCCATCTCCTCCATGGGCATTACACTGACATCCCTTACCTTTGTACCTGCCAGATCAGGATTACAGTCAAACATTCCGCGGAAAATAAATCCCCGCCTCTCAAAATTCAGGTAATTTCCCAGCGCACGCCCCAGGTTTCCTGCCCCGATTATGATAAAATTGTGCTGTCTGTCCAATCCCAGAATCTTTCCGATCTCGTTGTAAAGATACTCTACGTTATAACCGTATCCCTGCTGTCCAAATCCGCCGAAATTATTGAAATCCTGCCGTATCTGAGATGCTGTCACTTTCATCAGCCCACTTAAATCCCGGGAAGATATCCTTTCCACGCCCTGGTCCTTCAGTTCTCCCAGATATCGAAAATATCTGGGAAGACGTCCGATTACAGCCTGTGATATTTCCTTTTCTTCCAATGTCCTTACCTCCGTTTGCACATGGCAGACACTGCGCTACTTTATTATCATAGCAAACTGTGAAATTCCTGTCAATCATTTCCAGTTGTCCGGCCGCGATTCCCGGCCCATACAAATCTCGCTGCATTGCACAGTGACGCAATTATGACTTTAACAGGCGGACGCTGTCTGAACTATTGCCGTATAACCTTCTTCCTGTCATACAATATTTTGCATCACCTCAAAACCAAACTTGACAGCGGCCTGCAACCACAGTAAAATAAAAAAGCGGTTCCAACAGGACCCATAAAGAAAGGGCAGAAATCATGATACTATCCTGTCAGAATATTAGCAAATCTTTTATTGAAAATAAAGTATTGGAAAACGTCAGTTTCCATATAGAAGACTATGATCATGCCGCCATTGTAGGTATCAACGGTGCCGGAAAAACCACTCTGCTGCGCATTCTGGTTGGAGAATTGCAGCCGGACGAGGGTTCTGTCACCCTATCCAAAAATAAGACAGTAGGATACCTGGCCCAGGACGATGCTGTGGACTCTTCAAATACGATTTATAAAGAACTTTTATCCGTAAAACAGCACCTGCTTGATCTGGAACTCCGCATCCGGCAATGCGAAGCCGCCATGCATTCCGCAAGAGACCCTGAACTGGAATCCCTAATGAATCGGTATGCCAATTTCACTCACGCCTTTGAAGCAGACGGCGGATACACATATAAAAGTGAAGTCACCGGCGTTTTAAAAGGTCTGGGTTTCACGGAAAATGACTTTGACAAGTCAATATCAACTTTATCCGGCGGACAGAAAACCCGCGTTGCCTTAAGCAAACTTCTGCTGAAAAACCCGGATCTGATTATTCTGGACGAACCTACCAACCATCTGGATATGAATTCCATCACTTGGTTGGAAACCTATCTCGTCAATTATAAGGGAGCCGTTATTGTAGTCTCTCATGACCGGTATTTTCTAAATCGTATTACCAACAGGATAATCGAGATCGACCAGACAAAGGCCACTGTTTTCACAGGCAATTACTCTGATTATGCGGTAAAAAAGGAACAACTCCGGACAGCCGCCATGCATGCTTATCTGAATCAGCAGCGTGAAATCAGGCATCAGGAGGCCGTCATTGAGAAGCTGCGTTCCTTCAATCGGGAAAAGTCTATTAAACGCGCTCAAAGCAGAGAAAAAATGCTGGATAAGATAGAATTGCTGGATAAACCAACTGAGACCAGGGCTGATATGCACATTCGGCTGACTCCCAGAAAACAAAGCGGAAACGATGTACTGACTGTAGAGAATCTGGGAAAATCCTTTGGTGCCCTGTCCCTCTTCGAGCATATCGATCTGGAAATCAAACGGGGAGAACATGTGGCTGTCATTGGCGACAACGGAACTGGAAAGACTACTCTGCTGAAAATTCTGAACGGCCTGCTGACACCAGATCAGGGACGTTTTCGCTTGGGTGTCAATGTAGAAATCGGCTATTATGACCAGGAACACCATGTACTCCATGGAAAAAAGACTTTATTTGAGGAAATTTCGGATGATTACCCTACTCTCAATAATACGGAAATCCGCAATCTTCTGGCTGCTTTTCTGTTTACAGGAGATGATGTCTTTAAGCGGATAGAAGATTTAAGCGGTGGTGAGAGGGGACGGGTTTCTCTCGCAAAATTGATGCTGAGCAATGCCAATTTCCTGATCCTGGACGAGCCTACCAATCATCTGGACATTGTTTCCAAAGAAATTCTGGAAGATGCCCTGAACAATTATGAAGGAACCGTGCTCTATGTGTCCCATGACCGTTATTTTATCAATCGGACAGCCCACAGAATTCTGGATTTGGAAGCACAAAGATTTGTAAATTATATCGGAAACTATGATTACTATCTGGAAAAGCATGGCGCGGCAGCTTCTGCAGGGTTGGCACTGGGCTCTTCTTCTGATACTTTGAGGGATACTGTCTCCGACAAAAACAGAACTGCGGAAGACGGAGCAGCTTCCGCTCCCCAATCCAGAATCACCGAAAGCAAACTGGACTGGCAGGCAAAAAAAGAGGAACAGGCCAGACTCCGAAAAAAGGAAAACGATCTCAAAAAGTGTGAAGAGCGGATCGCAGCCCTGGAAATGAGAAACCGTGAAATTGATCTGTGTATGTCGGATCCCTCCATAGCTACCCAGGCCGCAAAACTTCAGGAATTTGCCAGCGAACAGAACCTGATTATGACAGAACTGGAAACATTATATGCTAAGTGGGAAATTCTGGCAGAATAATCATATGCCCTGCCATGCCAGTACATGACAGGGTTTTTTCTGCAATATTCAGGATACTCAGAACCATTTACAGAAGCGACTCCAATGTCTTCCGAATCGCCTGGATAAACTCCAGACTATTAAGAATAACCGGATTCTCACAGGCAGAAATCAAAGACAGGCTTTTAGTCATCTTACCCTCCTCCACCGTCTTCACACAGGCCTGCTCCAACTTTTCCCCAAAAGCCGTCAGTTCTGCAACGCCATCCAGCTCGCCTCTTTTCTTCAGTGCTCCGGTCCAGGCAAAAATAGTAGCGATAGAATTGGTGGAAGTCTCCTCCCCCTTCAGATGTTTATAATAATGGCGCTGTACGGTTCCATGTGCTGCCTCATATTCATAAACGCCGCTGGGAGATACCAGAACAGAAGTCATCATAGATAAATCACCATAGGCCGTGGCAACCATATCCGACATCACATCACCATCATAATTCTTGCATGCCCAGATAAAACCTCCTTCCGAACGGATCACCCTGGCTACAGCATCGTCAATCAGAGTGTAGAAATATTCAATGCCCAGAGCTTCAAATTTCTCCCTGTATTCTTCGTCATAGAACTCCTGAAAAATATCCTTAAATGTATGATCATACTTTTTAGAAATGGTATCCTTGGTGGAAAACCAGAGATCCTGCTTCGTATCCACAGCATACTGGAAACAGGCTCTGGCAAAGCTGCGGATAGACTGTTCCGTATTATGGATGCCCTGGAGAATTCCCGGGCCTTTGAATTCATGAATCAGTTCTGTAGTTCTGGTGCCATCCTCTGCCGTAAATACCAGTTCTGCTCTGCCTGCGCCCGGTACCTGGATCTCAGTATTTTTATAGACATCACCATAGGCATGACGGGCAATTGTGATAGGCTTCGTCCAGTTTGCCACATAAGGAACGATTCCTTTCACCAAGATTGGCGTACGGAATACCGTACCGTCCAGAATCGCCCGGATGGTACCATTGGGGCTTTTCCACATTTCCTTCAGATCATATTCCTTCATCCTGGCACCATTGGGCGTGATGGTAGCACATTTTACAGCCACGCCGTACTTCAATGTGGCATTGGCAGAGTCCACCGTCACCTGATCATCTGTGGCATTTCGGTGCTCCAGACCAAGATCATAATACTCCGTCTTCAAATCTATGTACGGAAGCAGGAGTTCATCCTTGATCATCTGCCAGAGGATCCTGGTCATTTCGTCACCGTCCATCTCCACCAATGGAGTGGTCATTTTAATCTTATCCATCGTCTTCTCCTCACTTTCTTTCTATTGATATGGTTCTACCCCAAGGTTACCGGCAGCTTGTTCCGGATGTTTCCCGCTTATGCCAGCCCGTCTCTCACATAAGCCTCATGGAGTCCGTTTTCCACCATATTCTCGTAGGCATTGATCATATGCTGATGAGCCAGCCGCTCTGCCAGATCAGCATTGCAGGACTTAATCGCTTCCATTATCCCCTTATGTTCTTCGTTAGACTTGGGGCCTCTGTTCACATTTGCCAGGGTCTTCCGACGCACCCGCAGCACATACTGATGAAAATCTTTCAGCTGATGCTCCAGAAGCTTACTGTCACAGGCCTCATACATGATGTCATGAAAACGATTGTCCAGCTCCGCCAGTTGCTCCAAATGCCCCTTCCCGGCATGGAACTCTGCCAAATACACGTTTTCTTCCATCTCCTCCATCTGCTCCTCTGTGATATGTTCCGTAGCCCATCTGGCACAAAGTCCCTCCAGCAATGACCGGATCATATAGATATCTTTTACATCCTTCTCTGTGATGCCTGTGACATAAGCCCCTTTGTTCGGAATAATCTGGATCAGGCCCTCCAGCTCCAGCTGCCGAAAGGCCTCTCTCACCGGGGTACGGCTGACTCCCATTTCCTCCCCGATAGCCACTTCTCTTAATTCCTCGTGCTCCGCATATCTGCCGCTGAGAATATCTTCCCTCAGTCGATGAAATACCCGGCCCCGCAGGGAGTACTTATCCGTAACTTCCTGCTTTACATCATAATGACTCATTATCCTTTTTCATACCTCCATGCCTGCAGGCATATTTTTTATATTCGTATCTTCATTCACCCATTCTTTGATTCCCGCCACCAACGGAGAACTTTTTCTGATCTGCGCATCTCTCTTCAGACCAAAACAGATATTGATCCAATGCTCGTATTATTGTATACAATCATGAGGATTATGTCAATGGTTTTTCCGAAAATATATGCTTATTCTCCTTATATCATCCCAACATCCCCTCCACATTCAGCATGCCCCAACCCTGACGATTCCAGGGAAGCCCAAGATCCGTAGCGGTATACTGCAGTTTCCGCTTGCATTCTATGTTGGTCATATCAGAATATTTTTGAAATGCCAGCGCTGCCGCTCCTGACACAATGGGAGTCGCCATTGAAGTACCGCTTTTTGTCACATAAGCATTTCTGATTATATGACCTGTCTTCCTGTAATTCACACTGCAGGAAACGATATCCGTCCCGGGCGCCACCAAATCCGGCTTTCGAAAAAAACCTCCCACTGCCCCCCTGCCCGAATACAATTCACACCTCCCTGGATGATGCAACGCATATCTGCCGTCGTGACACCCTATCGTCAGGGCCCTGCCTCCTCCTACTGCGGACAGGGTTCCGTCTCCGGGTCCCTTATTACCCGCTGCACACACCACCAGAATTCCCTTCTCCCAGATCTCATCCACCTTGTCCCGTAAGATGCTTTCTTTCTCTACTTCCTCCATAGTACCGATTCCCACGGAAATATTCAGAATCCTTATCCGATATTCTTCTCTTATCTTTAACACCCATTCCATGCCTTCCAGCATGGCCTCTGTTCTTCCGTCTCCTTTCCTGTCCAAAACCTTTCCCACTACCAGCCGCATTCCGGGAGCCATTCCCCGATATCTTCCTCCGGACAGTTTACCGCTCCCACATAATATACCGCATACATGCGTCCCATGACCGCTGTCATCATAGGGTAATGTCCTGTGTCCCACAAAATCCCTGAAACACACTAACCGACCCTGCAGGTCAGGATGCATGCCAATGCCGGTATCCAATACGGCCACTGTCACTCCGCTCCCGTCCAGCCCGTCCGGCACATTTCCCGCAATCAAATCTCTTACACGTTGCATAATACAAAAAGTCCCGGCATATACTTTCCTTCATTGTATGCCGGGACTTCCCATTCCGTTCTATTCTACATTGCCTTACGCTTTATTGTTCGTTATCTTCTTCCACAACTCTGCTGCCGCATACCCCAATCATTGATGGTTGTGCTGTCTCAAATCGAAATGCCTCCACGTCGCCTACCGTCACAGTCTCTGCCGGCAATAACTCCAGCTGTCCATTTCCATCCAGTGTAAACAGATTCAGCTGTTGTCCCTTCAATGCTTCCGGCACAGGAAGTACCACGCTTAGCTTCTGTTGTCCCAGTTTCTTCAGCGGAATTCCGCTTTCATCTGTGAGTCTCAATTCATAAACCGACAGATTCTCTGGTAAAGCCGTCCCGAACACTCGCTGAAATGCAGCATCCATTTGTGTAAGATCCTCAGGACGACTGATATTTAAAGTGTAACTTCGATCCGCTCCCTCCAAAACTGTCTGACCGCTCTGAAAACCTTGGATTAATTCAGAATCAAAGAGTATCTCAAGCCCGCTTACTGTCACACCGGAAACCAACGTTTCGGCATCGGAAAGTCCGCGATAAGCGCTGTTGGAAAGACGTGTGGCAGATGATTCATAGGTAATCTCCGGTTCCTGCCCCTGGTAGACAATGCCGGCACTTCCAAAAGCCTGAAGCCCTATCTTTTCTACGGAAGCAGGTACTACCACCTCAGTCATAGCTGTCCCCAGAAAAGCCCTGTCTTTGATCTCTTTTACACCGGCTCCCATATCCATCTGCCCCAGAGTACTGCACCCCTCAAAAGCTCCTTCACCGATTATCTCCAGACTGTCCGGCAATTTTACCCGTTCTATCTCTGCATGGTTTTGAAACACCTCTCCGGATAGCACTCGCACACCTTCCGGAATTGTCACCTCCGTGTCATTCCCCCGATAAGCAATCAATACACCTCCGGATATCAAAAAAGCATCTTCCTTCTGCCTGCTTTCTCCCTCCTGAAAAGCCTTTACCCATTGTGTATGCGAAAAAGCTTTCGGTTCTACACACATCACCGTATCCGGAATCACCACATCTTCCAGGGCATCGCAATGGTAAAATGCCCCATAACCAATATGCCTCACTCCATCTGGCAAAACCACTGCCGTCAGAGTACTCCTGGCGAAAGCGAACTCACCAATCTCTTCAATCCCTTCCGTCAAAGCCAGAGTCTCCAGCTCCCTGTTCCGATAATAAGCCTGATCCGCCACAGTCTTCCCGTCCACGATCCTGTATTTCGGAATATTTCCTTCCCCAATTTCTCCAGTGGAATTCCCCGCAGCAGATTCTCCTCTCCCACTCTCATATACATGCAGCTGTGTACTGTTTACCATCAATACTGCCTGATTACCCACAATCTGAGTAGAACCGATTAGATTTCCGGGTACCACTTCTGGCATTGTTGGCTGATCCGGTGTCTGCGAATCTGAATTCTGGTCTGTATCAGGAGAATTATCCCCACCGGCTATGGTATCCGGATTTTCATTATGATCCGGTTTTTCACCTGTATTATCTCCATATCCCGGCATTTTTTTTTGCCGTTCATAGAAATCCGCCGCATACTCTGCCGCCACAGTTCCCTCTTCGCAGTGAATGGTTACCTTTGTACATCCGTCAAAAGCAGAATCATGTATAGCAGTGGTTTCCTTGGGAATACTGATATCCTGCAGGTTCCCGCAATCTCCGAAAGCCTGAATTCCTATGGATGTTACATTAGAAGGAATCGATATCTGCTCAAGTCCGGTACATTTTGCAAATGCATAATCCCCTACTTCGCTCAATCCCCTCCCCAGAACTACCGTATCCAGATTGTCGCAGCCCCAGAATGCATAGGACTCAATCCGCGTAACAGAATTAGATAATACGACAAGCTCTACCTCCTTATTCTCTTCGAAAGCTCCTCTGCCTATGACTTCCACAGTACTGGGAATGGTCACATTTTTGTCCGTCCCTCTATATTTAATCAGAGTACTTCCTTCCATCCGAAAATCGGAGGCCGATGACTCTGCATCCGCCTCCGATACAGGAAGCAGCATGATCATCAGCGCCACGACTATCATCAGGACACTCAAATTACGCTTTTTCCTTCTCATATATTATCCTTTCGATCTTACAGCAACTTTTTGCTTCTTCCTGGGGCTTCTGGCATTATCCTTCATCATAAACATTACGAATGACAGACAGGCCAGACCAACAGACAGGAACCACTTGGGATGAATCCCGTCTCCTGTGGTCGGCGTATTGTCCGAGATTGTTCCATCGGACAGCTTCGTCACATCTACATAAATCACATAAGGAGAGAAATGTTCTGCCGTAAAGGTGATACACGACACCCCGTTAATTGTGGTAAACTTCGCTGACAATTTATCCAGCTTGTCATTTACCACACCCGCCACCTTATTATTCCCTGCATAAGGAATGAGAGAGTCCGGCAGAGGCAGTGTAATACTTACGGACAGGCCCGTCGTATCCGTAATCTTATTCTTTCCAGTGGAGTCATACATCGAAATATCCATAGGAAAATATTTCACATTTTCCAGATTACCGTACTCCGCCTGCAACGCTCTCAACACTGCTTCCGTGGCACTGCTGTCTTCTGACACTTTAATGGTAAAGTTATCCGAGGAGCCATGAACAGTTGCGGATACCACACCTGTATTGGACAGCCCGTTCTTGTCAATAACTACCGTGGTGCCGCCATTTTTGTTCACGGTACTAGTGCTTCCTCCCGGACGGGTGGTATTGCTGCTGCTACTGCCGCTGCTACCACTGCTTGTATTGCTGGTTGCCGACGTCTTGGACTTATAATTTGCTATCACTGCCACATCATATGCCGGCATGGTAATTGCTATGGCGGACAGCTTCTTATCTGACACCGACGTAGAAGAAGGGCTGACCGTCCACCCGTCAAATACCATATTCTGCCCAGGTACATCCGCTACAACAATAATTTGAGAACCCGGTGCATACTCTCCGGACCCGCTTCCGTTCCGGACTGTGAGTTTATAAGTCTTAACAGTATTGCTGGAACCCGTATTACCAGGCCCCGGTGTCGAAGAAGATCCCGGAGGCGGCGTAGGTGTCCCAGGTCCCGGTGATGCGGATGTCCCCGGAGGCGGTGTTGTATTCTGCGTATACTGTGCCACAACCGTTATATCCTCCGTAACGTTCACCGGATAAGGCCTCCACTCCTTGAATGTATACCCCTCCCTGGAAGGCGTCCTGGGTGCAGTGGCATCTTTCCCATGCTCCACAGACTGTGTATACAGGAATGTATTGTCATAATCCAGGAAAGTTACCGTATGGGTATTGTCCAAAGAGTCAACTTTCTCATACTGTGCATAAATATTGTAGGGATTTTCCGTCTCATCGGTAATCTCCATCTCCTCTGGCCACCAGCCCATGAACTTATAGCCATCCTCATCAGGAGCAATAGGCGGAACCGCACTTTCTCCTGGCGTCACAGTCTGGGTACTGATGATTGTCTCCTTATCAAATGCAATAAAATTGACGGTTTTCTGGTATTCAGAAGGATCCATATTTTCATATTTCGCATATACATTCGTCAGTCCGGTAATAATCGTACCTTCCGGCGGCGTCCAGGTAAGTCTGGTATACCCATTAATCTCCGGCAGTTCCTCTATATCGTCCGGTATTACAAGCGGCTGCCCCTGCTCAATATAAATACTTCTGACCAGATTCATTTCCTCGTCATAGAGACGCACTTCATATTCCGGCAGCTTATAGGAGATATTGATCTCATAGCTCTTTGCATAATCTTCCGCAACGGTTCCTTCCTGACAGTAAAATGTCAGTGCCTTAAATTCAGGATCCATTGTATCAATATGGGCAAAAGCCTGGTCGTTGATCACATTAACTGTTGCCGGCACTACCAGCTGACGGATTTTGCTGTCTGCAAAAGCATTCTTCTCGATTCGCCTGCACCCATTGGGCACCGTCACGGAAAATAGGTATGCTGTTCCCTGGAATGCACTTTCCGGAATCACCTCCAGATTAGCTCCTGTCAGGTCAGCAGACTCTACATTACTTCCCATAAACGCTTCCGGATAAATCGAAGTAATACCTTCCACATCCTCTTTATTGACAACATGAGGCACTTTACCGTTAAGATACTCTACCAAAGCAGTGTGTACACCCTCTTCTCCCAGTTCATATATGATGGAATTTTCACATACAAAATATGGACTTTCGTTAAAGTTCACATCACTAATGATATCACATCCCCGGAAAGGACTTAATCCCAACTTGCTCACTGTAACCGGAATGCTTACATTCTTCAGCATGTCACAATCTTCAAATGCATGATCACCGATGGCAGTCGTCATATCGCTGAATGTAATTGCACTCAGATACTTACACCCTTTAAAAGCATTTGCCGCAACTTCTTCAATGCCCTCTGCCAAAATGGATTTACTTAATTTATTTCCATTCTCAAATACACCAGTGGAATGCTCCACCTTATTTTCCTTATATTCAAACAGCCCCTGTTCTGCTGTTTCTCCCGGCGGTGTTACTCTCCCAATGGTCTCAATTCCCACCGGAAGCACCAGATTCAGCGCTGCTGACAAAACATTATTCTCATCCTCTGTCAATGCGGAATCCGAACCTGTATATTTCCCCATATACTTTTCAGCCGCATTCTTTGCTGCCCTGGCATATTCGTTGGTAATATATGCATAACCGTCACTACCCAGACCAGTCTGCTTGGGAACATATTTGCCGGATGCCATTTCCATAATGGTCGGATAATCAATCAGAGCATTTTTATCTGTCTTCGGATCATACCTCACCACCAAGTTTGTGGGCCAGCCGCTGTAATAAGTAATATAGGTCAGATCCTGTTCTCCCAGGTTAATATTCTCACCCGGATTCATTGCATGGAGAAACGGAACGGAACTGTCGGAAATCGGCCCCACAAAGTTCAGGAAGGGAGATTTGTTTTCCGCATGGTTTTTATTTGTACAATCGGCAGCATGAGTGCCTACTTCCTGAGTCTTAAACGCTCCCGTTCCAATTGTCAAATCTTCCGGCGGATTCGCAAATATGACATCTTCCAGATTATGACAGCCCTTAAATGCATTCTCTTCTATTCCTATGATAGAATCCGGTATGGTAATCTTCTTTAATGCACAATTGTCTTTGAAAGTACGCTGCGCTATCGTCTGTACCCTGTTGGGACCAATGATAATCGGAATTTCCACAGTATCCATTCCTGTCATCTCGCAAAATACAAGCCGTCCCTGATCGGTTACGCGATAAATGACTTTCCTGGGGTCACTTCCGACTGTCAATTCATATACATATTCCGAAAGTTCCTTGTCATAATAGCTGTAGGGAATCTCCTGCGCCGTAGCAGTTATATGCAGCTGTGCTACCTCAGGACCTTTAAAATAGAACGTACTTGGCATTTCGCCTTTAAACTCTGCCCAGCCGTAGTCTGTCTCACCTGCACTGATATTAAACTGCGCATTACCGTCATCCCTGACGCCGTTTGATGTTGTCGTACCGGTACCTGTAGCAATATATTCCAGACTGATACATCCCTGGAAAGTACTCAAATCTAAAGTTTCAGAAAATTCCTGCGGAAATACCAGGTTCTGCAGGCTTGCACATCCCTTGAAAACATCGTAGCCCAATTCCTTCAGCATGACCTCGGAACCGTTTCCTGCCAGATCAACCTGTGTCATATCACGGCAATTTTCAAACGCAGAATCGCCAATACTTTCCACATGGATTGGCACTGTAAAGCTCTGAAGACTTCTGCAATCGGAGAAAGCACGCTCTCCAATAATTGTGATATTGGCGATCAGGTCAATATTCACATTTGTCATATTTACACAATTATAAAAGGCATAGTTTCCGATTGTGTTCAAACCGTTTGCCAAAGTAATGCTGCTCAAAGCAGAACAACCTGCAAAAGCATAATTTCCGATACCGGACAGATTATTTCCCACCACTAACGTCTGGATATTACCGGACTGTGCAAAAATACCGTTCTCCGGGCCCTCAATGTTTCCTTCCACATGCCATCCCTTAGCGTCGGCAACCAGATACTGATTCCCAATATAACGTACTTCTGCTCCGTAAATACGCTGTTTATCCTGGCTGGACGTTATCTCATAACTATCATTGTTGGAAGGGTCATTGGGAATTCCGTTCTCGTCCACATCCCTGGAACGATACAGATTATCAACTCCAAGGGGTTCCCATTTAGACCGGTCATCATAATAACAGGGTTTAAAAACCCGTTTCTTTTTGATAATCGGGTTCCCGTTTTCATCCACTTTGACTACTTCTTTTCCTTCTTCATTTATCTCCGTTTCGTAAACCGGCTGCCCATCTTTATACTCATCTTCCCATGTCTCATAAAACAGAAATTCATCAACTTTATTCACTGCCACATAGGCATAATCAGTGCTTGTGGTGTTGGCAAAATACCGCCTGTAAGCATCCACTTTATCAGGAACCGTCAAAACCCCCCCTTCCAGAGGGCCGTCTTTATTATACCCTAATATGACGGCAATCATCGTATCACCGCCCCCTGTGGATTTCACATAAGCAAACTGGAATTTACCATCGCCGGTACTGTAGATCTTTTCTGTATTCGGAATGTCCGGAATATTACTTCTATACTTGGCACCCACATCACTGTTAAGTCCAAGCGTAATCTTCTTGTCCGTTTCAGGCCGGTCCATCGCCATAATTCCATCTTCGGCTCCGGCTTCGGCAGTCACATCCTCCCCTTCTGCCTGCAGATAGTCTACCGGAATCGCCGCCACCACCAATGCCGAAATCAAAAACAGCGTCCCCAGTGTCCTGCGGATGGTTCTTTTCAACCTTCTGGCCTTTTTCTTCACTACTTTTGTCATTTTCTCTACTCCTTTGCGACTTTTTTCGCTACTACTACAAATCGTCCGTCCGTTTCCTGATAATCACAGGTGGAAAGGGTCAGAAGCTGATCTCCATATTCTGCAGTCACCCCAGTATCATAAAGGGATAAATCCGCCATTTCTTTCATATAAGAATCAAACTCCTGTTTGCTGTTTGCGTCTATAAACTGATAATATTTAAATACGATCTCTGTCTCCTTATAAACTCTGGAGCGAAACACATACATAACCTGATATGTGCCTTTTTCATAGATCGTGTCAAAACTGATGTAGGGATGCTCCTCATAATAAGATTTCTTCTTATATAAATCCAGCTGCCCAAACATCTGCCCGCTTTTCATGTGATGCCCATATAATATGTAATTGGTACTGGGCTTGAGCACGTCACAGTCCTTATCCATGAAAATAGAACCGTTTTTGTCATACTCCTGATTCAGATTATGGTCCAGATAGTATTCATTATCTGTAGTCTGCATGACAGGGTAATCTATATTTGTATCGTCAATTTTAACCCATCCGATTAGTTTTTTATTGCTAATTAATAAATTTTTATATTCCTCCAGAACTTCTTTGGACTCCTGCTCTCCATCCAGAGTAAAAAGCGGCCCCGAATCTGTCTTCGGGTCTGCGGACGACTCAGCCGTCCTCTCTTTTAGTTCACTCATCTTCTCGTAAGTGCTCCGGGTCCGGTAGTCATAGTAAGAATATACTGTAAAATATCCCAGACAGCATACTGCCGCCGCACTGCAGAAAATCAAAATGATTTTTCGGCGCTTTTCCCGTTTTCTAAGCTCCTCCTGCACAATGGCATCCACCGCTGCCTGTTCCTTTTCCGATAATAGTTTCCGCGCAGTACTGCCCCGCTCCTTGCGCACGCCAGAAGGTTTTGATCTTTCTCCGGCATTTTCATCCCTTCTTCTCCCGGGCCGGCTCCTTCCGTTATCTCCAGTACCTGCTTTCTTCAGCTGCTCCTCCACTTCGTCCAGGAAATCCCGCCCCAGCAGTGTCAGAAACTTATATTTCCCGCATTTTAAATCCCCACGCAGCACTTCCAACTGTGTCCGGTCCTCGAAGTCGGTCTCCGCCCGGAGATGGTCTATCATTTCTTTATCCCGTTTGGCACAGGCATAGTCGCTCTCGTTCCGGAACTGCCTGCCCTCAAGAATGAATATTTTCTGTCCCATAAATGTTCCTTAACATATCTTTTGCCTTACATCCTATTTTACCCTATCTGAAAATTATTGCAAGTCTTTTTGAAAAGACAAAATCATTTCTCCCGGGAAAAAATTGGAAACCGGAATCATCTGAACTCCCTGTACTGCAAAACATATACTTATGGCTTCATTATATATGATAAAAAGGAAATTTGCAATTTATAATTAATCGGTTTCTCTGGAAACATTGACAGGCAGCCCCGCATACAATAAACCATAAATAAACCTATGGAGGCTTAAAACATGAGTGATTTAACTGCAACAAACTGCGGATGCAACGATTCCTGCGGATGTTCCAACAACAATGGGTGCGGGTGCGGAAGCGGAAACGGATTCGGAAGCTGGATATGGATCCTCCTGCTTCTGTGCTGCTGCGGCGGCAATTCCGGCGGATGCGGATGCGGCAACAGCTGCGGCAGCGGATGCGGCAATGGCTGCGGCGGATTCTTCGGCGGCAACGGCGGCGGATGTGAATGGCTGATCTGGATCCTGCTGCTTTCCTGCTTCTGCGGCGGCGGCAGCGGATTCCTGGGCAGCAATAGCTGCGGATGCGGCTGCAACAATAACTGCGGCAACAGCTGCGGATGTGGCTGCTAATCAGGTACTGACTGGATAAGGCAGCCCAGGTTTTACAGGCCCTTATGGGGAACCCCCATCGGGGCCTGTTTCCCGGTAAGGAAATAAAAGCGGCACATATCCCCCAACCTGTCTACATAGAATAGAAAATATGGAACAAAGGAGTGTGCCGCCATGGAAGAACAAGTGACAAAGACCATCACCGCATTTGATTCCCTATTCACCAACAATAAAATTCAAATGCTGAAAATATTGCTTCCCCGACTGATTCCGGAGCAACAGGGGGGTTTTGCTGTCTACATAAAGCTCTTGGAGCTGCAGTATACCCTTACTTTTCTTCGCCGTCATCCCGGCAAGTCGCTTTTTGAAGGGGTCAGAAAACTGTCTGCCGGTTTTTTTCAGGAAGACAATACTGACACCATGGAACTTTTGGATGAACTGCTGCCTTTCAGCGGACCAGAAGAACGCAGCAAAATACAAAATATGAAAAATATGATGGAAACGTTCAAAAAAATGAAAGAAATGATGGATATGATACAGATGATGCAGGAGCTTTTCCCTGAAGGAATGGGCGGAGACAGCAATCCCATGGACTTTTTCTCCAACATGCCGGGAATGGGAGACATGCCGGATCTGTCCGCTATGGCAGATATGGCAGCATTTTTTCAGAACAACCCGACAGGGACTGACAGCCCTTGATTGCAGATAAAATCAGATTTTATTTTCGAAAGGAGTCCTTTATTTATGGAAGACATCAGAAACAATCCACAACCCGACGACGGAAACCATCCCGGACAGGACATGGAAAACAATACCCGGCACAACGGCGAAGGAAACGGACCCGGAAACAAAAACATCGAAAAGCCCGCCTGGATGACGGATCCTCTTGTGAAGGAAATTCCGGCAAAAAAATTACAATTTCTAGAGCAGCTTTTCGCCCAGGGACAGGGAAAAAGCCAGAAGGAACTGATGGCCTGTTTAATGCCTGCCATGAAAAAGGCCAAACAGGAAAATCTGATCTTCACCCCTCAGGAAGTCAGCGCCGCCATTGCTGCCATCAAAAAGTACAGTTCTGCAGAAGAGTTGAAAAAAATCGACAAAATTCTGGAAAAAAGCAGACAGAGCGGAAAATGATCCCTTTACACCTTCCCCACATCGCTTTCTCCCCTGATGTCACAAGCTTTTTCATCTACTGTGACATAACATGAAAATATCGGCATCCCGCTACGGAGTGCCGATATTTTCATCATTCATAGGCTCTGGTATTACGGTTTCACCACAATGTTGACAATCCTGCCCGGCACATAGATCTCTTTCACGATATTCCCCGTCAGTCTGTCTCCCAAGGCCTCTTTGGCTGCAGCGATAACCGCGTCTTTGGCCTCCTCCTTAGGTACGGAAATGGTGGCCCGGATCTTGCCGTTCACCTGTACGCCTACCTCCACCATACTCTCCACAGTCTTGGCCTCTTCGTAAGACGGCCACGTAGTCTGATAAACTTTTCCCTCAAAGCCTGCCATCTGCCACAGTTCCTCAGTAATATGGGGCGCCACTGGATTCAACAGGGCCAGCAAGGTCTTATACTCACCCTTTGTGACAGTATTTTTCCGGTAAAAGTCATTTATCAGAGACATCATAGCGGCAATGGCGGTATTGTATTTCAAACTCTCGAAATCTCCCGAAACTTTCTTGACGGTCTGATGCATCCTGGTCTCCAGATCCGCGCTATAGCCCTCATCTTCCACAAGCATATCCTGCAGCTTCCACACCCTCTCCAAAAATCTGCGGCAGCCCTTTACACCGTCCTCGCTCCAGGCTGCGCTTAATTCAAAGGCACCGATGAACATTTCATAGGTACGCAGGGTGTCCGCTCCATACTCCCTGACAATATCATCCGGATTCACCACATTGCCCCTGGATTTGGACATCTTCTCCCCGTTAGAGCCCAGAATCATACCATGACTGGTTCGTTTTTGATAGGGTTCTGCACAGGGTACCTGTCCCTGGTCATAAAGGAATCTGTGCCAGAAGCGGGAATAAAGCAGATGCAGTGTTGTATGCTCCATTCCTCCATTGTACCAATCCACAGGCATCCAGTAATCCAGCGCCTCCTTGCCGGCAAGAGCATTCTCATTCTTGGGATCTGTATAGCGGAGGAAGTACCAGGAAGACCCTGCCCATTGGGGCATAGTGTCCGTCTCCCGCTTGGCAGGTCCTCCGCAGCAAGGACAGGTAGTGTTTACCCAGTCTGTCATGGCAGCCAGAGGCGATTCGCCATTATCCGTGGGCTCATAGGACTCTACCTCCGGAAGCATCAGAGGAAGTTCGCTCTCATCAATAGCAACAAAACCACATTTCTCGCAATGTACGATGGGGATGGGCTCTCCCCAGTAGCGCTGCCTGGAAAATACCCAGTCCCGCAGCTTGAAATTGGTCTTGCTGGTGCCCAGGCCTTTTTCTTCCAGAAATTCTATAATCCGCTTCTTGGCATCTGCCACGGAAAGACCATCCAGGAAATCGGAATTCACCAAAGTTCCGGTCTCCACATCCGTATACACTGCCTCCTGGACGCTCACAGAACTTCCCGCCACCACTTCCACAATAGGAAGACCGAATTTCTTCGCAAAATCCCAGTCCCTCTCATCATGGGCAGGAACAGCCATAATCGCACCGGTACCATAGGTCATAAGCACATAGTCCGAGATCCAGATAGGAATCTCCTTTCCGTTCACCGGATTGGTAGCGGTAAGACCTTCTATCTGCACGCCGGTCTTCTCCTTCACAAGCTCGGTTCGTTCAAAGTCAGACTTCTTCGCAGCCTGCTCCCTATAAGACGCCAGTGCGTCATAGTTGCGGATCTCATCTCTGTATTTTTCAATAAGAGGATGTTCCGGAGACACTACCATATAGGTTGCCCCAAAAAGCGTATCCGGCCTGGTAGTATAGATGCGGAGTTTTTCCGCTTTACCTGTGATGTTGAAATCCACCTCAGCCCCCTGGGATTTTCCGATCCAATTTTTCTGGGATACCTTGACTCTTTCAATATAGTCTACTGTATCCAGACCCTGGAGCAGCTTATCCGCATATTCCGTAATCTTCAGCATCCACTGACTCTTCACCTTGCGGACCACCTCAGACCCGCAACGCTCACATACGCCGTTCACCACCTCCTCGTTAGCCAATCCCACCTTACAGGAGGTACACCAGTTAATAGGCATCTCTGTCTTGTAAGCAAGGCCGGCTTTGAACAGTTTCAGGAAAATCCACTGAGTCCATTTGTAATACCCGGGATCCGTAGTGTTAACCTCCCGCTCCCAGTCAAAAGAATATCCCAGAGCGTGAAGCTGCCCCTTGAAACGCTCCACATTGTTCTTTGTCACAATCCTGGGATGAATGTGGTTCTTGATGGCATAGTTTTCTGTGGGAAGGCCAAAAGCGTCCCATCCCATGGGATAAAGTACGTTATAGCCCTGCATCCTGCGTTTGCGGGCCACAATGTCCAACGCCGTATACGGCCTGGGATGCCCTACATGAAGTCCCTGCCCCGAAGGATAGGGGAATTCTACAAGTGCATAATATTTTGGTTTGGAATAATCGTCAGATGTCCGAAATGCATGCTCTTCATCCCAGACCGCCTGCCATTTTTTCTCCACCTCATGATGGTTGTATGGTTGTGCCATATTTTTACCTCCTAATCTAAGTCGCTGCGCCACTGCACGAAAGAATGAAATCTCTTCTGGACGCTGTATCCTCTGCAGACATAAAAAAGCCCTTCCGCTGTTTAGAGACGAAAGGGATCATTTCCGTGGTACCACTCTAATTCACAGTTCAGTCAAAAATACCATCCGGACCGGAGCTGCTTCCATACATCCTGCTCCCTTCCTCCAGAATTCCATTCCTCCGTTCTGTGCACTCAACAATCGATAACGGGATAAGCCGCTTCACCCTACCCACGCTCCTGCGCTTCAGGCGAGAACTCCAAGGCCAGTTGGGGAAAATCTCGCTGCCGCCTCGCACCACCCGACGGCTCTCTGAAAGTCCGAAATCCTTACTACTCCTCTTCCAAGTCTCTGACACATATGAAACTGCCCTTTATCCAAACACTGCACCGAAATCCCAGAACAGTCTCTACTATATTAAGGGCTATAATAGAATCGTGGAGCAGATTCTATTATGTTAGATTCATTGTAGACTGTTTTCAGTTTTCTGTCAAGTTAAAATTCATCAAGAATCACCCGGACGCCAATCTCTGTGCCAAGTGTATCGAGCAGATTGCATGTAAATAGTCATTTCCGCCTGCCTCCATCAAAAAGGCGGACTCCCTGATTTCCAAGGATTCCGCCTCCTTTCAGGAAAGCGCCGGAAAGAGATTTTCCCCGCCCTCCATATTGTCAGAATTTAATCTTCTGCATTGTTCTCTGCAACACTGGCAGCCCGTGCAGCAATTTCCTTCTCCTGTACATCTGATGGTGCCTGCTCATAGCGGACAAATTCATAAGAATACACTCCTCTGCCGCCCGTCATGGAACGGAGATCCGTGCAGTAACCGTGCAGGGAACTCTGAGGAATCTCCGCTTCAATGACTTGCTTGCCGCCTGCCATGGGATTCATTCCCAATACACGTCCTCTCCTCTTATTCAGGTCACCCATCACATCTCCGGTATAAGTATCCGGAACCGTAACCTTCAGAGATGCAATGGGCTCTAACAGTACGGGATGAGCCTCCATAAAGCCTTTCTTGAAAGCCTGAATCGTAGCCATCTTGAAAGCCTGCTCAGAAGAGTCCACCGGATGATAGGATCCGTCATACAGCACAGCCTTCACACCTACCACAGGATAAGCAGCCATGGGTCCCTTTATCACAGATTCCTGTAACCCTTTCTCCACTGCAGGGAAATAGTTCTTCGGCACGGTACCGCCCACTACCTCCTGGGCGAATACGAAAGCCTGCTCCAGGTCTTCGGAAGGACTGAAACGCATCTTTACATGTCCGTACTGTCCATGTCCGCCGGACTGCTTTTTGTATTTATATTCCACATCGGACTGCTTTCTGATGGTCTCCTTGTAGGCAACCTTGGGCCGGTCCAGTTCCACATCCACCTTATATTCATTCAGCAGACGGCTGACTACGATATCCAGATGCTGGTCACCCATGCCATACAGCAGGGTCTGTCTGTTCTCAGAATCATTTACCACCTTCAGCGTCAGATCTTCATTGGTCATCTTCTGCAGCGCCTGTGAAATCTTATCCACATCCCCTTTATTCTTGGGTTTATAACGCATACAGGTGTACGGTGTAGATACCTCCACCTTGCCATATTTGATAGGAGTCGCCTTGGTAGCAAGACTATGACCCGTCTTCGCATCGCTAAGCTTGGCCAGCGCGCCGATATCTCCGGCATGCAGCTCCGGCACTTCCATGGGCTTGTTACCCTGCATAATATAGAGCTTGCCGATCTTCTCCTCCACTTCCGAATCTACATTATAGAGCAGGTCGTCAGTCTTCAATACGCCGGAATTCACCTTGATCAACGAATATTTTCCAATGAAGGGATCCACAATGGTCTTCCAGATACCTGCTGACTTGGCCTTGGAGAAATCATAATCTGCGTCATATATCTCGTTTGTCTTCATATTGATGCCCTTGATCTTACGATTTTCCGGGCTGGGCATGTATTTCACGATGTCATCCAGCAGAGTATAGACACCCTGGCACAGTATATTGGACCCCATGGTCATGGGAACAATAGTTCCGTCGCATACATTGGTACGCAGGGCAGCTCTGATCTCTGCATCTGAGAAAGTCTCTCCGCCGAAATAACGCTCCATCATCTCCTCACTGGTCTCTGCCACAGCCTCCATCAGAGTGTCACGGCAGATCTCCAGGTTCTTCTTGTTATACTCTGGGATCTCACAATCCACCACTTCCTTACCCTGCCAGCGATGGCCGGTTTCGGAAACCACATTTACATATCCTACAAATTTCTCTGCCTCACGTATGGGCAGATTGAAAGGTGCCATCTTCTTGCCATAGAGACTCGTCATATCCTCCACCACCTGACGGAAAGAGGCATTGTCCACATCCATATTGGAAACATAGATAAACCTGGGCAGCTTATACTTCTCGCAGAGCTCCCATGCCTTCTGGGTACCCACTTCGATACCGGACTTGCCGTTCACCACAATAATAGCCGCGCCTGCCGCACTGACGGCTTCCTCCGCTTCACCTACGAAATCAAAGTAACCGGGAGTGTCGATCACATTGATCTTACAACCCTCCCACTCAATGGGAATAATGGATGCATTAATAGAAAACTTCCGCTTCTGTTCCTCTTTGCCATAGTCGCTTACGGTATTCCCGTCAGGGACCTTACCCATTCTGGATGTAATTCCGGACAGATACGCAAAAGCTTCTGCCAGACTGGTCTTACCGCTTCCGCCGTGCCCCAGCAGCACCACATTACGAATCTTGTCAGTTGTGTAAACTTTCATTTGACTTTCCTCCAATTTTTATGTAATTTGGGCGTTTTGACCTGATAATGACAAAAGATTCAATTCCCATAGGTCCATTTTACTAGACTGAAAGCATTTTTACAAGATAATATTATGAATTCACTTAATTTTTCCAATTCCTTCATAATTTTCTTTCGGTCATATCGGTTTTGAGACGCTTTTTTGATATTTCGGTTTTCAGTTGATTTTCCCGCCCTAAAGTGTTATTGTGTAACATGAGTCCCTCCCTCTGCCATGGATGTCAAGCCCCCTGATGCTCCAGGTTTCAAATATTCGGGATTTAATTTACAAAATCTAGTTTGGAAAGAAATGAGGTAATATCATGTCCTGTTTAACATGCGGTTTCATCGGACTGGGCCTGATCGGCGGATCCATAGCCAAGGCTCTGAAAGAAAATATACCAGGTGTCCGGATTATTGCATATGACATCAGTCAGGATGCATTACGTCTGGCAGCGAAAGAAACCATAGCTGACCTCACTGTCGATATCATCGACGAACGTTTTTCAGAATGCGACTACATTTTCCTCTGCGCTCCTGTCAGAAAAAACGACACAAATCTGGCGGTCGTGAAACACATCCTGAAACCGGGCTGTCTTCTCACTGACGTAGGCAGCGTAAAATCCGGTATTCATCAGACTGTTCGGAAAGTCGGTCTGGAAGACTGCTTTATCGGCGGTCATCCCATGGCCGGCAGCGAGCGGACCGGTTTCTTAAATGCCAAAGCCGCCCTTTTGGAGAACGCCTATTATATCCTGACCCCCACCGCTTCTGTCTCATCTGATAAAGTAAATGCCTTCCGGGATCTGGTATCCGCAATGCATGCCATTCCATTGATTATGAATGCACAGCAGCATGATTATATAACCGCCGCCATCAGTCACCTGCCGCATGTCATCGCAGCCTCCCTGGTAAATCTGGTGCGGGAAAGCGACTCTGAAGAAGGCATCATGAAAATGATAGCGGCCGGCGGCTTTAAAGATATCACTCGTATTGCTTCCTCCCAGGCCGCTATGTGGCAGCAGATCTGTCTGTCCAACAGCGTAAATCTTTCGTCCTTATTATCTGCCTATATCCAAAAACTTACGGATTTCCAGAATATTTTAGACGAAAAATCAGTTTCTTTACTTTATGAACAGTTTGAAAATGCACGGATTTACCGGGATTCCTTTCTCAATGCTTCCAGCGGCCCCATTAAACGCGCCTTTTGCATCAGTGTGGAAATTGCAGATAAATCCGGTGCTTTGGCACATATCACTACCCTGTTGGCACAGAATGGCCTCAATATCAAAAATATTGGAATTACACACAATCGTGAGTCGGACGATGGAGTCCTGAAGGTTGAATTTTATGATGAAACAGCCATGCTTAAGGCAGCTGACATTCTGAATGCCGCCGCGTATTCTGTCATTGTGCGAACCTGAACCGGAAAAGCAGCGGGCAGGTTCATCCGCTGCTGCCTTCTGTCAATCGTTCCGCTTTCCTTTTACGTCTGCTGTACAGCCCATATATCACGAAACAGAAAAAAATGCCGAAAATGCCTCCGCAGGTGTCCAAAAACACATCCTGCATGCTGGCACATCTTCCAGGTACAAAATATTGATGAAGCTCATCCCCGGCAGCAGAAAAAAATACCCACAAACAGGTTAGAAACCACAGCCTTCTTCCCTGCCTTATCCACTGGCTCCCCAGGATGTATACCAAAATCCCCATACAGGTATATTCCGAGAAATGTGCAAATTTACGCAGCGGATATTCAAAATAGGATGCCATTTCTGCTGTCGCTTCAGCGTCCCGGCCGGAACCTGAGATAAAATTCAGGAATTCTGCCCATTTCCCGGAGATTGTCCAGCTGATGGAACTGGATTCCCCTCCATCCTGATCAGAGAAATGAAAAATCACACTGTAAAGAGCGCACAACGCAGCTGCCATCACAAAAGTGACCAGCAGCTGACGCCACATATGCCTTCTTTCCTGGCAGAACTTATTAATCATCATTAACCGTCTGATACACTTCTATTCTTGCGGAATCCATCTCCGGCATGCCGATGAAAATAGCGCCGTACCCATAGCCGCCCGGTCTCAGCTCAATTCTCACAATCTGCAGAAATGCATGAATGACTTCCTTCGTCCAGATGGTCAGATAGGCTTCATATACCTCTCCGATCTGCAAAGGCTCTGCACATTCAAAACCGATTCCCTTTTTAGATACATCCACGATATTAATCGTCACCTGACTACCGTTATGGCCGTCCAGTCTCTTGATCACAAGTTTAGAATCCAAATCTGTCCTTCTGTTCTTCCTTCTATCCTGTTGCATAATTCTACCTCTCCTTCGCCGGTGAAAACCACCTTCACCTGTATAGTTTCAGTATACCATTTCCTGGCCCATATCACAAGACAAAATAAGATTTTTGTATCACAAGATCAGCATAGCATCCCCAAAACTGAAAAACCGATATCTTTCTCTGATTGCCTCATGGTAGGCATTCAATACACGTTCCCGGCCTGCCAGAGCAGAAACCAGCATAACCAGTGTGGATTCCGGCAGATGAAAATTTGTAATCAGCCCGTCCAGCACCTTAAAACGATATCCAGGATATATAAAGATCTCTGTATCGCCGCTTCCGGGCTGTACCATTCCTGTTTCATCCGCTGCACTCTCAATCGTTCTGCAGCTGGTAGTTCCCACACAGATTACACGGCCGCCCCGGGCTCTGACATCGTTGATCACGCTCGCCGTCTCCTCCGGAACCTGAAAAAACTCGGAATGCATATGATGCTCCAGGACATTTTCCTCTTTCACCGGTCGAAACGTTCCCAAGCCCACATGAAGAGTCACATAGACCACGCTTACTCCTTTTGCCTCAATTTCATCCAAAAGCTTTCGAGTAAAGTGAAGTCCGGCAGTCGGAGCAGCAGCAGACCCTTCATATCTGGCATAAACTGTCTGATAGCGGTTTTTATCCTGCAGCTTATGGGTAATATAGGGCGGCAGAGGCATCTCTCCCAACGCATCCAGAACCTCTTCAAATATGCCCTGATATTCAAACCGAATCAGGCGGTTGCCCTCTTCCACCGTCTCTAAAATCTCTGCCTTCAGCAGTCCGTTTCCAAAGGAAAGCCTTGCGCCCGGCCTGCATTTTTTCCCTGGTTTCACCAAAGTTTCCCATATGTCACCCAGACGCCGCTTAAGCAGGAGAACCTCCACATGAGCCCCAGTCCCCTCCCGCTCACCCAACAGTCTGGCCGGTATCACCTTCGTATTATTCAGCACCAGACAATCGCCCGGACATAAAAAATCAGTCACTTCTCTGAATACATGATGGGACATTGCCCCAGTGTGCCGCTCAAGCACCAGGAGCCGGCTGGAGGAACGATCCTCCAGCGGATCCTGTGCGATCAGCTCCTGGGGCAATTCAAAATAGAAATCCTGTTTTCTCAATTCTGTCTGCACTTTTTCCGACGTTCCCGTCATTACATTGATGCCCCTTCCACAAACGCCATGTAACCGCGGTAAGTTTCGTACACGTCAGCCTTGCTGGTGGCTTCCCAGGGCGCATGCATATTCAGCACAGCAACACCGCTGTCAATTACATTCATGCCGTACTCAGCCAGGATATATGCGATGGTTCCGCCGCCTCCTACGTCCACTTTGCCGAGTTCCGCGGTCTGATAGATGATTCCCCTGTCATCCAATACGCTGCGCAGATGTGCAATATATTCGGCATTTGCGTCATTGGAACCGGATTTGCCCCTGGATCCGGTGAACTTATTGAATACCATTCCGTTTCCAAGGAATGCGGAATTCTTCTTTTCAAAACAGGAAGCAAAAGCAGGATCATAGCCTGCGCTTACGTCAGAAGAAAGCATACAGCTTCTTGCCATACATCTTCTGAGGTTCAGCTCGCTGTACTCTCCCAGCAAATTCAGCACTTCAGCCACAGCATTTTCAAAGAAACGGGATTTCATACCGGTGGCTCCCACAGAACCGATTTCTTCTTTATCTACCAGGATGCAGCACATGGTTCTGTCTGTTTCTTTCACATCCAACATTGCGCGCATGGAAGTAAAGGCACAGACTCTGTCATCCTGCCCATATGCAAGAATCATACTTCTGTCAAATCCCACTTCCCTGGCTTTGCCGGCAGGTACAATCTCCAACTCTGCAGAGAGGAAATCTTCCTCTTCAATATCGTAATTCTGCTTCAGGATATCCAGTATACCTGCTTTCACAGCCTCCTTGGCCTTTTTCTTATCCTGATTGTCCTCTGTGCCTTCAGCGTCCTCCCCTTCGGATTCCACGCGGATCGGTCTGCTGCCCACGATCAGGTCCATTGCCTCTCCCTCAATCACTCTGGAAGCCTTTTTCTCCATCTGCTCTCCTGCCAGATGCACCAACAGATCTGATATGAAAAATACAGGATCATCCTCATTCTCACCCACATTCAGCTCCACAATGGTTCCGTCCTTTTTCACAATCACTCCGTGAAGAGCAAGGGGAATCGCCACCCACTGATACTTTTTTACACCGCCGTAATAATGTGTATCCAGATACCCCAGATTGCTGTCCTCATACAGAGGATTCTGCTTCACATCAATCCTGGGGCTGTCAATGTGGGCACCCAGAATATTCATTCCCGCTGTCATGGGCTTCGCGCCGATCTGGAACATGGCAATGGACTTATTCATACATACGCTGTATACCTTGTCCCCCTTCTGCAGCTTCACACCGCTCTCCACCAGGCTCTCCAGCTCCCGATAGCCCTCAGCCTCAATCGTATTCACAATAGTATCAATGCACTCCCTTTCGGTCTTGCCGTGATCCAGGAAATCTCTGTACTCCCGGTTCAGCTTCTCCAAAGCTTCGAGCTGCCCCTCATCATAGATCTCCCATGTTGTTTTTCTTTCCATTTCCCTAATTCCTTTCTTCCTCCATATATTTCTTCAGGAAACCTATGGTATTTATCCACCTGACCGTTTCCCGCTTTGAATATGGTCATATTGTACCATATTCCCTCCGGATTTCAACCCTTTTTAATGCATTATTTTCTCATTCCTGCCAATGATCTATCATTTGATTTTCAAAAGTTCTCCTGTTTTCAGAAAACAACATTCCCCCTGATAACGTCCTTCCCGGTACAGCTGTACCAGTATCTCCATGGCGCGGGAATCCAACTTGTGATAAACCCGGCATTCGTCCCATGGCAGACCTGCAACATAGTCCCGCTGATGTGCGTCCAGCACCGAAAGCATGGCCTCATATTCTATCGGATCTCTTCTGGCCCACAATCCAAATTCAAAGGAAGCATACGCATAATTCATACCATTTATGTCCCGCTTTTCCCGAAGCAAATTCAGAAGTGTTTCCGCATTCTGTCCGCGGTCAACAAACTGCTCCGTCCAATTCGTCACGGCGGCTTTCTCCTCTCTCTCTACCACCCTTCGGAAAGAACTCTTCCCATATTGGTCATATTCTTTGATATAAGTGGTCTTCAGAGTCGGACCGCCGCTTCCGGGTCTTTCCTTCAGAATAATTTCCCGCGCAAGCAACTGCTCCCACACAGTCTTCTGAATCCTCTCATATGGTGTGGGATAGTCCAGATGATCCGCAATCTGACGAACCGTATACCCGGAATCAGCAAGGTGACGGATGGCGCCACCACTGGCAGCTTCATAGGTAAAATCGGATAATGCTTTCTGAAAATAGCGACTTTCTGCCATATGCTGATAACCATCTCCTTCCCGGTCCTGTTTGCAACCGTTATTCCGATTCCGGCAGTGATCCTTGATTGCACCATTCGCCATTTCTGTCTCTGCAATATCCCCCTTCTGTTCCTGGTCTGCAGTCCAGATGGACGTCCAACTGATTATAAGCAATCTCAATACCGTTCTCATCCAGGCAGAGCTTGCAGTTCTCGGTAATCCGCCATTTTCCCTTCCAGAAATCCTCCTGTTTAAACCAGCACCGCACCCCCAGTTTTACGCAGGAGTCCGCCAGGGAATCCACATATACAAGCATATCCCTGTCTTTCAGCACAGCCTCGTCCTGGACCAGGAGCTGCAGCAGAACCTCTTTCGCCTTCCTTAAGTCGGCCTGATAGGAGATTCCCACGGATATATCCATGCGCCTGGCTTCCTGGGTGGTGACGTTGACCAGGCTGTTGTTGGCCAGGTTGCCGTTGGGCAGAATCACAGTCTGGTTGTCCGGCGTCAGCAGCTTTGTATAGAAAATCTGAATCTCGGTGACGGTGCCCTCCTTCTCGGAATAGCCTTCCCGGATATAATCTCCCACCTTGAAGGGTTTCAGGGCCAGAATCAACACCCCTCCCGCCAGGTTGGAGAGGCTGCCCTGGACCGCCAGACCGATGGCCACGCCGGCAGAACCCAGCACGGCCACCACGCTTGCCGCGTCCAGTCCGAAGGAAGAGGCAAGAAAGGTCACAAGCAGCACATACAGCGTTGCCTTGGTAAAAGAATCCACAAACTGGATCACTCCCAGTTCGGCATTGGCGCGTTTCATGGATCTCTTGATAATTCTTCGTATAAATTTAATCAGATTTACGCCGATCAGGAAAAATACCACCGCCAGGAGAACCCGCAGTCCGAAGTTGAAAGCCTTCTCCGGCAGCTGATTCATAAATTCCCGTATCACATCCGGGTGTATTTTCTCCTCAATTCCCTCGATCACATTATCGGCGGCGCCTCCCGCTGTCAGTCCATAGATTATCACGTTTACCTGTCCTTCCTGAATGTTCTCCGGTGACTTCTGTTTTTACAGGATATCTGTTCTCCGGTTCTCTGCAATCCCTATGCTGCTCCGTTATCCTTCCGGAAACCGGCTTTTTTCCGCGCGGAAGAAGCTGCTGCATTGTCGTTTCGGCGGTCTTTTCATCCGGTTTCTCATGGCAGCCGCTTCCGGCGTCGTTTCCGGCAGAAGCTTTGTCAGCCTTTCCCTCCGCCTTCTATGCACTTTCTGTTTCGGCAGCTTTCTTTACCGACTTACCGTCTGCCTTTTTAGCAGATTTCCGTACCGGTTTTTCAGAGGTCTTTTGGGGTTCTTTCCCCTCTTTTTTTGCCGCTGCCTTCTTCCCTGACGTTTTTGCGGCTTTTTTTGTCTCCGGGACTGCTTCCTTTACCACATTGACCGCAGTGGTCCGATGTACACTGTGTTCCGGCGTTTTTGCGGTTTTTCCTGTTTTCTTTTCCGCAGATGCTTCAGGTTCTCCGGATTCTTTTGCAGCTGCCTGTTCGGAAGGGCTGCCCTTCGCCGCTTTTTTTGCCGCTTTATCTGCAGCGGCAGTTTCTGTCTCCTCTGCAGATTCAGAAGCTTTTGCAGAAGCCGCGGCCTTTCCTTTCTTTCCGGCATCCTTCAGCGCCTTTTTCGCCTTTTCCTCCGCAGCCTGGGCCTCTTTCTCCTTGGCCATTTCTTCCTCCGTATAAGGAATATATTTCAGGATGCTCAAGGAAAGGGGCGCCATCTTCACGGTGACGGAATAAGGTCTGTCATCCCACTCCACGGCTTTTGCCCGTTTCAGGCGGTTATTCACAATGCCTGTGCCACCGTACTTTTCGCTGTCGGAATTGAAAATTTCCTTGTATTTTCCCGCGTAGGGCGTTCCTGTGGTAATCTCCCGCTCCACGCCGGCGAAATTCGCCACCACCAGAAGGGTTTCCTCTGTCTTCTCCCCTTTCCGCAGATAGGTCAGGTAGCAGTCCTGGGCGGAGATATGATTCACCCACTCAAAGCCTTCCGGCGCATCATCCCGCTCATACAGCGCAGGCAGCGTGCGGTAAAGGTGATTCAGCTCCTTCACCAGAACAGAGATTCCCTTATGCTCCGGCACTTCCGCCAGATTCCATTCCACGCTCCGGTCCTCGTTCCACTCGTCAAACTCTCCCAGATCCTGGCCCATGAACAGGAGCTTCTTCCCCGGATGGGTCATCATGTACGCAAAGGTCAGCCTTAAATTGGCAAATTTCTGCGCCCTGTCCCCGGGCATTTTCCCGATCAGGGAAGCCTTGCCATGGACCACTTCGTCGTGGGAAAAGACCAGGATAAACTTCTCGCTGTAGGCATAAACCATGCTGAAGGTCAGTTCCCCGTGGCGGTGGCTCCTGAAATAAGGGTCAAATTTAATATAATCCAGATAATCGTTCATAAAGCCCATATTCCATTTCAGGTCAAAGCCCAGCCCGTCGTCATCCAGTTCTCCCGTAATCTTCGGGAAGGCCGTACTCTCCTCTGCGATGGTCAGCACGCCCGGATTGCGTTTCTTCATAATGGAATTCAGGTGTTTGATCAGTTCAATGGCCTCCAGGTTCTCCTTTCCGCCGTACATATTGGCAACCCATTCCCCGTCCTTTTTGCCGTAATCCAGATAAAGCATACTGGCCACAGCGTCCATACGGATGCCGTCCGCATGGTATTTTTCCACCCAGAACAGGGCATTGGCAATGAGATAATTGGACACCTGGGGTCTGCCGTAATTGTAGATCAACGTGCCCCAATGGGGATGGCTGCCCTGTCTGGGGTCCAGATGCTCATAGAGGCAGGTGCCGTCAAAATTGGACAATCCATAGGTATCCCTGGGGAAGTGGGCCGGAACCCAGTCAAGAATCACGCCGATTCCCGCCTTGTGAAGCTCATTCACAAAATACATAAAGTCTTCCGGGGTACCGTACCTGGCGGTAGGGGCATAATAGCCGATCACCTGGTAGCCCCAGGACCCGTCCAGGGGATGCTCCATCACGGGCATCAGCTCCACATGGGTATATCCCATTTCCTTGATATAGGGAATCAGCCGCGCTGCAATTTCACGGTAATTGGGATAAATTTCTTTGTCCTCCCGTACAACGGAGCCAAGATAGAGTTCGTATATACTCACAGGCACATTTCCTGTCTGAAAAGCCTCCCGTCCTTTGAGGAATTTTTCGTCTTCCCATTGGAAGGAATTCAGGTCCGCAACCACAGACGCGGTCTCCGGGCGCTTCTGGGCGGCATTTCCGTAAGGGTCCGCCTTCAGATAGGTCAGCCCGCCCTTCAATTTCAGTTCAAATTTGTAGTTGTCCCCAGGTTTTGCGTCCGGAAGGAATAGTTCAAAGATGCCGGAATCCCAGAGCCGCCGCATCTGATGGACTCTTCCGTCCCAGTTGTTGAAATCTCCCACCACACTGGCCCGCAGCACATTGGGCGCCCACACCGCAAAATAGGTCCCCGAAATCCCGTCGATTACCATGGGATGAGCACCCAGTTTCTCATACACGGTATAGTGGATTCCGTTTTTGAATTTCTCCGTGTCTTTCTGGGTAATCTGGGGGGCAAAGCGGTAGGCTTCCCCTCTCACATACTCATTTCCGTCTTTTCCCCGGACCAGGTAATGGTAGGCGGGAAGGGCGTTTTCCCTGCCGGACACAAAAGCCGCAAAGAATCCCTCCTCATCTGCCAGTTCCATCTCCACGGTCTCGCCGTCCTTCTCAAATACGATGGAGGCAGCCTCCGCCCCGGGGAAATAGGCCTGCACCACTGTCTGCCGCCCGGATTTGTGGGGGCCAAGCAACTCGTGGGGATTATCGGATTCCGAATAGACAATCTCCTCGATTCCCGCCCAGTTCATCAGTCCATACAGTTTTTTGTTCATGCTTTTTGTCCTTTCCTTCCTGTTAGTATTTCATGTGCATGTATCTGTTTCTTTGCCTTCGAAGATCCGGCCTCTGCTTCTTCCTCTTCCCTGTACCGGTCCGCTCCTTCCGGAACCTTCCTGGAGCCCCCGGTTCTTTCAGAAAAATACCACCTGTAGAGTTGGACGCGCCAAAGGGCATCCAGGTAGACTTCCCCCTTCGCAAAACCAACCCCTGCGCACTCCCGTGTCTGTCTGCGCATCCGCCATGGGCCTTTCAGTCCAGGGAGTGCAGAAACAGGCCGCTGCGCAGCTTGGGTTCAAACCAGGTGGATTTTGGCGGCATCAGCCTTCCTGCGTCCGCTACGGCGAAAAGTTCCTCCATGGAGGTGGGATACAGGGAAAATGCCACAGCCAATCCCTTCCCCTCCCGGGTGGGGGACTCTTCCCCCGTACAGGCGCCCTGTTCCCTCCGGACTCTGCGCTCCAGTTCCTCCAGTCCCCGGATGCCCCCCACAAAATCGATGCGCTTATCCGTCTTTGGATCCTCTATGCCCAGAATGGGACCCAGGAGATGATTCTGCAGCAGGGAAACATCCAGTCCGTCCACGGCATCCCCGGACAATATGGAAGGCCTGGCTGTCAGCCGATACCATTCCCCGTCCAGAAACATGCCGAACTGCCCCTTTCCTTCAGGGCGGTAAGGCGCTTCCGGAGCTTTCTCCACCAGGAACCCCTGGGAAATCTTCTCCAAAAAGGTCTCTTTATTGTAACCCTTCAGATCTTTTACTACGCGGTTGTAATCCATGATGTGCAGCTCTTCATCCGGAAACAGTACCGACAGAAAATAATTGAATTCTTCCTCCCCGGTGTAATCCGGATTGGCTGCCCGGCGCATCAGACCTACCTTTACTGCAGAAGCACAGCGGTGATGGCCGTCTGCAATGTAAATCGAATCTATCTGCTGAAACTGCCTCCGAATGATAGAAAAGGCACTTTCCTCCTCCCTTATGACCCACACCTTATGGCCCACACCGTCCTCCGACACAAAAGCACAGGCCGGGGACTCTTCCTTCCCTGCACGGATCACGTCACGAAGCACCGGATCTGCCCGGTATGCCAGGAAAATAGGGCCTGTCTGCATATTGCACACATCCACATGGCGGATTCTGTCCTGTTCTTTGTCCGCCCGGGTATTTTCATGCTTTTTGATAACATTGTCCCTGTAGTCATCTATGGAGGCGCATGCCACAATCCCTGTCTGGCTCCTGCCGTTCATAGTCAGTTCATACAGATAATAGCAGGACTGTCCCTCTTTTACAAAGCGGCCCTGGCTGATCCACTGCTGCAGCAGAGAGGCCGCCCGCCTGTACACCTCCTCCGCATAAGTGTCCACCTCCGGGCCGAACCCTGTCTCTGCGCGGTCTATCGACAGAAAAGAATCCGGATTCCGTTTGGCCTCCTCCGTGGCTTCCTCTCGGTTATATACGTCATAGGGCAGGGCAGCAATTTTGCTTTCCAGTCCCGGCGCAGGACGGTAAGCGGAAAACGGTCTGATATTTGCCATCTTTTCGTTCCTCTTTTCTTATCCGATTTTCCTTTTTGGAAAAGTGTTCACAGTGATGCACGGATATCATTTCTTTTTTTGGCCAAACTTATGAATCACATTGTCTATCCAGAAAGTGATGAAAAAATCCGCAATTTCTGCAATTCCATTCACAATAAAATCCACCATACAAGCCTCCTATCTCTGCTGCTTCGCGTCTATCGGTTTATACCACATACCGCTGCCCCAGGCAGTGCCCTCTTCCATCAGAATCCGAACAAGCCGCGTCCACAATTCCAGTCCCTGATTCAGCTCCGGTAATTTCGCGCCGTGCCGGAAATCCCAGTACAACTCCCCGCAGATCAGACTGACGGCAAAATCCGCCCAGTTTTCGAAAACCTGTGCCTGGACAATCCAGTGCTCCGCCATCTCGTCCAACTCTTCCCTGTTCAATATCCCGCAGGCATATCCTGTCCGCAGATGTCCCACGCACTCACAGATATCCCAGGCCAGATAGCCTCTGTGCCCCACAATGGGATAGAACTGGGCGGAGAAATTCCTGGCCGCCTGAAAAAAATCCGCCGCCTCCTTATTCAGCTGATCCATATCAAAAGGAGGATGGTTCTCCCAGAACCCTGTAAAATCCAGGTACTGGCTGTGACAGCAGATTTCTTTCCTGCAAAATTCCAGTAGAGACTGCCTATTCGTGATACCGAACACCTTTTCCAGATGTGTCCGGCACTCTGCCTCTGCTTCCGGGGAAGCGCATCTGGGCAGGGTTGTAAAATAATCCGGGCAATCCTCTGTGGGACCAGGAATACCGGGCGTCCTGCGCAGGGCAGAAACACCTGCAAGCAAAGCGATGAACTGCTCCCGTTCACAGGGCCTGGGGGCAGGGCATCCCTTCTGGTGAAATTCTGCGGCCAACTCCTCAACAGCCTGCGCCAGCCCGGTTTCATAGGGGTGAAAATCCTTCAGCTCCGAAACGGAAAGAACATCCGGTCTGCCTTCCCCCGGTTTCTCCTCTTTCTTAAAACGCCCCAAAATCCCCATCTCTGTATCTCCTGTTCCCTCCCGTCTCCGGAAGCAGTCTTATTTATTTTCCTTATCTATACATTTTATCAAAAATATCTGTACTTAACAAGCATCTGGTGATAAACTATATTAGAAAATATTTTTTGTACAAATTTGGAGAGAAAATCATAAAATATGAAAAAATGGTGTATTGAAGATTGGGCGTTAACTTTACCTATAGAGGTGAAAGTAAAAAATATGAAATGGTTCGCCCATGTCCCTGCGGATGTATCACTTTTCACCTGAAAGCGGTTCCTGTCAATCGAGAGGAAAGCGGTAGTACTTCTCACAAAAAATAAGTCCCAGTATCCGCATTTGGAAAATAAAGGAAACAGATTTCAATGATACAATTTTATCAAGGGACGCCGGAGTCTGTTATGGAACGGCTGTACAGAACAATATCTAATTTTGACAGGTCATGGAGCAGTAAATGCATGTCCGCGTCAGACAGACAAATTCAGCAATTAGAAAACATCTGTGCCGAGTACGGTTACCGTATTCCAAAAGTATACCTTGACTACCTAAAGGCAATGGGAGAAAATGATGGGGGTTTGCTTGAAAGAGAATGGGATGGTTATATGGAACCCAACATCCATACCATTCTTGAGCTGTTTTGTGATGAAGATTTTGATGCGCAAGAATATTTGCAGCAGGGGCTTCTTCTGTTTTCTTACCATTGGACAGAAGCACATTGTTATTTGAGGATAGGAAAGCAGGAAGACAATCCCGTAGTTACAGACTGGAAGGATCATTACTTCGCCGGGAGTTTTGAAAAATACTTATTTCAGAAAGCATTTAACATGTATCAGGAAAAATTTGAGCATAAGGTATCAGTTGGAACATCTGTCAATTCCTGCGATGCAATCTTGAAAAAATATTCATTTCCATGTTCGATTTGCGGCGGAACGGCAGAAGAAAAGATGGAATTTGTGAGATGGCTTGCAGTGAGGTTCCTTGACCTTCACGAAGAGGAAGTATGGTTTGGCGATAAACTTCATTATTTTAGCTATAACGAGCATTATGCACTAAGCGTCAATACCTATCACAGTCCGTTGCTTGTCTTTTCATGTGATGATATCCTACTGAAGAAAAAGATAGATGCTCAATTAAATAGCATATTCTCATGAATCAGAAATGAGAAAAATCAATCAATATACACCCAAAATCGGAATGATATTACTTGGGAGAAAAATAAAAAAGAAAAAGAGGTTAAAAACATGACAGACGAAAACAGAAAATTATTGGAACGCATCAACGCATATGCGGAGAATGTTTTAGGAGAAATCGATCCCCAGAAGGTCCAGGTCTCCGTCCAGTTGGAAAAGCTTCGGCCCGTGATGGAGGAAATCGCCGCTGAACGGAACATGGACCTGGAGGACGTGTTTATCCTGTATATGGATCTTCAGAGCGAAGCCTCCTGCTCCACCAACCAGAAGCTGAAAGACAGCCTGCAGGACATCAACGACGGCTTTGACGGCGGCTCACCGCTGCTGTTCCGCTGAATTTAACGAAGGCATCTTCTGCCGTCCTGCAGTATCCTGCATACAGAATGATTTATTTTTCGGCATAATTCCGGGCAAATGCAAAGTGACAGCCCGGAACTATGCCGTATTTTCATGCAGATTCGACTTCTGCCTTCTCTGCGGGAACCCTGTGCGGCGCCGCATTCTCACCCTTCTTCCAACAACCACACCCGCATCTGGTTCTCCCCCCGGTTTGCCCATGCATAATAGGGAATGGCCCGCAGAAGCGCCTTTTCCTTCACCGGTGGCTTCTCGCTGTACAGCTCTCCGCCGTCTGTCATCCGATAGCCTTCCACGTCAATCAGTATATTTCCTTTCAAAATTCCGTCTTCGCAAAGATGTGCCCATGCCTTCATCTCCCTGGGAATCCGCAGACTCTGAAGAAGCCCCTGATTGTCAGCCCCCTCAAAACAGTACACCACAGGACCCCGCAGCAGCGCCACACACCCCGCATTCTCCCGGACATGCTGATTGGCATAAACCTTGCGCACTTCCATGGGAAAACGAAGCTCCACCACATCTCCGGCCTTCCACTGCCTTTCCAGGTATACATACCCTTTTTTCAGCAGCTTCTCTGGATCCACAGCCTCTCCGTTGATCGTCAGCACCGCTTCCTCCTGCTGAAAATCCACATAGTATGGAATGTGAATGGCCAAAGTAAAACGCTCCCCCCTTTTGGGCGTCACCCGGTACACGGCGCTTCCCTCCCAGGGATAAGCCGTTTCCAGGGTAATATCCGCCTGATCCAGTTCCGCCCTCTGTCCGATCATCAAATGGGAATAAACGGTGGTATCGCTTTCGCTCCAACAGTACTTCCCCAAGGAGGCAACCAGTCTCACCAGATTGGGCGGGCAGCAGGCGCAGGCGTACCACCCCGGCCGCTGTGGCAGAGAATGCCTGTATCCGAACAGCTTTCCGGACACCCCGGGTTCGCTTTCCAGGGGATTGACATAGAAATACCGCTTTCCGTCCAGCTGCATGCCGCTGATGGTGCTGTTGTACAGTTCCTTCTCCATGATGTCCGCATAGACCCCGTCCGCTTCCGTCTCCAACATCCGGTGAGCGAAAAATACCATGGCAATGGAGGCACAGGTCTCCGCATAAGCCATGTCGTTGGGCAGCTCGTAATTGTTGGAAAAGGCCTCCCCTTCAGGATTTCCGCCGATTCCGCCGGTGATGTAAAGCTTACAGTTCACAATATTGTCCCACAGTGTCCTGCATGCCTGATACAACCGCCTGTCCCCATCGGTTCCTGCCAGATCCGCCATGGCCGTATACATATACAGAGCCCGGACTGCATGGCCCACGGCTTCCTTCTGCTCATAAATGGACTGGTGTGCCTGATTGTAGGTTACATCCAGTTTCTCCAGGCTGTACTGCCCCCAATGCTGCCATCCCCGCTTTACTTTTTCCTCATAAAAATAATCCGGATTTTTGCCTCTCTCCTCCAGGAAATATCTGGCCATGTCCTTGTACTTCTCTTTCCCCGTGACATGATAGAGCTTCATCAGGCCGATCTCCACCTCCTGGTGCCCCGGAAAACCATGTTCCTTTCCCTCTTCCGGGCCGAATCGGAAAATAATATGGTCTGCCAGACGCTCCGTCACACCAAGCAGTCTGTCCTTTCCCGTAACCTCCGCATATGCTGCTGCTGCCTCCATCATGTGCCCTGCGCAGTACAGCTCATGACATTCATGGAGATTCTGCCAGCGATGCTCCGGCTCTTTGACAATAAAATAGGTATCCAGATAGCCGTCTGGCTGCTGGGCTTTTTCGATAATGTCGATTATCCTGTCAGCCCGCTCCTCGAGAGCAGCATCTGGTTTCACTGACAGGGAATAGGCCACGCCCTCCAGCCACTTGGCCACATCGCTGTCCTGGAATACCATACCGTAGAATTCCCCCGCTTTCAATCCTGCAGCAATGCGGAAATTCTCTATGGCATGGCTCTTAGCCACTCCAGGAATTTCATCGTTCAGCACCTTCTCCTGAAAGGGAATCACTTGATCTATGACCTTCTCCTGGATTTTTGACCAGAAAGCATCTTCAATTTTCACCTGGCTGACTCTGACTTCTTCTGCTGTCTTTTTCATGTTAACCTCCGTTCTGCTGCCTGAGTGGCCAAAAATAAATGTGAATAAATAACTTCTGCCTGAAATGGGTACTTTTTTCCGCCAACAGTCCTGTTCAGAAGCTGCTACAACTGCACAATCACCGAATATCTGAATCGACAGCGCATTTGAGCGGCAAAAAAATACGAACTTCCGTCTTCAAAACTGACTTTACGCCAAAATATGTCTTGCCACATACACACCGCTGGCCGATGCATGGGACAGAGAATGGGTCACACCGCTGCCGTCACCAATAATATACATCCCCTTGTACCTGCATTCCAGATTCTCATCCAGCTCTACTTCCATATTGTAGAACTTCACCTCCACACCGTAGAGCAGGGTATCATCATTGGCAGTACCGGGAGCAATCTTGTCAAGCGCATAGATCATTTCCATTATCCCGTCCAGGATTCGTTTGGGCAGCACCAGACTCAGATCTCCGGGAGTTGCAGCTAAAGTGGGCGTCACCAGCCCTTCCTCAATGCGCTTTCCGTTGCTGCGCCTCCCTCTGACCAGATCTCCGAAGCGCTGTACAATGACACCTCCTCCCAGCATATTGGAAAGTCTTGCAATGCTCTCTCCATAACCGTTGCTGTCCTTAAAAGGCTCTGAGAAATGCTTTGCCACCAAAAGAGCAAAATTCGTATTTTCGGTTCGTTTATCCTCTCCTTCAAAGCTGTGTCCATTTACGGTAACGATACCGTTGGTATTTTCATTTACCACGATTCCATAAGGGTTCATACAGAATGTCCGCACTCTGTCCTCAAATTTGGATGTTCTGTATACAATTTTGCTCTCATACAGTTCATCCGTGAGATGTGAAAAAATCACAGCAGGCAATTCCACCCGCACACCAATATCAACACGATTGGATTTCGTGGGAATCTCCAGTTCGCCGCAGATTTTTTCCATCCATTTACTACCGCTGCGCCCTACGGACACAATACACTTTTCACAGAGATAGCTTTCCTTCCCACAGTGTATTTGATAACCGCCCTCTGACAATGTGATTTTCTCCACCGGAGTATCAAAATAGAAATCCACCTTATCTTTCAGCCGCGCATAAAGATTCTTCAATACAATGAAATTGATATCCGTTCCCAGATGGCGCACGGAAGCATCCAGCAGATTCAGCTTATTCTGCAGACACAGCTTCTTAAAGTGTGTTCCGGCAGTGGAGTACATCCTGGTGCCCTGCCCGCCGTATTCCATATTGATGGTATCCACATACTCCATCAACTCTATAGCCCGCCTCTTTCCGATATATTCATGAAGGGTTCCCCCGAAATCATTGGTGATATTATACTTTCCATCAGAGAACGCTCCCGCTCCCCCGAAACCACTCATGATGGAACAGGATTTACAGCCAATGCAGCTTTTGACCCGGTTCCCATCGATGGGACAGCGACGCTTCTCCAGAGCATGCCCCGCTTCAAACACAGCGATCTTCAACTCCAGTGCCTCCCTGGTCAATTCATAGGCAGAAAAAATCCCTCCGGGACCTGCTCCCACTATAATAATATCATATTGCATGGCAATTCCTCTCTTTCCTTCACAAACGTTTACCCCGAATATCTTATTTCCTATATCGGAATACCCTGATTTCCTTTCGCTGAAATCAGCTCATCAGCCGGCTGCTTTCCATTCTACCATAGCTTACCACCGAATAGCAAGCTGAAACCGAAAACGCATACAGGCATCTTTACGCAAAAATGAAAGGGACAGCGTTTTTACTCCGCTATCCCCATATCTTCCTTTTCCTTCTGATCCGGGTTGGCTGTCTCCCCGTCTCCGCTGATTTTATTTCCTATACTTGCTTTTTCATCCTCTATTTCTTTCTGTATAGACTGAAGCTTCGTATCCTGACTGATGGCCCGCATGATCAGATTCAGATCTTCCGGGGTAAACATGCTGGCTGCTTTGGATAAAAGCCCAATGCTGTTCCGATTCACTTTCAGATGACCGCCCCCTGACAGAGGAATATTCAGCACATTTTCCTTATCTGTCATGTCTCCCAGACAGATGCTGTTTGTCTCCTCATCACATACGAAACAAACCCCGTTATAAATGATCACACCATCCTTTGCCAGATGTCCGTAGGGAACCTTGGGGACATCCCGCAGGTCTGCAATGGGATTGGGCTTTCCCGACGTGACTGCCTGATATATTTTCTCCGCCTCAGACCGATCCTCAGAAACCTGCTCCTCCTCGCTTTCTACTACATTCTCATCTTCTTCAGTGTCTGTTCTTCCCTGAAGCCTGTTCCCGTTCGTATACCATATGCTGTTCCCGAGAGATTCTGCCTCCGCATTCATAGCGGAAAACCGTCTGTTTCTCTCCTTTGGGGCCCTGTTTCTCAGGGCTGTCTCCGCTCCTGTAATTCCTGCACCAATTCTCATTTTTCTTCCTCTTCTTTCTGATCTGCCATGTTCTTCGTCTGATTCTCTCAGCCACGCAAATTATACCTGCTCAGATAAGAACCGGTCAGAAGTCCTCCTGCTGCTGTATACTGACTGGAAATACTCTCTGCATTGGCCCTGGCATTATCGGCAGCCCTGGAAGCCACTGCAGTTACTCTCTTATAAAAGTCTCCTGAAGCCCCTAATACTTTCTTCACTGTCTCTTCCTCCGCCCCTGCCAACTTATCCTGGTTCAAAGAAAGGCTGCCATCCATGGCCACGGAAATACCGATGGATTCCAATTCCTTCCGCTTCCCCGCCACAGTCTCCTTTAGCGACTGGCGGTAAAAATCATTCAGCACGCCGGAAGTCTGCCTCAAATATTTCAGCGTATCATTAAAATCTTCGACTACTTTTGCTGCTGTAGATGGGATATCCTTTCCTCCTGCGTCCACCTTCTCCGCCAGAAGCTTCACCTGTTCCGTCAGGGAATCAGAAGACTTCCGAAGCCTGTCATAACTTCCCCTGGCCAGTCTGGCACTTTGAACACTGCTTGCATTCATCCTGTCCATTCTGGACCCTGTCCCTGTAATTCCCTTTCTTCTGCTCCTCACAGAGCTTAACAGGGAATTCCTGGAAGAAACTCCTGCTCTTCTTCTGCCTGCCATCTGTGTGACAGCAGCAGCTCTCCGCATTCCTAATCTGACTCTCATACGCATTCCTTCTCCTTATACTTATCCTGATAAAATCAGCCTGAAACAAATTCTGCAGCTGTTATGCCAGATGATGCTGATATTTACAGACTTTACACAAGTGCAGCACCCTTCTGCCTTAAATACGCCGTATACTTCCTGACAAACTCCGCATATTTCTCCCTGGCCAGATAGACAGTCTCCCCGCCCCGCAGCCGGATCATACCGACTGCGTATCCCGCTACATAGGCAAAATTTACCAGATATCCTCTGTGACATCTGTAGAAATCATCTCCCAACTGCTCCTCCATATGTTTCATGGTGGCGTAAACTGTAATATTCTCCCCCATGGTATGAATCTCTACCTGACGCTTCGCACTCTCCACATACAGAATATCTTTTTTCTGCACGGTATAGTTTCTGGCTTTTGTCCGGAAAAACAACCTGTCTCCTCTCTCACGCTCCAACCGGTACACCTCTCTGCAGGCACTCTCAAATACACTGCAGAATTTCTCAGACTGTACTGGTTTCAACAGATAATGAAAGGCGGACATCTCAAAAGCCTCAGCTGCATACTCCTTCCCCGCAGTCACAAAAATCAGAACCGTATCTTCGCCGCTGATACGCAGCGCTCTCGCCGCTTCCATTCCGCGCATCCCTTCCATCTGAATATCCAGCAAAAGAATATCAAAATGCTGCCTGGCCTCCAGAAACTCCCTCACTGAGAGATAACAAATCACTTCACAATCCGGCTCCTGTCTCCTGATCAATTGCCTCAGCTGTCCGCAGCTGTCTTTCTCCTCGTCACAAATTGCTACCTTCATGTCCCACCTCAACCTTACATTCTATTTCGGCAGATATACCATGCCGCATTTGGAAAATGTCACGAAACACGTTTCCCAATGTCACGAACCGTTATCCTTCCTTCATTCCCGAAAGATTTTTGAATCTTCCGGTCCTCTTCTCCCAAAAAGGCTGTCAGAACTCTGCATGAAAAAAGGACAGCAAACTCCCCCTCTCTGTTTGCTGTCCTTAGCTTTCCATCTATCCATATGTAATTATTTCGGCTGTTTGGCAGAAAAATTTACGGCAAAACTGTCACTTTTCCTCTAACAGCAATATTTTTCCACGATTCGGTCCATCTGCTCCCTGTTTTCCTCCATATCGCTGACCAGCTTAAACTGAGTACGGCAGCGATCAAGATTATGATGCTTGCGATGAATCTTAAAGTAAGTATCTCCATTCAAATAATCTGTCAGAAAACGCATTCCGCACTCAAAGGTCATCATTATGGCCCCCACAGGAAGCATTTTCTTCTCATTTTCTGTCATAAGCGAACCGCACTCCCCGAGAAACCCGCGTGTATAATACTCAAACAATTCCAGATCAAAGTTTACTTTCCTTAAGTCTGGCTCATCCTCCGCGGCATAAGTTGCCCCAAATCGAATACTGTCCCCAAAATCATTGATGGACAACCCAGGCATAACCGTATCCAGATCCACCACCGCCAGAGGAAGTCCGGTTGCTTCGTCAAACAGTACATTATTCAACTTAGTATCGTTATGCGTCACCCTTAAAGGCAGTTTCCCCTGCTCCTGCATATCTACCAGTGTAGCCGCAAACTCTTTCCGGCTGCGGACAAAAGCAATCTCCTTCTCCACAGAAGCCGCCCTGCTGCAAACGTCCTTCGTCACTGCAGCCTCAAAGTCCTGATAGCGGGACTTTGTATTATGAAAATTAGGAATGGATTCATATAGCGTTTCCGCAGGAAAATCCGCCAGAAGCTTCTGAAAATGACCAAAGGCACAGGCACTGGCATAGAACTGCTCTCCGTTTTCACAGGTCTGCAGCGTCACAGCACCATCTATGAAAGTATAGACACGCCAGTAATCCTCGCTGTCCCGATACAGAGTCTTCCCCTCCTCCGTCAAAACCACGCTTAAGGTCTCCCGCAGCGGGTCACCTCCTGCACCCAATATTTTCTTCTTTAAAAAATCTGTCACCAAGACTACATTATTCATCAGTGCTTCGGCATTTTTAAAGACAGTAGTATTGATCCGCTGCAGGATATAGCTTCTGCCTGTTTCCGTCTTCAGCAAAAAAGTATCATTAATATGGCCGCCCCCATAGTTTTCCGCACTTACAGCCCTGGTGTCAAGTTGAAAATGATTTGCAATATCCACAAACCGGCTCATATTTATTCTCCTTACCTATTGCTTTTACAACATATATCACTTTACCAATTATTGTCTGTGAAGTCAAGTTAAATTTCTTTCCGTCTAATTCACATTGATCTCAAGATCAAACTTTTTCTGTATTGTCTTCAAATATCTTTCCCCGTGGCTGGCTGCCGCAAGCATGGGCGCATAGGCATCTCTCCCGCTGATACAGAACATATAAGGAAACTTCTGAAATCGCTCCCGATATTCCGTCA
>CAJTXE010000033.1 GCA_910580225.1 uncultured Acetatifactor sp.
TTCTTGATTAACGATAGTACCATATTCAATTTTCTCTTCCATTTGTTCCGCCTGTCGCCGAAGCGGTGGAGTAGCAGTGGAGTACAGTGGGAGCAGATTCAGGATAAAAAAGGGGCGTACAGCCGCCGCAAAGATGCCCTTTCCCTCATCTTCCAGGTATCTATTCGACAAAAAGACAGATTAGAATGTACAGAATAAACATACAATAGAAAACACGCTTTGCGAGTTTTCTATTGTCATAAATAATGAGCCAGAAACACTGGCTCAAGTTCGCCGGGCACGCTCGAAAAGCCTGCGGCTGTCGCCGCATGTGTCCAACAACGAAAACGGCTGTTGGTGAGCAAGCTCCCCACAGCCGTTCCCGTTGCCGGACCCGCCCGGCTCGTAGCTATAAAAAATCGGGGTGACAGGATTCGAACACCTTTTCCCAGCTTTTTCAAGCATTTTTACGCGGCTTTATCCCCCTGGAAGTCCAGTCCGAGAACCGATTCGCTGATTTTACCCTTACAAAAAGTGTCGCCGTAGCGTCGCCGCAAAAAGGGCGGAGCGCCACAGAACGATTCTGCTAGACCTACTGTAAAACCTGAGATTCAATTTCCTTTCGTTCTTCCTCAGACAGCTCCGGGAAATACTCGGCAATCTCGTCTATGGCAATTTTCCCTTTTTGTATCATAAAAATTGCTTTGTTTTTAGCTGTTTCCTGTTTAATGTCATTCTCAAAAGCCTTGTAAATCTGTTCATCGTCAAATAATGTCATCAGCATAAGTTCAGTCTTTCTCCACCACAATTTCCGTCACCCATTGAAAAATTTCGTCAGCATACTGCAATGCCTCTCTCTCATGTCTTTCCTCCAGAAACAACTCATTCGGATATCTTACTGCTACACCATACGGTGTCAGCGCATCAGCATAATCATAGAATTTCTCTTCGATTGAGACCTTGTTTTTAATCTGATTCAGTAAAAATGAAAGGTCATGAAGTTTGGGCATTCCACCTTCTTCTCCAAAATACATAATCAGCGTTTTTATTGCCTTTTCAGCCGCCTGTTGGCAATGATAACAGATAATCTCTAATGGCTTTGGATAATAAGTTGCATCCAGATGTTTCGCTACCCCTAAATCTGCTGCCGCCATTTCATACCACTCTCTGACTTGTTTCGTCATACAAAAGCACTCCTTTTCTGTACACCTCGTTTTCTATAGAGGGAATTTCTTTTCTGGCTTCAAAACGGCTTACGGTTCCTACAACAATATCCACAGGGCGCTGCTTCACTTTGCGGATAGATTTGTATGCTTTTGTTGTTTCTGCAAGAATATCTGATACGGCATCCTGTACGATGATGTAAAAATCAAAATCGCTTTCCTCTGTATAGGTGCTGTCTGCAAAAGAACCAAATAAATAGATTCGGACAGGTAGAAGCTGTTCGACAAAATGGTTTGTCAGTTCCCGGATTTCGCTTGTGGGCATGACCATCAACTCCTTTCCTTTGAATAAAGCGGCTCTTTTTCATGTCTTCTTTTTCTATAGGTTACTTTCATTATACAGAAAGCTTCTCCTGTTTACAATAAAATTCCCATGAAATTTTTGTCAGCAACATAAAAGAGGGAATACCAAAAGATATTCCCTCCATAAGTACAGCCGCCACATCATGCACTGCTATTGTGATGCCGCTATTGTATTCCCGAAAATCTCTTCCAGTTTTGCCATATCTGACTTCATCCTGTTCATGGTGGCATGCTGATAGCGTTTGGTACTCTGTATGGTGCTGTGTCCTCCTGTAGCTATGATGGAAAGCTCGCTGAAGCCGATTTCCGTGCACAGCGTAAAATAGGTATGTCTTAAGTCATGCAGACGGTAATGGGGCAGGTCAGGGCATTCTTTTTCCAGAAAGCTTTTGTAGATTTTATACATCCTGTTGTCGCTGACCGGTGCAAAGGGGGGCATGGTGCAGAATGAAGACATGACCCTGTCCCTGAAAATCTTCCTCCCTGGACTGTTCCTTGACATACATCTTTCTGGCCGTCTGCAGAATGCGATATACCTCTCCTCCCGTCTGAATCGGAATGACGCGGGTTCCGGCCTTTGTCTTTGTCTCCTTTTCCGTCATCTTTCCATCCGCATACACAGCGGCGCGGCGGACGCAGAGAAAGCTTTCCTTTTCTCCCAGTGTGACATCTTCCAAGCGCAGGGCCGCAAGCTCTGAACGTCTCAGCCCCCCGGCAAGACAGGTCAGGGCTAACAGCAGCTGTATATTGATGTTGCCTGCAGACTTAGCCCGTTCCATCATCAGCTTGACTTCTTCCATGCTGTAGGCATTCCCCTCTTTGCTCGCCGCTTTGGGGAGCATCACATATTCACAGGGGTTCGGGATGTCACGTTTCAGATAATTATCTATCTTTGCCCTTTTGAGAATGACTGATACCAGATTCACGATATTTCGGATTGTCTTTGCGGATTTCCCCGCAGAGGCATATCTGTTGACCATATCCTGTATTGCTTCAGTGGTGATTTCGGAAAGATACCTGTTTCCTAAATGCTTCGCTATACCGTCTTTTGTATAGAACAGCTGACGGTAATGCTGTCTGGTGGTGGGGGACAGGGAGTTGGTATATTTGGGGAAATAGACTTCCTCCGCATAATTTTTCAGCGTGACAGGCTCCTTTGTGGTATAGGCTCCGAATTCTGCTTCCAGTTCCATCTGGCAGCGGATTTTCTCGGCCTGGGCTTTGGTGGTTCCCTGGGGAAGAACCTGGTATTCCCTTTTGCGCTCCCCACCCCGTGTATAATCTCTGACGATACGGTAGCATGCACCGCTTTTGCGGCTTACTTTCTCAACATAGAATGACATCACTTCTTCCTCCTTCCTGTTATTTTGGGCTTATGGCTGCCCTGCGCCAGTTGGTATTCCATATTTCCATCCGTTTCCAGGAGCCTTTTTTCCACTTCGTCACGCACATAATAATATTGCCGCCCAATCTTGCGATAATGACAGTATGTGTTCAAAAAAACCCTTAACCTGCGGATATCAATGTCCAGGTATTCTTCCTGTACCTGTCTGGCGGTCATAAGCTTTGGATTTGTTTTGTCCTTACGGATTCCGGCGGTCTTCTCCGGCATATTGCTTTTCCTCCTCAATTTGATAATATAAATTTTTCATTGCGCTTTCTATCGTCAATGTCGTCAAAATCCCTTTTGCCTTTATCTGAACTGGGCAATCTGCCACCCGACGACACCGACGATATGCGTTATCCCTTATTCTTTCCAAATCTTGATGTAGCGCTCAGTTGCACGCCCGGTCTCAAAATAAATCCCAATATCTTCCAAATTGCTCCTGTTTGCACCTATTTTCCGGGTAAGGGATGCAGGTGAACGGGGAAAGTCTGCATAACCGAACCTCAATTCTCCACAGGCATAATCTTTTAGCTCTCTGTAAAAATCAGTCGGGTTAAATACCAATACTTCCGATTCACTATATTGCATCATGAACTGTTCTATTGCGGTCAATACAATATCTCCCGATACTATGGCTTCATTGACAGTATTATGGTTTTCTTCAAAAGCTTCATATATTTCATCCTCTTTGATGCCAATCTGCCTTCCAACCTTTACCGCAAGCATATAAAAATCTACCAACCGAAAAGGAGAACAGTATTCTATAGGTTCATCATCTCCAATGACTCCTTGCACAGCACGGCATATTGCCCCAAAGAAACGAGGTTTATCCTGTTCCCACTCCTCTTTCAGTTCCAACTCTCCACGTCTGTCTTCCTGGCTGAAGCGCTCTAAATGAAATGTCAGTATCCTATCCGCAAGGTCACTCTTTGTGACGCACTGGTTTACACTATTAAAAATGACGATGGACTTTAGGCTTCTGAACATTTGTGTATTGTCCGTAAAAAGCTTACGTTTCGGGATGATTCCTCCAGTGCAGGCCAGACAGAAAAGATTGCTGACCTCTTCATTAATCCACCCAATATTATCAAATGCCACCATATAATCGGCTGATAGGCACATGGCAATATCATCTAGTCTTTTAGGAAGTGCAAATACGCCTGTAGATACTGGATTCAGCAAGTCAAGAATGCGTTTTTCACAGGATGTCTTTCCGCTTGCCTTTTCTCCATACAGTTGGATAAGCGGCATGGGCATAACCTCAAAGAAAAAACTTGCCACCAAAAAAACGGAAAACAAAACCTTTTCCGAAGCAGATGAAAAATGAAAATGCTTCTCCACAAATTCAGGTATCTCCCATGGCTCTCCCTCTAAATCAGGCATGACCTGTCTGCAAAATACATTGCTCCTTCTCATCAAAATTTTACTGTTTTTGACAGTGGTTATTCCCTTTTCAGTAATTTTTAAAAAGTGACACCCATCAAGCCCTAAATCATAGTACACGGTATTGTGCTGAACGCAGATACGCCTATGCAGTTCTTTCGTTTCGCCATTTTCAGCAAACATCTTCAAATATCCTGTAACTTGTTGGACTATCCCTGATGACAGATATATATCGTCTAGCTGATAAAAACAAAATTTCCTCAACCAACATTCAAATTCTGTACTGTCAAGGGGAACTATACTATTGTCTGTTTCTGCTTTGATAAATGCTTCTCCTGTAAGTGAACGAAATATCTCCGTATGATTTTGAATCTCGTTGATAATCTGTTCCGCACTAACGTGGGAAGAATCTATTTTATTGATTTCCTTATTTTTCACCATAATATATACCTCCAATATAACAAATATTGCTGCCCTTATTTCTATCAGCCTGGCCATTTAGCTTGCCTCCGGTTCCCCCACATCATCATGAATGCAGGGGAAAGGCAGGCTATAAGCGTGAATGGCTGATAACAGCATTTATTGGTACATCATTGCATCTAATTGTATTTCTTTTATTGTGAATGTTCCTGCGTCTTCAACCATAGTCGCCATTATATAAGTCTCATTTAAGAACTCTAAATTTACAGTACCATCCTTTCTGTACAAACATAACTTATGGCAGAAAAAGTCATACTCTTTTCCATATGCAGGAATCTGGAAGCTGACGGAGCGTAAATGCCCTTCTATTCTTACAGATATATTCATTGAAAGCGTTAGATTGTCCCTGTTAAAGGAATAACCGGAGATTATACCAAAAACAATCGATGTATGCTTGCTCATTCTTCATCCTCATCCTCGTCGTCTTCATCCTCATCGTCTTCATCTTCTTCATATTCCTCATATTTTTCATCTTCCAATTCATCATAATAATCTTCGTCAATGTAAATCCTGTTGACGTAAAGGAGCCCATCATTTCCTTTTCTAAGTGTTCCTACGATACGCATATCCAATAATTCCTCTGTATCTATTCTTCCATACTCGTCAATCACATCTAACTCTTCCATTGTTTTGCCAAATTGCGAGTTTTTATTTTCACTAATTGGAAGATATTTAATGTAATCTACATCCTCATCCTTATCAAATCTAACCACGATAACAAGCCTTTTCTTATTTGCTTTATAATCAGTAATGACACCACGATACCAGATTCCTTCCTTTAACCGACATCCTCTAATAAGATAAACCATTTTTAATCCTCCATCTTTTTTACATGCAAATAAAAGAATGCATGTCCCTCAATAAATAAGCTGCATCCAAAACAACAAATAAACAATTATACGTTTTATCTGCATGTATTCTTAATCCTTTTCATCTAAAAAAATAAATAATAAATTGGGAATATAAAGTTGATTAGCCCAAAGGGTTCTGATAAGAATTGGCCAGATAAAAATAAAATATTGCCAATCATGAATTAAAAGAAGTATGTTTTAAATAGTTTCTCTTGTGTATGTGCAAGTCTGCATGTTTTTTCTATATATGCTTTACCAAAATCTCATGTGCAAGTCCACCTCCCTTATTATATCTATGACAGGCATCTTAGAATATGCATGTAAAACAGAATTTCTACAAAAAAATCTTAAAGCACGGCTGCCCCGTCCACAGGGCAGCCATACAACATCAATGCTGTGGCAGTTAGCCAAAGCATAAATCCCTTATCAACCTCATAGAATATTCTATATTCCGTTTTCAAAATGCAATGTCCATAATGCCTTTCAGGATTATAGTATCCATTCGATTATGAAAGCAGAACACTTTTTTACCGCAAAATGCGACATATATCGGGATACATGTTCTTTCGTCCTCAGATTATTCAGGATTCTCCTCTAAACAATCTATGCATAATCATTTCCTGCGGCCGCTCCTCTGGCTGACATACTTTGATGCCTGATAGATGGAGATTCCCAGTCCCGCTCCGGCTATGATAGAGTCAACAATGATTTTAGAAGTCGCTGTTGCGATAAGAAAACTAATCAATTTCTGTCCCTCCTTATTTTAAAAATGATTTCATGATACAGTGTGTTCTTTCATCCATGGCGCGATAAAGCAGTCCAACGGCATACAGCATCCGGTCTTTGTCGTTGTCCCTTGTAGGCTGTGCAACCCTGTCTGCACTCTCTATTGAGACAAAGAAAAGATTGCCTGTAATCGTCCCTCCCGCGCCGCAGTCAAGGAATGGATAGGAACACAGATAATCTCTTTCGGCATCAGACAATCCTTCCACTTCGCAGAGACCGATTTCCTCCGTTCCTAAAGTGCATATTTCCTGAATCACCGAGCCGCCATCCTCCTGTGACTGCACAATCTGCTGCATCAGGGCTTTCTTCTCAAAGGTATGCTGTTCCAGGAATGAATCAACGTCCCCTTCTGACAGCGCATCCAAAAGAAGCCCGTCGATTTCATTGGTATCGGAAAATAAATATCCTCCAAACGCTTTCACTCTGCTGCCTCCTGTCATCTCTACTTTTTACAGCTGCTTGTATAGGTGTTTCTTTTGTATAGAATATATGACTCCTATATGGCGGGCAGTCTTATGTACTTGTACATAATTGAGATACCATTCCCTTTCTCTGGTCATAGGGCTGCCCCCATCCCTGATTTCAAGCCAAATCACATCATTTTCCAACTCTACTTTAATGGGATACATATTTATGGCATCTTCGATTTCCCGCACGTCATCTCTGACGGAATCCAACAGAACAAGCACAAATCCCTTTCTTCCCAGACTTCCATCTTCCAGGATATAATCAATCCGCTTCAATAATTCGCGCGGGAGCCGGTACCGCCCCAAAAGGCGGTTAAGGCTCCGGAGAAGCACCAGCTGGCTTCTGGTGTAAATTTTGATAAACTTCATATGCATTCTCCTTTGCAGCAAAACGGCGGGCAAGCTATCCACTGTAGCCTACCCGCCTTCCATAATACCTCTGACTATGCCATCTCGCCTAAAAAGGCAAGCACACTGACTGTCAGGACACATGATGCGATAAAAATACCTGCGTGCATGTAAAATTCCTCCTTTCCGATATGGGTTCAGAGAAATAATATATATTTGATTCCCTCAATTATCTTTTGATTCCAGTGGCTATTCCCGCTAAGGCAGCGAAAAAGCAAGAATTTCAAACATGTTCCGCCTTTATTTCCTGCCGCGTAACACCATGATAATAAAACCGATTACCGCAACGCCGACCACAAACAGGAATACTTTTTCAAAGAAGCCGAAAACAGCGCCTATGATTCCCTTTCTGGGCAACGGCTCATTTGCAAGGTAAGCGTCCACTGTCTCAAGATATTCTGCTGTTGATATTTTCCCCTCCTCATACTGCTTTTCCACTTTCGCCATTTCCTTTTCCGACACATAATGCCCTCCGCAGGCGCTGAAACAGCAGGCAAAGCACAGCATCATCAGGGCAGTGACTGCAAATCTTTTTACATATCGCATATTTATCATTCATCCTTTCCACTATGTTATTTCCCGAACAGTTTTCCTACAGAGCCGAACAATCCTTTCCCGCTCTTTTTCTTTTCCAGATACTGCACCGCTTCAACGGCCTCTTCCAGGGTGATGCCAACCTTTGGCAGGAATTCCTCCAACATTCTGTACGCTTCCGCCACCTTATCCGGGGAGGAGCAGTCAAGCTTTTTTACATATTTCAAAGCCCTGTCCCTGCCCGCCTGCTTTCTATCCACTTTTTTGAACAAACCCACAGAACAGAATTTCCTGTCGAAATCAGTCAGATATTTTTCTATCTGGTTCAGATACTTCTGCTTCAGTTCGGACTGGAAAGCTTCTTCAAATTCCTTTTTCTTTTCAAGCAGGCCGCTCTCATAGTCTAACAGGGAATCCGATGTAGGTTCCGAAATCTGCCTCATGAATTCGCGGATGCCTTCCAGCTCACTGTGGGCCAAATCAGCCCCTTCCCTGGTCTCACAGACCACCTGGTCTACAGTGCGGTATTTCAAATCAAAGTCCGCCAATACCCTGTCAATATATTTGATGCACATGCGGTTTTCATCTGCTGTAAGGCCAATCTCTGCACAATAGGAAATCAGTTTTGCTTTTGCTTCTTTGGCATCCTCTTCTGTACTTCCCTGGTTTTCTTTAACAAATTTCAATGCCAAATCATCCTTGCACTTTTCCAGGTAGTTCAGCGTCTCTTCGTTCTCTCCCCTTTCAAGCCCTACCCTGGGCAGTAGTTCCTCCATCTGCCTATAGGCTTCCGCAATCTTATCAGGCGCAGACACATCACATTTCTTTATCAGCTTTAAAAGCCGCTCTTTTCCCGCCGCCTTTCTGTCAAGTTTCTTAAACAGTCCTACCGTGCAGAACAAATCGTCAAAGTCCTTCAGGTGTTTCTCCATCACCTTGACATATTTTGCTTTCAGTTCGGAAGAGAATTTTATGTCGAACTCCCTTAACTTGTCATTGACCTCCCATTCATAGTCCAACAAAGAATCCGATGCAGGCGCTGAGACATGTGCCATGAATTCCTGTATCTGCGGCAGCTCCTCCCGGGCAAAATCGGCGCTTTCCCTTGTCCCACAGACAATGCCGTCCACTGTCCTGTAGATGCGGTCTAATTCCTCCAGTCTGTCTCTTATTTCCTCAAACAACTCTTCTTTCTCTTCGCCGTCATACCCCAGGGAAGCGCAGTATGCCTCCATATTCTGGAATCTGCATTCGGCGGCAGTGAAGAGATAGAAAAATGCAGTCAGCTCCTCTCCAACATCAGGCAGAACATCATACCGGAGGAACAGGTGGAAAAGATTCTGCTCTATATTGCCCAGACCAATCCTTTCAGCATGGAACTGTATACCTGCATCGTACAGCGCTGTGGAGATAAGGACGGAGAGGTTCAGGCTCTGGCTGACTATCTGGATTTTGGTGATGATGTCACGGCATACAAGGAAGAGATGATTCAAAGCTATTTTGAAGAACTGCCAATGAAAACGGAAGAAGAGGCGCTTGCCGCAAAGGAGGTATCGTCAATATCCTCTTCCGGATGCCGTGCATGATTCACACACACCAGCAGCCCCATGACCAATCTGAACTCAAAATCCCGGAAAGAATTCCGCAAAGCCGCAAGGCTCCCCAAATTTGATATATAATCTTCCACACTGATTCCCACTACGCTCCTAAAAGTCTTTACCTGTGTTTCCGATAATTCCCGGTAGGAACAGCTGTACCTCTGTTCGCCAAGCAAATCATACAGCGCTGCCATGATTGCTTCGAATCTCCAACACATATTGACAGTCAACCCGTCTATGTTCTTGTCGCTGATGTTATAGGCGCCTATGCTTGCAATATCTTTCTTCATTTCCCGGTAGATATCTTCTTTACAGTCCGCAAAGATACTCTGGATTTCAGCCAGGTCTTCTTCATTCTGCGGCTCCGCCGTACACTGTGACAAAAATTTTTCTTTTGCACTGTCTACAACAGCCTTATATTTCTGCATCAGAAGATTCATTCGGCATTTTTCAACTGACAGGCACACTTCCCCAATGGGAGTGGGAAAGCTGATTCCCTGCGTTGTGGTTTCAAGTATTTCCTTAATGTTCATTTTTCGCTCCTTTTGTATGTAAGCATGGGTATATATCTACTCATTTAAATATACTATATATTTCCACTCATTTCAATCCATTTCTACATAAAATAATATAGGAATATATGGACATGGAGGAAATGGCTATGGATGATATTGAATTCGGTACAATAAAGATTCACCTGAAAGAACTCATGGAAAGTCGAAACATCTCAATCAATAAGCTTTCCTTTCGGGCAGAAATGCAGAGGACACAGCTGAAGAAATATTACAGGAACGAGGTTCAGCGTCTGGATATCGCCGTCTTGACAAGACTGTGCTATGCTCTGGACTGTGACCTCCACGATTTGATTGAATATATTCCGCCCCATAAACAGTAGGAAAATACTGCTGTCACTTTTCCGCTGCCTGTTTTCCGGAAGCCGTTCTGCCTGTTGGCATCTTTTCAATCTTTTCCATTTTTTCAGACTTTTCAGCGGACGGCTCCTTGACATCTTCTCTCTGTATCTTTTTTGCCGCATCCACCACAGCTTTCAGTTCCGCCCTTATCTTTTCAGCCGGATAAGGTTCCAGTTTCCACAGGGCATTGGCATAACGTATTCCCATGTACAGCGGGTGCACTCCCACATTCTCCTTATCCAGACCGTCTGCAGTCAACTGATAAAGCATTCCACCTCCATGTATTTCCTCCCACATTTTCAGGACTTCAAGCTTCGCCCGGTTCACCACCTGGGAAGTCTGATGCGAATTCCCCCATGCGATGATGACCTTGTCAGCCGGACTCTTAATCTCTCTGAATATGGATTCTTTGATATATTTAAGATTCTCTGTATCCAATGCAAGCCCTCTTGTAGACAACTTGCTCTGTGTCACAGTGGAAAAAAGGTTCACGATTCCATACTCCTTCAAGCCCAGTTCTTTCATATGGTTCAGCAGATGGACGTTGGTTGAGTCCTCCACATGCAGATTCTCCATGGTTCTGGTGGGGTACAACAGCACAAAGATGCCTTTCCCTCCTTCCAGGCTTTCCAGGGACTTCCCCAGGAAATAAGTCCTTGTTCCGTCCGGCAAGGCTGTGATACTGGTCTTTAACAGAATCTCCTTTTCAGCTAATTTCTTCATTTCGTCTCCTTTCGTGTCTTGTGCAACAGCAGAACCTACGCTCTGGGAAGATTCTACTGCCAGGAAAAAGAACCATGCGGGGCTTTTCATAGCCTGGCATGGTTCTTGATTAACGATAGTACCATATTCAATTTTCTCTTCCATTTGTTCCGCCTGTCGCCGAAGCGGTGGAGTAGCAGTGGAGTACAGTGGGAGCAGATTCAGGATAAAAAAGGGGCGTACAGCCGCCGCAAAGATGCCCTTTCCCTCATCTTCCAGGTATCTATTCGACAAAAAGACAGATTAGAATGTACAGAATAAACATACAATAGAAAACACGCTTTGCGAGTTTTCTATTGTCATAAATAATGAGCCAGAAACACTGGCTCATTAGCTGTTTTATATAACATTTCGACAATCGGGGTGACAGGATTCGAACCTGCGACTTCCTGGTCCCAAACCAGGCGCTCTAGCCAAGCTGAGCCACACCCCGAAAAACTACCACGATATCCTCTTAAATACCTGTTTAGTATACCGCATCCATCCTTAACTGTCAATACCTTATATTTTGAGTTTCCACTTCGGACACATCCTCTTTCTGTGTCCGATGCTCTTATCAAAAGATAAAACAGATACTAAAAATAATTTTCTTCCTATATATATACAATATCAAACCGTACATCACCATCGGCTTCTTCCATAACTATATACGATGGCCTACGGCCCTCTTGTCTTGGATAGGAGAGACTGCCCGGATTCACTGCTATTACACTGCCTTTCCTGTCCACTACCGGTTTATGGGTATGCCCGTATATCACAACGTCCATCCCTCTGGCCGCTGCTTCCCGTTTGATTACCTCATTTCCCATGGACACATAGTATGTATGACCATGTGTCACCCAAACCTTATATGAGCCAATCTTTAGTTCCAGCTCTCTTGGCAGGTAGGAAAAGAAATCATTGTTCCCCAAAACAATCTGCACAGGGCAGTCCGTTGCCCGCGTCAGGACATACTCACTCCCTTCCGCATCTCCGCAGTGTATCACCAGCTCAGGCTTCACCAGCGGAAGCAGCTTGAAATAATTATCATTTTTTCTGTGTGTATCACTGACAATTAATACTTTCATAGCTTTTCCAACTCCGCTTTCATAAGCCGGAGCGCCTTTCCTCTATGGCTGATCAGATTTTTCTCCTCCTCTGTGAGCTCCGCTGTCGTCTTTCCCAATTCTGGCACATAGAAGATGGGATCATATCCAAAACCGTTCAATCCCTTCTCTTCATAGCCAATCCTGCCCTCGATAGTGGCTCTGACAGTCTTCTCGATGCCATTCGGCAGTATTGCCGCAATGGCGCACACAAATCTGGCGGTGCGTTTCTCCTCCGGCACGCCCTCCAGACGGCTGATCAAATTGGCATTTTTCACCCGATATGAGGTATCTTCCCCCATATATCTGGCGGAATATACTCCTGGTTCCCGATCAAGAAAGTCAATCTCCAGACCGGAATCGTCTGCCATGATGATTCCATCCATCTGCGCTGCAACTGCTCTTGCCTTGATCAGGGCATTCTCCTCATAGGTAACCCCATCTTCCGCCGCATCGATTCGAACACCTGCTTCTTTCATAGAGAGAATCTCCCCGCAGGATTCGGCAAGAATTGCCCGTACTTCCCGCATTTTACCCTCATTGCCTGTGGCAAATATCACTCGTTCCATTTTATCTTCCCTTCTGCCTGGTCCACTTTTTCCGGCTTATCTCTTTCAGTTTGTTCGTTTCGGCGGCCGGATGGCCTGGGCCCCATATACTGATAAAAATAAGCTTTCATCATGCCATTATAGATCTTACGGTTTTTATCCGCTTTTCGTCCAATCGCCTGTTCTGCATCCTTGTAGGCAGATATCAAATACATGCTCCAGGAATCCAGTCCGCGAAAACGTTCCCCTATCATCCGGTACAGCGCCGGCATCTGCTCCTTATCATGAAGGCGCTCGCCATAAGGCGGATTTGTGATAAGGAAACCATATTTCTTCGGATGGCTCAATTGGGCAAGTTCCCGCCTCTGAAAGTGAATCAGAGTGTCCACTCCTGCCAATTTGGCGTTTTCCCGCGCAATACTTACCATGTGATCGTCAATATCATATCCCTGAATATCGGTTTTCACAGTCAAATCCACCATTTCGGCCGCTTCCTGCCGGATCTCCGCCCACAGTTCCTCCGCTATCACATGGTTCCAACGCTGTGCCGTAAATGCACGCTTCATCCCTGGTGCCATATTCGCTGCCATCATGGCTGCCTCAATGGGAAATGTACCGCTGCCGCAGAACGGGTCCACCAAGATTCGGTCTCTGTTCCAGGGAGTCAGCATGATCAGCGCAGCTGCCAAATTTTCCGCTATAGGCGCCTGGGCCACCAGCCTGCGATACCCTCTCTTATGCAGGGATTCCCCTGTGGTATCCAACCCTACTGTTACCTGATCCTTCATCAGAAAAACCCGTACCGGAAAATCCGCACCGTCCTCGGCAAACCAATTGACATGATAAACGCTCTTCAAACGCTCTACCATGGATTTCTTCATAATTGATTGGATATCTGATGGGCTGAAAAGCCTGGATTTGATGCTGGCAGCCTTTGCCACCCAGAATTTTCCGTCTATCGGTATGTAATCTTCCCATGGAATTGCCCTGGTTCCCTGAAACAGTTCCTCGAAACTCTCTGCATGAAAACTTCCCGTCTTAATCAGAATCCGTTCTGCCGTCCTGAGAAAGATATTGGCTCTGCATACGGCCTCCTCATCACCGGCAAATGTAACCCTTCCGTCCGCTACCTCTGTAATGTCATAACCCAGTCTGTCAATTTCACGCTTTAGTACAGCCTCCAGCCCAAAATGGCAGGGAGCTATCAACTCAAATCTTCTCATTCCCTTTCCTCATATCTCTTCTAAAAATTATCTATGTAAATAGGGGCACCATTGCAGTGTCCCTATTGCCAGAAGAATCTTAGTAGTTGTTGTTCTGATTGTTCTGGTTCTTGCTCTGGTTGTTGTTCTGGTTCTTGCTCTGGTTGTTGTTCTGATTCTTGTTCTGGTTGTTATTCTGGTTCTGGCTGTTCTTGCAGTTCTCAGATTCATTTGTGCTGTTGTTGTACTTATTGTTGTTATCCATTTCTTTCCTCACATCCTGCCGCCCAGGCGGCTTTCCAGTTCTTTGTTATCAGTTACGACACTAGTATGGGATGTTTGGGGAAAAAATATGCGGAATTTTTATAGTACTTTGGTACTATTTTTATGAGCTTCCATCCCGGAACGCTTTTACTACAAACACAATAATCAAAACCGGAAGCAAAATAGGCAGAAGTGCCGCCAGAATCGAAAATATCGCACTCACTGCCAGTATTACGATCAAAATGAGCAGAAGAAGCCATGCCCACAGGGGAACTTTGGTCAGCATACGCAGATACCGTTCCTCCCGTCTGCCATACGGCCGACAGTTTTCACCCTGATTCTCTTTCTGAGCCTCATACCAAGTTCCACCGGCCGCTTCCTGACCCTCATACCAGGTATTTTCAGCCTGCTGCGTATCTTCATACCAGGTTCTGCCGGCATATTCTGATGCATGTCCGCTTCCCCCACTTGTCTCCACAATGGTACGGGCAATCAGTCTGGGATCTCCCAGCCTCTCCATTACATCCGATTCCGAAGTCCCCTTTCGGATTTCAGTATTAATATAGTCTTCATAATATTGCAGATTGTCCTCTACCAAACTGGAAGACACTTTGCCATTTAAGGACAGCCTCAGTCTTTCCATAAATTCCTGTTTTGTCATACAGCCTCCTCACTGACGGCTTTGTGCCGTCCCGTCCTCCGCTGCCACCCATTTATCCCAAGGACAGGCCCGCTTCGCCACCGCCGCCCGAAGCTCCACATAACAACCACAGCTTCGGCACATTCCATCCAGCAGCAAGTCACACTGTCTGCAGACTGCCAGCCTTTCCTCATACAGGGCCGCCGGCACCCTGATCTCTTCATTCAGATTCGCAATATACTCCCTAAGAGAACGAAAGTAATCCTCCAGCCCCGCCATATCACGGGTAAGACACTTTCTGCATCTGTAATTTGTTCCGAAATCCTGTTCCATGTTTCTCTGCCTCGTTTGACCGCCCGCTCTACAACGATGGCCATTCGGCCCTTTTCTGCCTTGAATATGGACATATTATACTTGCTTTACTTCGTAAAATCAATCGAAACTTTCTACGTTTAAGACAAATTTCATATCTTTGAGAAAAAAAGTGTGGATCTCCTGGATGATTGTTACCAGGTCTCTTTCCAGGGTATTGCTGTCGTTTGCATAAAATAACGAAATAACTTTATACAGTCCCAAAATCATACTTTGGTTTAACAATATCATTGAAATTCCATAAAAAAAGAATCAGGCTAAAACCTGACTCTTTTAAACTACACCCTATGGCGTAACGTGCGTTAGAGGATTCGAACCCCCGACCTTTTGGTCCGTAGCCAAACGCTCTATCCAGCTGAGCTAAACGCACATTCTCATCTTGCATGGCATCATCACCTGCAACATAAATTATCATACCGCCTTTTTCAAAAAAAGTCAAGGAATATTTTTAAGATTTTTCTGCTTTTTTATTGTGCCTTTTTACTTCTTATATTTATTTTGAATCGCCGGAAGCGAAACGGCCATGGCTGCTATGGTCTCCCCTGCCGCGCCCAAGATGGAACTGAGAAGTGCCGGTGCATTCTGACCAGCCAGAATGAGCAGATCCAGAAGCGAAAAGACTGCCCCTAAACGATGAACACTTTGAAGCCTGTATCCAGGGTATCATCTCCCTGTGGGGTAGGTGACTGATATGACAAACGAATGTAGCGGCCAACAGGGCCGTATGGATCAGCATCTTCACGTCCCTGTTGGATACGCCGGTACTGTACCTGGCCAGAAAAATCCGGCCATCCGGGGAATGAAACTCTCCGCAGTTTGCTGCTGAAACTGCCCCTTAGAGATGAAAGGCCCTGCGTCTTCCCGCCAATCCTGTCAATGACATACTGCATCTGACGAGATTTAGGCGGGATTGACCATCCATGGACCGCTGTGGGCAAATCGCCCGGAAATTTCCCTGTCAGGAAATCGTCAGAAATTTCCGCTCCAGTTCCGAAAAATAGGCTCCTGTCAATTTCTCCATATCCTCCACCGACCTGGCGCAGGACTCACACCACTCCCCGGCATTATCCCGTCTGCATAACGGTCCTATGGGAACTCCCCTTCTGCCCAAAGCATATTTTGCGCTCCGGGGATAGCACTGCCTTTCGATATGGGCAGTTATGGTCATCAGCTGCTGCATCTGCTCCGCCAGCTGCCTGTCCTCGTTCCAGTTGTCCATCATCCAGCGGTACAATTCCGGATGGAAATTCAGCATGACGCCGCAGTGGCCGTGCCCGCCCATCTTCAGGAAACCATACATCAGAGAGGAATCAGCATTGTAGATCTTCAGGGGCGTTCCCTTCACAGCTTTCAGCTTTTTCTGCAGAATGTCCAGACACAGGGAAGTCTCCTTATAGAAGACAAAGCGTCCGGTCTGGGCGCACCAAGCCACCAGTTCCGGCGAAAACAGTCTTTTGTATGGTTTCGGACATTCGTACAGTCCGAAGCTCACATCCGGTACCGCTTCCAGAACCCGAACAATGGCCTCCCTGACACAGTCCTCACTCTCATCCTGACAGACAAGAGAGTTAGTCAGCAGTACCACAATATCCGCTCCCGCAGCTGCTGTCCGGCGCACGGAAGCAATCAGGTCTTCTGCCAGATGCAGCCTGCCGCCTTCCGCTGCAGGCGCATTTCCCGTCGGTACTTCTACATATGCAGTGGCCGCCACAGGAACCCTGTCCGCCCTTTCTTTCACGCAGGCCGTAATCTTCAGACGTTCCTCTTCGGTGAGCAGTTCCATCTCGTTGGACAGGCATACTGCGAACAAACCTGCCGCCCCGTTCTCCAGGTACCATCTGGTCAGAGCCCGCAGCCCTTCGTAATCTACTTCCATCTCCTCCGTAAAGGGCGTCAGCATCACCGGCCACAGGCCCTCCGGAATCCCTGTCTTTTTCTTCTGCTTCGGGAAATGCAGCTGCCAGAATGAAACGGTACGTCGTTTCCATGTGTATGTAATATAAACATCATTTCCCTCGGCCACAATCGCCGGATAAGAGAACTCGGCCCTCTCGATATTTGTTTTGCAGGGTACATGTTCCAAAATCTCCGGATTGCTCCAGCTCACGCCGTTATCCTCGGACACCGTAAAGGCTATAGGGGAACGCGCCGCCCAGTTGCCGGAAACCGGATTGTACACCAGCACCAGCCTGCCGTCTGCCAGTCTGGCCACATCGATACCGCAGTTATTATTGGGCAGGGACGTTCTCTGTGCCGTGCTCCAGGTCACTCCCCCGTCCTCTGAAAAGCTCCTGTAGATCGCCCCTTCACTGCTTCGCATCAACATATGTACGGTTCCCCATTTATCCTGCCAGAGTGTCGGCTGAATCATACCGCTGCCCGAAAGCATCTTTCTGTCAAACGGCACATCGGCACTCCGCTGCCACGTCCTTCCCCCGTCCTCCGAACGGTCGGTAAAACAGGCCCAGCCGTTTTCCTCTGTGGAGGCCGGCGCCAGGACAGCCCCGTCCTGCAGACGGATGCATTTGTTTTTCACAGGCCCTCGACCGCCGAAATCCCCTGGCACCAGTTCCCGTCCTTCACTCCAGGTCAGCCCATTGTCCATGGATTCCTTTACAAAGGTCTGCCAGCGGGGGATTTCCCTGCCTACCTTATAAAACAAGAGCAGCCGATCTCCGTCTGTAAACAGAACCGGATTCCAACATGGCACACCTTCCGCATCCGCTGCTTTCCGAGGTTCCTCCCATTCTCCCCCTTGCCTGCTGGCAAACCAGATTGCCACATTCGGCGCCTTCTCATGTTCCCCGCCGAACCATGCCGCTCCCAGATTCCCGTTCGGCAGCACGCAGACAGTGGACGCGTGGCATTGCCGGAATTTCGTCTCCGATTCAAATATGTGCTGATGATTCTTTACCTGATATTTCATAGCAGTTCCTCCGTTCTTTTTCTCTCCCCAGGACCGATGCTCACAAGTCTGCCATCCAATTCAAACCACAACTCCTGACCAGTGGGATTATAGAGCAAGTCTCCCCGCAGGGATGTCCTTACCGCCCCCAGTCCTCTGACATACCGTGCCAATTCTCCCATAGTGCAGTACCAGATTTCCTCTCTGCCCCCCATAAGCCGGCAAAACCGCTCAAGTACCTCCCAATTACCTTCCCGCTCAAAATTATGGCTGTGCCCCCACAGGGAAAATACGGAAAGCCCCTCCCTGTAATCGTAATTCAAGTAATTCTCTGCCAGCAATGCACAATTCTCCCGATGATGGCAGGTGGGATGCCATGCATAGAAGTCTCCGGGAAGACGGAAATCATATTGGCTTTCTATGGTACGGGCATAGGTAAAGCCCACAGCCTCTGCGAGTCTTATCAGTTTTTTGTCGTACTCCCCATAGGGATATGAAAATCCCTCCACAATCGTTCCTGAAATCACTTCCAGCCCCTCCCTGTCCTTCCACAGCTCCATTAGACGTTCCTCCTTTGGGAGCTGCACCATGTGAGGATGGGAATGGGTATGTGCCGCAATCTCGTGCCCTTTGTACAGAGCTGTTATCTCCCCGGAACACAGATAACCTTTTCTGTCCAGGTTGTCTGTATTCAGATGAAAAGTTGCCTTTATTCCATACTCATTCAGCAATTCCACCATATGCCTGTCGGTGGCCTGTGCATCGTCATAACTTAAGACAAGCGCCTTAGTCTTTCCTTTAAAATATCTGTTGAATCTGACCACATCCATGCCTCCTTATTACTCTGGCTCCACAACTGCTTTTCCCCCATCGGCAGTGATCTTTCCGCCTGCCCATGGTTCCGCAGCCGGGCTGACCGCAATTCCGTAAAAGGAATACATGAAAAGCCCCCGGCCATCTGATGGAACCACCCCGGGATATGCCCGCCATGCCCCATGGACTTTGGCTCCGTCCCTTACTTCCCTGGAAAACTGCAGTTCCAGCAGACACCCATCCTCTGTCATCTTGGTGCAGTAACTTTCCAGTGTCGGAAATCCTTCCCTGTCCTCCACCTCTATGGGCAGCCGTCCCGGCTCCAGTCCATACATCTCCAGCCAGTGGGCCGCATCTCTGAAAAGGATGGTCACTCGCCTCCCCTCACTCCAGGCCTCCACCGGAGAGGGACCTCTCCAAGCACGTTCCTTCCCGTAAAGCATGTTCAGTGCACAGGCAGCGCACCTCTCCCCGATAGCCATATCCGCCAGAGAACTGTTATGCATCCCATCGCTGGACGGAAGATCTCCGGAAGGAATGGTCCACACCCTTTTCATTCTCTCCATTGCAGAAAGCTGTGCCTGCCGCACCATACCATATCCTCTGTCCTGTGCCGGCCCCGCTCCCGTCAGACACCGATTTGTCTGAACAATCAAAAAAGGCAGTCCCGGCTGTTCAAAGCGTTCCCTTGCCAATACCAGAAATTCTTCCAATCTCTTTTCATAAGTACAGGCTTCCGATCCTGTGTCTGCTTCCCCCTGGGACCACAGCACCGCCCTTATGCCGCTTCCCCCCTGCCTCACCAGTTTCACGGCACAGTCCAGCAGATTCCCTTCCTCCCGGGACGCCCACCAGCTTAGAGATGTCCCGCCGCTGGCCGAGGGAATCAAGCCTATGGGATATGCCAGTTCCCTGTGCAGGATCTTTGCGAAATGGATCCAGGGGGAATGTCCCGGATTGTGGTTTTCAAAATGATCCACATATAGCATGTTCGTTGTCTCCCCCAGGGGATGGGAAGCCATGTCCCATTTTCCGTCTGCCCGGAGCACATGGACTGCCATGCTGGGGCTGTCATCCGTCGGCATCTTGGATCTGCCGGCAGCATTGCTCTGCCCTGCAATCAGGAAAACATCCCCCACCCCCACATGATGCACCATATCTCCCCGGGTACACCTTCTGCAGTCCCACTGTTCATATTTCAGACAACTCTCTATCCGGTAAAGTCCCCCTGCAGGAACGTCTGAAAAAGAAATATTCCACCTACCCCCGCCCTGCAGCAGCGCCTCTGTCCAGTCTTTAACTATACTCCCGTCATCTTCTCTGACAATACGCAATCGGACAGACTCCGGTTCTATCTCATCTGTCTCCACCGTCATGGGAAACTTCGGCAGAACATGGGCACTTACATAACTGCCCTCCAGATTTATCCGCGCCTTTCCCTGTTCCTGCTGGAAAATCTGCCAGTCCGACGCTCCCCTTTCCAGAATTACACCATATTGACTCATACTCCTGCTCCCCTGTTTTAATGACACCATTTTAAATGCGCCCAGCCGGCTCTGTCAACTAAAATCCGTTCATATCCCACGCGTATTTCGTCTGCACATATTCTGGCAGCTCTTTTTCTACACCCCAAAATCCCGTAAAAGAAGGGCTGTGCCGCAAAACGGTACACAGCCCCTTTTCGCGGCTCCGAAACCGTAAGTCCGCTGCTTTTTATTCCTTATTTAATTCTGTCATAAGCGGTATTAAAGATACCCTCCAGTTCTTCGCTGCCCGCAGCCTTGAGGCTTTCCACCAGCCCCGGCCATTCATCCATGGACTTCTTACCTGTGATAAAAGCATCGATTTCCTGGTTAAAGATATTGCTTAAATTTTGCTCGATTTCCGTCACTCTCTCCTGCTCTTCCTCCGTAAAAGAGAGCCAGTTGGGAAGAAAGTCCAGTTCTCCGTCTTCTGTCCATGCTGCAATCCTTTCCGCCTGCTCCATGTAAATCGGATCGGAAACCTGTGCACTGAAGGTCTCGTCTACATAATAAGCCATCCCCAGAAGACCAGCGCCCAGCTTGCCCAGAACCGCGCTGGTAATATCATCTGCGCCTGCGCACTCGTCAATGATCTCCTGCTTCATGGTAGGAACACCGTCAACCATGTCATAATGCACGCCTTCCACACCGAAATTGGAAAGCAGGGACCCCTCCTCTGTGTACAGCCAGTTCATCATCTCCACAATCCGCTCCGGGTACTCGGTACGGGAGCTGATTACTGCCACATTATCCGTCCAGTCCTTATTGTAACGATAGGCACGTCTGTTTCCGTCCTGGTCCTTCAGCGGCTCCAGAATATCAAAGTACGCATCGGGAGCGATCTGCTGCAGAGCCGGGTTATAAGTACGGCTGATAAAGGAATTATTGTCATATACGCTTATCAGCTCTCCGTTAGACAGTTTTTCAAACATTGTATCCTTACCCATGTTGGCATAATCAGGGTGCAGTATACCATCTTTGTAAGCTTTACTCAAAAATTCCACTACCCTGGTAAATTTTTCATCCGTAGGACCATAGATATAGGAATCCGTATTGGGTTCCAGATATATTCCCCTTGTTGTATTGAAGGTAGGGAATCCGCCTGTGCCCATGCTGTATGCAAAGTTTCCAATCAAATAATTGGTACCGTTGCGGGTGGAAAAACCGTACATTTCCGGATGAGCTTCCTTGATTTTCACCAGGGCGTCATAGTATTCTTCAAAAGTAGTCGGCGTCGCAATATTCTGTTCCTCAAGCAGGTCCATTCGGATACCAATTAGAGGCGCAATAGCCACACGGTACTTTTCCAGTTTCTCAAAGCAGTACAGCTGTCCGTTTACCCTCATCTTATTGGTCTCGATGGCTCTGTCATCACCGTCTACAAGCCCAAAATAATCCGGCGCATAGCTCTTGTATTCATCCAGATTCAGAAACATGCCGCTGGTTCCGTACTGTTTCACCTCATCCACCGTCATGCCGCAGACTACATCGGGCATATTCGCCGTCCCAAGCACAGTGGCTTTCTTGGTGCCGTAATCTGCACCTGGAACAATGGTTAATTGCAGGTTGATATTGAATTTCTCCTTGATGGCATCCAATAGCGGGAAGGTTTCCGGCATCTCCTGGGTAACCGGCTCCGTAACCATCATCTTGACAGTAATTTCTTCTCTGTCATTTTCTATCCCCCCGGACTGCTCTGTTCCTTCCTGGGAAGATTCTCCCCCAACAGAACTCTGTGAAGAGCTACCCGTATTTCCTGCAGTGCTGCTGCCTTCGCTGTCCTGATCCCCGCATCCCGTGAGGACAGACGACAGTATCAGTCCCAATGTCAGAAAGAGTGCAACTGTTTTCTTCTTCATAATTTCTCTCCTTTTCTTTTTCTTCTTGTTAACCTGTTCCTATCCAAAAGGGAATCCGTCACAACCTTATCCCTTTACAGATCCAACCATAACACCTTTGACAAAATACTTCTGTACAAAAGGGTATACCAACAGAATCGGAAGTATGGTAATAAAGATCGCCGCATATTTAATGTTCATACTCATGGTAGCCACATCTGATGAAATGGACATGGAGCCGCTGATGGAAGCATCCGCCCCCATGACGATGTTCCGCAGAATTAACTGCATGGGGAGTTTATTTCTGTCATCCAGATAAATCAGCGGCGTCAGGAATGCGTTCCAGTGTCCCACGGCATAAAACAGAAGCATGGTAGCTGTGACAGCTTTCGACAGGGGTACCACTACCTTGACGAAAATCGTTAAATCATTGGCGCCGTCCAGCCTGGCAGATTCAAATAAATCTTCCGGAATATCCTCAAAAAAGGTTCTCATAATCATCATATACCACACACTTATGGAACCGGGAATAATTAACGCCCAGATGGTATTCCTCATATGCAGGGAATCGACCACCATGTACTGGGAAATAATCCCTGCATCGAAAAACATGGTAAACACAATAACCGCGTTAAAAATACGTCTGCCGAAAAAGTGTTTCCTTGACAGCGGATACGCACACAGGCCTGTCATTACCAGATTGACCAAGGTACCTGATACTGTATAAATAATGGTATTTTTATAGGAATTCGGTACATATTTATTGGACAAAATCGCCTTGTAGGCAGCGAGATTACATCCCTTGGGAATCAGATTCACCTCGCCCCTGGTAACTGCATAGCCATCGCTTATGGATACAATCAGCATATAATAAATGGGATAAACCACACACAGGCACACCAGCACCAGTATTATCGTCACTGCAATAGTAAAAATGCGGTCTCCCGTACTTAGTTTTCGCTTCACCTGTCATTCCTCCATTCCGGCTGTACGCCTTTTCTTCCATATTTGTCAATCTTTTCTACCACAAGCTCGTCTGCCCTACCTTCTTCGCCGCCTTATTGGCCATGACCACCAGGAACAGCGCAATCACCGACTGAAAAATACTCACTGCCGCACCGTAGCTGTAGTTCGCCTCAATCAATCCCCGCCTGTATACATAGGTGGAAATCACGTCCGCCGTCTTATATGTTGAGCCATTATATAACAAGATAATTTTCTCATAACCGATGGATAAGATACGCCCTACCGTCAGCAGGAACTGAACGGAAATAACCGACACAATCCCCGGAAGGCTGATATGAATCAACTGCTGCAGCTTACTCGCTCCGTCTATGGACGCCGCCTCATACAGCTGCTGGTCCACCCCAGCCAGAGCCGCCAGATAAATGATAGAGCCCCAGCCGCATCCCTGCCACAGCTCAGATATTACATATATGGGCCTGAACCACTGGGGTTCCATCAGAAAGGTAACCGGTTCCATCCCCACAGTCTTCAGGATCTGGTTGATCAGCCCGTCCGATGCAACGATATTGGTGATAAACCCGCATACCACCACAGTAGACAGAAAATAGGGCAGATAAGAAACGGTCTGAGTAAACTTTTTAAACGCCTTATTTTTCACCTCGTTAACCAGCAGAGCCAGTAAAATCGGAGCCGGAAAACATATGACTATATTCCATAAGTTCAGCACGATGGTATTCTTTACAATGTTCCAGAAATAAGGATCGCTTATAAAGGTCTTAAACCATTTCAGTCCCACCAATTTGCTGTGAAACACCCCCTTGAAAGCATTGAAGTCTTCAAAGGCAATCACCAACCATGCCATGGCCCCATATTTAAACACAATAAAATACAGAAAGGGCAGTGCAAACATCAGATACAGCCATCTGCTCCGCTTTACATTCTTCAGGAATGCCTTCTTTCCGCTCTTTTTACCAATTGCTTTCATCTGATACCTCCCGCTTTTATTATTCCCGCATATATTCCTGTAAATCCGTCCTGTATCCGAACCCGCCCTTTCCTGAACTACGATTTCTCAATTGTTCCTTATTAAAGAACATTGTTCTCTTTAACTTTCAAAAAATGGGAACATACGCTTTGCTCTGCCTTCCATGTCCCCACAGCCAATGGAAACTGTGTGGTCACCAATCCTGATTCTTCGGAATTTCACACGTCAATATGTTCTCTAATAAATAACACTGTTCTTAAATTAATAAATAAAATATATCACATAGCCTGACACTTGTAAATCAGCAAAATAGCCAAAGAATATTTTGTTTTCTTGTGCAGTTTGTCCCATTTTATCCTATTCTGTCTCCGCCGAACAAAACAGCGTCTGTAATCCACACAAACTGCAGAAAACAGACGCTATCTTTATAACCATATTTAACATATCAGATCCGTTCCCCGACCTTTTTCAGGGATGCCCTCATGATTCCGGCAATGACCTCAATACGTTCCTGGGAAAAACGCAGGGAAGGCCCGCTGACACTGACTGCCGCCAAAAGCTCGCCGCGCCGGCTGAAAACCGGCATCCCCACACATTTTACTCCAAACTCATGCTCCATATTATCCACGGCATATCCCCGCTCCCGGGTCAGAGCCAGATCCCTGCGCAGAACCTCCGGGTCTGTGATCGTGTTTTTTGTGAAGGCATACAACCCTCTGGCAATATAGGTCTCCGCCACATCCTCCGGAAGGTAAGCCAGTACCGCTTTTCCGATACCGGTACAGTACATCTTCGCATGTTCTCCCAGAATAACCCGCATCATATTATAAGATTCCACAGGATGCATGGCTTCCAGATAGACCATTTCATCCTCCCGGGGTACGGCAAGATAGACCACTTCCCCTGTTACATCCGCGATTTCCTGCATGTAGGGCATCATGACTTTACGAATATTGAAACGGTCCCCCACAGACTGGCAAAGCTCCAGGATTCCCAGACCCAGCTGGTATTTTCCGCTCTCCGCATCCTGCTCCAGATAATTCATGGCCTGAAAAGTTGTCAGGATGTTATGTACATTGCTTTTGTTCAGATCCAGCATATCGCTGATCTCTGTCACACCAAGCCTGGGCTTCCTCACAAAACAGTTTAAAATCGTCAATGCTTTCTGCAGGCTCTTTACTTTGATTTCCCCCTCTTCCATAATCACGGACCATCCTTTCTCTGTGTCCCGGCCGTCCTCCGACGGCCGGGCGGTTTCCGAAAATGTTCTCTTTTGGAATTTTGCCGGGCACATTTCCGCCCTCTGCATACTAAATTTTCAGGAACACTGACATCTTACATTTCCCTGGACTTGCCCGCACAGGCCTTTACTGCTTCAAATACTGCGCTCCGCAGGCCTTTTTCCTCCAGAACCCGAACGGCCTCAATGGTGGTTCCGCCCGGCGAACAGACCATATCCTTCAGTTCCCCGGGATGCTTTCCCGTCTCCAGAACCATCTTTGCACTGCCCAACACTGCCTGTGCAGCAAATTTATAGGCCTGTGCCCGGGACATTCCCTCCGCCACCGCCGCATCCGCCATGGACTCAATAAAGAGAAAGACATAGGCCGGAGAGCTGCCGCTTACTGCCGTCACCACATCCATCATATTCTCACCTACGATTTCTGTCTTTCCGAAACCGCTGCACACATCCCGCACCAGAGCAATCTCCTCCTCTGTGACCAGAATGTTGGGACACATCCCCATCATCCCTTCCCTGACCATACACGGAGTATTTGGCATAGTTCGTATAATCTTTACCGGTTTTTCAAACTTTTCTTCCAACCACTCCAACGTTCTTCCCGGCGCGATGGCAACCACAATCTTGTCCAACGTAACCACATCCCGGATCTCTTCAATGACGCTCTCATAATATTGAGGTTTTACTGCCAGAAACACCACATCAGCAAAGCTTGTCACGATCTTATTATCCATGGAGGTAAGGATACCCAGATCCTTCTCTATGGCGGTCAGCGCTCCCGCCAAAGCATCCGATGCCATAATCTCATCTTCTGTGCATTTACCGGAAGCTATGATCCCCCGCATCATCGCTCCTCCCATATTTCCGCTCCCTATAAATCCTACTTTCATAGTCTTTCTCCTATCCTTCCTTTTGTCTTCCGGCCCTTTTTCGGGCTCCTGGCTCTTTTTCTGTCCTGAGCCTGTCTTGATACTTTGATATGTTCTAAAACGCTTGATGCTCCGTACGCCCGATAATCTCATCCTGCAGTGCCTTGCTTAAATTGCGGAAGTGGTCGCTGTATCCCGCCACCCGCACAATCAGGTCTCTGTATTCGTCCGGATTCTGCTGGGCCAGGATCAGGGTCTCCCTGTCAATCACATTAAACTGAATATGATGGCCGTCCATATTGAAATAACTCTTCACCAGATTTGCCATCTGGTTGAGCCCCTGCTCTCCTGCTACCAGAGAAGGAGAAAATTTCTGGTTCAGCAGCGTGCCTCCGGTGGAGAGATGATCCATCTTTGCACAGGATCTGATGACACCGGTGGGACCGTTTACATCTGCACCCTTTTCCGGAGAAATCCCTTCTGAAACCGGTTTGTGAGCATGGCGGCCATTGGCGCTGGCCATCATCACATCTCCGAAATACACATGACATGTGGTCGGCAGCATATTAATCCGGTAAGTGCCGCCCCTGTTGTTACGCCGGCCTGTTACGCTCCTCTGATAAAATCCGAATACTTCCCTCATGATTGTATCAGCATAGTCATCGTCATTTCCATACTTGGGTGATTTGTCCGCCACCAGATGCCAGATCCTGTCATACCCCACGAAATCCGCCTTCATAGCCTCCATGAGCTCCATCATGGAAAACTTGCCGTGGTCATATACATTGTATTTTATAGCCGCCAGGCAATCTGTGATGGTACCGATACCGACTCCCTGAAGATAGCTTGTGTTGTATCTTGCTCCCCCTGCATTGTAGTCCATCCCTCTGTCGATGCAGTCGTTGGTCAGCACTGATAAAAAAGGAACCGGCATCTCCTGTGCATAAATCTTCTCAATCACAAGGCTCCCCCGTATTTTTATATCGAGAAAATAACGAATCTGCTTACAGAACGCTTCCCACAGTGCCTCATAACTCTCCATCTCATATCCATATCCGGTTTCGGGACCAAGCTGCTGCCCTGTCATATGGTCATAACCATTAAACAGAGTCAATTCCAGAATTTTAGGTATATTAAAATACCCTGTAAGAATATAGGCCTCGTTGCCGAAAGCCCCTGTCTCTACGCAGCCGCTGGTGCCGCCCTTTCTGGCATCCTCAATGGTTTTACCAGCATTGAGCAGCTCCTGAATAATGGCCTCCGTATTATAAAAAGCAGGCTGTCCCCATCCCTTCCGGGAAATCTCGCAGGCCTTTTTCAGAAACGCCTGGGGCGTCTTACGGCTGATCTGCACATTGGAACTGGGCTGCAGCAGTTTCATCTCGTCCATACACTCCAGGATCAGGTAGCTCACCTCATTTACCCCATCCTCGCCCTCAGGCGTAATGCCGCCGGTATTGATATTGGCAAAATCCGTATAGGTACTGCTCTCCTTCAATGTGATGCCCACCTTGGGCGGAGCGGGTTGATTGTTGAATTTCACCCATAGGCACTCCAACAGCTCCCTGGCCTGCTCCTCATCCAGAATTCCCTCTTCCCTGTCCTTTCTGTAGAAAGAAATCAAGTGTTGGTCCAGCCGGCCGGGACTGTACGCATCCCATGGATTCAGTTCCGTAGTCACACCCAGATGGACAAACCAGTACATCTGAATGGCCTGCCAGTAAGTCCTGGGTCTCTGTGCCGGTACCACCCTGCAGTTCTCTGCGATCTGAAGCAGTTCCGTCTTTCTCACGGCATCCCCGCACTGGGCCGCCATACATTCTGCCAACTCTGCATACCGGGAAGCCAACAGCAATATGGCATCACAGGCAATGTCCATCCCCTTTAACTCTGCCTCTTTGTTCATCGCTTCCGGATCATTGAAATAATCCAGCCGATCCAGCCGCTTTTTTATATCCCTCTTATGATCCAGAAATCCCCTGGTATAGATATTTTCAGATCCCACCGTGTGTCCCGGTCCGCGCTGTTCCATGAATTCGGTAAAAATCCCGGCACCGTACGCCCGCTTCCACTCGGGCGTCATATGCATCAGAATTTTATGACGGATGGAACGTTTCTCCCAATAGGGAATGATTTCCTCCTGGAAAATGTAATCCTCCTCCTGTACCTTAAAATTAATGAGATCCCGTTCGTTCATAATCTTCAGATCGTCCACTGTATGACAGCACAGGTCCGGAAAGGTAGGAGCTGCCTGCGGTCCGCTTCCCTTTTCCCCCACAATCAACTCTCCGTCCTCAATGCAGATGGTCTTATTGGCAAAATAATGCTTCAGACTCAGTGCCCGCAGCTCCGGTATACTCACTTCCCCCTCATACCGGCGGTAGGCTTCCGTAAAATATCTGGCGCGCTCCATGTCGATATGCGCCTGGGTTTCGGTGCTCTGCTTCCGCAGCCTCCGAATCCGTTCATTCATGCCCCGTTCTTCCATGACAAGTTTTCCTTTCCCTTTCTATCTCTTGTGTATGCTTTATTTCTTATGTTTCATCTTTTGCTGTGTCTGTTTTTGAAATCGGTTTCACGTCCTGAGCTTATTTGCATCCTCCTGCTGCACACAAGCCACTTGGCCTGCATCCACAGGTATCAAAACCGAGAGCTCGGGCTGAGGTCAGTTCAGCCGCCTATGAAAACCGTCCCGAACTTTCCCAGTCGGAGACACCATTCTTTCAGACACTGTTGATTTGGCACCTGGAAATTCTGGCCTTCATATTTTTGCCCCAGACGCCCATACTTACCGCTCCCCGTATTATGATAGGGAAGAATGTTGATTCGCTGAAAGTGAATTTCGTTTTCAGCCAGAAACTGTTCCAGCTGTGCCAGGTCTCCTTCGCTGTCATTGACACCGCCGATAAGAGGCAAACGCAGCCAGATCTTCGCCTTCTGTTCCGAGAGCATTTGCAGATTCTGCAAAATCCTGCCGTTCCCTCTCCCGGTATACTGCTCATGCTTCCGACTGTCCATCATTTTCAAATCATACAAAAAGGTATCCACATAGGGAAGAACTCTCCGGAAATTCTCCCATGGAGCCTCCCCGCAGGTGTCTACACAGACAGAAATGCCCTTCCTGCGCAGTGTCTTTAAAAGCACCTCCACATACACCATATCCTGGACCATCACTTCTCCGCCGGAGAGAGTCACCCCGCCGCCCGACGTCTCATAGAACGGATTGTCCCGGGCAAGCTTCTGCACCAGTTCTTCCACGGTCCGGAATTTCCCGCACAGTTCCCGGGCATTATAAATACATTCTTCCGCGCACTGCCCGCAGACCCGGCATTTCCCGGGAATGCTTACCGGCAGACGACCGGCAGACAGAAAATCTCCGTCCATCTGTATCGCCCCCTCCGGGCAGCAGCGCACACAGGCACCGCACCCTTGGCAACGCTCCTCATAGAAAAGAATCTCTCCGCCAAACTTCTGCGTCTCCGGATTATGGCACCATTTACAGGACAACGGACACCCCTTGAAAAAAACGGTTGTCCGGATGCCCTCTCCATCATGGATGGAATATCTCTGAATATCTGTTACCAGCGGCCCTGTGTCACACATTGAAACAGCTCCCCCCCACAAACTCCCTGCAAATGGAATTGTTGGGCAGACTCTCACTTGGTACACTCAGGAAATAATTCAGAAACTTCAGCAGCCGCTTTGCTTCATAATACTCCGGCGCCTCCCTGGGGATCTGAAACAGCAACGGCTCTGCAAAAGTCTTCAGCATAGCAAGCTCATAGATCAGCGCCGAATTAAACATGGCATCGGCCCCCTCCTGGAAAGGAAAAATATTCTCCTCTTCGCCCCTGCGCACAGAATGCCACATCTGGATTGTCCTCTGGGCACTGGCTCCTCTGGTGCGGGCATCCCGTACCATTCTCCGCAGCAACCGTCCATCCGTGGTGGGGATACGGTTATGGCCATCCACATTCAGGGTGGTCAGCGCACTGATGTATATCTTGTACTTACTCTCCTCTGGCAGTGCATAGGACATCTTCTCGTTGAGACCGTGAATTCCCTCCAGAACCAGGATGTCATTGGGTCCCAGCTGCATGAAATCCCCTCTGTACTCCCGCTGGCCTGTTTTGAAATTAAAGGCCGGCAATTCCACCCGCTCTCCCCCCAGCAGACTCACCATATTGTCATTGAAAAGCTTTACGTCGATGGCTTCCAGGCACTCAAAATTATAATCCCCGTTCTCGTCTCTGGGAGTCAGTTCCCTGTTCACGAAATAATTGTCCAGAGCAATGGTCCTGGGTATCTTGCCCAGTGTCCGGAGCTGAATGGACAGTCTGTGGGAAAAACTGGTCTTACCTGAGGATGACGGACCTGCAATCATGACAAATTTCACGCCCTCTCTGTCCACAATGTCCCTGGCAATCTCCCCGATCTTCCGCTCCTGCTCCGCTTCCTGCACCAGAATCAGATCATTCATGGATCCATTGCAGATCTGGTCGTTTAAGTCGCCCACGGTCTCGATCCCCGCGGTCCTGCCCCATTCCATGGCGCTCTCCATGGTTTCAAACAACTTCTTACTGTCCGCAAAGGGCTCCACTGACCTGGGATGGGACTTGGTTGGCAGCACCAGCATAAAACCATTCTTATATGGAACCACCTCGTACCATTTCACATATCCTGCATTGGGCAACATGTATCCGTAATAATAATCACAATATCCCTCTATTTCATATATATTCACACTGGAGCTCATCCGGTAATGGAACAGTCTGACCTTATCCTCCATGCCCATCTTTTGGAAAAGCGCCACAGCATCGTCTATCGGATAGGAATGCTTCATAAAAGGCGCCTTTGCCTCTGACAGCTGTCCCATACGCTCTTTGATTCTCTCTGCGCTCTTTTCACTGACAGGCACCTCTCCGAACGTATTCACATAGATTCCTCTGCCGATGGTAAACTCCACACAGCTCTTTCTGGCAGCCTCCGCTCCAAACACATCGTGAATGCCTTTCAGAAACAGCATGGTGGCCGTTCTCACGTATGTCTTGTGCCCCACATCATCCCCCAGAGTAAAGAAATCCACCGTGCAGTCTTTCGTCACTTTCTTGAACAGCTCCCTGATCTTGCCGTTCACTGACACCACCGCAATGGTATCGTTATATTCCTTCTGATATTCCGAAACAATGGATTCATAGGTAGTTCCCTTAGGTACCTGTTTCTGTTCTCCGCGAATTGTAACTGTAACCATGCCTGTTTTCCTTTCTTTTTATTTGATATCTGTGCAATCCAAAATATGTACGCCCTGTCTTCCAATCCGACCTTCCGCATTCCGATAATATGCCAAAGCTCTCTCAATGTCCTCCAATTCCCGCTGTACCTCTCTGAGACGGCGTACGGCCTTTTCGGTACCCGCAGCAGCCAGGGCGCTTTCCAGTTTTCTCAAATAAGTTTCCCGCTGCAGCAGATACTGCCAAAGTACCGGATGTTTTTTTTCCAGAAGAATTTGACCATACTGGTCATACAGGCACTGCACCTCTGCTGTCCCGGCATCCATCCTCTCTCTGTATGGTTTTTTCTGCCTGAAACCGATTCCGTCAGGTTCCGGAACTGTCCGTTCGGCTTTTTCTGCACCTGTCAGCTCTCTGCCTCCACTCTCTGCCGCTTTACCAGGTCCTGTCTCCACTGGTCCCGGCGATTCTTCCGTCTGCCCGTCTCTCAATTCGTCAGTCGCCTCTGCCGGTCCGTCTCCCCGGACATTCACCGCCTTCATGGCAAAATAGTACTTGCCGTCTTCGCAGACAACATCTTCGTCTGCAATCCGAAACCCGTTTTCTCTTAAAAAAACACGAAAACGTGGCAGTTCCGACTGGGGCTGCAAAATCAGCTCCCTCATGGTCCTGACTTTCTCCATCTCTGTCGTAAGAATCCGTTCCATAAGTCTGCCCCCCATACCCGCGCACACCAATGTATCGGCTTCTCCGGCATCACAGCCTGCCAGGCCGTCGGAAAGCCTGGTGCAGATATGGTTCTCCAGTCTGTGTTCCCTGATATGTATTCCCGCCGCTGCCAACGGCCCCTCCCGGACATCCATGGCAATCGCAGTGGGACAGATTCCGGCCTCAACCAGGGCAATTGACAGATATCCGTGGTCACAGCCCACATCCGCCAGGCGGTTTCCCGGCGTCACCATATCCGCAATCATTTGAAGTCTTTCCGACAGAAGCCCGGACGTTCCCTCTCTATTCTGCCGCCCTGCCATCAGTCCAGATAATCCTTGAGTTTTCTGCTGCGGCTGGGATGACGCAGTTTCCGCAGTGCCTTTGCCTCAATCTGGCGGATACGCTCTCTGGTCACCTTGAACTCTTTGCCCACTTCCTCCAAGGTCCGGGCACGGCCGTCGTCCAGCCCGAATCGCAGTCGGAGAACCTTCTGCTCTCTGTCGGTCAGTGTGCTCAAAACCTCCACCAACTGCTCCTTCAGCAGAGTAAATGCCGCTGCATCCGCAGGAACAGGCACCTTGTCATCCTCAATAAAGTCTCCCAGATGGCTGTCCTCCTCCTCGCCGATTGGCGTCTCCATGGAAACCGGCTCCTGGCTGATCTTCAGAATCTCACGTACTCTGTCCACAGGCATATTCATCTCTTCCGCAATCTCCTCAGGAGTAGGTTCTCTCCCAAGCTCCTGCAGCAGCTGTCTGCTGACCCGGATAAGCTTATTGATGGTCTCCACCATATGAACGGGAATCCGTATGGTTCTTGCCTGGTCAGCGATAGCTCTGGTGATAGCCTGACGAATCCACCATGTGGCATAAGTGGAAAATTTAAATCCTTTGCAGTAATCAAATTTTTCCACAGCCTTGATCAGACCCAGATTGCCCTCCTGAATCAAATCCAGAAACAGCATACCCCTGCCCACATAACGCTTGGCAATGCTGACCACCAGACGAAGATTTGCCTCTGCCAGACGCTTCTTTGCATCCTGATCCCCCAGCTCCATCCTCTGAGCCAGCTCAATCTCCTCCTCCGCGGAAAGCAGGGGGACCTTGCCGATTTCCTTCAAATACATGCGCACCGGATCTTCCAGGCTGATGCCGTCAGGTATGGTGAGATCCAGGTTCTCCACATCCACCTCATCCTCTTCTGTAAGAATGATATCATCCACCACCTCGTCATCTGTGATGCGCAGCACATCCACATTATTCTGCTCCAGCGCATCCAGAATCCTCTCGAACTGTTCCTCCTCCAAAGGCATGTCCGCAAAGAAATCGCTGATTTCCTGATATTCCAGTACATTCTTCTTCTTTTTGGCCATATTCAGAAGTTCTTTTACCTTCTCTTCAAATTTTGCCCGTATGTTTTCATCCATCGTAGTGATTCCATCCTTCCCCGGGAAGTGTTTCCCCTATCTATTAATATATCAAACATCTGTTTAAAGTTACCAATATCTTTACCCTAATCCAGGGAAATATGCGCTCTCCCCAGCTCTTCCAATGCTTTCTTTCCTTCAATTGCACGGCTTAACGCACTTACATCCGTCCCCATTCGGGCCACATGATATTCATAACTGTTCTTTTTTACAGAGAGCAGGATATCTCGGAATGCCTTCTCCTTTTCCGGCTCTGTCTCCAGACCGGGGAGATCCGCCGAAAAAAGGGCCGCTGCTTCGCGTTGTTCGCTTTCCTCCTCGAACATGCTGATAATCCCTGCCGGATTCAGCTTTCCTTCCTCCAGCTCACGAAACATCCTCTCCGCCACCCGCTGACAAACCCCTTCCGTAAAGTCCATGGCAGAGATATATTTTTTAATCCTGTCATACAGCCCTGGCCTGTCCGCAATCCAGGTGAGAAGAAGCCTCTGGGATCGTTTCGCCTTATCCTCAGGACTTGTCTTTGGACGAACCCCCGATTTAGGACGTTCCACCGGCTTGACCAGACCGGTCTGCGCCGCATAGCCCCGCACCAGTTTCCTCAGATTCTCCACCCCGATGAAATATTTCTCAGCCACTGCCTGAAGATAATTGTCCCGCTCCACTTCCTCGGAAAAGGAACAGAGCTTCCTGGCGATTTCCCGGTGAAACCTTGTCTTCTCCTCCGGGTCAGACAGACGAAACTGCCCTTCCAGTATCCTGATTTCAAAGAAAAAACTGTTTTCCGCCTGGAGAATCCGCTCCTGGAAAGCCTCCCTTCCCAGCGCTTTCATAAATTCGTCCGGGTCCTTGTAGGGCTGCATATTGATGACTTTACCGGTCAATCCTGCTTCCCGCAGAATTCCGATCCCTCTTAAGGCCGCTTTCACACCTGCACCGTCACTGTCATATGCCAGCAGTACCTGATCCGTGTACCGACGAAGCAATGCGGCCTGCTCCGCCGTAAACGCCGTTCCCAGAGAAGCCACTGCCTGGCCGAACCCCGCCTGATGCATGGCAATCACATCCATGTAACCCTCACAGAGAATAATATTCGAGCTTCTGGCCCTTCTGGCATAATTCAGACCATAAAGATTCCGCCTTTTGTCAAACACTGGTGTCTCCGGTGAATTCAGATATTTCGGTTCTCCTTCCCCCATTACCCGACCGCCGAAGCCGATAACCCGGTTATTGATGTCCTGAATCGGATACATAACACGGTTCCAGAACTGACTTGTCATACCGTATTTTTCCGAATGACTGGCCAGACCGGCCTCCTGGATCACTTCATCCTCAAAACCTTTTCCCCGCAGATACTGCACCAGTACGGCACCGTTTTTCCCCGCAAAACCCAGTCCGAATTTCTGCATGGTCTCATCGGTAAGCTCCCTCTTCTTCAGGTACTGATAACCACGTTCTCCCTGGGCTGTACGTAATTGATAATAAAAAAACTTCGCCGCTTCTTTGTTCACTGCAAGAAGCCTGGCCCGCCTGCTCTCCCGCTTGCGTCCTTCCTCCGATTCCTCCGGCTCCGGCAGCTGCACTCCCGCTCTGTCCGCCAGCATCTTCACTGCCTCCGGAAAAGAAAAATTCTCATAATTCATCACAAAAGTATAGACATTTCCTCCTGCGCCGCAGCCAAAACAATGATACACCTGCAGATCCCCGTTAACGGAAAAAGACGGCGACTTCTCGTTGTGAAAAGGGCACAATCCCCAATGGCGGCCGCCTCTCTTCTGCAGCTTCACATGCTCAGATACCACATCCACGATATCGTTTTTCGTCCTGACTTCCTCTACTGTCTCATCGGAATAAAACATATTCCCTCCATTAAAACCGCAATCCAACAGTCCCCTTCAGATCGACCAGGACTTCGGTATGTAGATCTCATCGTATGTGGCGATGGCGAAACGGTCTGTCATCGCCCCAACATAGTCACAGACCACCTGCTCCTTAGCCTCCCCCTCGGACAGCAGGTCCAGAAACTCTCCCGGCATCTCATCAATATGTTTCATAAAATGCTGATACAACGTCTCCATCAGCATCTCTGCCTTGCCCTCCTCGCTCTTTGCAAGTGGATTATAATATACATTTTCGCACATAAATCTACGCATTTTCTTCATCGCATCATATACGGGAGGAGACATCTGAATATCGTTTTTCCCCATACTGGAAGTCACAATATCATGAATAAAACAATCCAGGCGGTCGCCCGGTGTACTGCCGATGATCTCCCGAATCTCCCCCGGCACATCGCTTTCTTTTAATATGCCCGCACGCACGGCATCGTCCATATCATGATGGATATAGGCGATCTTATCTGACAGCCTGACGATCTTCCCCTCCAGCGTATGAGGCTTTCCGATGGTCTGGTGATTCAGAATCCCGTCCTTGACTTCATAAGTCAAATTCAGTCCCTGACCATTTTTTTCCAGGCGGTCCACAGTCCGCACGCTCTGGAGGCTGTGCTCGAACCCAAGAGGACACACTCTGTTCAGCGCTCTCTCTCCTGCATGCCCAAAGGGCGTATGTCCCAGGTCATGCCCCAGTGCAATCGCCTCCACCAGCTCCTCGTTCATCCGCAGAGCCTTGGCAATGGTGCGGGCATTCTGAGACACTTCCAGAGTATGGGTCAGCCGGGTGCGGTAATGATCCCCCTCAGGTGTCAGAAATACCTGAGTCTTATCCTTCAGCCGCCGAAAAGCTTTGCAATGAATGATCCTGTCCCTGTCCCGCTGGAACACAGGGCGGATATCGCATTGTTTCTCTGCTCTGGTTCTTCCTCTGGAATCCGCACTGTGAGATGCATAGGGGCTTAAATACTCCCTCTCCCATTGTTCCAAATTTTCTCTGATCGTCATAGCCGCTCCCATCTGCGCTTTCCGCAAAAAACCTTTCTCCTATTTTTATTATTCTGCGCTGAGAGTCAAATTCCTTTTTTTCAGGAAAAAATGGCATGCACAAAGCCCTGCCGGGAGACAGGGCTTTCCTGCTGTTTACATTCGGCCTGCCGGAGACCGCTGAAAGAACATCCAACAGCCTTTCCCGGCGGCCCTGTATATCTGCCGGAATTATCGGCAGATATCATAGATAAATTCCGCGTTTTTATCCATGGCATTCCATGCTGTCTTCATAGGGGACATCTGAAAGACATGCCACATCCCCGGCCAGACATCAATCTTCACGGAGACATTGGCGTCGATAAAAGCCTGGTGAAGCCTCAGGGAATCACTGAGCAGAATCTCGTTCTCTCCCACCTGGATATAGGCAGGTGGAAATCCCTCAAAATTGCCGTACAGCGGCGAAATCAGCTCCTGTTTCAGATCCTGTCCCTCTGCATAAGCCTTCACCATCCTGTCAATATAGGCACTGTTCAGCACCGGATCCAGCTCTGCTTTCGTCTGAAATGATTTGCCGGAAGAGGTCAGATCGGTCCAGGGAGACATCAGAACAATTCCCCTCGGCAGCAATCTGCCCTCCTCCTTCAGCTTCAGGGTCAGCGCCAGTGCCAGATTTCCTCCGGCAGAATCCCCTGTCAGCACTATATCCCTGGCTCCGTACCCCAGCAACATTAGATAATTCCACGCCTTCATGGCGTCTTCCACTGCTGCCGGATACGGATTTTCCGGCGCCAGACGGTAATCGAAACAGAACACATCCATGGAGGTGGATTCCGCCAGCTTGGAAGTCAGCGTTCTGGCATATAGGCTGCTTCCAGTGGAATAGCCGCCGCCATGACAGTGCAGGATCAAGTATTTCTTCCTATGAGCCCGATTGACACTGATCCATTCTCCATACATTCCGTCCACATCCACTTCCCGATAATGAATCGATTTCGTATTGCTCAAAATCGCCCCGATATAATCCTGCGACTGCCGATGTTTCTCTATATCCGAATTTTCCACCATGCCGTGAACACGCCGAATCAGATTCATCAGGCTCTGGCTCCTTTTATCTGCCACCTGCGTCTCTATTGTCCCGATCTCCACCTGTTCCGGCCCGGCTGTCTCCGGCTGCACCGCTTCCCCTTTCCCGTTGTCTGCCTTTTTATTTCCCAATTTCCCCATCCGACTCTTTTCGCCTTCCATCTTACTCAGACCCTCTGCCCCATCCCTCTCAGTCAGCGGCATGCGATCCTTTACCGCATCCGGTTCCTCCCGGCTTCCTGCCTTTGTTTCTTCCCTATTTCCTTCCACAATCCTCCTGGCCTTTCCAATGGACAATTTCCCTGTCTCGGCCTTTCCGATTACCAACTTTCCCATCTCTTCCTGTCCAACCTCCGCGCTCTGCACGTTTATCCGCTTCCCTGCTTCATCATCACTGTCTCCTGGTTCCCATATCTCCTGTGTCTCCCTGCTGTCTTCAGAAATGCAGCCTTCTGCGCACCTCATTCCTAAGCCGCCTTCGAGAAAGCATAGTAATCAGGGCAATATCCAGTATGACACATACCGTCAGCACCACGGCGGACCAGCTCAGCGCAATCTCCCCTGCCAAATACCAGTCTATCAGCATCTCCAATCCCAGGCAAAGCAGGCCGATACCGGTGAAAAGATACAGAGACACTGTCAGAAAAGATCTGGGCAGCTTCCGGATACACAGAGTCACCAACTCCGCAACAGCAGTCACCAACACGGTAATCGGCAGCCCCAATCTCAGAAACCACTCCCTGCTCCCTGTCTGAAATGTCAGCATATAGAGATAAATTACCACTACGGCACCATCGTATAATAAGGACACATAGATGGGCTGCTTTGTATAAATCATCACGGGAATCAGAATCACCCACAGCACTCCACAGGCACCGATTACTGCCAGCGACCACAGTGTCTCTCTGAACACCAGCCCATTCAGGATACCGCAGGTGGCCGCAGTAGCCAGTACCACCATGGACATCAACAGCCCGAAATCTTTCTTATTCGCCGCCTCCACCTGACTCTTCTCTTTCGGAAAGGGCGACTGCTGTGAGATCTCCTTTCTGTCCCGGACAGATCTTTTCTCCAGATCTCTTGGATTCCATATGGGCGTGTTGCACAGAGGACATTCCTGTGCGGAAGCATCCAGCTCCACGCCGCAGTTGACACAATATGACATAAATTTCTCCTGTTCCGGCTTTCCACCCGTCCTGCATTTCTCAAACATCGATCTGCTTCAGATCCCCGCCGGCCGGATTGCTGCAGCCTCTTCACTATGATCCCATGTCAATCACGATTGCTTTCCAGTTTCACATGAATCCCGTCCTTCACCAGCTTACGGAAAAAATGACGCTCCACATCTGCCTCAATAATGCTGCTGGCAAAATTTACTGTCAGCACATCTCCGAAACTGATGATAGCACAGTTTGTCCTGCGGGAAAAAGGCTGTCCCATGTATATGTCAAAACGTTCAATATAAGACGCCATACCATCCGGAACCTTCAGCGCCCCCATATTTGTCAGTCCCGCCGACGAATTCCGATCCTGCACCTTCGTATAGAACAGCCGCACAACAAAATCCTTGATAAACAGCGGCACCACACGGATAAAGGGATTTCGCTGGGTAGCAGCGTTGGTGGTAATATCGCCCCGCAGCAGTTTTTCATTAATATAATATCTCATGTAATTGTGTACCTGCTGCACAATTTCCTCAAAGGTGTATTCCCCCAGCCTGGGATCTATCCCCGGATAAATCATGGTAATAAAATTCCGCAATGTGACAGAGGGGAAAAAACGCCTCAGATTTACCGGCATGGCGATCTTTACCGGGCGCTGACGGGACTGGCGCTCTTCTTCCTGCTTCACCATCAGTGCATAAAGCAGCACCGCGTTCAGGTATTCCGTGATGGTGGCACCGTACCGCTTTGCCGCCGTCGTCACCTCAGACACAGACATAATGCCGTCGATAATGTTCAGCGTGTAGAAAGGCTCCGCCGTACCCCGGACTCTGTAAGCCTTTTCCTCCAGCCTGGGCGGACACACCTTTGCATTGGCATAGCGCATATAGGCGTCCTCCAGCTCCTCCTCGTCCGGCGCCTCACCTATATCCAGAACAAATCCGCCGTTTTTTATCTCCTCATGCCCCAACAGCCGCAGATAGGTGGCTGTCAGTGTCATCAGCACACACATACCCCCGGTGCCGTCCCCAAGACTGTGGTGTGCCTCCAGGGCAATCCTGTTGCGGAAATAATACACCCTCACCAGGTAACGGTTATTTGCCTTAAAATACATGGGCTGGCAGGGATTCTTCACGTCCTCCTGCACAAAAGGCCCCGGCCTGTCATTGGGTTCCAGGTAACGCCAGAACAGCCCTTTCCGGATGGCTGCCTTATATGTTGGAAAACGGGGCAGCGTCATATCCAGAGCCTTCTGAAGCACATCCGGCTGCACTTCTTCCTTCAGCAGCACCGAAAGCCTGTACACAGACGAAAAATCTCTCCGCTGCAGCGTAGGATACACAATTGCGGATAAATCCAGCTGATACCAGTCTCTTCGCTGTGCCTTGCCCCTTTTCTCCCTGCCTTGCTTTTTATCAATATTTTCCATATGGAAAGCCTCTCAAACCTTCATATCTATTTCATTATTATACACATTCTGCCCATGAATGCAAAGATTTTCCATGATTTTTCCTCCCACAGCATTTTTCCCTGACCTCCTGAGCCTTTTTGTGCCGCTGCGTCAACAGTTGTTTGAGATCTCACAGCCCTTGAGCAGTTCTCCTTCCCTGGAAATAAAAACTCCCAGAATCCATCTGGGAACCTCCTCTTGCCTGTTATCTGATTGCTGCTGAAACGGAACGATTGTAACAAAAAAATCCGGATCTGCTGAAAGCATAACTTCTTCAACAGACCCGGAACCTTACGTTCTAGTGCAGGAAAAGAGACTTGAACTCTCATGGTATTGCTACCACACGGACCTGAACCGTGCGCGTCTGCCAATTCCGCCATTCCTGCGAACCTCACGAACAATATGTATTCTACACCATTTATTCCCATAAGTCAATAACTTTTTTGAAATTTTTTTATTTTTTTCCGGAGACTGTTTCCAATCCCCGGAAAATCAGTTTTTCCTCATGTCTGGCCCGTTTGACTACAAATTAACCATCGCTCAATGTTACACTTTCTCCATATACCTTCCATATTCCCTTTCCCAGAAATTGTCCGCAGCGATCTCTCTCATAACGCGGCACTTCCAGCTCCGGGAGTCCGGACAGGCTGCCGTCCAGATATTGACCCAAACGGTACCGTGCTGTTTCCACCCTTGCAATCAGACCTCCATAGCGAAGATCCAGCCGGGACCAGCCAAATGGCGAGCAGGTCTGCATCCATTGCTGCCTATGGGCGAGGCGCAGCTCATTTACCTGTTGCAGCAGCACCTCAAATCGCTCCTCATCCTCTTGAAGCGCAGCTCTGTCCCCGACTTTGTAATGTAGGTGAAGCCTCTCCCCAAGAGCTGCTTTCAGATGCAGAACTTTTGCCAGAAGAAGCGGAACCTGTAAAAACCATCCCTCCTCCCCTGCCTTTTCCGCATCCGCCTCCAGCAGTTCAGCCGTCTTTTCATAATGCAGATCCAGTCCAAGCCCACGCAGGTCCTCATCATATATTCCCTCCAGCGGATCCTGCCAGAGAAGGTATTTTGACGGATTGGGCGGCCAGCGGTTCTCCGGATTGCTGCAGGGAACAGCATCCAGTAAAGCCGCATCCGTAAACCATCCGGCACACAGACCGGTGCATGCAGCAAAACGAACGGACAAAGCCTCCTGGCTGACCGGAGTCTCACGATAGGCGCTCTCTGCATAGTACTGCATTCCCAAAAGCCCCAGCCAGTCACAGCATTCGGCTCCGTCATCATGCCACAGACAGCCGTATGCCATGGAAATACGATATTTTTTCACCGCCATGAGCGCATGCTCTGCAGTCTGGAACGTATGGGGATAGTTTACACAAAAAGAAGAAACCGAAAGCAGCGGCCCTGCATAAATGGGATTTCCCATATCCCGGTGTCTTTTCATCATCCCGTCCAGCAAAGCCGGATCCCGTGAATAATAATCCCAGTAAATCAAACCTGCATCCTTGGGAATCCGGGCGCATATTTGGGGATCGATCTCCCCCCCGGGATCCAGATAGGCATGCTTCGGTGAGCTGTATGATAACAGCATGTCACTGTAAAGAGCTATCTCCACCCCATTCTCCTGCGCCAGAGCATGTACCCGCTGCAGATGATCCAGAAAAATATCCAGGGGACGACAGGCTCCGTGCTGCTGACGATACCGTCCCTGCCCTAATCCGTGAGTCTCATCCATTCCCACAATGACCAGCCGGCTTCTGAAGCACTGTCCCATCGTCCTAAGCATTTTCCCGATCAATTCATAGGTTTTCTCGTTATCGGCAAGGAGACAGGAAGAGCTGTCCTGCAGCGAAGCATATTCCGGATAACGAAGCACCTTTTCCAGATGCCCCAGAACCTGTATGGATGCAATGATACGAATGCCGTACTGATCCCCATAATCATCCAGCTGACGCAGCGTTTCCTGGGTATAACCGCCCCGCATATATCCAAAACGAGGTTCACCTTCCAGCTCATACACATCTTCCATATAAAGGATCAGACAATTCAGTCCCATAAGAGCCATTCGGTCCAACACAGAACACAGAAACGCAGCATCCGGTACACTGTTTCGGGACGCATCAATCATAACCCCAATCCGGGATATGTACATTTTCTCATCAGAATCAAATTCTGTCTTTCCTGCATTCTCCCGCAAAATCCCCAATGCCCGGAACAGATGAATTTTCTCCTGAAAACCAATCCGGCAGCGTTCCTTCTCCTTTGTAATCCGCAATATTTCTTCTGTCCCGTCCGGAAGTCTGTAACACTCCAGACTAATATCGTCCGCCCAGCCACCTTCAAAATAAAAGGACGGAAGTCCCTGTATTGCACCCAAGATATCCTCTTGTATCCCTGTGATTTGTCTGAACATGCAGTCTCCTTTCATGTGATCTTAACGCCCAATAGCATCACCATTGCACAGCCTGTCCTTCAGATACCCTTCCTGATCCAGTAAACAAATTCTGCATTTTATGTAAACATTTGAACCCTTTATTTTCCTTTCCCTTGCACAACCCAATCCGAAGTGCTATCATGAAACTGCTGCATAGCATGAAAAAGGAGCAATGATCAATATGAATCCAAAAAGTCTGCTAGAAACTACCATGAACACCAGAGAACTGGGCGGCTACCGGACCGCTTCCGGAAAATACACCCTCTGCGGCAGGATTCTCCGAAGCGATGAACCTCTGTGCCCCAGTGAAGCGGACATTGCCTGCTTACTGGAACGACGCGTCACCACCATCCTTGATCTGCGCGGAAAGCAGGACACGGAGAAGAAACCCAGTCCCTTTCCCAAGATAAGCCCATTTTTCTATCACAATATTCCCATCCAGGAGGGAAGTAGAATTCCGGAATCCACCGAAGCTGTCCCGGGAAGCTATCTGGCCATTGCACAGGCGGCCGGCAGCGGGCAGATTTATCGGTGCATCGCCCATGCTCCGGAGAGCGTGCTGTTCCACTGTGCTGCAGGCAAGGACCGAACCGGGGTAGTTTCCGCGGTTCTGCTTCTGCTTGCCGGTGTCTGTGAAAAAGAAATTATTGACAATTATATGCTGACAAAGAAATATAATCACAAGCGTTTTCTCCGGGCCCGCCGGTGCTTCCCGGACATAGACATCAATATCATCATCCCCCATGAAGAATACATGGAGACATTCCTTCAGCTGTTCCGGTCTGCTTACGGAGATGCACATCAGTATTTAAAAAGTATGGGTTTATCGGAGGAGGAGATACGGCTTGTCAGACAGAAGCTGATGTCATAAAGCTGATATTTCCTAATGGAGCCCCTTCTCCTGCTCCTTTCGCTGCCAGTGCCTATTTGAAACTTCATTCTCATCATCGACACGCCCACTTTGCGGAACCCGTTCCCCCTTTCCCTACGCCCCGTTTTTGGGAACATACCGCATATCGCTCACATTATAAACCGTAAGAAACGCCTCCGGATCCTCCTTCGTCACATACTGCATCAGCTTCTGGTACTCATTCTTATCCACAATGGTAATGATTTCATTTCTGACTACGCCATCATAGGCACCCCGGGCCTGGTAAATGGTTGCCCCGCTTTTCAGCGTATGTAAAATCCAGTCCCGAATCTGCTCTTCCTTGTTCTTTGAGATAATGCACACCCGCCGCTTGATCTTCTGCCCGAAAATAAAATGGTCCAGTACCATCCCGTTGAGATAGGTTCCCAGCACGCTTAGCACCACGGTCTTCTTATCATATACCAATGCCGAACTCAGCGCCACCACCATGCCGCTGAGGCTCATGGCCTTGCCCAGATCCATATGCAGATACCGGTTCATGATCTTGGCGATAATGTCAAGCCCCCCGGAGGAGGCATTCCGATTAAACAGAATGCTCAGGCCGATGCTGACGGTAAAAATATAACAGACCACGTCAAGGGCCGCGTCCCCGGTTAAAGAAGTATAGTCTGGCAGAAAGATCTCGAACATGCCGATAAACACCGGCAGCAGCACAGAGGTATACACTGTCTTGAACCCGAAATCATGACCGCACAGCAGGAACCCGGCAATCAGCAGAATCAGATTCAGCCCCATGGTGATACCGGATACATTCAGGGGTATGAAATTCGACAGTACAATGGCCAGGCCGGACACGGAACTTACCGCCGCATGGCTGGGCATCAGAAAAAAGAAAACCGCTGCCGCCGTAATCAGGGTAGCTGCCGCCAGCACCGCCAGTTCCTGAACTGCTTTCATTCCTTTCACACTGCCGTTATTTCCTGTCCCCATCGTATTCTTTGTCCCCATACATATCCCTTCCCTTTACCTGATTGTCTTTTCCAAATGCATGACTACAGCATTTTCTGTCCTGATTCCTTCTCTAAATACTGTCTCCGCAATACGCTCATAAATTCATTTTAATGGAAGGGTAAGATACTGTCAACTTGAAAGTAAGTTCCCGTTGGTGGATTTGGACTTCGCTGACAAATGGAGCTTCCCGCGCCTGTTGGGTGTCTTTTCCTTCCCTTTCACTGCCGGGAAACCGATTCCTGTTCAAAGCCGTCTTCGAGAAGGAACCCTGCCCCTCATCTGTATATTGTCATAAGATACGGAAGTGGTTCACTGAACAGGCAAAAAAGGGTTCTATCATTTCCACAAGTCTGTATTTTGTATAAAACGAAGCACATCCAGGGCATCTTCCGCCTGTTTTGTATCATTCACGCTGATGAAATAGGCCATAAATAAGATTTCAATACTTTCCATCACACAGGGGACAGCCTCTTTCTCCTGCGCAGACAGCTTTGATATGCTTTCGTAACCTGCAGTCACGGATCTGACGCTTTCCATCCATTCCGTCTCTGTAAAGGCATCATCGGTTTCTTCCGCCAGTAATCCTGTCAGAAAATAACAAATATCGAATATCCTGATATTTCTCTGGCTCAAATCAAAATCAATATATCCTGACAGCCTGCCTTCGAAGAACAGGAAATTGCCAAAATGTACGTCTCTGTGAATTAACTGTTTCGGCAGGAAATCATATATCTGTTCCAGGGATGTTACGGTTTTAACATATTCCGCTTCCTTCAGAATCTTCCACTCATTCTTTATGAACGTATCCCGTATCCATCCTTTCATCTCTTTTAACAGGCTGTTATCCCAAAATTCCATTTCCCTTTCGCATTTCAAAAAAGCCCTGTGCAGCCGCGCAATTGCACGGCCCATCTCCCAGGCGATTGTTTTATCTTTTCCATTGACAATCATACTCCCCTGGAGTTTTTCCGTCATGAGGAAATAGTTGTTTCCATACACGGCATATTTTTCTCCTGTTTCGGTCAGAACAGGCTTTGCAACGGGAATCCCGCACTCCCCCAAGATCTGTGATATTTTCATATTTCTTTCCAATTGATCTTTATCCTGATACACCTTTATCACATAGGCCTGATCCAATTCCCATGCCGACGGGTATATCTGCCGTAATTGCCCGTTCTCCATTCCCCACCAATGCAAAATCCGTTCCATACTCTCTTTCATCTTCTGATAATGCCTCCTCTCCTTCGCAAGGATCCTTCTGATGCTGGACTCTGACAAATGATATATGCGCCCCAGCTGTCCGTTTGTTCTGCCTTCAAGATGCTTTCCATAGATATGTTGGTTCCGTTTCTCCAGCTCAATCTTGTAGTCGGTCTGCCGCCTTATCCCACAATCCTGTTCTTTCGGTATATACAGATAACCACCCTGGTAATAGTTCCGAATCATGGAAAGAACTTCTTCCGGCAAAACATCCTTCGCATTAACATATTTCATCGCCCTCTCCCCCTGCTTGCTTCATTATATCAGATCATCCCTGCTTTCCGGTGATTATTTCCTCTCTGTATCAAATATAATCACCGGAATTGGCAATTGACAGATGGGTAACTTGTTGCTATAATTAAAAGCGTAACAAGTTGCCAATAAGGAGGATTGCATGCATTTAAATGATTTGACTCAAAAATTTTCAACTTCTACGGAGAACCAACGAAAGGCTATCTTCAGCACATTATTCATTGCCGGAAATAAGCTGCAAACCCTTTTTGATAACCGCATTCCGGAGGTTTCGTTAAAGCAATTTATGTTACTGTCCATCGTCAGACATGCAAAGAAGCCGCTCACCTTTACCCAATTGGGGAATTTGTTGGGCTGTTCAAGGCAAAACATCAAAAAACTGGCTGATGTTTTACGGAAAAAAGGCTTTATTACCATTCAGCGTAGCCCGCAGGATACAAGGGCCATGTGTATCTGCCCCACAGAAAAGGTAGCTGATTATTTTGCAAATGACTTCGCAGAATACCAGGAGGAATTAAAATATCTTTTTGAGGTTTATACAGACAAAGAGATTGAAACCCTTTTCCTTCTTTTAACCAGACTGTATGACGGAATCGAAAATTTAGAAAAAAGGGGTGGCAGCCATTCATAATTATCAAATTTGTATCTGAACAGCTGTTGAAAACGCCATAGAAATGGAAAGAAGGAGACGGAAGCAGATGAAAACAATCGTCATTTACAATTCACAGACCGGGTTTACAAAGCGTTATGCCCAATGGATAGCGGAAGCAGCAGGCGCTGATTGCCTTGCACTGCCAGACGCGAAAAAGAAAGATTTGACTGCATATGAAGCAATCATTTACGGAGGTTGGGCTTGTGCGGGCAGCATCAGCAAGATCAGCTGGTTTAAGAGGAATATGGATAAATGGGCCGATAAGAAGCTCATTGCATTCTGCGTGGGAGGAAGCCCCATAGACAGCCCGGAAATCGACATTGCACTGAAACGGATTTTCAACGAGGCGGAGCAGGAAAAAGTAAAAACATTTTACTGTCCCGGAGGGTTCAATTATGAAAGAATGTCCGCCCCGTCTAAACTGATGATGAAACTGTTTATCAAAAGCCTGAACGCCAAGAAAGAGAAGACAGAAGAGGAACAAGTCATGATAAAAATGATTTCTTCGTCTTACGACATTTCGGACAAAAAGTATATAGAACCCATTTTGGCGTATCTGTTTTCCGACTGCCCGCTTCAATCCAGACAGGCATAGACCACATTCCGCAGCCTTGGCTGGTAGTATTCCTCTCTGGGATTCAGTGTGTGCTGCACATAGAAAAAAGCCAGCTCTGCTTCCGTATCCGCCAGTGCAGTGGCGCCGGCAGCGCCTCCCCAGCCAAACTCCCCCGGATTTCCCACAGAGCCTGCCAGCGCCCTGTTCACCAAAGTACGTACCCCCAGTCCGTAGCTGTAGCCGGTCAGCTGTTTCCAGTCAAAGTCCTATTTCCAATCCGTTTCCTCCCACCCTGTTTCTGCGGGCTACTCCCCCAAATAATACTCTTCCATCCCTGTCAGCACAGGCATCTTTTTCCCGCATTCCGGACATACATAAGTTCCGATATAATAGGAAAGGAGCTCCTCTCCTTCCTCGTCCTCCAGCAGGCGGAACAGATTCGGCAGCCACAGCTTCACATCCTCCAGGCTTCTGCCGTCCCACTTCCCGGAAGGCGCCTTTGCCTCCTTCATCCGTTCCGAAAGCTCAAAATAACCCACTTCCATTTCCTCATCGCAATTCTCGCATTCAGGGCAGACAACATAGTAGGAAATAAAGCCGGAAAGAGAGAGCATATAAGCAAGCTTCCCCTCCCCCAGAATCACCGTAGCTGCAATGGCAAGCGCCCGTCTCCACTGGACATCAGAAGCCGCTCTAACAGCTTTGCCGCCTTTTCCCGTTCCCGCAGACCGGAAAGCCACGTCTCCGGTATCCCCCGAAAACCATACAGGATTCCCGCAAGTCCGCCTGTTACGCAGGCAGTCGTATCCGTATCATTTCCCAACAGAACCGCCTGTTTTACAGCCTCCTCATAGCCGGAGGTCCGCTCCAATATCATAAACGCGCTCCTCAGGCAGTCCACCACATAGCCCGTCCCATTCCCCTCCCAGGAAACCCCGGGGCGTATGCTCCACTCCAACTCCTGTTCATACTCCGGCATATCCCGATAAATCTCCCGCAGACCCGCAACGGCTTCCCCGATTGCTTCCCGGGCATTTCTGCCATCCAACAGGGCTTTTGCTGCAAGACAGTACAGGGCACAGCAGACCTGGTTGCAGATATGGCCATGGGTGATAAGGCACTGGAGATGGGCATCCTGAACCAGCTTTTTTCTGTCTTCCTGCCATAATGCAAGGGGCAGTACCCTCATTAATGCGCCGTTCCCCTTGCCCTCTGGTCTCACCAAGCCGCATTCACGGGCAGGCAGTCCTGTTTTGTAAGCATAAAGCGCCCAGGCGGTCTGAACCCCCACATCAAACACCTCGTTTCCCACCGCCCAGGACCCATTCTCATACCAGTCTAAAAGCATGTTGGAAAAGCTGTCCAGTGAAAATTCCTTCCGGCTTAAAAGACTGTCCAACAGGCACAGTGCCTGCGCCCCGTCATCCGACCATGTCCCGGTCTCCACCTGCGGATAGGTCCTTTTAAAACCGGCAGGCGGTATCATATCAATCTCTTCATAAGGCGGCAGTTGATCCGCCTGCTGAAATTCATAGGGAACCCCAAGGGCATCCCCTATCAGAAGTCCGTAAAATCCTCCTGCAATTCTGTCACGCTTTTCCATAGTTATAGTCCACCTTTCTGGTCCTTTTACGGCATATGCCCATTCTGATACGGCTGTACCTTTGGCCCGCATCGGCCTATGTACCGGTAGTACCGGGGAACAGGTGTATTCTCACCCCCCGCTTTTATCATCTGATGGTGTTACCGGAAGGATTCCCGGTAACATAGTTTCAACCGCTCCAGGATATCTTCTATAACAACACGCTAAGTTACTTCTTGTGAAAACCAGCACATACAAAATGTTCATCATAAATAAAACTATCAACAAAACAATCAGGTATATGCCCATATGGTTTTATTTGATGCATCAGCATGCCATGTGTAACAATCATAATTTTATTATAATATATATATTTATTTAGAACGCCTAAGAGTCTTTTTTCCATCATGTCAATACTTTCCCATTTAGGTGTCTGTCCTTCAGGATATCTCCCTTGATTAAGAGAGAAATCATTACCGTATAATTGTGCTTCTCCTGTTTTATTTTGAAAAGATAAATCAGGAATCCATTCATGTAAATCAATTTCTACTTTCAGCGGTATATTTCTTATTCTGGATACAATTGCTGCAGTTTGCATGCACCTTGTATATGGTGATGATACAATAATTGAACATCCCTCTATCAAAGGATTTTTCGCAGCTTCCTCAGCTTGTTTCACCCCATTATCAGTTAATGGCGCTAATTCTAATCCCTGACCAATAAATCCTCTATCATAGCAAGGCTGATCATTTCTTTCACCATG
>CAJTXE010000034.1 GCA_910580225.1 uncultured Acetatifactor sp.
GGGTTATCGGCAATGTTCATTTCTTCCTGATTCTTTTTCATGCCCTGGCACCTCCTTCTCTGCTTTTTTCTGTTGGGGAAAGCGTCAGCTCAAAGGTATAGACTGGCTTATCCTCCCCGCAGGATACAGTCATTCCAAACCGTACAGCACCTTTCAGTATGTGGAATATATACTCTTCCCTGCAGGCGTCTGATAAAGGATATAACTTATATATGGATTTGGGACACCGGAAACAGGAAATGCCCTGTGCATCAAGCCTTGTATATCATCATTTAGCTCCTATATTCTTTTTTTAAATACTTTCCACGACGAATTTTGTTCACAATTCCTATGATTCCACCCTGTTTTTTCTATCCATACAGTCCATTTAGTCCACAATATATAGTAAAAACTAAACCAAATAATACCAGATGTAGTTTCAAAAGTCCTTTCGCTTAGTAGGAGACAAAATATTCTACCGCATTTACAGGGAAAAATTCCTTAAACTCGCCGTACAATTGGCCGGCCAGGGTCTTGTTGTACGCAATTACCAACGTGGGCTTATTCAAAGCCTGAATGATATTGGCCATGGTAAAGGTCTTGCCGGAACCCGTCACCCCCAGCAAAGTCTGGAACTGGTTGCCTTTTTGGAACCCCTCCACCAGTTCGGCGATTGCCGCGGGCTGGTCCCCGGTGGGTTTGTATTTGGAATGAAGTTTGAAAGGTTTTTGTTTAACACTGTTTTTACCTGCCGTACAATATAAATGGAATATCCGGCAAGGTCTTTATACAGTTTTTGAACATCTCCCCTATTCAACTCAGTCAGTCTCTTTCTTATGACACGTTTTCTGGCATCTTCTGTGAAACCTAACCTTTATCTTAGCTAAAAAACTCAGACTGCCCCTATCAATGTCATGTAAACAAGATCCTACACTATAAATTTAAGTGTATAACCGCCTGCTATAGCGGAAAACTCCCCGTTAAGTTAAACATTTTCCAACAAATTTCTTGACAACCCTTTAATAAGCCATTATCATATATTCACCACGGCTGATCACTTCCGGCACCTTCAGGTCACGTTCCGCGAAAAATTTCAGCCCGCGGTAAGAGCGCCCCTGTCCACAACGGAACCGGTAACCTTTTTAAGTTTTTCCTTCCCGCCGCTGTGGTCATAAAAGGATGAGATGAATTCCAGGTTATCGGTAGTTTGCTGCTTTCATAATATTGCGGAGAAAACAGAATATCAAAGGTTTGGGAACAAACGGCGAAAGGAAAAGGGCACATAAAAATGAATAAAATAAAATTTACAGCAAATAAGGATACCAATTTTGTTTTTCATATGCTTTCCGTTGCACGATGCGGTTATGATAACGCTTACGGTGAAGCATACCGCAAATATTATCCCGAAGAGGATTTGACGGTTATCAGTCAAAGCCGGGAGTTGCTTACGGTATGCGGCGGTGAACATTGCGGCTCCCTGTTTGGGCTTATGGTATCTGAAGCCGCATGTGCGAAGATTTCCGCAAAAGATTATTATGCCGGTCTTATAGAAAAGGCTGCGCAAGATGAGCTGCCGGAGACTGTCAGGAAATATGCGGAGACTGTCCGCGGCATATCGGCTGTGATGATAAAATATTATGACCATTATGCAGATCAAATCTGGCCAAAGGAGAAGGAGAGAATAGAGGCCTACATCCCCCGGATACTCAGCCTTTTTGAGGAGTCCGGCTTTACGGACAGGGCGGAAGAATATGTGGGATGTAAGCTTGAAAGTGATTTTTTCACGGCAACGCTTGTCACTTCGGTGCAGAACGGGGCAGAGGCAATCGATATTTCAAAGGAGCAGGACGTATTCGGCATTGAGAGAACGCCAGTGGATTCTTTTTACTTTATCGGACACGAATTTATTATTTATCTGCTTATGAACGCTCTCAAAGATGAAAATGCTTTCAGGAATTTTAATACATGGGGATTGACGGAGGGACTCGCCGAATATTATCTGAAGAAGATTATGGGCGACGTGCGATTTTTTGACAGCCAGCAAAAGTATGTGGAACTGTACGAAAAATGGAATGAAGACGACAGGATGACTGCTGCAGAGCTTTACCAGATGGGGCTGCAAAGGGAAGGAATAATGTAGGATCGAATGCTGGAAAGAAAGGGCAGTGCAGATGAACGAATACAGCGTCCGGAATAAGAAACATGGGAGAATAATGCCCATGAGTTTTGGCTGAAAAGATCCCATGGAGGCGAAGCCGTTTAAAGATTCTGGACATGGCTGACGAGTGTGTGAACAAAAGTCTGTAAATACAGATCTTCTATGATAATAATGGGGCTGGTGGCTCTCTACTGGAGCTCCAGCCCATGATTTATATATAACAGCAAATAATGCGTATGTCAATAGCAGGCGGGGAAATCGCCTGTCAGATAATGCTCTCAGATGGGACTCATTCTGGCAGGCGTCCTTCATACATGATGCTCAGTTCCCCATAGACCTGCCCCCAGTTGCGGATTGGCATGGTCCATTTCTTTGTCGCTTCAAAGATCGACAGGAAGAGGGCCTTGAGCAGTGCATTATCGCTGGGGAAGACGCTGCGCTGCCGGTTCAGTTTCCGGTATGTGGCATTCAGGCTCTCTATAAAATAACAGGCCTCCTATAGTTTAGATTTTACCATAGAAGACCTGATACTAATAGCTGTTTACAGAAAATGTTTCATATCCCCTTTAATAACAAGAGTTTCTTGCAATGGATACTGAAAAATTTCGTTCCCCCATGGCATTTCTACCCTCAACATTCCATTTACTATATCAGTAAACAAAAATGTACCAACATCTGTTTTTTCTTCTTTCCAATCATCAGAAGGATAAACAAGAATAGTATGCCTATCCAGACTAAAAGTTTCCAGATTCAGTAAATTCAATTCACCAAATGCGTAATACATATCTCCGTTTTCATCAGTTTCCGCATTTTCCTTATACCATGAACCTGTACGAAAAGTCTGTATTAAAATTTTCTCGTTATCTGCAAAACCGTAGTTGGCATCTTCTCCATACAAATAATCAGAATCATATAAGAATTTGAACTGATAATCCACGATTTCAAACAACCCAAACCCTTCTTCGCTCTCACCCGAAAAATAAGAAAAAATCACATATTTTTCAGATGGTGATAGCAGTAATGAACCACCGCCATAACCGCCAGAAGGACATGGGAATTGAAATATATCTTTTATTTTATCATTTGAAACTAAAGACAATGTAATGTCATCCTCATCTTGTAGAATAATTTTACTGCCGTCTGCTAAGGTCACAAGATTTACTAAATCATCCATAAAGTATATACCTTCAATTCCATATTTGCCGATTGATATGCTAACACAAGTATATCACAACTATTCGCTGAAAACAATCTCTGTTCTATGTCCGTTCCGACTATCCAGACGTTCAAGGGACGAGTTTTGCATCTGTGATGCTGTATGCTGTTCCGAAATGCGATCCGGCACAATGTCAATGGGGACCACGTCCTGTTTCGGGCGTAAAACCTCAAGATGACCGTAATTCGCTGCTGGGATCTGATCCGCTGCCGTTTTCCGGCAGCAGCTGAACCAGTTGTAAAAGGTGCTTACTGCAATGTGGTTTTCATGGCACCAGTCAGCATCTGTCATTTCGCTCTGGCGGCATTCATTGATAAGCCGGATCTGTTCCGTATCGAAACACGGACTTTGCGGGTACCTGCCATAACCTATCCTACACCGCAGAGCTGTCCCGCAAGCGTTTTATTGTAGGCGATCACAAGCGTCGGCTTTTGTAATTCCTGAATGATATTTGCCATGGTAAATGTATTCTTCTACGTATTTTTGATATAAATCATGATATTTTTCATTTTCTTTTAGCAGTTCCTCATGTGTTCCCTCCGCAGCAATGTTTCCGGCCTCAACATAAATAATCTTGTCGGCCTTGGGCACATATTTTAACGAATGAGATATCAAAATTACGGTCTTGTCATTGGTCTGGGAAAGGAACTCATAAAACACGTCTTCTGTGGCTATATCAATATTGTTTAAAGGCTCATCCAATAAGACAGCACCCACATCCGGCCTGCAGAAAGCCCGGATGATGGCCAGTTTCTGGAACTCGCCTCCTGACATGTCTGTATAGTCGTCACAGTACTCCGCTTTGATGCCGGTATCGAACCCTTTTTTCAGCTTTTTAATTTTTTCCTGCAGCCCAAACCTCTCTGTCAGCAGCTCCATCTTCCGTTCCATCTCCATGTCCTCCGCAAAAGCGGTCACATTCTCCCTGATTGTAAAGGGGAATATATAATAGTCCTGAAAAAGCACAGATACAAGCCTGCGGACGTCCTCTCTCCGTAGTTCCCTTATATTTCTTCCATTCAGAAGCACTTCGCCGGAAGAGGGCACATATACCCCGCACAATAGTTTGAGCAGCGTCGATTTCCCCGCGCCGTTCAAGCCTATGATCACGTTCTTGCTGTTCTTCTCCAGCCGGAAGCTGATATCTTTCAGCGCATATTGACCGCTGTTCTCATATTGGTAGCTCACATGTCTGAACTCTATGGTATCAATTGTCCCAATCTCAGCTCCTGACTCCTGATCTTCCTCGACAATGTCCTTATTATCCATATAATCATAATAATCCTTCATCCACAGAGAAATATTGTTGATTTCTGGAAACAGAGCCAGCAGTCCTTCTATGGACATCTTTAATTTGGCATAAAAAGCAATATAGACATAGTAGGCGCTTATGCCGATCCTCCCGACGAAGACATAGTATCCAAACACAACCATGGATACAAGCGGAAGTGCCTCCGTAATGATGCCGCTGATGCAAAGGAGTTTTGAGCTTTTCCGCATATAACGGTTATGTATCTTAAGTCGTTTCTCAAACGTATCATCCAGCTGTCCCATAACAGAACGCACCATGCCCAGCATCTTGATGTCCCTGATACTGTTTGGCAGGTAAAAGATGCGGGACAGAGCCTTCAGCTTTTTATCATATTTCTGTTTTTCTTTCTGTTCCTCTATATTCAACCCGTTTACAAACAAAGATATCATGAGATCAACCAGAATCGGTATGGTCATAATCAGCCCGACATAGAAATTTATCCGGGACACTACACTGATAATGAACAGTACGGTCACCGCCTGCTGGACAAGCTTGTTGAAAACTCCCATGATATTGTCCACAGCTTTTTCCAGATTGGCTTCTCTCATGGAATATTCATTGTAGAATTGCGCCCCTTCCACATATTCCTGCCTCACGCAAAATGTATGTAAGAATATTTTTTTCACAAAAAATACTCGTCTTTTTTCTTTTTTATCACTTAAAATAATGGCGCATATACTTCCCACAATATTATAAGATACTACCACAAATAAGAAAGCAATCACGGCGTTGCGGGCAAGCATAATATTTTTATCCAAAACGCCGTCCACAAAAACCTTAGGCAGATATGTGGTTATGATATCAGCGGCTGATACCACAAATGAATAAAAGACAGTTATAATAATTGACAGCTTATCAAGCTTGGCTGTTTCTTTCAAAAAACGCAAAAAATAGCTGCTTCCTGTTCTTTTTCCTTGTTTTATAATCACGAAAGATGATCCTTTCCATATCCTATTGTGCTTTCACACATTTTATCTCTTTTTTCCGCAAAAAGCATTGGAACACTCTATAGAATAATTTGCTTCCGGGCATTATAACAGCCCGGCATACTGCCGGGCTGTTAGCGCGCCTGTTCAATTACTGAGCGGCGTCAATCTGAGCCTGAATTTTTTCAATCATGGTGTCAAATCCGGAAGCACGCAGCTCTTCCATCATCTTCGGCACTTCTACTTCAGGGTCTGCTACACCGGTCAAAAGGTCTTTCTTATACCGGTTGCAAATCTCGCTGCAGTTCGCAATTTCATCCTCGAACTCGCTTGTATCAATGGAGATGCCCAGCACAGGAGAAGCAACCGCCTGCTCGTTCAGAGCCTTAACTTCATCCCACTGATTCTCTTCTACGTCGTCGGTAAGAGTCACGTTGAAGAATGTTCCCTGGGTATATCCGGCCATTGGCCAGTCTGTATTGATCTTGTGAACCCTGCCCTCAGCAGTGTACTCAAAGTTATCCCCTTCAAGTCCGAAATACAGAGCATCCCTTACAACGGAATCCGTATTCACCAGCTCAAGCAGCTGCAGGGCCTTCTCCGGGTTCTTGCTGCTGGCAGAGATACAGTTCAGAGAGCCGCCCACTGTACCGAATGACAGATGCGTATCGCCCCACTGGGACACTACTACCTCTTTCTCCATGTTCGGTCCCCAAACAGTCTTCGCTGCAAGCGGCCACCCCTGTGCTACATAGCACATTCTGTACTTCGGTGCCTCGCCCAATGTATTCGCATCCTCATTAATGATGCCGGCCTTATACCATTCATGCAGTGTCTTCAGGTCAGCCATAACATCTTCCTGCTCGTAGACGCTGACCACTTTCTTCGAGGAATCATTATAGGATACGCCGATACCGGGAACACCCACACCCATTCCATCATACTTTTCAAGAATAGGCCCCAGACCATCTGATGCCAGGGTGAAAGGATAGCCACCCTCGCCTTCCTTAATTTTAGTCAGCGCATCTGTCAGGGACTGCAGATCATGCATATTCTCATAATCAATCTTGTATTTGTCCACCAGCTCTTTATCCCATACAAAATACTGCGTTGCGGAACTGTCCTTATAGGTGGGTACCGCATAAATCCCGCCCTGTACGGAAACCGCATCCCAGTAATCATCCGGAATAAAAGAAGCCAGCTCCGGGCAATGACTGTCCAGAAGGCCTGATATTTCCGCAAACGCTCCCATCTTCACATCGCTGACATAACTTCCGGAATCGGTAAACAAGATGTCATAATCCTCGTTTGTTTTTACCATGACGCTTCTTCTGTTGCCCCAGTCATCCCACTTAACCACTTCCACATCCAGATGTACGCCAATCTTCTCTTCCAGATAAGCATCCAATTTTGCCTTCCAGGCATCATAGTTGTCCGGCATGCCATTGCCCACCATGGCCCATTTGATGTCTACAACCTCACCTGAAGCCGCCGGCTGATCTGCCTGCCCTTCAGATTGCTGTGAACTGCTTCCGTCACCTGCGCTGGAGCTTCCCCCGTCAGAAGGACTGCTTCCGCAGCCTGTCAGGCTTCCTGCCAACATTGCCCCTGCCATAAGGAGAGACATTACCTTCCAGTTTCTCTTTTTCATTACCATTTCCTCCTAGTTTTAAATGTTGTATTTTAAAATCTCCGTCCTAGCTCAGCCTTTCACTGCACCCACAGTAAGGCCGGAGATAAAATACCGTTGGAAAAACGGATAAACACAGGCAATCGGTACTACAATCAGGATTGCGATTGCCATACGAACCGTTTCGGACGGCATGGACTGCTTATATTGCGACAGACTGACCCCCAGCTCAGGATGGCTGGCGAAATACTCAATACTCTTCATGATGTTGTTCAGCATAGCCTGCAGACCCACCAGATTTTCGTTGCTTATGTACAGTGACGCCTGGAACCAATCGTTCCAGTATCCAAAAGCCAGGAACAACCCGATCGTGGCCAGCACCGGCTTGGAAATCGGCATCACGATCCTGATAAAGGTCTGCAGCTGAGACGCCCCGTCTATCTCCGCTGACTCTATAATGGAGTCCGGAATCGTCGTCCGGAAGAAAGTCCGGGTAATAACAATATTAAACGAAGACACTGCCAGCGGGACGGTCAGTACAAGGAAGGTATTCCTCCACCCCAGGAGATTTGCCACCACCACGTAACTGGCTACCATACCCCCGTTGAATATCATGGGAATGAAGATAACCCAGGTAAAGAACTTCTTCAGCCTGTAGCCCGGCCTGGAAAGTACATATCCCATAGTGGTCGTCAGGATAAGCCCCAGTATGGTACCCGCCACGGTCACACTCACGGAAACAAACAACGCCCGAAAAATCTGCGCCCGCTCATTCCACATGAACAGATATGCATCCGCCGAATAAGAATCCGGCAGGAAACGATAGCCGTATTCCGCAATGGAAGCTTCGGACGAAATTGATATCATAAAAACAAAGATAACCGGAATAATACATATCGCCGCCATAATAATGAATAAAATGTTGAAGCAGAGGTTCGTCCCCCACTTAATCCTGTTCAGGTGATTATCCTGTGCTTTTATATCTTTCTTTGCCATTTCAGCCTCCCGTCCGCCTAGATAAGTGCGCTTTCCGAATCAATTTTGGATACAATATAGTTGGCAGCCAGAATCGTAATGCAGCATGCCACTGACTGGAACAGGGATGCCGCCGCGGTCCTTCCGATGGACACGTTCGACTGCAGTGCATTATAGAGATAAGTGTCAAATGTGGACACCGTATTATACAGGGCATTGGGTACCCTCTGTGTAACCTGGTAAAACAGACCGAAGTCGGAGTAGAATATCTTGCCCACATTCATGATAAACATCATGATTGCCATGGGCCTCAGACAGGGGAGTGTTATGTATTTTGCCTGCTGGAATTTTGTGGCGCCGTCAATCATTGCTGCCTCATACATAGAACTGTCAATTCCCGTGATAGAAGCCAGGTATACCACCATTCCGTAACCGGTACCCTTCCACAGATTCATGAATACCAGAATAAACGGCCAATACTTTGCCTCGGAATACCACATGACAGACTCACCGCCGAAAAAGCCCACGATCTGGTTCAGAAGCCCCTTCGTAGGGTTCAGGAAAGCGTAAACAAAATAGCTTACCACCACCCAGCTCATAAAATGGGGGAAGAACATCATCGTCTGATAGACCTTTGACAACAGCTTGCTGTAGAGCTGGCTGATTATGATTGCCAATGTAATCGGAACCACTGTCCCAAGGATAATGAAAACAATATTATAGAGCACCGTGTTCCTCAGCAGCATGGCAAACGCATTGGATTTAAAGAAAAAGGAAAAATTTCCAAAGCCTGCCCACTCGCTGTGGAAGAGGCTGTACAGAAAGCCGTGCCCCGCCGAAATCTTGTAGTTTTTAAAGGCAATAATCATACCGAACATGGGCAGATATGCAAATACCACGAACCACAGAAACGTGGGAAGCCCCAGAAGTGTCAGCTCCGTGTCCCCTCTCGTCCATCTCCTTTTCTTGCCCTGCTGCTTCGTTTCCACTCCGGTGTCTGCCGTCTTCGGCATTTTTTCCTTCTTCTTCAATTTTCAACACCTTCCTTTTCTGTTTTTTCGTCATTTTGTGCATTTTATGCTCTTTTCAGCTACTTTTATTATAAGTTTTTACGACAGTATCGAAAAGGTATCTGTGGGATTCTTTGTAGTATAGAATGGAAACATTCTATCGTTCCCGCCTGGATGACATCCATAAATGGATCTGTCTCTGGAGTTCCTGTTGCAGGATCCCGATTCCCGCCTGTTCCAATGCCTCCTGCAGCTTTGGCAGAAACTCGTCCGGATCTACGGTTCCCGTCATCAGCGCATTCTCATATCTCCTGCACACTTGGCCCACATTGTCGCATTCCGCAGCAAAATCGGATAGATCCGGAATAAATCCCAGGAGGGGCGATTCTATGGCGATATCGTTGAACTCCTGATACACATCCCATTTATCCCTATTCTCCCCCGCCACGGTTTTCAGAATAAACCAGTTACCCTGTGTATAGGCCACGCCTCTATAGTTATCTGTAAGATACACTACCTGTCCGTCGTCATTTAATTCATAGTGAATCCCCTCTACTCCATAATTCAGCAGATTGCGGATATCCGGGTCCGTATTCACCGCATTCAGAAAAACGGCACATTCCTCGGGATGCCCTGTCCTGGCGTTGACAGCCATGACGCCCCCCAGGGCGGACTCTGAAGTCACTACCAGATCGCTGGCACACTGTGTCACAATCGGGTAGCCAAAGGTAGAGGAAAAACTGACATCCGATTCCGGCCCGCCGCTGGCAACCCGAAGGAAAACCTTTTCCTCCGGAAACCGGGAAAATGCGGTCCTTACGGAAGCATCCTCATTAATATAACCTGCGATGTAATATTGATGAAGCGTATCCAGAAGCTCCCTGTAATACGCCGTCTCATATAGATTCACCACCATCGCTGAGGCATCACCTGTTCTTATTACCAGAGGGATATCCGCATAGGTCACATATTCATAGCCTCCCATAGATGCAAAATTCACATTACTGTTGGCCAGAAACAGCGGGATATATTCCGGCTCCTCACTGGAAATGATGCGCAATAGAGGTTCCATGGACTCCAGTGTAGGATATTGCCCTATATCAACATCGTATTTTTCCACCAACTCTCTGTCATACAGAAAATACATAGGCACAGCCAGCTCCTTATTGGTGGGAATACCGTAAATACAGCCGTTCACCGCAGCCGCCTTCCATAATTTTTCGTTTACCGCCTCATAAGTTTCCGTGCAGATTCCCTCCATATAGGCTGTAAGGTCCAGCCAGTTTCCTGCCAGAGCATTTTCCACGTAATTGTCTGTCCAGGCGAAAGCAATGTCAAATTTTCCGTTCGTGCTGAAGAGTGAATCCAATTTTGCCTCATAGTCGTTCCAGCCTACTCTATTGTAGCTCACCGTGAAGCCGTACCGCTCCAACAAGAGTACATTCAGCGCTTCCTCCACCTGTTCCAGGCCCTCATCCGGCTCTCCAATGGTGTAGTAGACCAGCCGCACCGGCTCATCAAGGCCCTCAGACCCCCTCTCCTGTTCCCCCTCCTCACCGCATCCCGCTGCCAGAAAAGCCACCAGTACAAAGGGCAGGAGTCTCCGGACTATCCTATACCTGTCCATGAATACCTCCATTCTCCCCGGAATCCGCTGTCTGTGACGCCCATTGCCTTTCCTCTGCTCCGTTTTCCCCCACATCCGCTTCGCCCGACATTTCCTCTCCGACGCCTGCCGGTACATCCGCATTTTGCTCCGCTTCCGGCAGCATTTCCCCTGCATCCCGCAACGCCGTGGGCGAGACGCCGTAATATTCTTTAAAATGAACGTAAAAATTATTCAGTTGGGTATACCCCACCTGCCCGGCAATGACGATAATCTTATCCCCTGTGGTCTCAATCAGCCGCTTCGCCTGCACCATGCGATAAGCCATCAAATACTCGGAAAATTTCATCCCCGTATCCTGCAGAAAAATTCTGCCGATATATTTACTGCTCATACAGAACATTTCCCCGATGCCCACCAGGGACAGGGGACCTTTGTAATTCCCCTTCACAATCATGATAATCTTATTGGTAATCTTGGAAAGCGTACCGTACTCCACCTTCAGCACCGGATCCACATCCGGCGCATCGCCGCTTTGCAGGGGCAGCCTGCCCTTCAGCTCCTCCACAATCGCCCGCTCTACAAATTGTTCCAGCTCCTCCACATTGATGGGCTTCAGGAGATAATCCTTGGCGGATGCCTGCATCGCTCTCTTTATATATTGAAAATCGTCGTAGCCGCTGATCATACCGCACACTGCCTTAAGGCCGGAAGCCCGTAAGTGTTCCACCAGTTCATAGCCCCAGCAACCGTCTCCCAGTTTCACATCCATCAATATGATGTGCGGCCTTATGTCCAGCGCCTTATTTACAGCCTCCTCATAAGTAGCCGCCGTCTCAATCTGGCTTATCCCATATCGGCTCCAATCCATGAGATACCGGATGTTCTCCCGGATATCCTTCTCATCGTCCACCACCAGCAGCCGGTACATCAGTCCGCCCCCTTTCTAAATACCCCCGCAATCCCGAAGCAGCACCTCAATACACACCCCAGAGGGCACATTGTTCCGGATTGTCATCTTTACCTTGTCCCCATAATACAGCAAAAGCCTGTGATACACATTCTGGAGGCCGAGACCATCCTGTCCCTCCTCCTTTTTACCCTCTTCCGGCGTAAAGCGCCCGTTTAAATATTCCAGCTCCCCCTCCTGGATACATCCCATATTGTCAAAAAAAGTGAGTTTGACCCCTTCTACGCACTTCTCTCCGGAGAGCACGATAATCTTAATGCTTTCATCCTCCCTGAAATTATGTTTGAAGAAATTCTCCATAATAGGCTGCATCCAGATTTTGGGTGTCAGAATACCCAAAAGATCCTCCTCCACATCACAGTGGTAGAAGAATTGATCGTCATAGAGAAAACACATCAGATCCAGATACTGTTTGGTGATATCAATTTCCTTTTGCAGGGTAATCACAGGTTCCGTCTTAACGATATTACGGTAAAGCAGGCCTAAGTTTGCCGTGGCCCGGGCAAGCTCCATATTCTGTCCCCGCAGAGCACGCAGCCTTATCCGTTCCAGTGTATTGTACAGGAAATGAGGGTTCAGCTGGGAACTCAGCATCTGCATCTGCGTCCGCTGCTGGCTGATGGTCAATTCGTATTTCTGCTGAATCAAAGCCTCCAGATATTCGTACAGCCCGTTTAACTGCCTGGCAATAACAGCATATTCATCGCTGCGCTTTCCTACCCGGATACGCTGAAATGAGCCGTTTCTGGCGCATTCCACACTGTGCAGAATATCCTGGAGAAACCTGCCGTCTGCGGAGAACTGGCGTATATAGAGCATCGTTATCAGCAGGAACGTCAGAAACAGCCCAAAAACCAAAACCCACAATTCCTTGATTTGGGTCTGCATATATGCCTCTGCCTTCCCTGCCGCCACTACCAGGTAAGAATAATTCTCTGACGCATTCACAGTATAAAAATATTCCCCGGTCTTTCCGGAGGTCAGGGCAGCCACTCCCAGGTGCCTCCCGGATTCCGTGATCCCACCGAATTCCACATCTCCATCCAGAGGATCCCCCAACCGTTTTCCCTCACCCTGAAGCTCCATCCAGACAGCAATTCCCCCCTGCCGGCAAAACGCTTTTTCAATCGGAGCCGCCACATCAATGACAAAAGATATCTTCCCCTTGTACACCGAATCCAGGTAAATATCCCTGGTGTAGGCATAGCCCGTCCTGCACAGGGCTTCCCCCTCTTCCGGCTCAATCCTTTTGCATCTGGAATACCCCTCCTGACTGTATTCCATGCACATAACATTTTCTTCACAATAATAGAGAATATAACGAATCAGATAATTACAGTCTGCCACGAGATTGTCACAGGCGCCCAGATAGCTTTCATAGGCCATATCCCCGCTGCGCAGCCGTGCTGCTGTATATTCCGCCGGAGTCGACCCGAAAAAATAAAAAAAATCCTTCTTCAGCATTGAACTGCTGTTCAGGCGGATTAAAAAATTGTCTATTGTGTTGACAATGCCGTCCAGTTCATTCTCCACCTGGGAGAAAGCCCTGTCCATGTGTTCAGAGAAAAACTGCTGCCCTGCCAACCGGGCGTTTTTATATCGATTGGAAATAATGAAGAAAAAGAACACAATCACTATGGACAGATAAATAAAAAAGGTCCGTCGATAAATCTTCAACTGCAGGAAGTTTGACGCTTTCATCTAGCTTTATCTCCTGTTCCCAGTTCCGCAGGCCCCCATTCAGTACCTGCTCAAGACAACTATGACCTTTTTTATTCTACACAGCGTACTTTCTTTCCGCAAGATTATGTATCCTTTGCATACTATAAAGTATCCTATTTACCCTATTTTATACCACTGCACCTTATTGTTTCAGAAGCGCCTCTCTGTTTCTTTTCCATACAGGAATATCAGCCCTATCCGGCCCCAAAGAACAAGGATGGCCGTCCCCCCTTCCTGAGACAGCCACCCCCCAACAAACACGCTGATCTTCTCCGGTCTCATACATGATTCCATAAAACCGGAACGTTTCCTCTTTTCCTAAATTTCCTCCACAGGGCCGTAGATATTCACCCTGTCCGCTCTTCTTCCTACCGGGCAGTCCTGCCCGGCTCCGGTCACTGCCTGCAGAATGCCGTTCCGCTCTCCGCAGGCATACCTCTCAAACCATCCCTCCATCCGGCCGCGCAGTTCCAGAACCCTTTTGTCATGCGCCGGATCGCCATATAAATTTCTCTCTTCCTTCGGGTCTGCCTCCAGATCATACAGTTCATGGGGACCATAGGGATAACGATGAATATATTTCCATTCCCTGCTGCGGATCATTCGCGCCGGGCCGTATTCATCATAAACTACAACTGTACGGTCTCTCCCAACATGCCCCCCGGACACTTCCCGGACTCCCGCTCTTTCCTCCGCATCCTCAGAGGACCCTTCCCAGGCTTCCCCCTCGTCCCCGGAAAGCAGCAGACCGGCAAAACTCTTTCCCGGCAGCTTCTCGGCCCCTTCCCAAGATATCCCTGCCAAAGCCAAAAGCGTAGGAAATACATCGTAAGCACTGACCAGCTCCTTATTCACACTCCCCGCCGGTATATGTCCCTTCCAACAGATGAGAAAAGGCACCTTCACCGCTGTATCATACAGATTCATGGGAAAGGTACCGTTTCCCTTTCCCCACACGCCGTGATGCCCCATGCTCATACCGTTGTCAGCAGTAAAGAACAGAATAGTCTCCCGTTTGGAGTCCATTTTTTCCAGCTTCTGCAAAATCCGCCCGATCTGTTCATCCATGGCACTGACAGCCGCAAAGTACCCTGTCAGATTCTCCCTGCGCCTTCCGGTATTGTAAACAGGTCCTGTAGTCATATGTGGATGATCCGGAACATCCGGAATGCTTTTAAAAGAACAGTCTCTGTAATAGTCAATCCACCTGGAAGGATGCTGGTCCTCCCCCCAGGGTGAATGCGGCGCCGTATAATGCACAGACAGGTAAAATGGCTTCTCTTCCCGGGCCAGTTCATCCATCCAGAGAAGTGCTCTGTCAGTAATCAGCTCTGTCACATATTTGCCATGTTCCAGTTTGATATCTCCCTCCTCTGTAACATCTGCATGATAATAGCTGCAGCCTCCCCTTCCCAGGGAATACCATTTGGAAAAGCCATGCTGCATCCTGACACTGTCTCCCAGATGCCACTTTCCTGCCAGGGCACAGGTATAGCCGTTTTCCGCCAGGACATCCGTATAGGCCACCTGTCCCTCCAGGTACGCCGCAGGCTTTGTCTCTCTGGCATACCCGCCTCCATAGGGATTCTCCATTCCCTGTTTCCAAAACTTCTCTCCATCCACATTTCCGCTTCTGATCCAGTCATGGACTCCGTGAGCAGAAGGTATGTTTCCCGTAAGCAAAGAGGCTCTGGCAGGAGAACATACCGGAGATACACAGAAAAAATTCTCGAAACGCATGCCCTCCGCTGCTATCCGGTCGAGATTGGGGGTATACAGCTCCGGGGTGCCGGCACAGTGCATTGCCCATGCCCCCTGATCATCTGACAGAATGAAAATAATGTTAGGTCTGTTATCCATGTGTGATTTCTCCTGTTTCATCCAGTAAACGAAGCGTAAACTGATTAGAATCTATTTCATGACTAGCCCGCCCTGTGCTATCTTCTGCAGAGTCTTAATCATCATACTCACTTTCGTATTCCAAAACAGTGCCCGCAGCCGCATCTATGGTAAATTCATACTCTATCCGATCTTTATAAAATTCGATTTCATATTCCAGGCGGCCATCCTCTTCCTCCAGCTTTATCTTGGTAAAAAAGACTTCGTCGACAGAAAAACCGGCGTGCGCAGCAGCAGTTTCCTTTGCTTTCTCTTCTCCTATCAGAGAGGCCGTCCCTGCGCCTCCCGGATGGCGGAACAGCTCTACACTCCTGTCCATAATTACACCTGTAGCCGCATTGATTTCATACTCATATTCCCTGTCTGCTGTGTAAAAGTCAATGTCATACACTGCCACGCCGTCATCCCAGTCCAGTTTTTCTTTGGTAAAGGTGACCTCTTCTTCTGTCAGCCCTGCATCCGTCAGGGCTATGACTTTGGCAGAATCCATGGTATCCACCTGCCCGGTCTGATCACCCGCACCGCTTGGCTGTACCGATTCCCTGCTTCCCTGATCCGGTTTTCCGGATTCTTGGCTTTGCTGCCCGGCGGTCTGACCCGACTCACCGGATTCCCGGCTTTGCTGCCCGGCGGTCTGACCCGACTCACCGGATTCCTGACTTTGCTGCCCGGCAGGCTGACCTGACTCACCGGATTCCTGACTTTGCTGCCCGGCGGACTGACTTGACTCACCGGGTTCCGGGCTTTGGTGCCCATTAGGCTGACCCGACTCACCGGATTCCCGGCTTTGCTGCCCATTAGACTGACCCACATCGCCGCCCTCCTGATTTCCGGAAATCGCCAGGATGCTCACCCCTGTCACGGCGCCTGAAAAGGCATCAATTTCATAGGAATAGCCATACCCACCGGAAGTAAATTCTATCTCATACTGATTTTTGCCATCCGTCTTCTCCAGTTCCTGTCTGGTAATGCTGATATCTCCGGCCGTAAGCCCTGCATCTGCCAGAGCATATTCCAAAGCCTCCTTTCGGTCCACCATACGGCTCCCGCACCCTGCTGCTAAGGCCACCGCACCTGCTGTAATTGTCAGTACAGCTGCTTTCTTCCACAGCCCATTCTCTCTTTTCTCTGCTGCTATTCTCTTTTCCATAACTTCCTCCTGCCCCACTGAAGCATCTCCCGTATTCCACTTTGAAATCCTTCCATTCTGCCCCATATCCCTGAAACTACCAGGACATTTTCCTCCTACATCCCTGTTGTCACAGTAACTTTTCTTTCAGTATAACCTTTAGGTGTCTTTTTTTCAATAAGAAGTTTTAACAAGAGAAACTGCTGTTTTCTATTCCGCTAATCCATTTTCTGCTTTCTTTATGATAGAAGAAAACGGAAAGCAGGGCTGCAATCGTCCACCCCACAGGCCACGCACACCAGATCCCCAGGGCATTTCCGGTCCATTGCGAAAATAGAAAAGCCAGAACCACACGCAGCGCCAGATCCAGTAAAGTAGCCGCCATAAACTTTCCCATTGCGCTGATGCCCCGCAGGATACCGTCTGCTGCCAGTTTTGCCGATATGATAAAATAAAAGGGGGAAAGAATCCGCAAAAACTGCATGCCGGTGTCCAATGCCCCGGAGAAATCCTTCTCCATAAAAAGAAGCAGCAGATATCTGCCGAAAAACAGGTAAAGGACACAGAACGGGACACAGAGGCACCATACCATTTTAAGTCCTGCGCGGAAGCCTTCCCGGATCCTGGCATATTTGCGGGCACCAATGTTCTGGGCTGCAAAATTAGAGATCCCGTTGCCGATGGTGGTAAAGGATGTGATAACCAGGCTATTCAGCTTTACGGCGGCAGAATACCCTGCCATGACAGAGGCTCCGAATCCGTTGATAACACTCTGAATCATGATATTGCCCAGGGAGACAAAACTCTGCTGCAGGATACTGGGCACGGCAATTGCCAGGATCTTTTTTAGCAGCTCCCGGTCAAACAGGGGAACCTTCTCTCCTGTCCCGATTTTACCCAGCCTTTTCCGCACCACCGCCACCGCCAGGACACAGCTGACTCCCTGACATAGGAACGTTGCCCAGGCCACACCTGACACCCCCATGCCGAAAGCCTTTACAAACAGAATGTCCACCGCTATGTTGGATGTGGAAGACAGGGCCAGAAAGACAAAGGGAGTTCTGGAATCCCCCAGTGCAGAAAAGATGCCCGTAGCAATATTGTAAAAGAATACAAACGGCAGTCCCCATACATAAATATCCAGATACAGCATTGAATCCGCAAACAATTCCTGCGGCGTCTGAATAAGCCGCAGCAAAGGAGCGCATCCTGCTGTTCCGGCCACCATCAAAGCCGCACAAAGCCCTCCGCTGAATAAGCAGGATGTGGTCACCGCGGTTTTCAGCCGGCTGTAATCTTCCGCACCGAACAACTGCGATACAATGACGGAACAGCCCATATTGCAGCCAAAGGCAAAGGCAAGGAAAATCAATGTAATCTCATAGCTGTTCCCCACAGCAGCCAGGGCATTTTCCCCGATAAACTTCCCTGCCACCAGACTGTCCGCAATGTTATAGAGCTGTTGAAAGACAACACTGCCAAACAGGGGCAGACAGAACCGCCACAATACCTTCCCCGGATTCCCGGTTGTCAGATCTTTGTTCATAGAATCATATCCTTTCCGTTTTTATACCTGGGGCACAGTAAAAACCATTTGCTGCCTCAGTACCCTTTCACTTCTTCACCGCTCAAACACTGAAAGAGCTGTTTACAAAAGTCCTGAAATATATTATAATATATTTTAAAGTATACATAAAATATATATATTATATCGAGGGTATATAAAAATAAAATGGATATCAATTTTGAATACTACAAGATTTTCTACTATGTGGCAAAATATGAAAATATAACGAAAGCCGCCGTGGCTCTGGGCAGCAATCAGCCCAATGTTACGCGGATTTTGAAGCTGTTGGAATCACAGCTGAACTGTAAATTGTTTAACCGGGGACCCAGGGGCGTCAGTCTGACAAAAGAAGGGGAACTGCTCTATTCCCATGTGGAGGTTGCCTGCCGCCGTCTGCTGGCTGCCCAGGAAGAGCTTTATCCACAGGATACCTTAAGGAGCGGTACAGTGGAAATCGGTGCAACCGAAACAGCACTTCATCTCTTCCTGCTCCATGTACTGCAGGACTTCAAACAAAAACATCCTGGCGTGAAAATCAAAATTCACAATCACACCGCACCGGAAACGGTAAGACAGCTGGTCAACGGCAAACTGGACTTTGCAGTGATCACTACTCCCTGCGAAATTCCAAAAACCTTTTCCAGTATGGATATCCTCTCTTTTCAGGAAATTCTGGTGGGCGGAACCCAATATCGGGCTTTGGGTAAAGAACCTCTAACTCTGGAGAAGATGAAAAAATATCCCTGGATCAGCCTGGGCAGGGACAGCGCAACCTACCATTTTTATAAGGACTTTTTTATTGCAAACCAGCTTGATATGGAACCGGATATGGAGGTTGCCACCTCCGACCTTATGCTGCCCCTGATCCAGAATCATCTGGGCATCGGCTTCATACCGGAGACACTGGCTCTGCCGCATCTGGAGAGCGGAAACCTGGTGCGGATCGAACTGGACTGCGCTCCGCCGAAACGTTCCATCCGGATAGTCACCGATAACGACCGGAGAAAAAGCCTTGCTGCCGATACCTTTTATCAGTATCTGACAGCGGTTCTGTCCTGATTTTCCGGAAACAGGCCATTTCCCGGCCGCAGAAATCTTTCCACCCTATTCACATTTTACTTCAAACCAGTCAAAATCCGCATGTCTCCCAAAACCTGTCAGATCCTGACAGCAGATTCCCACCATGGTGCCGGTAAACCAGCCCTCCCGGCAGGCCTCGTCTGACAGAAATCCTGCCGGGATACCTGGGCCTATGTCCTGCATCGGAATATCTGTGTTGTTCCCTTCACGATATCCGTATGAAAACTGCACCTGGGTTCCCCTCAGTTTCAGCCCCAGAACCACATCTCTGCCAGGTTCAATGGGTATGTAATCCGCAAGATATTCATATTTCCCGTTCTCTGCTTTGAGCAAAGTAATGCATTTTCCCACATCCTCGTCATGGGAAATATGCAGATACAGGTAATTCTCCGTATCATACAGCAAAATCAGCCCTGCCATCTGTTTGAACACCTCCGGTTCAAAATCCAGACAGGCCTCTGCGTCCATATGATATTCCGTCATTCTCCGGGCAATCAGTGTCTGGGAAAAGCGGGAAGCCAGTCCGCTCCTTCCATACATCCGCAGCCAGCCCCTCCGTGCCGTAAGGGAGATGTGACGGGCATCCATGGGAATACGCAGGGACTGATAGTCCAGGTGGAGATGCACACTGTCAAAATCATCCCGTAGGAATACATTCGGGGATTCCGTATACCTTCCTTCTCCATCCTCCGAAAATTCCCCACCTCTTTCCTCCGCACCCTCCGGAACCTGTATCTCCCTGACCACCCTCGTCCTCTCTGCACACTTCGGCGGTTCCACCGTCTCCCGGGGTGTATTGCCTTCCTCCGCCAGCACCAGCCACTCATCCTCGGTCCAACGCATCCTCTGAATAGCGGTCTCTCTGCCAAGCATATATCTCCTCTGTCCGGCAAACCGTTCTGCATCCTCCGGATTTCTGTCCCCGGAAGCCCTGCCGCAGAGATGTACCGCATACCACTCCCCGTCCGCTGTCTCCACCAGATCACAATGTCCGGCCTTCTGCAGCAGAATATCCTCATGATGGCGGGAAGTCAGAACGGAATAGGCTTCCCCCTCCTGTCTTTTCCCGTCATGGGGCCGATACATTTCATAGGGGCCCCAGATATTCCTGGATCTCTGGATTGACTGCCCATGTCCCTCCCCGGTACCGGTATCCGCACTGAAGAGATAATACCAGTTATTGTGTTTGAAAATATGAGGGCCTTCCAGAAAAATTCCTTCTGCCCGGTAGATATCTTTGACCGGACCGGTCATTTTCTGCCCTGCTGCGTCATATTCCTGCAATACCAGACGCCCTGCATACTTTTTGGGCACCCGGTGATCCGTCACCATACTTACCATGTATTTTCGTCCGTCATCATCATGAAACAGCGACGGATCAAATCCGAAATTGTTCAATGGCACAGGTTCTGACCAGGGACCGTGGATATCTTCTGCTGTCACCAAATAATTCTCCGTGTCATACATATTGCAGTAAAATGCCTTCACCACTGTGTAAACCAGGTAAAAGGTACCCCCGTCATACGTCAGACAGGGCGCCCAGATTCCCTGGGAAGGCCCCACCCCACGCAGATCCAGCTGCGAAACTCTGGTCAGCGGATACCCTGTCAGCTCCCAGTGAATAAGATCTCTGGAATGATGCAGACGCACCCCGGGCCACCATTCAAAGGTGGATGTGGCAATATAGTAATCCTCTCCCACACGGATAATGGAGGGATCCGGATGAAATCCCCGCAATATGGGATTGTGAATTTTATTCATCATAAATCAGCTCCCCACCATTCTTTCTTCAATTCCACATTCCAGTCCCCGGAAAACGGCCCGTTGGCCTGGTTCTTCAGGGTCTCCACAATGCCGGCCCGCTCTGCGGCGCTGCTGTCCGGGTCCTCCAGGGACTCACCGCTCCAGTAGGCATAACCATAAAGGTAACTCTGGTTAAAATCATCCCAGGAAGCAAAAGACGCCTGGGCTTTTTGAGCTGCTTCCAGCGATTTATCCATGGCTTCCCCGTAGGTACAGTAACCCGCAGCATACCCATAGCCCAAAATGGAACCTACCCGGCTCAAATCCCAGGCGGAGATTGCCGCTTCTCCGTAAGCTGTCCATGCATCATAAGCCGCCAGGACACTGTTGCGGGTTTCTGCTTCTTCCCCTTCCAGTCCGGCTTCCAGTGCGGCCCGATCAGCGACCTCCGTTCCGCCGTATTCTCCCAGAAATTCCAGTGCGTTCTGATTGTGCCCCTCGTTGATCAGCCAGTCCGCCTGTTCCATCAGACCAGCTGCATCTTCCACACCCCAGCTGCCGGACAAAGCCTGAGCAGCCTGTGAACGTATGTTTTCCATCTGACTCTCGTCCGCCCCCATTTCTTCCATGGCCCGAACCGTCTCCACCACACTGGCTCCATTCAGTGTATTCAAAACGGCTGTCATACCGCTGATAAACGCCTGGCTTCCCTGGGATCTCTGTATCCCTTCCATAACCTCCAGAACCAGAACCTTTCTGGCTTCCTCCACATCCTCATTTCTGCCCACCAGGATTACGGAATAATAGCTGTCGTCGGTCTCTATATAATAGGCATAGGCCTGTCCTCTGGTACCGCCGCTCTTCGCCACGCCTTCCCTGACCAGGCAGCGCAGAGCCCACTCCGGAGTCTCCGTCTCCCCGTCCTGCCAGTCCACAGTCACCCCGGATCCCTCCAGCGCCAGGTTGGCTACATGGTCTGCATACTCTTCCAGGCTCTCCATACTGGCCGGATTCCCCGGAACGCTTCCCTTGGGACTGCCCAGGGAAATACCGGAAAATCCCGTCCTTTCGGAGCCTCCGTCAAGTCCCATCATACTGGAATTGGATTGAAGCTGCATATCCGTCTGTTCAAGACCTTCCAGCAAAGTCACCTTATAAGTTCCGTCCGCAGAGGTATACTCTGCCGACGCCGGCAGCTCCTCCCCCGCATCGCTGCCTGTTCCGGGTCCGGAAGCCTCTCCTGCCTCCGCACTGCCCCGGGCCGTACTGTCGGCTGTCTCCCCGGGAGTACTGCATGCCGTGACAGTCAACCCCAAAAATACCGCCGTCAGAACTGCCAATTTCTTGCTGCTTCTAATCTTTATCATCCTTTCATCCTCTCCTGATTCCTTTTCTCTTCTTCCGGTCCTCTCGTACCGGCTGGCATGCCCTGCCGGAATGCAGTTTCAATCACACTCCGGCATACAGCTGTCATCCGATTTCCAATCTTTACTCCTCCTGCCTGCGGTACTGCACCGGCGTCAATCCGTAGTTCTTCTTAAAAAGCCTGTTAAAATGCTCCACATTCTCATATCCTACCTCCGCAGCTACCGTCTCAACGGTCATATCCGTCTCCCGCAGCAGCGTCCGTGCTTTCTTCATCCGCTCCTTCCGCACGGCCTCCTGGAAGGTCATCCCTGCTTTCTCCTTAATATACTTGGACAGGTAGGGTTTGGAAAGATGAAATTCCTCGGACAGGGTGTCAAGCGTTACATTCATATAATCATTTTTAATGAAGCTGATAATCTCCACAATACGTTCTTCCCGTCCTTCGGTGATGTGCTGCTCCACCGCCAGTTTGTTGGCCGCGGAAGCCAGTGCCGCAATGGAAGCTTTAATGATATCCTCATCTACGCCTACTCCCCAGTAATGCTTCCCGCCGCACAAAATCGCCACATAGGCCGCAGCCTTGGAACTGGAGCCTTTGGATATGGCATGCTCCTCATATACCGACAGCTGATAGCTGACACCGAAATAAGTCTTAATGGCATTGCTCACCGCATCCAGACGCCCGTTTCCGCCGGCCCTGATAATCCTGGTCTCACCGTTCTGCTCTATCGTCACCTCCGCCCGGATTCCTTTCTCCTGTCGGAAATGGCATTCCGGAATATGGAATACTGTCTGAAGGTTGATATAATTTTCCTCGAAAATCTGATAAATCTCCCCGGGGTGCAGCTCTTGATGTCTCCTGTCTGACACGCCCTTGATGAGGTACCCAACCTCTTCCTTCATGGCCGCAGGCAATGAAAATCCGAATTGCTGCTTCAGCACAAAGGCCACACCCCCTTTGCCGGAGACGCTGTTGATGCGGATCACGTCTGACTCATATTCCCGCCCCACGTCTTTGGGATCAATGGGCAGATAAGGCACATCCCAGCGGCTGCCGCTTTTTCCTTCCTTCAGCCAGTTCATCCCCTTGCTGATGGCATCCTGATGGGAACCGGAGAACGCAGTAAACACCAGATCTCCCGCATAGGGTACCCGCTCGTGAACCTGCATACCCGTAAAGCGCTCATAGGCCTCCCGCACCTGCATGATATTGGAAAAATCAAGTCCGCTGTCCACACCGTGACACATCATATTGATGGCTACCGTCACCAAATCCACATTGCCCGTACGCTCTCCATTGCCGAAAAGGGTCCCTTCCACACGGTCAGCCCCGGCCAGAATGCCGAACTCCGCATCGCTGACGCCGCAGCCCCGGTCATTGTGAGGATGGACGCTCAATATGACGTTTTCACGATAATTCATATGCTTATGCATGTATTCCACCTGACAGGCAAACACATGGGGCATGGCAACCTGCACCGTAGTAGGCAAATTTATGATTGCCTTGTGGTCATCATCAGGCTGCCACACGTCCAGCACCGCATTGCAGACTTCCAGGGCATATTCCGGCTCTGTCTGCGAAAAGCTCTCCGGGCTGTATTCAAAGGTAAAGTTCCCCTCTGTGGCCTCTGCCATCTCCTTTAAAAGCTTCGCCCCATCCACCGCAAGCTGCTTGATGGACGCCTTATCTTTTTTAAAGACCTGCTCCCGCTGCTCCACGGAAGTGGAATTGTAGAGATGCACCACCGCATGGGGCGCCCCCTTTACCGCCTCAAAAGTCTTGCGGATGATATGTTCTCTGGCCTGGGTCAGCACCTGAATGGTGACGTCATCAGGAATCATATTCCTCTCAATGAGAGCGCGGATAAAGTTGTATTCCGTATCGGAGGAAGCCGGAAACCCTACCTCAATCTCCTTGAATCCGATTTTCACCAACAATTCAAAAAACTCCAGCTTGTCTTCCAGGGGCATGGGATCAATCAAAGCCTGGTTGCCGTCCCGCAGATCCACACTGCACCAGACCGGAGCCTTCTCTATGGTATCCTTTTTCACCCAGTCATAGGTCACCTCCGGGGGCATATGGTATGTCTTACCATATTTTCTGCTGATATTTGTCTCTTTCATTCTCTTACATCCTTTCCCTTTCCGCGGGCGTGAATTCTCAAACAGACATCCGGCTCTGCCCGGCGGTAAACTGATATGCAAACAGCGAAAAATCTGTGCTGTCGACTGTAAAATCGTAACACAGATTTTAACATTGTGCAAGTGATAATTTAATGTTGCATATTGATATATCTTCATTCTATTTTTTTATTTTTACCAATTTATACGGTTTTTAATTGATTTTTATTTTAAAAATAATTGTCATATTTTTATTTTCAGATATGTTCCATTTTAATGACTCCCTATAGACCACCGATTGACACGACACGCTTTCACCTTGTTCCCCTGCCCACAACCGCCATTGAAATCCACGTCTCCCGATGATATAATACCTTTGTTCCAAACTGAAAAATCGGGCGAACAGGAGACATCGCAAATGAAAAAAGATCTGACCCAGGGAAATGTAACCAAAAATATGCTGCTCTTTGCAGGACCCATGATTCTGGGCAACCTGCTGCAGCAGTTATACAATATCGCCGACACCCTCATTGTGGGCCAATTCCTCGGTTCCGACGCACTGGCAGCCGTGGGAAGCGCCTATACCCTGATGACCTTCCTCACCTCCATCCTCATCGGCATGTGCATGGGAAGCGGTGCCCTTTTTTCCTATTATTTCGGCAAAAAAGAAGAAGGGAAGATGAAGGACAGCATTCGCCTGTCTTTTGTTGTGATTGGTGCCGTAACCGTTCTGCTGAATCTCCTGGTCATGGCGCTCCGGCGTCCCATCCTCCGAATACTGCAGGTTCCGGATACACTGATGGAAATGATGCATACCTATGTATGGATTATTTTCACGGGAATTTTCTTCGTATTTCTATACAATTACTTTGCCTATCTGCTCCGGGCAGTGGGCAATTCCGTGGTGCCGCTGTACTTTCTGGGAAGTACTGCAGTGCTGAATGTGGCTCTTGACCTGATTTTTGTGATGGTATGCAAATGGGGCATTGCCGGAGCCGCAGCTGCCACTGTCATCTCTCAGGCGGTCTCCGGACTGGGCCTGATGGCTTATACCTGGACACGGGAACCACAGCTGCGGTTCTCCCTGTTTCCCATTGCTCCGGAAAAGGGAGCCGTGGCGGAAATCCTGCGGTTCTCTTTCTCCTCCTCCATACAGCAATCTGTGATGAACTTCGGCATCCTGATGATCCAGGGTCTGGTCAACAGCTTCGGTCCCTCGGTGATGGCGGCTTTTGCGGCTGCCGTAAAAATCGACTCCTTTGCCTACATGCCGGCCCAGGAATTCGGCAATGCTTTCTCCCTGTTCATTTCTCAAAATCACGGGGCCGGGCAGAAGGACCGTGTGCAGGAAGGCATGCGCAGCGCTGTCCGGGTGTCCATGCTGTTCTGCGCTCTCATATCCCTTCTGGTATTCCTGTTTGCGCCGTCTCTGATGCTGCTCTTTATCAGCGCAGAAGAAACAGGGATCATTGCCATCGGCGCCGAATATCTGCGGGTGGAAGGTACCTTTTACTGCGGTATCGGCATTCTGTTTCTGCTGTACGGATATTACCGGGGCATCAACCGTCCGGAAATGTCCCTGGTGCTGACAGTCATCTCCCTTGGCACCCGAGTGGCTCTGGCCTACCTGCTGGCGCCGCTTCCCGCCATAGGAGTTCTGGGCATCTGGAGCGCCATCCCCATCGGGTGGGTCCTGGCGGATGCAGCAGGGATTCTGTACCTGCGTCAATTGGAATTGAAACATTAGATTTTACATCCTCCATTGCATTTATTTTCCCCTCTACCTTTGTCTCCCTGCACAGCTTCTCAGGAGAAGCCCTGGCAGGGCGCCTGGGGAGACCGAAAAATGAATAAAATCAAGACAATAAAAAGGACAGCCATGGGGTGACTGTCCTTTTCAGAGAAGGTATTTCTTATGGGGTATAGCAAAAAACTATATAATGTATTGGGGGTTACGAGTATTATAATACCATTGAATCCCCTTTTTGCCTATTCTCAAATGTAACAAAATTAACAAAAAACGCTTCCTGTTTTTGTGCGTTTTGCATATAATTTATCCTGTTTCCCATTGTAGTTCAAACGTATTTTCGATTTCTTCCTGCTCACCTCATACAGAACCGCTTTCTGGCCGCTCAACGACTCCGGCCAGTCTCCATCCGCCCAAGTTTCCCCCGGATGTCTGTATCCTAAGCTTCCGCCCCAAAAAGAGCCTCAAACTCCTCCCGTCCGATTTTCTCCTTCTGCAGAAGCAGCTGCGCACAGGAATGAAGCACCTTCTCTTTCGCCAGAATAATTTCTCTGGCTTTTGCATAGCACTCGTCCACAATGGACTTAACTTCCCTGTCGATCTCGCCTGCCACGGACTCACTGTGACTCTTGGCATGGGCCAGGTCCCGCCCGATGAAAACCTCATCATCATCGTCATCATAACAGATCACACCGATATTTTCCGACATGCCAAATCGAGTCACCATCCTGCGTGCCACCTTGGTTGCCTTCTTGATGTCACTGGAAGCCCCTGTGGTAATGTCCTTGAAAATGATCTCCTCCGCAATCCGTCCTCCCAGGGATACCATGATCTGCTGCAGCATCTGCCCCCGGGTCAGAAACATCTCATCCTTCTCCGGAAGCGGCATGGTATAGCCGGCAGCTCCAGCTCCGGTGGGAATAATGGAAACCGTATACACAGGCCCCACATCCGGCAGCACATGAAACAGAATGGCATGCCCTGCCTCGTGATAAGCCGTGATCTTCTTCTCCTTTTCGGAGATCAGCCGGCTCTTCTTTTCTGCGCCGATCCCCACCTTCACAAAAGCCTTCCGGATATCCTCCTGTACCACAAAGCTTTTGTTCTGCCTGGCCGCGTTGATGGCAGCCTCGTTCATCAGGTTCTCCAGATCCGCCCCCGTAAAACCCGCCGTGGTCTGTGCCACCTGCTTTAAGTCCACATCCTCCGCCAAAGGCTTGTTCTTGGAGTGCACCTTCAGGATATCTTCCCTGCCGCTGACATCCGGCGTGCCTACCGCCACCTTACGGTCAAAACGTCCGGGACGCAGAATGGCCGGATCCAGTATGTCCACCCGGTTGGTGGCTGCCATGACAATGATGCCTTCATTGACGCCAAAGCCATCCATCTCCACCAGCAGCTGGTTCAGTGTCTGTTCCCGCTCGTCATGGCCGCCGCCCATACCGGTGCCCCTGCGCCTTGCCACAGCGTCGATCTCATCAATAAAAACAATACAGGGCGAATTTTTCTTGGCCTCCTCAAACAGGTCCCGGACACGGGATGCGCCTACACCCACAAACATTTCCACAAAATCCGAACCCGATATACTGAAAAACGGTACCCCTGCTTCTCCGGCCACGGCCTTCGCCAGCAGCGTTTTACCGGTCCCGGGAGGGCCCTCCAGCAAAACACCTTTGGGAATTCTTGCCCCCACTCTGGTATACTTTCCCGGCTCCCGCAGAAAATCAACGATCTCTTCCAGTTCTTCCTTTTCTTCCTTCAGGCCCGCCACCTGCTCAAAGGTGATATTCTTATCCCCCATGGACAGTCTGGCCCGGCTCTTGCCGAAGTTCATCATCCTGCCGTTATTGCTCCCGGCATTCTGGGCATTGACCATCATAAACAGGAACACACCCACCGCCAGAACAATCAGCATGGGCACCAGTGTGGTCAGCACCCATCCCTCTCTGGGAACATCTCTCACCGGCGGATCAAAGCCGTAGGAACGCACCAATTCTTCGGCCTCCACAATATCCGTCACATACAGCTTCCTGTCCGCACCGTTTGTGAGCTCCACCCGGATATAGCCGGTGGGCACCTCACTGTTGGGATTGATGGTCACCTCCCTGACGCTCCCCGCCTCCATATCACTGACAAACTGTTCCCGGGTATATTCATCATCCGCTCCGTTCAGGGTAGTCAGCACTGCCACCCCCATCAAGAGCAGAACGATAAAAAGAAAATACGAATTAAATCCTCTACTTCTCAACTTGCAAGCCTCCTGTTTCTCTTCATGCCCATCTGTCTTCTGCCATCAGCTCTGCCGCAGTCCGTAAAAACTGCCTGTTTTCCCTCACTGCCTGTTCCACCCGTTTTATTCTTCTTCGGCATCAAATTTCACGACTCCGATATAAGGCAGATTTCGATATTTCTGATCGTAATCCAGTCCATACCCTACCACGAATTCGTCCGGAATCTGAAATCCCGTATAATCCACATCCACATCCACAACTCTTCTCTCCGGCTTATCCAGCAAAGTACACAGACGCAGTGACTCCGGTCCTCTTGCCCAGAGCATCTCCATCAGATAGCTCAACGTCCTGCCGCTGTCCACGATATCTTCCACCACGATCACATTTTTATCCCGAATCGGATCATCCAGATCCTTTACGATCTTCACCACACCGCCGGATGCGGTACCGCTTCCATAGCTGGATACCGCCATGAAATCCAGCGATACCGGCACTGTAATCCGCTTTGCAAGCTCACACAGAAAAAAACTTCCCCCCTTCAGCACACAGATCAGATGCACTTCTTTTCCCGCATAATCCCGACTGATCTGCTCTCCTATCATCTGGATCTTCGCATCCACTTCTTCTTCTGTCAAAAGTACCTTAATGCTTTCCGCCATCTTTCTCCTCCGTTTCGCTGCTTCCGCCAAATTTTGTTCCCAAAAGCCTTACCTGTAATATACGTTTCGTATTGTCGTCTACTTTAAACGCCTGACTGATGCGCCAGCCAGCCAGCCACAATACATGACTTCCGACAGCTATCACAGGAATTTCATCCCGAATTTCCCTGGGAATCTTTTCCGTGATCATGTAATCCTTCAGGGATTTGTGCACTGTATTCCCTCTTTTGTCCGCTATCGTGAGATAATCCCCCTGACGCCGGGTACGAATCTCCACACATTGTTTTATTTTATCACAATCAAACCATTTCGTATACCGTTTTAAGGGAACTTCCTCCCCTTTTTTCATATAAAAGCCTGCAAACTCTATTTTTCCCCTGTGTCCCAAGTCATAAACAAAAGAAGTGCGAAATATTTCAGGTCCCAGCAAAACCACGCCTGGGGCCCTGACACGGTCTCCCCCTCCTGTCGGGGCTTCTATCCCTCCAAGCACCGCTGTTCCCCGGGTTTCCGCCGGCAGATCTTTCTGTGCCATTGTCTCTTCCAAAACGGAAACTTTCCGCCCCTGCTCCAGAAACACATTGCCGTACTGCCGCCAGGCCCTGATTCCAAAGGGAAGGCTGATGCTTCGGTTTCCCTCTCTTTTCAGAAGCTCCAGGGTATCCATCACATGGACTGCCGAAATGTCTTTTCCAGTGGGAGACAGTGTCTTCAGCAGTTCCAGGATCACCCTCTTCTGCAAGATCGGAGGAATCTCTTGAAAATATGCCGTATCTACCCGAAACAGCTCCTTCCGTGGGACAAATTCCCCCTCGCCTGACCATATCCGGTCCGTCTGCTTCTCCGCCTCTCCGGCTATCTCCCTACACGGCGCTTCCTCTCCGGCTTTCCCAGGCCTCAGCCGCACCTCCACACACTTTGCCATCGCTTCCTGTGTCTGGGCCTCCAGATAACTTTCCGCCTCCCGCAGAAGTTCCGCCGTTCTGCCCATGTGTTCCACCGCACCGGCGGCCACCCATTCTTCCGCATAAGGCAGAATATGATGCCTGATACGGTTGCGCCTGTAGGTATCCCCCTGGTTAGTCCCATCTAAGCACCACCCCGCCGAAACACTCTTCAGGTATGCCTCCACTTCCCGCCTCTCCAGACACAGGATCGGACGTATGATATTCCCCCGTACCGGTGCGATTCCGCTTAAGCCCTTCAGACCGCTTCCCCGAAACAGATGAAACAGCATGGTCTCCGCATTGTCGTTGCTGTTATGTGCAACTGCAATTTTCGCTCCGCCAAGCCGTCTCGCCGTATTTGAAAATGCGTTATATCTCACTCTTCTTCCCGCATCTTCCTCCGAATATCCTTCCTGCTGCGCCAGTCTGCGCACATCCTCCTCCACCAGGAAAAAGGGCACTCTCCTCTCCCTGCACAACCTTTCCACAAACCGCGCATCCTCTCCCGCCTCCCTGCGGATGCCATGGTTTACATGAACTGCCGCAAAGGAAACCGGAACTTGTCTCGCGTATTCCAGAAGCAACAGAAAAAGGCAGACCGAGTCCGCCCCTCCTGATACACCCACCACAACTTTTTCATGGGGTCTGAGCATATGATGCTCCTCGATATAAGAAAATACCTTTTTTTCTGTCTTTTCTCTGCTATCCATGATGCTATGTTATCTCAAAAAACAGAAAAAGTCAACCGTTCCGCTTCTCTCCAGTCAAGTCTCCCAGATTCCGATCACCCCGATGGTCATATCGTCACAGATTCTTCCCCCACTGGCATGAATCGCAATCTGCAGCAGACGGTCCGCCATCTCACCCGGATTGCGCTCCTGAAGTCCTGCAATGATACTCATTATCGTATTTTCATAGTCCTCCCCGCCGAAGGCATCCACCACCCCGTCGGAAACCATAATCAGGTAATCGCTGTCCTGAAGCTGTCTGCACAAAGGCTGTGCCTCCACTTGCCCGAAGATACCCAAAGGCAGATTCCCCGTTGTCAGCTGCTCCACCTCCTGGCCGCGCTTTAGAAATGTGGCGGCACCTCCCACCTTCCGCAGCTGACAGCTCCCCTGATATAGATCAATATCACAGATATCCAGAGTGGGATGATTCGTGTCCTCTCCTGAGGCAAAAAGGGCCGTGTTGACCATACTGACAGCCGTGTCGGTTCCATATCCCGCCTCCAGCATTTTTTCCATCAGGTCCAGTACTTTCTCACTGTCTCTGCCTGCTTTTTCACCGGAACCGGTTCCGTCAGACAGCATTACCGTCACCTTGCCTTTCTCGGACTCCAACACGGCATAATTATCCCCTGATACAGCTTCCCCTTCTTTTACTGCCCTGGAAAAACCGGTCAGCACCAGATAGGCTGTCTCTTCTTCCAGAACAAAACTCTGGGGTGATCCCTCCACCACACTGGGACTGGTAACAGAAGGAGCCAGCCGTCTGTCCAACAGCACCGAGATCATGTCTGCCGCGTCTTCCGCAGACACCTTCGTTCCTCTGTGTGTGTGCATGGTAAGCACAATAGCCTTCCTGCCGTCTTCTCTCGGCAGGTAGCAGGGTCCTTCCACTGCAATCCCCTCCTCTGCCAGCGCCTGTACCAGACGCCGCCTGTTTTTTCCCTCCATCGGCCAGTATACCAGCACCTCACTGGCGGCCTCCGTCATAATTTTGGCCATTTCCGTCAGATGTCCGCTGATAATCTGCCGATTCTCCCATAGCCTTCTCTCTGCCAGAACCGTTTCCCGATTCTCCTGATCTGGCTCAAATTCCTCGTCGTAACTTCTTGCCAGCTCGCTGAAACTGTCTGCATAGCTCAAAAGTCTGCGCCTGCACAGATCAGATACCTGTGCCGTCTGCAGCTCCTTATCCTCCCCTTTGCGTCTCATCACACTGAAGCACCCCTTCCCGCTGCTGTCTTCCCGCAACAGTTTCGTCCCTGTCTTCTGCTGTTACGTCCTTCTTTCGTGCAGCAGTACCATTATAGAAACCGCCAAAAGCTTTTTTTGTCAAAAATAAGGTCCTGTACCCCTAAATTTTTACGACAAAAAAAGCGGAAGCCTTGTGCTTCCGCCTAATCCTTCTGTTTAAAAAGGATCTCATCTTCATATACCAGTCCAAGCTTTTCTCTGGCTACATTCTCAATATAACCTTTGGTCTGAACCTCTTTGCCGAATTTCTCTATCTCTTCTCCCCGTTCTATCTCCGCTTCAATCTGTGCCTGCAGCGCCGCCTCTTCAGCGGCCTTCGTATTGATCTTCCTCTTCAGCTCCAGGCTCCCCATCTGCACCAGGATCAAGATCAGCACCACCACCAGTGTCACCAGAAACATACTGAAACGATTCTGATATCGTTTTCGATATGCCACCCGTCTATGTCTTGCCATAACCTCACCCCTATCCAACCTTCTCATGCCTTCAAATTTATTTTGAGAGCTTTCAGGAAAAATGTCAATCTGCTTTTCAGAAACCGCCTCTGCCTTCCTAACAGTCGCCGGGTCCCCTTTCCCACCTTCCTGCCCGCACGGCCCACCGGTCTGCACATCCATTTCACGATTCTTCCCATTCCTTCCAGCAGCTTGCCCAACAGCCGGGACATATACTTTACAAACACCGGACTGAACAGTTTTCTGTACAGAAACATCCCCGTCATTGCGCCGATGACTGCAAACCAGCGCAAGGTCCCGTTGCTCTCACGGTACATCAGCAGAAAAACTTCTCCTCCGCAGTAGAGCCAGAACACCAGATCCTCCACAGATACCCAGAAACCGTCATGGGGAATTACCCTTCGGATGATCCGCAGGATATCATACACAAAGAGCAGGAAAACACCCATAATCAGGGAGTGGAGCAAAAATTCATTCTCACTTACCATAGGTTACCGGAACAGCCTGCTGAGCAATGATTCGTTTTTATGTCCTGCGCCTGCCACATCGGAATAGGTAAAACTGTCGATTTTTCCGTCGATATCTACTTCGCCCTTCTCCAGAGTCAGACGGCTGACATGAAGATCGTCCCCCTTGATCATCAGCATCCCCTGTTCCGTCTCCAGCAGAATTTCGTGGATGTCAAAGGACAACACATCATTCACACCGTTTACCGTACAGTTCCTCCGGTTCGTCATCGCCACCTTATGTATACGCGAATTTCCGCTCAGATCTTCCATAGGCCCTCCATCCCTGCCCCTGCTGTCCCACAGGGGTTCCTTCAAGATTTATATCACCTTGAATCAGTATATGACGCTGCCCCCCGGAAAAGAACCGGATCCTGCCTACAGATAACGGAAAAGTTCCTTCGCCTCGTCTTTCTTTACGGTCTCCTGTACATCCAGCACCTCTACCTTCACTTCTTTATTTCCAAAAGAAATCGTAATGATATCTCCCTGCTTCACTTCGGCAGACGCTTTTGCCACCCTGTCATTAATCATTACACGTCCGCCGTCACAGGCCTCATTTGCCACTGTCCGGCGCTTAATCAGTCTGGATACTTTCAGATACTTGTCCAATCTCATATGTTACCTCCCCAACTCCCCTTTCATTGTCTCCCTCTACACCCAAATGAAGATGAAAAACCCGGTGCATGTCCGTCCACACACGGAAATACGGAACACTCACCGGGCCATGATACGAAAGAATACATCGCTCTTCATCCTTTGTATTCTTACTCGTAATATTCTATCAATTGATGACGTATTATTCGTTCACCATATCCTTCAAAGCCTTACCGGCCTTAAACTTGGGTGCCTTGGAGGCTTCGATCTGGATCGTCTCCTTGGTCTGCGGATTCCTTCCCTCTCTGGCTGCCCGCTCAGATACCTCAAAGGTTCCAAACCCTACCAACTGAACTTTTCCGCCCTTCTTCAGTTCATCTGCAACAACATCTGTGAAGGCCTTCAGCGCTTTCTCGGCATCTTTTTTGGAGATTTCTGCCTGTTCAGCCATGGCAACGATTAATTCTGTCTTGTTCATATTGATCCTCCTATATGAGTCTACATTTTTGTACATTTCATTTCCAAGATTTCTCTCTGAAACGTCTAAATATATATATATATGGTTTTACCGGGTTTGTCAAGAAATTTTTCCGGGCACCCCCCAAATTTGTGCTGTCACATAACGGTCCGCCGGAGGACACCGGAAAGCGTTTTCGTGCATGATTTACACGACCCCATCCGCAGCTCCGCGCTATCGTGCTATAGTCACACTCCTGAATCCGCGGAAGGCCTGGGGGGCGATACGGGTGTGGGAGACGGACTCTGCCCCGCTGCCGGAGGCGGACTTGCAGTTGTATCCGGAACCGGTGTGGGCGTAGGACTTGCAGTGGCTCCCGGTGCAGGGCTTTTATCCGCGTCCGAATCATATTTCAGCAAATCCGCAAAAGAGTAAGACATATCCTTCTCAGCATTGTCTATCTGCACGGTATAACTTCTGGTTTCATAGCCCTCTCTCCGCAGGATAATCACATGCGTTCCTTCCGACTTCCTGAAACTGCAGGGAGAAATGCCTACATAATGCCCATCAACATACACCTCCGCCTTCTCCGGCGCATCGATATATACTTTGTAGTAATCCGTAACCGGCTCCTGCATGCTGGAATCGTTTTCGGTGCTGCTCTCCTCTTCCCCGATTTCTGCCCCTGCCGACTCCATTTCAATATCATAGCTGGCAGATTCCTGTGCCACACGAATATATTGTGTAATGGACTGATATCCTTCTGCCCGCACAATCATCTGATGAAGGCCGTACTCAAGCGTAACAGGACCTGAAGCATCCACCTGCTCTCCGTCAATGTACAGCTGTGCATCTGACGGGGTCAGAGAGAAGAATACCATTCCCGTCTGCGGTTCCGGAATTTCCAGATCACCAATATCCAGAACCGTTTCTTCATTGCGGCTGATCTCCACATTTTTAATGCCGCCTCCGCCTTTGTTTGTAATATTCACCCGGTAGCTGCCCTCCGGTACCAAGAGCAGCATGTCATCCGTAATTCGCTGTATGAGAGATTCTCCCACTTCAATCCATCCACCTACAAACTTTTCATCATTTGTGAGACGCAGATAGCCATGTCCCTTTTCCACCCGGACACTCAGTACCTGGTTTCCCAGCCCCTGAAAGCTTAACACATCCGCGCTGTTCAGATCAATGGACTCTATCTCCCTCCCCTGAGACAGGAACTGCGTATTGGAAGTAAGCTTATAGATTTCTTCTCCAATGCTCACTTCCCCCTTCAGCATGTTGATCTCATACCATGCCACATCAGAATAACTCCAGCTTTGAGTGGACAGCTGCATGGATGTGAGATGTTTCTCAGATTTCAGAAAGGTGATGTCCACGATGTCTCCTTTCTGTATCTGTTCAATGGATACGGCCTCGCCGTACTTGTCATACAGCCTGGTGGTGCCGTCCATGGAAAGGGTATACTTACGGCCCAGATCCAGATTCAGAAAGGTTACCTGATTTTCCTTCTCATTCCTGTCCGTCAGTATGGCCGTATCCGCAGAATCATAGCTCTCCGGTCCAGCCGGCACAAAGCCGATATCAACGGAATCGGGGGATGGAACGGATGCCTCCCCTTCTCCGTGCAGGAAGGGTACCGCACAGCCGGACACAGACAGCGATGCCGCGGTCACAACCAGGCAAACTGTTTTTTTAATCTTCTTTTTTACGTTTTTCACCATACTTTTTTTCATTTATCCTGCTCCGTATCTTTTCTCCTGCGCATCCATGCCGTCTGGTTTTTCCCTCCTTGGTATGCTGCCGCCCGCCCCAAACCTACCGACGACTACATTGATAACTGACATTACGAAATATCTCATTCAGGAAATGCTGCTTCTCCTTTTCCTGTGCGATCACCTTTTCCAACTTTTCCTGATTCTTTCCCGGGATCCATGCTTTGCCCGAATTATAGTAAAAATTGGCTATCTTCCAGAATTTCTCCGGATAGGCCAGCCGGTAATACAGATCAATACGGCTGCGGGCCGATATGGGGCGCTCTTTTTCATAAGCTTCCAGCAGGTCCGCCCCCAGAGACACTGACCAGTTTTCCTTTTCCAGCAGCTTTCTTAACAGCAGGTACAGATCTCTGACCGGATTGTCACGCAGATATTTCTCAAAGTTGACCAGATGCCAGCCGCCGCTTGCCTGAAGTATATTATGATATTGATAATCTCCGTGACAGAAGGATACCTCCCCTGCATGGAAGCATTGTTCCGGCTCCCCGGAAGCATCCGAAACTCCAGCCGCAGTACTGCCGTATCTTTCCTCCGGCACAGCCTTCAATTCGGCAGCCGCAATCCCGGCTCCCTGCTTCGGTCTCTCAGGTCCCCCGGCGGAAACGGTAAGCAGCGGCGCATATGCCTCCCATTCCTCCGTCACTGCCTGTGCCTGCTCCAGAAAAACATCCAGAACCTTTCGAAGACTGAGCTCAAACCAGGTCTTCTGCCGCTTCTGCTGCAGATAATTGCGCACCCGCTTCAGTTCCCTGCTGCGCTTGTCATATTCTCTGTCAATGCAAAAGGCTGCCGGAAGATCCGGTGTGTCCGCCGGCAGCGTCATGCTGCCGTGAAGCCTGGCCAGAAGACGCACCGCCTCCAGACACTCACTCCGGTCACGAACGTTGCATTCCCTGCCTTCCTGCCATGTCTTCAACACATATTTTACACCCTCATGATCTCTGACAAAAAGCGCCCCCTCCCTGTCCGGCACAATTCGCTCCACCTGTACCAGACCAGCCTCCGCCACCTGCTTCAGCAGCTTATCCTGCAGGGTTATTCTTTCCTGGCTCCCGGTATATTCTTTGAAAATCAGGCATCCCTGATTGGTGTCGCATACAATTGCTCCCCTGCCTTTTCTGGTTCGAAGCACTTCGATTTCATACTGTTCCAGTAACTCAACTGCCCTGTCATTCACTTCCGGCCCCTCCTGATTGGTTTGTTCACCGCGCTGTGTCCAGCCCGGTTTCTAACCTATCATATGAAAAGATTCCGGAAAGTATGTTACTGTGAACGGATTAAAACCTGACTTGCTGAAACTACTCAGCCAAAATGAGCTGCTTCCTTATGAAGCCCTGTTTCCTTTCATCGCCTCTGCCTCCGCCATCAGCCGCTGCCTGGTATTCCAGTCCGGATTTTCCAGCACCAGTTCCAGAAGCTTCTGCAGTGTTTCCCCCAGCTCTCTGCCCGGTTTCCATCCCGCCGCAATCAGATCTGTCCCGGTCACTGCCAGGTCCTTTAAGAAAAGACATTCCTGTCTCTCCAGAATTTCCTCATAAAGCGCCTGCCAGCCGGCCAGATTTTCTATTTTTTCCTGCCTCAGGTAATCACTTTGCGCCATAATATCCGCGCGCTTTACAGAAAAAATCCAGGGAAAAGCCTCTTCACCTATTTTATGAATCGCTCTTCTCACCTTTGCCCTGTCCGGTTTGACTCCATTTCCGTAGTCATGATAGGAAACCAGCACACAGACTCTGCGAATGGTATCATGATCGAATTTCAGCCGCCGCAGAATCGCTTCCGCCAGCTTAGCACTTGCCGCAGCATGACCATGAAAATGAGTAATTCCGTTTTCATCCACAGTCACCACCGCCGGTTTGCCAATATCATGCAGCAACAGAGCCAGCCGCAGCACCCGGTCCGCCTCCACCTCCTTCAGCGAATGCAGAATATGCTCTCCAACATTCCAGCAGTGGTGGGGATGCCTCTGGTCAGTTTGCATACACCTGTCAAATTCCGGCAGAAACACTTTTGTGACACCATTGTCATATGCTGTCCGCAGAAAATCAGGATGCGGTGACATCAATAACTTTACCAGTTCTGCCTGAATTCGTTCCGCACTGATTCGGGTCAGCGCAGGTGCCAGCTGCCGGACAGCGGACAGAGTCTCCGGTTCAATGGTATAACCCAGCTGTGCCGAAAAACGGATGGCACGCAGAATCCGCAGTGCATCCTCTCCAAAACGCTCCCGGGGATCCCCCACACAACGTATCACTCCCGCGTTCAGATCCTCCAGACCTCCGAACAGATCCACCAGCCCGGACTGTTCATTATACGCCATCGCATTAATGGTCAGATCCCGGCGCTTCAGATCTTCTCTCAGGTCAGGCGTAAACGAAACGCTCTTTGGATGCCTGCTGTCTTCATATTCTCCGTCAAGCCGATAAGTGGTCACCTCAAAACCATCCTTATCCAGCATAACCGTCACGGTACCATGCTGCAGCCCGGTGTCAATGGTTCTGGCAAAAAGCGCCTTCACCTGTTCCGGCCTGGCAGAGGTAGTAATATCCCAGTCCTCCGGCTGTCTGCCCAGAATGCTGTCCCTTACGCAGCCGCCCACCACGTAAGCGTCAAACCCTGCCGCTTTGATGGTCTCTATGATATATTGTCCTTTTTCCGGCACCCTTATCCTGATATCCTGCTTCATTCTGCCACCTGACCTTAATTCTTGTACACTTTCATGTATTTCTCAATCACCGGGACCAGACCGTCTTCATCATTGCCTGCCGTCACATAATCTGCAGCTTCCTTCACTGCCGCCTGAGCATTCCCCATTGCCACCCCCACACCGGCACAGCGCAGCATGGAGATGTCGTTAAATCCGTCTCCGCAGCAGATCACATGTTCCCGCTCCTCCCCCATGACTTCCAGCAGCCTCTCCAGGGAATCTCCCTTATTCACACCTGACGGCACGATCTCTATAAAGTATGGTTCTGACCGGTACACAGATGCCCTGGTTCCGCAGATCCCCTGCAGTTCCCGTTCCAGCCCGGCAGCCTTCTCCGCTTCTGCAGTCATAAAACATTTATAGACATCAAAATTCACAAAATGCGGAAAATCTTCTGCCTGCCGCACCGGCATCCCATTGATATGCGCCTCCCACAACACATAACTGTCCGGTATAAATGCGGAAATTACCGTGTCCTCCGAATGGGTGGCCAATCCGCAGCCATATTTATCCGCAAATGCATAGAGTTCGGGCAAAAGCTCCGACGGCAGCGCTTTCTGAAAAACCACTTCTCCGGTCCTGCAGTCAATGGCCCTGGCCCCGTTGTGGGAGAGCAGATACCCGCCGAACCGGGCCATCTCCAATTCCTCCGCATATCGCCGCATGCCGTATGCGGGACGCCCGGATGCCAGGACCACCCTATGTCCCTGCTCCTGAACACCCCGAATAGCCTTCCTGGTGGCAGACGTGATTTCTTTCTTTGAATTCGTCAATGTACCGTCTATGTCCAATACCAGAACTTTCATTTTCATATATCCCTCACATCTCTCAAAATCTGCTGCCAGCCGCCGAAAAACACCTGGTATAAGTCACACTGCTGTGTTTTCAAAACCCAATGACCGGTTTGCTCAAGCCTGCATATAAAAATCCAAGGCGGCGTGAAAACCCACCGCCGCCTTTTATGCTGCAAACTAGTAAATTCTGCCGTCCCCTCCGGAACAGCACCTTTTCACAGGTACACAATCGGACCCGGGTTCTGTCTGACAATTGCGGAACCTTCCTCAGTCCGCATATCCCGGATTTCAGCCTTCGGCTTCCCCGTCCTCTGACTCGGAAGCCGACGCATCCGTCCCCTCCTCTGTCTCTGATGACGCCGAGCCGCCGCTCTCTTCGTCGGAGCCGGTCTCATCGGCCCCAGAGGCCTCTGCTTCAGACTCTGCCGCAGCCTCCTCCTGTGCCCTCACTTCCAGATACCTCAGATTTCCCTTGGGGTCCTGTACATCCACATTTTCGGTAAAGGCCGCCATATACTCTGAAAATCTCTCGCTCTGAAACGTACTGCGGATTTTCTGAACCCACTCCGCATCGCCGACTCCCTTATAGTACACTACATAGGTAAATTCTTCCGAAGCAGGAGATATGACAGTAGTGTCACCTTCAGCCCTGGCACTGTCATGCAGCCATTCCGCCAGCTCATCAGGCATCTCAGAGGTAACAGCGCCTTCCAGCAGTCCCCCTTCCACCGCAGTCACCTCCGGGTCGTTATATTTGTCACAGATTTCTGCAAAACTTTCCTCGGTTGCAGCTCCTGCCTTCCACTCATCCAGAATTGCCTGCCCGTTATCTCCTGTGGTAATGATCAAACGCATATCCACCGACGGTGTCTCATCCAGATATCTGCTTTCAAAGCGCACCACATAATACCTGTGTCCGGTAGAATCCTCAATCACAGTGGTGTCTCCCGGTTTCCTTGCCTCGTCAAAGAGCCAGTCACTGATCTGATAGCTCACTTCCGTCTTTTTTGCATTGGAGATCAGCTCGTTCTTCGTCTGAATTATCTTCACCAGCTCGTTTGCCTCTGTCTTCACCTCTTCCATGGCAGCTGCAATCTCGGCTTCCGAGGGCTGATAAGCCGTTTCTCCGCTCTCATCTCCGCTCTCTGCCCCGTCCTCTTCTGAATCCACCGGATCGGCCAGCTCCGTAGGTTCTGTAGGCAATTCTGCATTTATTACCTGACTGTAGTAATCAACAGAGTCATAATTTTCCTTATTTTCCTTATAATAACTCTGAATCTCCTCCTGGGAAGGCATCAGATTATCCGCTATGGATTCGCTGTAGGCACTTACATAAAAGCTGTCCTCCATATAAGGTCTCACTCTGGACTCGGCTGCATAGGGACCATACATATCTTTCATATAATTCTTCACAGTCGTTCCCGCTTCGGAAGCCGCCTCCTTCAGCGCCTCCAGAAACTCCTCATAATCTGCCTCCACATCCCAGGTAAATCCGGCTGCCTGGGCTTCCTTTTTCAATCCCTGATTCCTCGCAATGGTCTGGATGGCCATTTGATCGAAAAAGTCTCCCCAGGTAAGTGTGTCGGAATACATCTGAGTATCCAGATCCCGGGTCATATCCAGCCCGAAATAGCTCAAATATGCGCCGTATTGATTGAGATAATTACTCCGTGCCACATTATAATTGAAGTCAAACTCTACCCTGGATATCTTCTCCCCGTTTACAGTCACATATGTCCCATTGACGGTGAGATAATTTCGGATGGGAAAAGACGCCACGATACAGACCAGCGCAACCACGATGACAATCCCTGTAATACGGCTGATTTTTTCCTCTTTGGCTTCTCTTTCCTTCTGTTCTTTTCTCCTCTGCATTTTCAGGTCATACTTCGTAACTATCTTTTCCGGCTCCTGTCCGGTATTCTGTGTTTCTTTCTTCGGCATGATACCTGTCTCCCTTCCCTGAATTTCATTGCCCTCTTCTCACAGGCTTGAATCACGAATATATATTTTACAGCATTTTGGACAAAATGGGAAGCTATTTCACATATTTTTCAAGTTTTTCCACGATATTTTTAATACAACCATCCTCAAAAGGACTCCGAAGCCCCACTTCTCTGACCATATTGGTAAAGAAATCCGAAGCGGAAAGCCTGCACAGCTTCAAATAACTCTCCCATGCCGCCTGAAAATTCTCATCCATCTTTACCTTATACTGCAGTGCACAGGTCTGAGCCAGACTGTAATCAATATAGTAAAAAGGCGAATTGTAAATATGCTGCTGCTTCTGCCAAAAGCCGCCCTTCCCCATAAATTCATCGTCGCCGTAATCCTGATGAGGCCGGTATTCCTGCTCCAGCTTAAGCCATGCCTCATGCCGCTGTGCCGGAGTCATATCCGGATCCGCATATACAATATGCTGAAATTCATCCACCATGCATCCATAGGGAATGAACGCCGCCGCATCCTCCAAATGCATCTCAATATAGTCCTGTGCCCTGTCTCCAAAGAAAAGCTCCATCCACTTCTGGGTGAAAAACTCCATGGACATGGAGTGAATCTCCGCAGTCTCCATAGTGATATTCGAATGCTCCCGAATCGGATCTTTTCCGGACAGATATCCCTGGAAAGCATGACCGCATTCATGTGTTATCACATCCACGTCACCGCTGGTTCCGTTAAAATTCGCAAACACAAACGGCGAATGATATACCGGCATATATGTCATATATCCGCCTGCCCGTTTTGTTTTGCGTCCCAATACGTCAAAAAGCTCATTATCCATCATAAAGTCATAGAATTCTTTCGTCTCCGGAGAAAGTTCGCCGTACATCTTCTGCCCTGCCGCCAGAATTTCCTCCGGTGTACCCAAAGGAGCCGGATTTCCTTCCTTAAAATATACGGAAGCATCAATATAACTTAGCTTCTCCAGTCCCAGCCGCTGTCTCCGGCGGTCATGAAGTTTCTCTGCAAAGGGTACAAAGTATTCCCTGATCTGACGGCGGAAGGTCTCCACTTCCTCCTTGCCGTAGCAGTTCCGCTGCATCCTGTAATAGCCCAGTTCCAGATAATTCTCATAGCCCATCTCCCGTGCCTGGGCGGTGCGGTTTTTCACCAGCTTATCGTAGATTTCGTCCAGCTTGTCCGCATTGGCGGCAAAAAAAGCACTTTGTTTTTTATGTGCCGCCTCTCTGACACTTCTGTCAGGATGGATCAGATAAGGACGCAGCAAAGACAGATTTAAGGTTTTCCCCTCAAACTCTATCTTGGCGCCTGCAATGAGCTTATTGTACTCTGTGGTCAGGGCATTTTCCTCCTGCATCAGCGGGATCAGTCTCTCATCCATTGCTTTTTGGGAAATTTCCATATTTTTGAATGCCACAGAACCTATTTTTCCTTCCAAGTACTCACGAAATGGTGAAGCATACAGCTTCTTCTCATATTCCAGCAGAAGATTGTAGAAGACGGGACTCTTCTCATTATAATAATCATGTTCTTTGTTGTAGAATTCATCCGTGGTATCCACATCATAGCGAATATGAGCTATGGTCATCTGGGTATGGGCCCGGTCCGTCAGATCATAATATTTCTGATGTACCCGAAACTGCTCCTCCCCGCTGGCCGCATTGTCAAATTCCTCCATAAGAGCTTTCATATCCTTTTCCACCTGGTCAAAATCCACACGCTGATAGGGCATATCCTTAAATTTCATACTCTTATCCTCTTTTCCGCCGTTTGTACGCGCTTTTGCTCTATTGTACCTGATTCCGTCCTTTCTGTAAAGCCCTGCGGAGATTCCGTTTATCCCTCCACGACTCCTATCATGATTGAATGCTATTTTGAACAATAATATACCTGTTTCCATCTTGAAATCCGGTGAGTCTGGTGGTAATATAGGATTAGTATTTTACATAAATTTTATAAAATGCGGAGGACGAGAGAAATGTTTGAGGAACTGAAAAAGAAAATACTGAAAAGCTCCCTGTTCGGATCTGTGATCCTGATCATTGCCGGGCTGGGACTGGCAGGCTGGTTTGCCCTGGATGCATTCCATGCCGCTACGGGTTATGTGGACTTTACCACACTTACTCCGGATCAGATCAAAAGTCAGCTGGTAGAAACAGATCTAATGTACAACTTCGGCTGCTATCTGGAAGCCTGGGAGAAAAACACCAAAACCAACATAACCAAAACCACTCACTACTACTATATCATCTTGACCGGTGATGAATATGCCACCGACTATCGCTATATGTCCGTTAAAGTTCCGGCAAGCTTCGGCAGCAAGATGGACACGATCACGGAAAATACTTATAATGGTACAACTTCCACCCCCCTGCATCTGGCCGGGAAGATTAAAAAACTGGATGCAGAGGAACTTTCCTATTTTAAAAGCTTTTTGAGAGAAGGCGGACTGACGGATGCGGAAATTACAGAAAGCATGCTTCCTTATTACATTGAAGTCTACGGAAGCCCTGAAAGCATGAACGTCATGTTTATCCTGCTCTTCTCTGTTGGTGCATTCCTGCTGATCTTCGGCATTTTCCGTATCGCCAAGGTTGCAGGCGGCAGCTCCCTGAAGAAACTGCGCAAAGATATTGCCAATGCAGGTTATACCGAGTCCGCGGCAGATTCCGACTACAGAAATGCCAGATCCTTTGACAAAAAAGGCGCATTGAAGATCGGGCGTCTGATGACCTACTACATAAACGGTTCCGATGCCAGGGCCATTCCCAACGGCAAGATCATGTGGGCTTATCAGAACACGGTTACGCATCGTACCAATGGGGTGAAGACCGGTACTACCTACAATGTCATGATTTATGACGAGATCACCCCCAAGGGTCATACCTTTTCAGTGGCTAACGAATCCATTGCACAGGATATACTGAATCTGCTCAATACATCCTTCCCCTGGGTGGTGGTAGGATACTCAGACGAATTGAAGAAGCTCTATAATAAGGACCGTTCGCAGTTCCTTGGGCTGCGTTATAATACCTGTGAGCATACGGCCGTGGAGCCCTCTGTCCAGGATGAGAGCGCTACCAGCGGGCAGCCGTAAGATTTTTCGGATTGCCGGCTGCAGAATGCAGGACCGGGGCTTTGATCAAAACAAATGACAGCTCCCCAATAGACCGTCTGCAAATGAAAAAACAGATTGAACAACAAAAATCCGGGAACCATCCTGCTGTCAGGACAGTGTTCCCGGATTTTTGTATCCCTTAGGCAGCCCATTCCCCCCACAGGCAAAAGCCCCGCCTATACCGCAGCACTCACTCCATCTCCTCCGCAATCTTCTTAAGATGGCTGATCTGTTCCTGGGAGAGTTTCCTGCCGCCCAACAGTGCCGCAAACAGTTTATCTGCGGACCCGTCATAGACTCTGTTGATCAGCTCACTGGTTTCCGCATCCTGTACCTCCTCCTTCAGCACCAGAGCATGGCACATAAATTTCGGTTCCGAACGTCTGACAGCACCTTTCTTGATACAGCGCTTGATGAGCGTGTAGGTGGTATTCACATTCCAGCCCACCTCCTCCTTCAGTACTTCCGCAATATGCTTTGCCGTGGTGTCCCCTTCCCTCCAGAGTACATTCATTATTCTCAGTTCCGAATCAAAAAGTTTGATATCCACTCTCCTGCTCCTCCTGTCATAAAAATGGTAGTCGGTAAAGCACTAAGCATAAGACTGCAGTAGTGTCCCTTATAAACTACCACAGTCTTATATCTATGTCAAGATCAAATTGAAATTTTCATATCCGGCCATTCCTGTCACAGCGCCCCAACGGCCAGCCGCAGTGCTTCAACAGTTGTCTCCAAAACCATTCCGGAACGCTCGTCTCCCCCCTGCTCCGGCAGGCAGGGCACATGAATAAAGCCCACCTGTGTTCCGGTTCCCTCATAAAAATGTCTCACCGTATAGAACAGGTCATTGCACACATATGCCCCGGCAGAATAGGAAAGCATGCAGGAGATGCCTCCCTCTTTAACAGAATCAACAATTTTTCGAACAGGAACAGATGCAAAATAAGCTGCTGGCCCTCCCGGCACCACCGACTCGTCACAGGGTCTTTTCCCTGCATTGTCTTCTATAGATGCATCCCGCAGATTGATTGCCACCACCTCAGGCGTCACCGAAGTCCTTTTCCCTGCCTGGCCCACACAGAGAATGACATCCGGCTGCAGTTCTTTTGCCGCCTTCAAAACCTTTTCCCCCGCTGCTCCGAAAACTGTGGGAATCAGAAGCTTCGTCACTTCCATATCCCCGATCCTGTCTTCCAGCCGTCTCACCGCTTCCCAGGACGCATTGACTGTATCCTGACCAAAAGGCTCAAATCCGGTTATCAAAACCTTTCTTCCCATCCAGAACCTCCCTTATCACCCGCTGAACCCGCCCCAATCAAAAAAGTCTGCCGCATTTGGATCGAAAAATCTTTACCCCTTATCCAGAAGACGGTGAATCTTCTCATGGGGATCCAGAAGCTTGGAAATAGATTTTCCTGCATTCACGGAATTGATATAGATGGCAATGTATTTTGTGATATCCACTTCCCTGTACCAGGGGGCATTGCGGATTTCATCCCGCCTGTAAGATGCATTTGTAATAAATACGGCCTCCATCACATTCTTTTTGTAGGCCTCGTCAAACTTCTGAATGCCCTCTGTAAACAGAGCAAAGGTGGCTATGGCAAAAACCCGTTTCGCCCCCTGTTTCTTGCAGTATTTGGCCACATCCAGCATGGTGGTGCCGGAACAGATCATGTCATCCACAATGAACACATCCTTATTTTTCACACTGGGTCCGATATATTTATGCACATCTACCACATAATTGCCGCCCACCACCTTGGTTCTGGATCTGCGCTTATAGAAAATCCCCATGTCCAGACCCAGTTCATTGGTGTATTTATAGTTCCTGGTGGTTGCGCCCAGGTCCGGAGAGATGAAGAGGGAATTCTCCTCGGAAAACGTAATATCCGGGTAGTTTTTCTTGATGGCCTTGATCACCTGATAGATGGGAAACAGATCATCAAAACCGTTATAGGGCACCGCGTTGGCCACCCTGTTATCATGAACATCAAAAGCAGTAATATTCTTCACGCCTACGTTTTCCAGCTCCCGCAGCGCCATGGCACAGTCCAGAGACTCTCTGGAAATCCGCCTGTCCTGTCTGCTGGCATATAACAGAGGCGAAATGACATTGATCCGAAACGCCTTGCCCCCGATGGCGGAAACCGTCCTTTTCAGGTTCTGGAAATGCTCGTCCGGGGACATGGGTACGGTCTGGCCGTACATCTGGTAAGAGCATGCGTAATTGCCCACATCCATCAGGATATACACGTCCGCGCCCCGGACAGTGTCCTCCAGTACAGCCTTTCCGTCACCTGTGGAAAAACGGACAATCTGGGAATTCACCACATGGCATTCCTCCTTGTTGTAGGTCTCCCGGAGATAATACTCGATTTTACTGGAAAGCTCCTCCGTGCCGCACAGGGGAATCAATACGATGGGAATAGAGT